>NZ_JQDZ01000078.1 GCF_000764205.1 Thalassotalea sp. ND16A
TATTTAGCATTGAGATTATTGCAGCACCAAGGAAGGCAATATCGACTAACGAAGAGCGAACTTAGGCTCGCTCTAACTGAATTAGTTAATGAAACGTGAGATTAAACTTGTGGGGATCCTTCAGGTTTTAACCTCGCGTTATTGCGCAGGTAAGAAGAAGTGGCTATCGCCATACCGCGAGATTGAAGTCCCGCCAACCGCGTACCTAACTCAGGCACGCTGCACCCGAATGGGGTCCCTGATGTCGCTAGTGCTCCTCGGGGATGACGGCATAAATTTTCTGGGTACAGTTAAACGTCATCCCATCACGAGCATTAGCGAGGTGTGGGACCTCCTAACGCGTATCGAGCTTTGAAAACATTGGTTGGCGGGGCTTTAGTCTCGCACTTTGGCGGAAATTCATTCTCGCACTTTGGAAAAGCCACGTTAACTGCCTGCGGCATTGCGCGAGGTTAAAACCCCGCCAACCAGCGAGGTTAAAACCCCGCCAACAGGGTCTTTCCAAAAAGTAAAAACCCTGCTTTATCTTTCGATAAAACAGGGTCTTCAAATGTGGCGGACGCGGCAGGAGTCGAACCTGCGACCGCCTGGTTCGTAGCCAGGTACTCTATCCAGCTGAGCTACGCGTCCGCGGTCGTTATGATTAAAGTGATAACCTCACCCCTCTATTATTTAACCACTTTGAGGAAGGTGGTAGAAGGACGCTGAGCGGCTTATACCAAATCAGGGTCGTTATGATTAAAGTGATAACCTCACTGCTCAATTATTTAACCACTTTGAGGAAGGTGGTAGAAGGACGCTGAGCGGCTTATACCAAATCAGGGTCGTAGTTGGCGGGACTTTAGTCTCGCACTTTGGAAAAGCCACGTTAACTGCCTACGGCATTGCGCGAGGTTAAAACCCCGCCAACAGGGTCTTTCCAAAAAGTAAAAACCCTGCTTTACCTTTCGATAAAACAGGGTCTTCAAATGTGGCGGACGCGGCAGGAGTCGAACCTGCGACCGCCTGGTTCGTAGCCAGGTACTCTATCCAGCTGAGCTACGCGTCCGCGGTCGTTATGATTAAAGTGATAACCTCACCCTCTATTATTTAACCACTTTGAGGGAAGTAGTAGAAGGACGCTGAGCGGCTTATACCAAATCAGGGTCGTTATGATTAAAGTGATAACCTCACCCCTCTATTATTTAACCACTTTGAGGAAGGTGGTAGAAGGACGCTGAGCGGCTTATACCAAATCAGGGTCGTTATGATTATAGTGATAACCTCACTTTCACACTTGATTGACGAGCCACTTTAAGAAAAGTGGCGGACGCGGCAGGAGTCGAACCTGCGACCGCCTGGTTCGTAGCCAGGTACTCTATCCAGCTGAGCTACGCGTCCGCAATCGTTTTTTCATTCTTAGCCAAAAGAATGGCGGTGAGGGAGGGATTCGAACCCTCGATAGGGTTTAAAGCCTATACTCCCTTAGCAGGGGAGCGCCTTCAGCCTCTCGGCCACCTCACCAATGGCGTGCATATTAATGGATTCGAAAAATAAGTCAACGGATTTTTTCGTCTTTTTTCCTGTTTGCTGGATTTTCAAACAAGATGGGTATTTTTCAAACCGATTAGTATATTAAGTGACGCTGAAGTTATCATTTTTCAATTGAGCCAAACGTTCGATTGCTGGCTAATTGAATAAAAGTAACTTTTAAATGGAATAGTTTAAAAATTACTTTCAGGGGGTCGTTTCTAGTTATGCGTTACCGGCATTGTCAGAATCGCCTTTTTCGGCCTGAATTCGCATATAAATTTCTTCACGATGAACAGAAACTTCTTTCGGTGCGTTTACACCAATGCGAACCTGGTTCCCTTTTACCCCCAGTACAGTAACAGTGACATCGTCACCTACCATTAGAGTTTCACCAACTCTTCTTGTTAAAATAAGCATCCTAATGCTCCCATATTATAATTAGAAATCAAATTCATGTTAACAAATCTAAGGCCATTAAATAAACAGTAAATTTAAAATATTCGTCAACATAGTAGAAATTTAGCAAATATTTCAGCAAAAGTGACTAAATAATTGTATTTAATTGAAACTTTTTATGTAATGTTCTTACGGCAAGGTGCAAATCTTGCTCTTTCACTAACACTGAAATTTTAATTTCAGCGGTAGAGATCAAATATATATCTATATTTTTGTGGTGCAAACTGGAGAATATACTCGCTGCCACACCTGTGTGAGAACGCATACCATTACCGATGGCAGAAACTTTCACCAGCTGTTTATCGCCACTGACATCATCAATGTGAAATCTAGTTGCTAACGTCTGGACCAGTTGCAACGCTACGGAGTAATCATAGCGATGCACAGTAAAATTAATATTCAATTTGGCATTAACATCGGCTGAACTCGATGTTTGTACCACCATATCAATTTCAATATCGGCATCGGCTAGAGCACTAAATAACTCATCCCGAAATGTTGCCCCGTGTTGCACCCCAACTAACCGGATCATCGCCTCATCTTTATGGCTGGCAATCGCAGATACTGGATGAGCTTTGTCGATTTCCTTCTCGAAAGTGATGCTCGTACCTTCACCCGCAGCAAAACTTGATAATACTCTTAAAGGCATTTTATGCTTACCGGCAAACTCCACTGATCTGGTTTGCAACACCTTTGCGCCCGAACTTGCCATCTCCAGCATTTCATCAAAGCTGATATGACTCAATTTTTTGGCATTGTCATCAATTCGAGGGTCTGTGGTATAAACCCCATCAACATCGGTGAAGATTTGACACTCTTTCGCCTGCAACGCCGTGGCAATTGCTACCGCGGAAGTATCTGAACCTCCCCTTCCTAGCGTGGTAACGTTGCCTTCATCGTCAACCCCCTGAAATCCAGCAACAACAACAATATGGCCCTGCTGTAACTCTTGTAACATTCGGGTATTATCAACATTTAAAATTCGCGCTTTATTAAAGCGATTATTTGTCGTTAGGCCAATTTGATGGGCGAGTAAGGATACCGCGGAAAAGCCGCGCTTAATTAACGCGATGGAAAGTAAAGCGATAGATACTTGTTCACCGCTGGCCAGTAACATATCAAGCTCGCGCGGCGATGGGTTGCCGTCTATAGATTTGGCCAGTTTGGTTAAGCGGTTGGTCTCGCCTGACATCGCCGACAACACAGCAACAACTTGATGGCCCTGGCGCTTGGTTTTAACAATTTGCTCAGCAACGGCTTCAATACGTTCGAGGGAACCTACCGAGGTTCCCCCAAACTTTTGTACGATAACGGCCATTAACGGCTGTCACTCAAGATTAAAGTCGTCACTAGGCCAGTTTATCGGTTAACCAGGATTCAACGCTCGCTAATGCCGCAGTAAGGTTTTCCGGCTGGGTGCCACCAGCTTGCGCCATATCAGGACGGCCGCCACCTTTACCACCAACTTGCTCAGCAACCATTTTCACTAAATCACCGGCCTTAACTTTGCCAACAAGATCTTTGGTTACCCCGGCGATAAGACTGACTTTTTCACCGTTAGCCAAACCTAACATCACAATGCCAGTGCCCAGCTTGTTTTTAAGATCATCAACCATTTCACGTAATGCTTTCGGATCTGATCCTGCAACATCGGCGATAAGGGTGTTTACGCCATTAATGGCAATAGCCTGACTTATTAAGTCGGAACCCGCTTGTGATGCCAGTTTTTGCTTTAACTGAGCGATCTCTTTTTCCAGTTGTTTTGAGTTCTTAATCAATTGTTCAACTTTACTCAAGGTATTGGCAGGGTCCGATTTAACCATAGTTGCTATGGTTTGTAATTTATCTGCTTGTTGATCAATAAACGCCATAGCCGCACTACCGGTTACCGCTTCAATACGACGAGTTCCCGCAGCAATACCTGCTTCAGAGGTAATTTTAAGTACGCCGATGTCACCGGTACGGTCCACATGTACACCACCACATAACTCGGTAGAGTGATCACCTAAGGTCACCACTCGCACTTCGTCATCGTATTTTTCACCAAACAGTGCCATCGCACCTTTCGCTTTTGCCTGTTCAATGTTCATCAATGCCGTTTCACGAGCGCCGTTAGCACGAATTCTATCGTTGACTAAACTTTCCACCGTACGTAACTCTTTGCCGGTAACCCCTTCAAAGTGCGAGAAATCAAAACGCAATTTATCTTGATCACACAAAGAACCTTTTTGAATAACATGCTCACCTAACACTTCACGTAAAGCGGCGTGTAATAAATGCGTGGCTGAATGGTTTTTAATGATAGCAGCACGACGTTCACTATCAATTTCGGCGTTGGCGCGGGTATTTAGTTGAATGTCGCCCTGAGCAACACCATGATGAGCAAAGGCGTTACCAAGTTTTACCGTATCGGAAACGATAAACACACCAGAATCTGTGGTAATGCTACCGCTGTCACCTACCTGGCCGCCAGATTCCGCATAAAAAGGAGTATTATCGAGTACAATCACCCCGGTTTCACCATCGGCTAAAGTAGCAACTGAGCCTTCACTGTTGAATAACTCGACCACAGTTGCACTAAAGTTGTGATTTTCATAGCCTTCAAAATTGGTGACTTTGTCAGACTTTAACTGTTCATTATAATCAGTACCAAAGTTACTGGCTTTTTGTGCGCGCTCGCGTTGGGCTTGCATTTCAACGTCAAAACCCGACTGGTCTATGGTTAACTGCTTTTCACGAGCAATGTCCGCGGTTAAGTCGGCAGGGAAACCAAAGGTATCGTAAAGCTTGAAGACATCGGCACCCGGTATCACATTACCATCTAAATTGGCAATCACATCACTCAACAATGCCATCCCTCTATCTAAGGTACGGCCAAATTGCTCTTCTTCGATGCGTAAGGTTTTTTCAATTACCGCTTGTTGTTTTACCAACTCAGGATAAGCACTGCCCATTTGCTCAACCAAGGCAGAAACCAGCTGATGGAAGAAATGAGTTTTCGTTTCCAGTTTGTGACCGTGACGAACGGCACGACGAATGATGCGACGCAAGACAAAACCACGACCGACATTGGAAGGGTTGACGCCATCGGCAATCATAAAGCTACAAGAGCGAATGTGGTCGGCGATCACTCGTAGAGATTTGTGTTCAAGATCGGTGCAACCAACTAACTTGGCTGCCGCTTTGATTAAGCCTTGAAAGATATCAATTTCGTAATTGGAATGCACATCTTGCATGATCGCGGCAATGCGCTCCAAGCCCATGCCCGTATCAACCGAAGGTTTAGGAAGTGGTTCCATAGTACCATCGGCCTGGCGGTTAAACTGCATGAATACCAAGTTCCAAATTTCGATGAAACGATCGCCATCTTCTTCAGGTGAACCCGGAGGGCCACCCCAGATGTGTTCGCCGTGATCGTAGAAAATCTCCGAACATGGGCCACATGGACCGGTATCGCCCATCGACCAGAAGTTGTCAGATTCAAACTTTTTGTCGGCAGATTTATCGCCAATGCGAATGATTTTTTCAACCGGCACGCCGATTTCATTGGCCCAAAAATTAAATGCTTCGTCATCGTTGTCATAAACGGTCACTAAGAGTTTTTCTTTTGGTAACTGCAAAACGTCAGTTAAAAATGCCCATGCATATTTGATTGCATCTTGCTTAAAATAATCACCAAAACTAAAGTTACCCAGCATTTCAAAGAAGGTATGATGACGGGCGGTATAACCTACATTTTCTAAATCGTTATGCTTACCGCCGGCTCTTACACATCGTTGTGACGATGTGGCGCGGCTATAGCTACGTTTTTCGGCACCTAAAAACACATCTTTAAATGGCACCATGCCTGCATTGGTAAACAGCAAAGTCGCATCGTTGCCAGGAACCAGTGAGCTGCTTGCTACGATTTGATGCTGCTGGTCACTGAAGAAGTTTAAAAATGCCTGCCTGATTTCGGCACTCGATTTAATCATGGTCATAATCCAAAAAATTGCGTTACTTAAATACTTTACAGAGGTAAATACTTTACTTGCGTAAATTGATCACTGGAGTAAGTACATTAATCCAGGTTTAATACCGCTGAAATCTGTTCAAAACTAAAACCGCGGTATTGTAAAAATCTTATTCGTTTTGCTTTGTCTTTTTGATCGATGATGTCTCGATCAGCAAAGCGTTTTTCATAGGCCATTTGTGCCTGATAAAACCAGTCCACTTGCTGGCTTTGATAAACGGCCGCTATGATATCACTTGTTAAGCCTTTTTGCTTTAATTCTGCGGCAATATAAGTCCAGCCATAGCCCTTGCTAATTCTCTGCCTAAGCATCGATTCACCAAACCGTTGCTCGCTCTGAATATCTTGTGTGGATAAAGCCTCTAATACCGGCATAATATCGGTCTCAGCAAACTCTCTTAGCAACAATTTTTGCTTTAATTCTCGCTGAGAATGCTCTCGTCTGGCCAATAAAGAGTAGACAGCTTTTTTAACGTCCTTTTTTATCACCCTACATTAACTCCTTGCTTTGCTATCAGCGGTTTCTCACAATCAGGCTATTCTACCTGCATTATGCCAATCTTCAATTAAAGTGTGAAAAAATATGTCTTATTAACACTTTTACCAACATTTCGCCTGGTTATTTGTTATTACTATTAGCACAAAAATAATATTGTTTAGGCAAGCCAATGAATTTCAAACGATCTCTTTTGTTCAGTGTACTCACGTTAAGCGCTGTTGCGGCAAATGCTGCAGATAAACCGGGGTACTTTCGAGCACCAGCATTACATCACAACTCTGTGGTATTTACTGCTGAAGGTGACCTTTGGCACAGTGATATCAACTCAGGCGCAGCAAAGCGTTTAACCACACACGCCAGTGAAGAGCTGATGGCCAGCATTTCCCCCGACGGTAAATATGTTGCTTATATTGCCAATTATGAAGGCAATTTTGAAGCCTACCTGATGCCAATATCTGGCGGTGTGCCAAAACGATTAACTTATGAAAATTCACGAGTACGGGTTCAGGGATGGAGCCCTGATGGCGAGGTTTTATATGCCACCGACTCAGGCTTTGGCCCGGCCAATTACTGGACCTTGAAAACAGTAAATATCAACAACTTACACGTTACCCCGATCCCTTTAGCGGATGCGATTGAGGGCACAATTGATACGGATGGCAAATTCATTTACTTCACCCGTTTTGGCTTGCAAGTAACCGGCGATAACAGCAAAGTGTATCGCGGCGGTGCCCAAGGGCAATTATGGCGTTATCAGCTAGGTTCAAAACACGAAGCACAATTGCTAACCAAACAACATCAAGGTTCAACTAGAGAGCCGATGTTATTTGAAAATCGCTTATATTTCATTTCCGATGCCAGCGGTAATGACAATTTGTGGTCTATGGCGACAGATGGCACTGACATTCAGCAGCTAACCAAACACAATGACTGGCAAGTACGCCTTGCCGATATTCATGGCGACAAAATCGTTTATCAACTGGGCGCAGACATAAAACAGTACAATATTGCCAATGGCACAGACAGACTTGTTGATATTGCCCTTACTTCAGATTTTCCCCAGCGTCAGGAGAAATGGTTAAACGATCCTTTAAATTATTTAAACGATGCAAGCATTGCCGGTAACACCGACAAAGTGGTGATAACTGCACGCGGCAAGCTTGCTGTTACTGGTTTACACTCAAATCGACTGGTTGAAATAGACACGCCTGCCAAATCCCGTACTCGCAGTGCCATATTGGCCAATGATGGAAAATGGGTTTATGCCATCAATGACAGTAGCGGTGAAAATGAAATTTGGCGATTTGCTGCCGATGGCAGTGGTAATAACAAACAGTTAACCACTAACGGTGATTCCTTTCGCTGGAATATCACTCTGTCACCCAATGGTAAATATATTGCTCATGATGATCGTGAAGGTAACTTATGGCTACTGAATTTAGACAAAGGCAGCAACAAAAAAATCGCTAGCATGGGCTCGGGGTTTTCGGCATTTAAGCAAGTGGTCTGGTCGGCTGACAGCAAGTTTATCGCCTTCGCCGGTTATCACCAACAGCAAGAACGCTCAAATATACGATTATATTCGCTACTCAATGACAAAGAGCTGCAGCTAACCAGCGATAAATACGAGTCAAACTCTCCAGCATTTTCTCGTGATGGCCAGTGGCTGTATTTCTTGTCTGAACGCCATTTCAAATCAAATCCGAGATCCCCCTGGGGTGATAGAAATATGGGCCCGGCTTTTGACAAGCGAGTACAAATATTTGCCTACCCATTAACGACAACAGCCAAATTTGCCTTTGAACAACCCAATGAGTTGAATCAACTTACGCACACCAAAGCAGAAACGGATAGCGAGAAAAAATCGACAAAAAAAAATGACGCCGACAGAGGCAAACCATTATGGACACAAATCAACAACACATTATTTCAACTGCCCGTTCCAGCCGGAAATTACAGCGCATTATCCGCGAACAAATCGGGGTTATATCTGCTAGAGAAAAATGGCGCTAACAAGGATTTAAAACATTTAAAATTTGATAATGTCAGTCCGAAACTGTCAAATTTTGCCACTGACATTTCCGCTTACCAACTGGCCAGTAACGGCAAAAAGATGGTGCTAGTGAAAAAGTCGGCAGACAACAACGACATTTATATCGTCAAAGCGGCTGATACGGCGCCAAAAGAGTTGAACAAAGCAAAAGTGAATTCAAAACATTGGCAATTGGCGTTCTCGCCAATGGATGAATGGCAGCAAATGTTTCAGGATGCCTGGCTCATGCATCGAGAGTTCTTGTTCGACAAAAACATGCGCGGCCTGGATTGGGCAGCAACGAAAGCAAAATATCAGCCGCTGGTTGACAGAGTGACTGCGCGCAGCGAATTAAATGATATTTTTTCCCAAATGATGGGCGAGTTGAATGCCCTGCACTCGCAAGTGCGTGGTGGCGATATGCCCCTTGATAACGAAGCGGCAAAAGCCAGTACTTTAGGCGCCAGATACCAACAGCTTAAATCGACGGTCAAAATCAGTGAAATTTATCAGGCCGATGCTGAACTACCAAGTCACGCGGCTCCCTTAGCAAAAGCCGGGGTGAATGCCAAAGCAGGAGATATTATTGTTGCCATTAACAGTAAATCGATTAATAGCATTGTCGAAGTACACAAGGCTTTGCGTAACCAGGCGGGTAAACAAGTATTACTCACCTTAAAACGTGGCAAACAAACACTAAAAACCATAGTACAACCGATCACAAGTCGTCAGGATGCTAAATTGCGCTATCTTGACTGGGTCCATAGCAACCAGCAAAAGGTTGCTAAGGTGGCAAATAAAGACATTGGCTATCTGCATATGAACGCGATGACGGCGAATGATATCAGTAGTTTTGCGCGAGAATTTTACGCCAATGTGAATAAAGATGCGCTGATTATTGATGTGCGCCGCAACCGTGGCGGCAATATCGACAGTTGGCTGATTGAGAAGCTACTGCGTAAAGTGTGGATGTACTGGCAAGAAGGTAATAGCGCCGCGTATAGCAATATGCAGCAAACGTTTAACGGCCATTTAGTGGTATTAACCGACCAACTTACCTATTCTGATGGCGAAACCTTTTCTGCCGGCATTAAATCATTAGGCTTAGCGCCACTTATTGGTAAACAAACTACCGGCGCCGGGGTTTGGCTCACCGGGCGTAACCGTTTGACCGATAAAGGCATGGCACGGGTGGCCGAGTTGCCACAATATGCCCTGGATGGCACTTGGGTGGTTGAAGGAACAGGAGTTTCACCCGACATTGAAGTCGATAATCTTCCGTATACAACTTATATGGGGGAGGATGCACAATTGACGGCGGGTATCGAATATCTAATTGAAAAACTGCAGCAGCAGCCTGTTGACCCCTTTGTCAAAAAGCCGATGCCAAAAACCGGCCCGGCAGCTGACGTAAAAAAGATTGAATAATCATTAAATCATGGATGATTTACAGAACTTATACCATCCTTGGTAGTTCTAAGTTAATTCTCTCTGAATTAAATAGAAAAGGACGCGTAGCGTCCTTTTTTTATTTATCGGTCAGGGTCGTAATCCAGGTTAGGTGATAACCATCGTTCGGCTTCAGTCAATGCCATGCCTTTACGCTCGGCATAACTTTGTACCTGCTCTTTATCAATTTTTGCCACGGCAAAATATTTACTGTCAGGGTGAGCGAAATACCAGCCGCTAACCGCAGCACCTGGCCACATCGCAAAACTCGAAGTAAGTTCCATGCCAATGTTATTTTCGACATCCAGTAACTGCCAAAGTGTCGCTTTTTCAGTATGTTCCGGACAGGCTGGATACCCTGGAGCTGGACGAATACCTTGATAGCTCTCACGGATTAACGCATCATTATCCAAGTTTTCATCACTGGCATAACCCCAATAATGTTTACGAATTTGCTCATGCAAATACTCCGCCGACGCTTCGGCTAATCTATCGGCCACGGCTTTTAATAAAATTGAATTATAAGTATCGTGTTCACTATCATATTTCTGTACCAGCTGATCAGCACCAAAGCCTGCCGATACCGCAAATGCCCCAACATAATCATCTACCGCAGAGTCTTTACCGGCAACATAATCACTTAAACAGCGGTTGAATTGACCCGATTTTTTCTTCGTTTGTTGGCGTAAGCCACATAAGGTATTTAACACTTGCTCACGGCTTTCATCGGTATAAACTTCAATGTCATCACCGATACTGTGTGCCGGAAATAAACCAAACACGGCTTTCGCTTGCAAGGAGTTATCATTAATGACGTGATCAAGCATGGCATTGGCGTCATTGAACAACTTCGTTGCTTCTTCACCGATTAATTCATGTTGCAAAATTTTCGGGTATTTACCCGATAATTGCCAGGTCAGGAAAAAGGGGGTCCAGTCGATGTAGTTACGTACTTCATTTAGGTCTAAGTTTTCCAGGACCGTCACCCCAAGTTTGTTTGGCGTTTTCGGCGTATAATCAGCAAAACTTAATGGGAAGGCATTTTCACGAGCAGAAGTTAGTGACGACAAATCAGATCTTGGTCCTTTTTTGCTGTAACGCTCGCGAATGGTTTCATATTCTTTTTCAGTTCGTGCAACCAAGTCGCCTTTAAGATGTTCACTTAAAAGTGAATTCACCACCGATACCGAGCGAGAAGCATTGGGTACATACACCACCGGATGCTGATATTTCTGCTCAATCTTCACCGCGGTATGGGCTTTCGATGTGGTTGCGCCACCAATTAATAATGGCAAGTCAAAATCCTGTCGCTGCATTTCTTTCGCCACATGCACCATTTCATCCAGAGATGGGGTAATAAGGCCTGACAAACCGATGATATCGACGCTTTCATCACGAGCAACTTGCAGTAACTTTTCGCAAGGTACCATCACCCCAAGATCGATCACTTCATAGTTATTACATTGCAACACGACGCCAACGATATTTTTGCCGATGTCATGCACATCGCCTTTCACCGTTGCTAACAGCACTTTGCCGTTAGAGCTTGCTGCGGTTTTTTCCAGCTCTATATAAGGTTGTAAATGTGCTACCGCTTGCTTCATTACCCGGGCGGATTTTACCACTTGCGGTAAGAACATCTGGCCTTCACCAAATAAGTCGCCGACCACATTCATGCCATCCATCAATGGCCCTTCGATAACATCTAACGGTCTTTGTGCTTCCAGTCGCGCCTGTTCGGTATCTTCAATAATGAACTCATTAATGCCTTTTACCAATGAATGCTGCAAGCGCGCTTTTACCGGTAACTCGCGCCAGGTTAAATCGACTTTACTCGCCTGCTTGCCGCCGGTGCCGCGGTATTGTTCGGCGATATCTAATAAGCGTTCGGTGGCATCTTCATCGCTATTTTGCACCACGTCTTCTACTGCTTTTAATAAATCTTTTGGAATGTCTTGATAGATGGCAAGTTGACCGGCATTGACGATGCCCATATCCATGCCATTTTTTATCGCATGGTATAAAAATACGGCATGTATCGCCTCTCGAACCGGGTTATTACCGCGAAAAGAAAACGATACATTCGATACCCCGCCAGAGATCATTGCATGCGGCAAGGTTTCCTTTATCACTTTGGTGGCTTCAATAAAATCGACAGCGTAGTTATTATGCTCTTCAATGCCAGTAGCAACGGCAAAGATGTTTGGATCAAAAATGATATCTTCCGCCGGGAAGCCTAATTCATCGACCAAAAGACGATAAGCACGAGTACAGATTTCGACTTTTCGCTCTTTAGTATCCGCTTGGCCGACTTCATCAAACGCCATGATAATCACGGCCGCGCCATAACGGCGGACAAGTTCGGCTTGTTCTCTGAATTTGTCCTCGCCTTCTTTCAGGCTGATGGAGTTAACCACGCCTTTACCTTGAATACATTTAAGGCCGGCCTCCATAATTTCCCACTTAGAGGAATCGAGCATAATGGGCACTTTCGCGATATCCGGTTCGCCGGCAATTAAGTTCAAAAACTTTACCATAGCGCCATAGGAATCGAGCATGCCCTCATCCATGTTGATATCGATAATTTGCGCGCCGTTTTCCACTTGTTGCAACGCCACCGCAATGGCTTCGTCAAATTTTTCTTCGGTGATCAGTCGTTTAAAAATCGCCGAACCAGTGACATTGGTACGTTCACCAACGTTGACAAATAAACTGTTCTCATCCAGGTTTAATGCTTCTAAGCCGGACAAACGACAGGCGATTTTTTTCGCCTTTATCACTCGTGGCGAAATGTTTGCAACAGAATCAGCGATGCCTTTGATGTGAGCTGGTGTGGTACCACAACAACCACCAACGATGTTTAAGAAGCCTGATTGCGCCCATTCGATAATGTGTTCGTTCATATCTTCTACGGTAAAATCATATTCACCGAAGGCATTTGGCAAACCGGCATTGGGGTGAGCAGAGACGGCAAAATCGGAAATGTTACTTAACTCTTCAACGTACTGACGCAGCTCCACCGGGCCCAAAGCACAGTTCAAACCAAAGGATATTGGCTTGGCATGGCGCAGTGAGTTATAAAACGCTTCGGTGGTTTGGCCGGATAAGGTTCGACCTGAGGCATCGGTGATGGTACCAGAAATCATCAACGGCAAACGATAGCCCTGCTCGGCAAACACATGTTCTACCGCAAAAACCGCGGCTTTGGCATTGAGGGTATCGAAAATGGTTTCGAGCATGATAATATCGGCGCCACCTTCGATTAGCGCTTCAATGGATTCGATATACGCCTCTTTAAGCTGATCAAAGGTGACATTTCGAAACTCTGGGTTATTAACATCAGGAGAAATCGAACAGGTACGGTTAGTTGGCCCTAACACACCGGCCACAAAACGCGGTCTATCGGGGGTGGTTGCGCTAACCTCATCGGCAGCCTGACGGGCGATTTGCGCAGCCACAAGGTTGATCTCCCGGCTGAGACCTTCCATGTCGTAATCAGCCATGGCAATGGTAGTGGCATTAAAGGTATTGGTCTCGATGATATCTGCGCCGGCCAGCAAATATTGACGATGAATGTCTTTAATCACTTCACCTTGGGTCAACACCAATAAATCATTATTACCTTTAACATCGCAATGCCAGTCTGCAAAACGTTGGCCACGGTAATCATTTTCTTCAAACTTATGATCCTGGATCATGGTGCCCATGGCACCATCAAGTACTAAGATACGGTTTGCTAACTGCTGTTCTAATAAAATCGTCGTTGGAGATTTCACGGTAATAATTCCTGAATGCTAAACGGTTAAATGGCTGACTATAGTTATTGACTAATTATAGTACTAAGCTAAGTTTCCAGTTTGTACGGGGTAATTTGATATACGTAATAATTAAGCCAGTTACTAAACAATAAACAACCATGGCTACGCCAGCTGTTACTCGGTTTAGAAGTTACGTCATCTTGCTTGTAATAATTCTCGGGGATCTGTGCAGCAACACCGGCACTGATATCTCGTTGGTATTCATCATTTAACGTACCGGCATCGTATTCGGAGTGGCCGGTAACAAACACATGTTTTTTATCTTTACTGGCAACTAAATACACTCCGGCTTGCTCTGAATGCGCCAAGATATTAAGTTCTGGGATCGATTGATAATCCGCTTTCGTTATTTCACCATATCGTGAATGCGGTACTTTAAACTCTTCATCGAAGCCACGAGTGAGTGACTCCATTGGGTCAACGGTATGATGGTTATAAACACCCGATAATTTTTCATCCCGTAGAAAGCGATTTAAACCATGGTGATAATACAATGCCGCATGCGCCGCCCAACAAGAGTACATAGTCGAGGTCACGTTAGTATCAGCCCAGGTAAATACTTCTGCAATTTTCTGCCAATAGCTGACCTGTTCGTATTTCAACTGCCCTAAAGGCGCCCCGGTGATGATAAGCCCGTCATAATGTTTGTGTTTAATGTCATCGAATAAACAATAAAACTCATCCAAATGTTCTTTCGGAGTATTTTTTGATTCGTTAAGGTGAAGGCGGACAAATTCAATGTTGATTTGCAATGGTGTATTGGAAAGCATTCTTAAAATTTGAATTTCGGCTTCTATTTTATTCGGCATTAAATTCAGAATGGCCACTTGCATCGGGCGAATATCCTGATTGACCGCACGATTTTCTGACATCACAAAAATATTCTCATTGCCAAGAACCGATAATGCGGGCAATTGATCAGGAATTTTTATGGGCATGATAATACCTAAAGCAGCGATAAAAACTTAATACTACTTAACCGTATAGAAATGTCAACATCTAAACGTATAGATGGCTAAATGAATATCTGCATTACAATCTATTTATCGGGGAGTTTCCGCAATTTGATATATACTTTTTTAGAGCAATAATAAAAAGAGCGAGCCGGTTTGAATACATTAATGTTTAAAATAGGTCTATGCATTATTTTTTTGTACGTCCCTTTCTTGGCTGTTGCTGAGCCAGTTAAAGAAACTTTACCTGGCTCAGGGCAGTACTTTAAAAGCGCATTGATAATAAGCTATACAAAAACCTCCGATGTTAGCTTTCACGGGCAATATTTAGAAGCGGATCCCATTTACTTTTATACCGATCAAGATACCAGTAAATCTAAGCATGACACCATGGACATTGTTTTTGGCGGGCTTATTAGTATCGGTAAAGATTACGGAAACTGGCGCGCAGAAATTGAATATGCATACCGGTATCGCACAGATTTAAAAGGCGATTTAGGATTACCGAAGGCAGAGTTGCACTATAAAGGAAACATTAGCGGTCATATCAATATCGACATAAATTCACAGTCTCTGGCAGTTAATTTTTTATATGAACTCCCCGTTATTGGTAAATTTACCCCGTTTACCGGCTTTGGCTTAGGGTATGTCGAACACAAAGCATCGGGTTGGAATCGCTATCGAGGCAGTTACCTTCCTGCAAAAGATTCTACGGGTGGGATGTTATGGCAAGTACACGTTGGATTCGAATACCAGTGGCAAGGCCCATGGTCAGCACAATTTTCGTTCCAATATGTTGATTTAAATAAATTGCAATACGCCACCAAGGAACAGCAAACGATCTATTACATTGATGATATTATTAGTATCGATTTATTGTTGAGCCTGCGTTACCAATTTTGATCTAGTCAATAGCAATCAGCTTAAGCCTATGAACAACGGGGGTTAAACAGATTGCCTTAACAGAAAAAAGGACCTAAATTTGCCTTTAGATCCTTTTTATTTTGA
The DNA here is from genome assembly GCF_000764205.1 of Thalassotalea sp. ND16A. Lineage (GTDB taxonomy): Bacteria > Pseudomonadota > Gammaproteobacteria > Enterobacterales > Alteromonadaceae > Thalassotalea_A. The sequence continues at coordinate 15,740 of NZ_JQDZ01000078.1, forward strand.
TTTAAGTAATCAATTGCGAAATAAATTATTCCGCTTCAACAGCTTCTTTTTCTGAATCCGTTACGCTGGTTAACAATAAGCCACGCAGCTTAGCTTCTAACTCTTTTGCCATGGCTGTGTTTTCAGCTAGGTATTTAGTTGCATTCGCTTTACCTTGGCCAATACGCTCGCCCATACAGCTGTACCAGGCACCAGCTTTTTCAACCATTTTGTGCTTCACACCCAAATCGATTAATTCACCTAAGCTGTTAATGCCCAAGCCGTATAAAATTTGGAATTCGGCTTGTTTAAATGGTGGTGCAATTTTATTTTTCACTACTTTTACGCGAGTTTCATTACCGGTAATTTCATCACCTTCTTTTACGGCACCAATACGACGAATATCTAAACGTACAGAGGCGTAGAATTTCAGGGCGTTACCACCAGTAGTCGTTTCTGGGTTACCAAACATCACGCCAATTTTCATTCGAATTTGGTTAATGAAAATTAACATGGTATTTGATTGCTTCAAGTTACCGGTAAGTTTACGCATCGCTTGTGAAAGCATACGAGCTTGTAAGCCCATATGAGAGTCACCCATATCGCCTTCAATTTCAGCTTTCGGCGTAAGCGCAGCCACAGAATCGACAACGATAACATCAACCGCACCAGAGCGACTTAGCATGTCAACGATCTCTAATGCTTGCTCACCAGTATCTGGTTGTGACACCAATAATTCATTGATATCCACGCCAAGCTTTTCAGCATAGATAGGGTCAAGGGCATGCTCGGCATCTACGAACGCACAAACTTTACCATTGCGTTGTGCTTCGGCAATAACTTCTAGGGTAAGGGTTGTTTTACCACTGGACTCTGGACCATAAATTTCAACCACGCGCCCCATTGGTAAGCCGCCAGCACCCAACGCAACATCTAAAGCCAGTGAGCCGGTAGAAATCGTTTCGACTTCCATGCTGCGGTTATCACCTAGTTTCATGATTGACCCTTTACCAAATTGGCGTTCAATTTGACCTAAGGCAGCAGATAACGCTTTTTCTTTATTCGCGTCCATTTATATCTCCAGTGTTTTTCTATTTATCCAGTGGTTATGCGCTCAGTATACTGTATAATCGTACAGTATCAACTATTTATTTTAACCTTTTCAACCCCTACCGCAACAAATCGAACTAACATATTGTATTTATTAGAATTAATCACATTAAATATTTAATATTAATTTCAAATAAATATTTTTACCATATATTTATACAGTAGTTAACTTGCCATACTTCGCGGTTTTATACAGTGGTTTTCAGTGGTATTAAATTGCCAAATAATTGCAACTTACTTTGCGCTTCGAGTGATAATATTTTACCATTCAAACACACTGAGGATCACGAGCTATTTCAACAATTTTTATTTTTACTTCTCGATCCTAAAATAACTTTAATAAATACAAAAGCTAATCAATGACAGACGATCTTTTCACGCAATCAAATCATACGCCTATGATGCGTCAGTGTTGATAGCAATAAAACAAAGCATTACAGACGATCACAACAAAAAACCTACACCAAAACCTACACTTAATAAGTCAATCAAATATTTCTTCATTTATTTTCTAATTCAATCATCTTTTTCACAGCTCATCAGCTAAACAGTAGATCTCAGATCCATGAGATATGTTTTATAAAACACCTCTCTTACATGGAGTTCAATAAAAGGCTTTCGCTTACCAAGCTTTGTTCCATTAAATCTATAACCTCTCATAAACAACAACTTACACCTAAAAAACTAATTAATGTAAATTAAATGAAATAAAAAGGTAGGATCGACTAAAATATCCCAAGAAATAAATATCTGACAGGAGGTCGCATGTATTTCGAAAGTGAATTTATCACACAAGATCAGTTAGCAAATAGGCTAGGGATCAGCAAAGTAACTGTCTGGAGAATGATCAAGGATGGTCGTTTACCTAAAATGATTACTATCGGAGCACGTTCTAAACGCTGGGTTAGTGCTGATATAAACGATTGTGAGCTTACGGCGGGATAGTGTGACATGGCAAGTTGAGTTATTTAGAATGGCGCTAACCCAGTCTATGACTGAGTTATCTCTTGATTTTGTTGGTAGTTCCAAGGGAGGTAATGCTCAGGATTTTC
>NZ_JQDZ01000079.1 GCF_000764205.1 Thalassotalea sp. ND16A
GCAAATAACTCTGTATCAATTAACCAATTTGAAAGCATGAAAAATAGCCCTGTCTAAATAGAAGGTGCTATTGTCGTATGATCGTTTTTCTTGTCAACCGATCGTTTTCCTTAACTGATCGGTGTTAGGCCTTCGCCGGAATGACGTTTTATGTTTAACAGCAATGCTTTTTATTTCAACCTCACTGCTTGTACCCTGTACCCAATTGGTTTGCCTTTAAGTTAAATAAATACTGTTAGCTGATTTTTAATCGATTTTTATGCCATAATACGCGATTCTCTGAATTTCAGCTTTGCTGGTATCGGCAAAAACAGGACGTGGCATGAAACAAATCGAAGTACGCGGTGCTCGTACTCATAACTTGAAGAATATCGACGTAGATCTTCCTCGCGATAAACTCATTGTTATTACTGGCCTTTCAGGCTCAGGTAAGTCTTCTTTAGCGTTCGATACGTTATATGCCGAAGGCCAGCGTCGTTATGTTGAATCTTTGTCTGCTTATGCACGTCAATTTTTATCATTAATGGAAAAGCCAGACGTCGACCATATCGAGGGCTTATCGCCAGCGATTTCGATAGAACAAAAGTCGACATCGCATAACCCGCGTTCCACCGTAGGTACTATTACTGAAATTTATGATTATCTGCGTTTACTATACGCACGTGTTGGCGAACCTCGCTGTCCGACTCACCATGAGCCATTAGCGGCACAAACCATAAGCCAAATGGTTGACAATGTTTTAGCACTAGAAGAAGGCACTAAAGTCATGCTGCTCGCACCTGTGGTGCAAGATAGAAAAGGCGAGCATGTTAAGTTATTAGATAACCTTGCTGCACAAGGTTATATCCGTGCCCGTATCGACGGTGAAGTTTGCGATTTATCCGATCCACCAACCTTAGACTTACATAAAAAGCATACTATTGAAGTGGTGGTCGACCGCTTAAAGGTACGTGATGATATTCAAACCCGATTAGCCGAATCTTTTGAAACAACATTAGGGTTAACCGACGGTATTGCGGCTATTGCCTTTATGGATGAGCCCGATAGAGAAGAAATGTTATTCTCAGCAAACTTTGCCTGTCCACAATGTGGCTATAGTATGCAAAAACCCGAGCCAAAGTTGTTTTCATTTAATAACCCGGCGGGTGCCTGTCAAACTTGTGACGGTTTAGGTAACAAGCAATTTTTTGATCCGCAACGAGTGATCGCCAACGACGAGTTAAGTTTAGCTGGCGGCGCAATTCGTGGCTGGGATAAACGCAATTTCTATTATTTTCAAATGCTCACCTCATTAGCCGATCATTATAACTTTGATCTCAATAAACCGTTTAAAGAGTTAGAGCAAGGCATTCAGCAAACCATATTACTCGGCAGTGGCCGAGTTGAAATTGAATTTAAATATATGAATGACCGTGGCGACATTGTTATTCGCCAGCATCCTTTTGAAGGGATCCTGGTCAATATGGACAGACGTTATCGCGAAACGGAATCAAATGCAGTACGCGATGAACTGGCAAAGTATTTAAACAGCCAAGCGTGTCCTAGCTGTAGCGGTAGTCGTTTACGTTTAGAAGCAAGAAATGTGTTTGTTGACAATAAACCGGTAAACGATATTGTTGAATACTCTATTGCGGAAGCAGAAAGTTTCTTTAACACGTTACAACTTCACGGCCAAAAAGGTCAAATTGCAGAGAAAATTTTAAAAGAAATTAATGATCGTTTAGGCTTTTTAGTTAACGTTGGTTTGAATTACCTGTCGCTTTCGAGAAGCGCCGACACTTTATCTGGTGGCGAAGCACAACGTATTCGTCTCGCCTCACAAATTGGTGCGGGTTTAGTCGGTGTTATGTATGTATTGGATGAACCTTCCATTGGCTTGCATCAACGCGATAATGAACGCTTATTAAAAACTCTTATCCATCTGCGAGATCTTGGTAATACCGTCATCGTGGTTGAACACGATGAAGATGCCATTAGAGAAGCCGATCATGTTATCGATATTGGCCCAGGTGCCGGTGTTCACGGTGGACAAATCATAGCGGAAGGCACGATTGACGATATTTTAGCCAATGAAGACTCACTAACTGGCAAATACCTTTCGGGTGTTGAAAAAATTGAAATTCCGACCAAACGAACTCCGGTTGATAAAGACGAAATAGTGGTTTTAACCGGGGCTACCGGGAATAACTTAAAAGACGTTACCCTCACCATCCCGCTAGGCTTAATGACTTGTGTAACGGGTGTCTCTGGTTCTGGCAAATCGACACTGATCAACGACACCTTATACAAAATATCGCATATCGAATTAAACCGCGCCACGGTAGATGAACCGGCACCTTATAAAACCATTACCGGTTTAGAGAAACTCGACAAAGTGATCGATATTGATCAAAGCCCAATTGGTAGAACGCCGCGTTCAAATCCGGCCACTTATACCGGAATTTTTACCGCGATTCGTGACATCTTTGCCGCGACCCAAGAATCACGCTCTCGTGGTTATAAGCCTGGCCGCTTTAGCTTTAACGTTAAAGGTGGACGCTGTGAAGCCTGTCAGGGTGATGGTGTAATAAAAGTCGAGATGCACTTTTTACCCGATGTCTATGTGCCGTGTGATATTTGTAAAGGTAAGCGTTACAACCGTGAAACCCTGGAAGTTCGTTACAAAGGCAAAACCATACATGAAGTATTAGATATGACCATTGAAGATGGCTTTGACTTCTTCCATGCTATCCCTGCGGTTAAACGTAAGTTACAAACCTTAGTGGATGTAGGCCTTTCTTATATAAAACTTGGCCAATCTGCTACTACTCTTTCCGGTGGTGAAGCGCAACGAGTCAAATTATCAAAAGAATTATCGAAACGCGATACCGGCCAAACGCTTTACATCCTCGATGAGCCAACAACCGGTTTGCACTTTCATGACATTAAACAATTAATGCATGTATTGCATCGTTTGCGAGATCACGGTAATACCGTGGTAATTATTGAACATAACCTGGATGTGGTGAAAACCGCCGACTGGATTGTTGATCTAGGTCCTGAAGGTGGTTCCGGTGGCGGGCAAATTCTTGTTGCTGGTACTCCAGAGGAAGTGGCGCAACACAAACAATCACATACCGCGAGGTTTTTAAAACCGCTGTTAAACTGAACTAAGCCATTAACAGCAAAAGGGTGACTAACATCACCCTTTTATTTGCTAACAGCCAGAGCATCGAGCCACGGGCAACTAGCAATGGGCAGCTGGCGTAATTAACCTTCTATCAGGTCAATGTCCTCGCTGTTGCTGACAATACTAATTTCCCATAAGCACTAAATTCTTGCTGCCAGTTCTGCACCCTGGCGGATCGCTCGTTTGGCATCTAATTCCGCCGCAACGTCGGCGCCACCGATTAAATGGACATTTTGCTGCAAATTGGTTAACTGCTGATATAAGCTTTTATTCGGATCTTGGCCAGCACAAACAATGACGTTATCAACCTCGAGTATCTGCTCTTTGCCATCCACCATAAAGTGTAATGCGTTATCGGTAATTTTTGAGTACTCAACACCAGGGATCATATTCACCCCCTGGTTTTTTAACGTACTTCTATGGATCCAGCCCGTAGTTTTTCCTAAGCCGGCGCCAACTTTAGTGGTTTTACGCTGCATCAAATGAATTTCACGATTGCTTTTACTGTGCGTATGGTCTTTCGTTAACGCACCGCCTTGTTGATAGCTTTTATCGATGCCCCACTCCTTTAACCATTGTTCTGGGTGCTTGGTGAGGGAGTCTTCTTCCGCTAAAAATTCGGCAACATCAAATCCGATACCGCCAGCGCCGATGATAGCGACACGTTTACCTACCGGCTTATGATCACGTAATACATCCAAATAACTTAGCACCATAGAGTTATCGATACCGGCAATTGGTGGCGTTCTCGGGTTAATTCCTGTTGCTACCACAATCTCATCGAAATTTTGTCCCATTAAAGACTCAGTGGTTTGCTTGCTATTAAGAGTGACCTTAACGTTTAACAGCTGCAGCTGTTTACGGAAATAGCGTAACGTCTCATAGAACTCTTCTTTTCCAGGAATTTGTTTGGCAAAGTTAAATTGACCGCCAATTTCACTGCCGGCATCAAAAAGTTCGACCTTGTGCCCACGTTTCGCGGCATAACAACTAAATGCCAGGCCGGCAGGGCCCGCACCGATCACCGCAATTGATTTGGCTTTGCTGGCTTTGTCAAATGTGAGCTCCGTTTCGTAACACGCCTGAGGATTTACTAAACAGGAGGCGCGTTGTTGCTTAAACACATGATCCAGACACGCCTGGTTACAACCTATGCAAGTATTGATTTCGTCCGATTTATTTGCCGCCGCTTTATTGACAAATTCCGCATCGGCCAAAAATGGACGAGCCATAGACACCATATCCGACTGCCCACTTGCCAGAACTTGTTCCGCCACTTCTGGCGTATTAATGCGGTTGGTCGAGACCAAAGGGATCTGCACTTCCCCCATTAACTTTTCAGTAACCCAGGTAAATGCCGCCCGTGGCACACTGGTGGCAATTGTAGGTACGCGAGCTTCATGCCAACCAATACCGGTATTGATAATGGTAGCGCCTGCAGCTTCTATCGCTTTCGCCATAGTGATCACTTCATCCCAGGTATTGCCGCCTTCAACCAAATCAATCATCGACAGGCGGAAAATAATAATGAATTTTTCACCAACACGTTGACGCGTGGCTTTAACCGCCTCTACGCCAAAACGCATTCTGTTTTCAATACTGCCACCCCAGCTATCAAGGCGATGGTTAGTGCGCTTACAACTAAACTGGTTAATTAAATAGCCTTCTGAGCCCATGATCTCAACGCCATCATAGCCGGCATCCTGAGCAAGTTTTGAAGATTTGGCGAAGTCTTTTATGGTTTTCCAGATTTGCCGCTCAGATAAGGCCTTTGGCTTGAACGGGTTTATCGGCGACTTAATTTTACTGGCTGACACCGAAAATGGATGGAAACCATAACGGCCAGTGTGGAGCAATTGCAAACAGATTTTAGTCGGATATTTATGCACCGCAGCAGTAACCGCTTTGTGCTTTTTCACATGCCACCATTTACTCAACTCGCCACCAAACGGCGATACCCGACCACGAAAATTAGGACTAATACCGCCAGTAACAATTAGCCCGACACCGCCTTTAGCACGTGCTTGGTAGAAAGCGGCGAGTTTTTCAAAGCCATTTTTTTCTTCTTCCAGACCGGTATGCATTGACCCCATCAACACCCGATTGCTTAATTGAGTAAAACCTAGATCTAACGGCGATAATAGATGCTGAAACGGGCTATCACTATTCGTTTGGTTAGTTATCTGTGTTTTTGTATTCGTTGTCATAAACCACCTGAGGTCATACCAGTGTAAAAATCTGCTAGTATTAACCCAGATTTGAAATCAAATGTAAACAACTGTTTGAAAATTTATCACTAAATTATCACTTCCCTTAGTACACAACATGCGCTACCAGCGCGATTACCGGCAATGTGACTAAAGTGCGTAATATAAAAATTACAAATAAATCCAATATGTTAACTGGTATTTTCGTGCCAAGTAACATGGCACCAACTTCAGATAAATAAATTAGCTGGCTAATCGATAAAGCGGCAATGGTAAAACGCGTCATTTCAGATTCTACCCCGGCAATTAAAATTGATGGTAAAAACATATCGGCAAAACCAATCACTACCGATTTCGCCGCAGTAGCCGCTTCTGGTATTTGTAAAAGCTCAAGATAGGGAACAAAGGGTTTGCCCAAGTAATCAAAGATTGGCGTAAATTCGGCGCACACTAACGCGATGGTACCAATGCCCATAACGACAGGGATGACAATAAACAGCATTTCTAATGCATTTTTGACGCCATCTGCTAACACACTGGAAAACGTTTTTATTTGTGCAGCTCTGGTAACTGCCGCTCTATAGCCATAGCGAAAAACATTCTCGTTATCCGGAATTTTATGAGCGTCAGGATCTGGCAGAGTGCCGTCAATATAGGCATCTTTTTTAAACACTAACGGCGGCAAACGTGGCACCACCAGTGCCGCGACAAAACCGGCCAGACAAACGGCAAAATAAAATGGCAAAAACATATGTGCCAGACCCACCTCGGCAATCACAATTAAACTAAAAGTAATGGAAACCGCAGAGAAGGTGGTGCCAACGACCGCAGCTTCTTTTTGCGTATAAATTTTCTGTTCATACTGCTTATTGGTCAACAATACGCCTACGGTGCCGTCACCCAACCAGGAGGTAGTACAGTCTATTGCCGAGCGCCCGGGTAAATTAAATAACGGCCGCATCACTTTACTGAATAAGGTACCAACAAATTCCAATAAGCCAAAATTAAGCAACAAGGGTAATAACAACCCGGCAAAAATGAACATGGCAAATAATATCGGCATTAAATCATGCAATAACAAGCCACCGGTATTTTCATTCCAGATCATCGCCGAGCCAATTTTAAAGTAAACCAATACGGCAAATCCGGCTCCTAAACAGCGTATCACCAACCAAATAGGTGTTACCAAAAACAGGCTAGCTAGCATAGATTCCGGTTGAATATTTTTCCGTTGAAAGATACTCACGAAGGCACTCATTAAGGCACTAATAATGATCAGCAGACAAATTGCTTCGGCGGCAAAATTGGTCATCAATTTTTGTAGCATCTTAGCTAAGGCAGCAACCGGGATGCTGGCTTGACCATCATATTGCAGCGGAAATAAAAACAGTAACAACCCCAGCATTGACGGCAGGATAAACATTAGCTTATTTCGGGTGGTGTTAATTTCTTTCATATATTCTATTCTTGTTGATAAAGTTTATTTATTCAAAACTATGGCACAATCTGCTATTTCTGCCCTCTCAGAGCAAGTTAGCTAGCAAACGTGCAATTATTCACTAGGATTTACTTAATACAGGGTATAAAATCTGCGCTCACCCAAATGCAAGGCCTACTTTATTATGTTCAGTCACATTCATCCAGATAACTATCAAGCCCAGCTTGCTCACAAAAAAACCGCAATGAGCGAGCTGTTTGCTGAATTCTCTATGCCTGAGGCAGAAGTCTTTACCTCAGAGCCGTTGCATTATCGATTGCGTGCCGAGTTTCGAGTATGGCATGAAGGTGACGAACTTTATTACATAATGTTCAATAAAGAAACCCGAGAAAAATATCGAGTGGACAGCTTCCCCGTCGCCAGTACGTTAATTAATCAAGCGATGACAACACTGATTGACCATATTAAAGATAAAGAAATTCTGCGCCGCAAATTATTCCAGGTAGATTTTTTGTCAACATTAAGTGGTGAACTGTTGATCAGCTTGCTCTATCACAAGCAATTGGATGAGCAATGGATAGAGCTGGCGACAAAACTTAAAGCGACGTTAAGCGCCATCGCTCCGGCAGATATTATTGGCCGTGCCCGCAAACAAAAAGTGGTATTAAATAAAGAGTATGTCACTGAAGTGTTAACGGTAAAAGGCAAACAACTAAACTATCAACAAGTAGAAAACAGCTTTACTCAACCGAATGGCGTTGTTAATGAAAAGATGTTGACCTGGGCGAGTGATGCAACGGAAAACTCTAAAGGTGACTTGGTTGAACTGTATTGTGGTAACGGCAATTTCAGTATTGCTTTAGCCGCTAATTTTACTAAGGTTTTGGCCACAGAAATATCAAAGAGCTCTGTCGCCTCAGCACAACACAATATTGCCGCAAACAAGGTCGATAATCTGGATATTATCAGAATGTCGAGTGAAGAGTTCAGTCAGGCAATGAATGGCGAACGTGAATTTCGTCGTTTGCAGGGATTTGATTTAAGCCAATACAGTTACGATACCGTGTTGGTTGACCCACCAAGAGCCGGTATGGATAACGACTCTTGCGAATTAGTTTCCAGATTTGAGAAAATTATCTACATTTCCTGCAACCCACAGACATTGCATGATAATTTACAAATACTCAGTAAAACCCATAAGGTTGAAAAATTTGCACTGTTCGATCAATTCCCTTATACCGATCATATCGAATGTGGTGTGGTGCTAACGAAAAAGAGCTAAAATCCTGAGTAAGCCAATTCATCGGCTTACTTAAGCTGAGTCCAGCTTATTTAGAGCGTGAACTTAAATCCATTGCGCCTCTGGCAATGAAGCGCAATTGTTTGATGGTTCTGTCTGCCAGCTCTTGTCTTTCGGATTCATTAGCATCTAATGCTTCCGCGCCTGCACTAAAAACGATGGTAACTGCAGCGTTGGCTTGCAAATAGCTGGTTTCAACATCTAATTTATTGGCTTTTTGCAGGTAATCGCACAGCTCCATTGTAAAGTACCGTATCTCCCGACTCACCGCCGCCCTGAACTCTGTTGAAGTCCCCGAGCGTTCACGTAGCAATAGTCTAAATTCGTTGCCGTTTGATTCAATAAATTCCATAAAGGTTTTCACCGAAATTTGAATTACCGAGCCCCCCTTTTCTATGCGCAACCGGGCTTGACGCATTAATTGCCGCAAGGTTAGTCCCGCTTCATCAACCAAAGTTAACCCCAGTTCATCCATGTCATTAAAATGTCGATAAAAAGACGTCGCAGCAAGGCCGGCTTCTTTAGCAACTTCGCGCAAACTTAAATTAGAGAAACTTTGATCGGCACTTAGCTGATTTAATGCCGCATCGATGAGTAGACGGCGAGTTTTTTCTTTTTGCTGAGCTCTTATACCAGACATAATTTTTTGATTGTTCGCTGAATGAAATTAAATAATTGCAAATCATAGCACAAGTTTTTGATTTGGTACTTGACTGACCAATGATAAAAGTTAGAATAGTGTACACGTGTACGCTGAAATATTAATACCAGGTCCGATAATTTATTGGTCAATATATTATCGGACTTGTATAACTTTGAATAAACCAGTGTATTTACATCGTTGCTGATAAGCGACAACTACAATATTATGAGATCCCAATGAACAAACCTCGCTTACTATGGATAAACATCCTGGTTTTCTTAACAACATTTCTGGTTGCAGCCATTCTAGTGCCATATCGCGCAATAACCCATGGCTTTGACAGTTTTGAAATTATTGCGGCAATTATTTGTTTCTGTTTTTGTGGCATATCCATTACTGCCGGTTACCATCGTTTATGGTCACATCGAACTTATAAAGCACATCCGCTGTTAAAGTTCATTTATGCCATAGGTGGTGCATTTGCCCTACAAAACAGTATTTTACATTGGAGCTCTGATCATCGCGTGCATCATAAACACGTAGATAATAATGATATTGACCCTTATTCTGCGAAGAAGGGCTTTTGGTTTTCTCATATTGGCTGGATGTTGAGGGATTATCACCGAGAGAGCTATGCTAATTACGATAATGTGCGTGACCTGCAAAAAGAGAAAATAGTGATGTGGCAACACAAAAACTATTTATTGCTGACCATAGTGACTAATTTTGGTATTCCTATCGGACTTGGGATACTTCACGGTGATGTATTCTCGAGTGTACTTTTAATCGGGGTGTTAAGGCTGGTGCTCAGCCATCACACCACATTCTTTATTAACTCGTTAGCTCATATCTGGGGCAAACAGACGTACACCAAAAAGAATACCGCACGAGATAATGGCATATTGGCATTTTTCACCTTTGGCGAGGGTTACCATAACTTCCATCATATCTTTGAGAATGACTATCGCAATGGCATTAGATGGTTTCACTTTGATCCAACAAAATGGTTAATTAGAGGTTGTAGTTACCTTAATTTAACGCACAGTTTAAGGAAGACCCCTGAAGATAAAATTGCCAAAGCGAAAGCTAAGATGCAACTTGTTAACAGTCAGAGTAAATTACAAAGCATTGCCAATGCTGATGAATTAATTGCCAAATTACAGCACGAATATGATTTGCTGATTGAGCAGATGAATTTATATTACGAAACGAAAAAACAGCTTATCGGCCAGAAACGATCAAAACTGAGCGAAGATGTTGAACAGTCACTATTGGTGCAACGCTACAAAGAATTAAAAGAAAACTTGAACCAGCGGATAAAACACTGGGATATGTTGCGAGCACAATATGCGTGATCACATGTTAAAACTGGTTTATTTATCGGTATTGCTTTGCCTTTTACCAGCAAGCGCAAGCTCGGCTGAAGATAAACAAGGCTTCACCATCTACTTGATAAGGCATGCTGAAAAGTTACCGGATACGAAAAACCCGGCTCTAACGCAATGCGGGTTAACCCGTGCTGAAAGTATCGCTCAGCAATTGCAGCTTATTAACATTGAAATGCTTTACAGTACCAACTATAAGCGTACTCAACAAACGGCAGCACCGACCTCAACGAGTAAGCAATTATCGGTAATAAGTTATGATCCAGCCAATTTGCCAGCCTTTGCTAAATCGTTACTGGCGGCAAAGAAAAATGCGCTAGTTGTTGGACACAGTAATACCACAGCAGTACTGGCCGGACTACTAGCTGAACAGCCACTAACAAGTTTTGATGAGAGCATCTATGATCGCATTTATCAGGTGGTATTTATTGACGGTGGCGCACAACTAAATATTTTTCAGCAAAACTTTACTTGCGAATAAATATATATTTACGGCTTTTCGTGGACATATACGTCCATTAACAAGAAATGAGATGACATGCTATCTCCTTTCTTGTTAATGAATCATTTAAAAATTAAATGTCTTTTGGGTTCACTCTGGATTTTTCACCCGCTTTGATTAATTCCACTTTCTGAACTTTAAAAGGCGTCCCCCACATTTGTATCGTCATGATGTTTTTATCAACATAGCCAAATAGCTTTATTTTAGCACCGTGCTGTTGAAAGCGTTTCTCTAAGTTCAACGGCAGGAGTCGCTCACCATTGTCGCCATGAAAGCCAAAAAAACCACCTTCCAAATTATAATATTTCAATGTCCCGGTATACCACTGCCCTATCGGTAATTCGCCTTTACTTAATTCATTAGGTGGTGGCGTATTGTCTTTCATAACGATTGCCTTTTTCGTTGCTGGTGCTGGCGTTGTTTGTTGCGCTTGCGAACTTTTAACTTTGCTTTGTTGTTCAGTTGCTGTCGCCATACAGGCCGTTAAACTGACAATAAATAGCATTGCGAAAGTAGATAAATAAAAATTTTTCATAAAACATCTTCTTAATTAGCTGAAAAACTGGCTATGCTCTCTAAATTATAGAGAGCAAAAGCCAATAATAAGTTCAATTATCCTTCGGCTTTATGGATATGTACATCCATTTGCGGGTAAGGAATATTTAACCCTTGCTGATTGAATACTTTATAGATTTGTTCATTCATATCGAAATATACCGCCCAATAATCATCAGCATTAACCCAGGCACGTACAGCAAAGTTCACTGAGCTATCCGCCAATTCAGATAGCGCGATAAATACTTCAGGATCTTTTAAAATACGCGCATCATCGGCACACAATTTGTGCATAACGGCTTTTGCCTGATCAACATCATCGCCATAGCCGATGCCAAAAGTCCAATCCACGCGCCTAGTGGCTTCGGTCGAATAGTTGGTCATTGAGCCAGTTGCTAACCCGCCATTAGGAATAATGATGGTTTTATTATCTGGCGTTTTTAATATGGTGTTGAAAATTTGAATTTCCGACACTTTACCAATGTAGCCTTGAGCATCGATTACATCGCCAATCTTATAAGGCTTGAACAGCAAAATCATTACCCCTCCAGCAAAATTTTGTAAAGTACCCGATAACGCCAGACCCACAGCTAATCCAGCAGCACCTAATATTGCAACGAACGAGGTCATCTCGATTCCCACCATACTAAGTACAGTGATAACTAATAACACTTTCAATAACGCCTGACTCAAACCTTTGACGAATGGTATTAATGATTCATCCACCTGAGCCTTATCCAGCGCTTTATTTAATGCCAATAAAATTCCTTTAACCACCCAAATCCCGATGATCCATACTAGTATCGCCGTTACCAGCTTAGGGCCGTAAAGGACAACCATATCGATTAAATCTGTGGTGACTTTGTCGTAGTCCATGTTTATTACCTCTTTTTTCTTAATTGAGAACTTATATTGTAGTTTAATCTAGGGAGAAACAAAGGTATAGAGAACAGCGGGTTAGGAAAGGCAATTAAATGGTTTAGGTTAAGAGTTAGCTGCAGGCATCGGGCTACGAGCAGGTCGCATGAGTAAGGGGTACCCTGTACCTCGTACCCTGCTCTGACTGCCCGTGGCCATTTTTAAGACAAAAAAAAGGCCGCTTTCGCGACCTTTTTTTTCAGCTAGGCTGTATAAAAATTATTATTCAATAATTTTTGATACAACGCCCGCGCCTACTGTTCTGCCACCTTCACGGATAGCGAAGCGTAAACCTTCGTCCATCGCGATTGGGTTGATAAGCTCAACAACAAACTTCAAGTTGTCGCCAGGCATTACCATTTCAACACCTTCAGGAA
>NZ_JQDZ01000080.1 GCF_000764205.1 Thalassotalea sp. ND16A
GAAAATCCTGAGCATTACCTCCCTTGGAACTACCAACAAAATCAAGAGATAACTCAGTCATAGACTGGGTTAGCGCCATTCTAAATAACTCAACTTGCCATGTCACACTATCCCGCCGTAAGCTCACGATTTTTGTACTGGCATTGATTTTTCGAATACTTAACCGGGCATCGAAATTAAGTCGTAATACTTCTCTTATTTTTCGCATTGTTATCCTTGGTGTAGCCATTGTCTATCCTAATTCAAAAAAGATAGCTTTAGACTAACAAAAATAGTTAATTATCAATGCGTTAAAATTGATTCCGGTTTATCGTGAACACCGATTCCGGAAAATCATGAAAAAGTGTTCACGATGAAACCGGAATGACTGTTCACGTTAAACCAGAATAGGTGTTCACGATGGGCCGGAATGACTGTTCACGATGCTCCGGAATATGCACTTATTTTTAAAAGAGGTCATTGCCATCATCCATGAGGTCTCTGAGGAAAATCCAACTGTTATCTACGAACCGTTGTTGAACAATACAAATAATTTTACTCCGTTAATTCGTGTCTGAATCACTTTCATTGTAAAAACAAGCATTATGCTAACAATCTTTATATCATTTTATTTCCTATTTATTCAAGCACTTAATTACACTAGTAGGTTATTCATGTTTACCTGCAATAGATACAAACGAAATATTCCAAGAGTTCTAGCGAGCTAAAATTCATTAACTCTGTTAAATATGCTTTTCCGGTAGTGAGTCATTTAGCTTATGAGCTTGCGACCAAAACTGGCTAGATATTTTGTTGATGGCGTTAGACTCGGCATTGATGAGCACGGCAAAACCAATATCCAATTCTGGCGAGTAGCCAATATCCGCTCGAAAGCCTGCAACCCAGCCAGAATGATAGATTATTGAGTAATTTTTCAGTTGGTAAATACGCCAGCCGTAGCCATAGTGAGCATCGGTTAAATGCTGTTTCCAGAATTTTCGGCGCAGATCTTTTTTAGTTTTTATCCGGGGAATGGTCAACTCATTGAGTAGTTTAGGTGACAATATTTCTGGCTTATGACCTAAATTAGCGATTAACCATTTGGCTAAGTCGGTAATGCTGGCGTTGATCCCCGCAGCCGGTGCAACTTTATACAAATCAGGCTCTACTTTGACCGTACGCCAAATGTATTGCTGAACTTGATTACCTTGCGCGTCCTTTTTAGCTGTTTCGATGCGTTTTCTGAGAACATGAGGTTTGGCGGTATTATTTTGTTGCAAAAATACATCGATACCCACAGAAGCATTTTTCATCTTTAGTGGCGAAAAGACTCTCTCCTGCAGCAAGGTTGAATAACTTTTAGCTTGGCTCGCTTCTATTGCTGGCTGTAAAAACGCATAGGCGATGTTTTGATATCCATAGCACTGCGCCGGTTTACAAATCGGGTTGATACGATTAAAACGACGAATGATTTTATCCATACTCCAGTTTTCATGCAGTAGGTTGTCATAAGCGTTTGGCATAAGTCCGCTTGAATGGCTTAATAGATGCCTAAGTTGGATTTGCTCGGCAGCGCCCTCTTTCGCCAAAGAGAAATGAGGAACATATTTGGTAACAGGATCCGACAGGTTCAACTGCTGCTCATGCGCCAGCATGGTGGTAATCGTTGCGGCAAAGGTTTTAGACACGGATGCTAAACGAAATACTGTGTTGCTATTTACTTTGCCAGATTTAGCTTTATCGAGATGACCAAAAGTTTCCAGGGCGACAATGTTATCGTTTTTCACTATGGCATATGCTGCGCCTGGAATGCTGTATTGTTCCAGTTCGCTGGTAACACTCGCAGACAGCTTCTGATTGAAATTGATAAGGTTACTGCCAAATGCAGCCGGCATTAATAACATGGCAAACAAGATGCAGCTGACTCGGCAAATCATTGTTACGTTCTCAGTTTGGAAAAGCAGCCAATTCTAACGACTTAACAGACAAATAAAAAGTAGAAAATAACGATAACCTCAACGATCTCAACATCGCTGTTAGTTGAAAGTTCTGTTTTATAGCTGCGTATTAAATCGCCTTGTTCGGCATTAAATGTACTATTTTCATCTGCAAACTTCGCGTTCCCCTGGCTCACATAAGCTAAAACTTCATCGTCAAATTTAATATTTTCACCTGCCGGTAAACGCAAAATATCTATGGTGGTATTGCTATCAAATGTTTTACTTTGGCTTTTATTACCACCATAAATACGCGTGACGCCCGTTGTTTTTAAGGGGTAGTGTTTATATCCCGCCGTCTGTTCTGATTCATCAGGCAATACCCATAATTGCAGCATACGATTTTTAGTGTTATCAGGATTGACTTCGTTATGGCTGAACCCTTCCCCGCCAGCACGTTGCACCTGAGCTTCACCCGCCGTTATTAGGTTTCGGCTTATCCGGTTATTTATTAAACGCTTATTGCCCCGACCCGCGTTTATTTGATAGCCATCAAGCATGGCAAGAAGCTTCTGTTAACGCCCACTACATTTGGTATATTTTTGCCGCCATTGCGCTGGTCTCCGCCGTTTCTCTGATTATTTACGGCAAGGTAAAGCAAAGGTTAGATCAAAAGCAAACTACGGTTGAACTTGAAAGCATTGAGACAGTTGCTTAATCGAAGTGTAAAAATAACAATGTTGAACATAGATAAGTAAGTTCACCATAAAAAGCCCACTTAGTGTGGGCTTTTTTATACTATTTATTATAACGTGATTGCAAATAGTCAAACACAGTACGAATGCCAAATGCTTCACCACCTAACGGTCGACCCGGCAGTTTGCGGATGTTCCATGCCATCACATCAAAATGCAACCAATCAGTGTCAGGATTGACAAACTCTTGCAAATACAAGGCGGCAGTGATTGCCCCAGCAAAGGGAATGGTTGCACAATTGGCAATATCTGCAACTTCACTGTTGAGTAAACTTTTATAATCGTTATACAAAGGCATACGCCATACCGGGTCATTGATTTGCGTACCCATGCTCATCAGTGTGTTGGCAATGTCATCATTATTGGCAAAGAAACCCGGCAATTCAGTACCAAGGGCAACTCGCATCGCACCGGTTAAAGTAGCAAAATCAATCAGTAATTCCGGATTGTCATTATTTGCTTCATCCAATGCATCACACAACACTAAACGACCTTCGGCATCGGTATTATCAATCTCTACCGTTAATCCTTTGCGGGTGGTCACTACATCGCCTGGACGTAATGCGTTACTCGAGACTGCGTTTTCAACCGCAGGAATGAGAACCCGTAATTGCACCGGTAAATTGTGCGACATGATTAATTGCGTTAGCCCTAACACATGGGCCGCACCGCCCATGTCTTTTTTCATATTGCGCATACCCGCTTTCGGCTTGATATCCAGGCCGCCACTGTCAAAACATACGCCTTTACCAACTAGGGTGACTTTCGGATCGCCGGCTTTGCCCCAGGTTAAATCAATTAAACGAGGCTGATGGACACTGGCGCGCCCTACCGCGTGAATGGTTGGATAATTTTGCGCTAATAAGTCATCGCCTACAATTTGCTCAACCTGGCCACCATATTGCGCCACGAGTGCAAGCGCTGTTTGACCTAAATGTTCTGGCATCATATCTGCTGCAGGGGTATTGACTAAATCACGTACCAGAGCGCTGGCGGTGGTAAATTTTAATACTTTTTCAACCAGGGCTTTATCATCAATCACTAACGTTGCACGTTGTTGCGGTTGTTGATAACGATTAAATTGGTAACAGCCCATGGCCCAACCAAAAGCAAATGCCTCTTGGTACTCACTTGCGCCACCGTATTGATAATGGGCGACAGGCAGTTGCTTAACTATATCTCCACTGGCAAAGTAGTGATTTGGGTTTTCAAGCACGACAACCACTTTTTGCAGTTTTCCGGTTGCATCTGGAATTAATGAAACGCCATTACTTGCTTGCGTTTGTTTTAACCAGCTTTGCACTTGTTCCGTTTCAGCCATCAACCAATTTTCAAAATTTTGTTGGCGAACAATAATCAGTGGAATCGTGGGGTTCTCAGTAATATTTACTATGCTCATTTCTTTCCTTAACGTATGCTGGAGATTAACCATTTAGGTAATTATACCAATCATCTCATTAACAGTTGCTAAGATAAAACCTATGCAGCTCTTTTTTATCTCTATTTTTAATCCGATTGTAATTTTCAATCTACAAACCTCTTTAGAAGCAAAAATTAGTGCGGCCTAGCTAGTTGTAAACACTAATGACAGTGAATCAACCTCAAACAATGACGGTATCTATTTTCTTTCCTTAGCTGATGAGAACAGTAAACCTATAATGAAGAAGACATTGTCGGCCTAAGTTGGCACCCAGATGGCGATTATATCGTCTATGGCTCGCAACTTGCGGATATTGGTAAACTTGCCGTTGCGAGCGTTTGAAAATTTCGGCGCCCTAACTTACATCGAAGAAAGTGATAAATTAATATTTACTTTAATTACTCAAAACGGGATTAAAATGAAACATCTCTTGTTACTCATCTTGTTAATCATTTCTCATGCCAGCGTGGCAAAAGTGGTGCCGGTAGAAGCGTTTGCCAAGCAGTCGTTATTTAACAGTTTAAAATTATCGCCTGATGGTAAACATATTGCAGCAACGGTTCCCAAAGGTAACACCACCAACCTGGTCATTATTGATAAGGCCACGATGAAACCGTTAAAAGCTTTTAGTTTTGCCGAATTTGAGCACATAGGCAGTTTTTATTGGGCAGGTAATAAACGCGTAGTTTACTCTAAAATGTATCAAAAGAGCGATAAAGAAAAAAAATGGCAAGAAATTGATAAAAACAATCCAATTATCGATTACTCACCGCTTTGGGTAAATTTCGATCGAACAAAACTGTACCTAAGTAAGAATCTTAACAAAAGTGGTGCAAGTGCCCTGTATCAATATGACTTTGCCAGCAAAAACATTGAACTGCTGTTTAATCACCCAAACCTTGATATCAAATCCTAAATCTTTGAACCGGGAAGTAAAAATATTATTGGGGTGAAAACCATGTTCGATGGTATTAGTTACCATTACCTTGATGAAAATCGAAAATTTACGGCCCTGCATAAAGCTCTTGCCAGCGCGTTTCCTGGCCAAGACATCAATATTTCTGCCAACTCTGTTGATGCTGTTCAATAAATATGGGAAGGATGAAGAGTTTTGGATAAAAGAGTCGCCGTTAACCTATATCGATAGATTTTGTCAGGTTAAGATTGACAAGAACAATTAATAACAATTTCAGGTACTTATGAATATCACAAAGACAGACGATAAACACAGTAAGGGCATGCCAGTAACAGCTACAGAAAACCTTGTTGCTGAAGATAAGGTTTATTCAGTCAAATTTATAAAACTCAACAACATTTACAACTTGTTCGATGATGCAAAGAAGGACTTTATCTTAGGATACAACTAGCGATAATAGCAATCACATCATGATGAAATTAGCCGTGAAGACATTAATTTATCCTCACGGCGATTCTAAAAATAAATACCCCAGTTTTTATTCCTACCAGCTGATTATCAGAGAAAACCGTGTTAAATGAATCACCTAATACAATTAAACATTAACTATTGGCAAGGCAGCAAAGATCATATAGCATCAAAACAGTGTGAGTTAGTTAACCTGAACGGTGGATAAGCAGCAGCTGCTCAATTCTTCACTTTTTCGCTGATCAAGTTTGTAAAAATCAATTATAGTTAATTGATGTTGCCAATTTTGCCAATAACAATGAGAATGATATGAATATACCTGACATCCCAAATTATCATGCTCTGGCGATGTTATTGATCACCGCGTTAGCGTTATATTTTTTTCGTCGCGAAGACATTCCTCTGCAAACGTCATCTCTTGCGGTTATTTCGCTATTAGGGCTAGTATTCACGGTATTTCCCTTTCATATTGATGGTGAACATCTAGAGCCTTCCTCGTTATTTTATGGGTTTGGTCATGAGGCACTTATTACCGTTTGTGCGTTAATGATCATCGGCCATGCATTAGTAAGAACCGGTGCTTTAGAGCCTATTGGTAGAAACTTGGCCAAGTTGTGGAAAATAAGCCCTATTTTGTCTCTATTAATTACCTTACTGGTTGCCGGTACACTTAGCGCCTTTGTTAATAACACCCCAATTGTGGTGTTGTTTTTGCCTATTCTTATTAGTGTATCGATAAGAACGAAAACCGATTCGTCACCCATGTTGTTACCTATGGGTCTGGCGACATTAGTTGGCGGTATGACGACTACCATAGGCACGTCGACCAACTTACTGGTGGTTAGTGTTGCCAGTGATATGGGTATACCCCGTTTTAGTATGTTCCATTTTGCTTACCCGGCACTCATTGCGGCATCGGTTGCGGTGGTTTATTTGTGGCTAATTGCGCCAAAACTTCTGCCTAAACGCAAGCCTACGCTACCCGACACCTCTCCGCGTTTATTCAGTGCCTATTTAAATATTAATGATGACAGTTTGACGGTGGGTAAAACCGTGGCTGAAATCAGAAAGTTGACTGAAAACCAAATGAGCATAGATTTTATTCAACGCAGTCCGGATTATCGCAATGTGATGCCATTGCCCGATACGGTAATCAAGCCAGGAGACCGACTTAAAGTAAAGGACTACCCTAACCGCTTAAAAGAATTTGAAACCGTGTTACATGCCACGTTATATTCTGGCCAACACAAATTGGATGCTGAACATCCATTACTTGAAGACAAACAAACCTTGGCAGAAATTGTGGTCATTCAAGCATCAGGGTTACATGGTAAAACGTTAAAAGAGGTAAATTTTAAACAAAATTTTGGCGTTTCCGTACTGGCATTGCATCGTGGTGGTATTGCTATGGATATTGGCCGCAAAAGCATTGGTAACGTCACCATTCAAACCGGAGATGTCTTATTGGTGCAAGGAGATGACAAGCAAGTGGCAGTATTAAAAGCGGCCCGTGGCTTGTTGATCATCGATGGCGCGGCAGATTTACCGCAATCAAAAAAGGCGCCGTTAGCTTTGGGTATTTTAATCGCGGTAATCTTAGTGGCTGCGCTGGGCATTTTGCCCATTGCGATCAGTTCGATTTGTGGGGTGTTAATATTACTGGCAACCGATTGCATCAGTTGGGATGATGCCTCGTCGGCGTTAAGCAGCCAAGTGATCCTGATTGTTGCCGCATCCTTAGCCTTAGGTGCTGCGATGATGAAAACAGGTGGTGCGTTGTACATCGCGCAACTATTTGTTGCTCTGGCCTTCGATTTACCACCTGCGGGGATTTTATCGGCGCTTATGCTGTTACTCGCCATCCTCACCAACATTGTTTCCAATAACGCCGCGGCGGTTATCGGAACACCTATTGCGGCTTCGGTTGCCAATCAGCTTAACTTGCCGGTAGAACCGTTTATCCTTGCGGTATTGTTTGGTGCTAATTTAAGCTACGCCACACCTATGGCCTATAAAACCAATTTATTGGTAATGAATGCCGGCGGTTACAAATTTTCTGACTTTATGCGGGTCGGCATTCCATTGATCATTTTGATGTGGGTTACTTTATCGTTTTTGCTAAGTTGGATGTATTTATAAACGGCTAAGCGAGCGCTTGAATTTGCGCTAAAGCGAGTTCTATTTCTCGTTCATTGTTCAACAGCGACGGTGCAAACCTTGCGTAACTATTACGGTACGGGGTATTACTCATGATAATGCCTTTGTGGTGTAATATTTTCACCACATCTTCTGCCGTCATACCTTTCACATCAAAGCACACCAAACCAGCAGAGAGTTGACTAGAACCTGGGGTGTAAAGGGTTACGTGCGGCATTTCTGCCAAGCCTTGTTTGGTGAAACTATTTAACTGGTGAACTCGTTTTTCGACATTGGCTTTACCGAGTTGCAGATGTAATTTGAACGCCTCAGGCAATGCCCAGCGATGCTCGAAAGAATGAAACCCTCCAGGAGACATATGCTCGCCAACGGGAACATTGTGCTGGCTGGTAAGTCCTAGCCATACGTCATATGAAGCACTAAAGCTTGGAATAACCGGCTCAGACTGTGCCCATGCCCTATCGCTTCCCCAAATCACTCCCGTACCGCGTGGGCCAAATAGCCATTTATGCGTGCCAGCAACAAAAAAATCACACCCCAGAGTGCTGATATCTACATCTTCAATACCAAAACCGTGCACGCCATCGACACAAAATAATATTTGTTGTTGCGAACCTCTGTCATGATTGATTTTTTTTATGGTATCTGCCATCGCCCGAATAGGCAGTTTTACCCCCGTTGATGAATGCACCCAGGTAACCGCTACCACTCGGGTTTTAGGGGTTATTCCAGCTTTTAATCGATTTAAAACCTCATCTACCGACGCCAATGCCGGGTTGTCATAAAGCTTGATACGTCGTACTTTAGCCCCGGTGCGCTGCGCACGATGTGCTAATGACATATCGGTGGAATAATGATCGTGAACCGTTTGTAGAATTTCATCTTCGGGCTGCAATTGTAGACCACTGTAAATTAAACCCAGTCCCATTGTGGTACTGTCGGTTAAGGCGATGTTTTCAGCTTTTCCTCCCATATACGCCGCTGCGGATTTGGCGATGCCGGCTTCTATCGTTTCAAATCTGTCATGCCAGTAATCGGCAGGGTTTTCATCCAGCCCTTGTCTGTGTTGTTCAATAGCAGCGGATACCGGCTTAGGGTGAGATGCCAGAAGAAATGTAGATAATTGGATGTATTTATGAGTGAGTGGAAATAAACTTCGTAGTGCTACCCAATCGCCTGGTGCAATAGCATTTGTTGGAGAGTTTGATTTAGTTGAGTTCAGTGTTTGACTGTTAGCAATAACGGATTTTGACGTTAACAAGCCAGCACCTAAGGTGATCCCGAGTTTATTCAAAAATTGACGTCTTAACATATTAACTGTCCTGTGTTTGGCCTTGTGTTTATCATCTACTACAGAGGTGAAGTACTGATAGATTGGTTCAATACAGTGTAGAAGATTGCAGATTAAACGCAAAAATGAGGTGGTTTAACCCCAGGAGAAAGTTAGCCACGGTTTTAAACTTTGATCGCGAAGGCAGATGAAATTTTTCTACTGATTGCCCTTATCCATTTTACGGTAGTGGAAATAAACACCTGATAAAATGACAACCACGCCGATTGTCGGATAAAGGCCAGAAAAATTTAGCAAAGCCCCTACGAACATTAAAGCATGGCCTGAAATTGAATAACCAATTTGCTTACTTGGTTTGGCTTTACCGGTTTTAATCAACACCGCCGCCACCAGGCTATAACACATTATCAACAGCCATAATAAAGCAAACACATTTTCCATAGGGCTTCCCCTTTTAACTGGTGTAAAAATGGCTCATAGCAATTTAACCATTAAAAATGAGCAGATATTCAGTCAACTTGGTATTATATTAATAATAGTGTGTTTAATTTTGCAGGCCAATGATCAAAATATATAGCGACGAAAGTTTTATCCAGGTAGAGCACATAAAAAATCTGCTCGAAAGTTATCATATTGACTGTGTGACTAAAAATACCGCGCTGTCCTCTTTGGCAGGCGAAGTTCCCAGTACCGAGTGCTGGCCAGAGTTGTGGTTAATCGATGGCAGCAAAAAAGAAATGGCGTTGGCAATTATTACTGAGAGTAAACTTGCCTGCTCTGCTGGAGAAAATGACTGGGTATGCGAAAAGTGTGATGAAAAGATAGAAGGTATGTTTGAAATTTGTTGGCAATGTGGCGCATTGCGCTAGACAAATTGCAGATTATTACCAATAATCCCAGCATTAAACACTAAAGAGCATTATCATGAGCATTCCAACTGGCAAATATCAGCATTTTAAAGGCAATTTCTATCGAGTATTGCACGTGGCAAAACACAGTGAAACCGAAGAAGAATACGTCGTGTACCAACCATTATATGGTGAACAAGGCATTTGGATAAGACCACTTTCGATGTTCTGTGAAACCATTGAGCGTGATGGCAAGGTATTGCAACGTTTTAGCAAAGTAGATTAATTTAACCATATTGGCTACAGCAAATTCCGTTTATGTACTTAAACGGCTCTATTGGCATTCATTGTTGAAACCTGAGATATCGACATTTAAAAGACTGAAAAAAACTAATAAAAAAGGCCTTCACATCAGGCCTTTTAAAACATTTCGCTTTGCGCTAGGCACTTATTTAATATTTTCGCTAATACTTTTCTTAACCAACTTGGCCCAATCATCTAATAATGGTTTTACCATCTCTAGGGTTAATGGTTGCTCTTCATCATCAACCTCTGCACCTAAGCCCGTGCGAAAAAACGTTGCTAATAACTCACCACTTTTCGCATCAGTCACTTCACCTTCAATGACGAGTTTCGCCGTTAAGTTATCTAAATTTCCAGTAACCGCTGATGCCACAAATGTTATTGGCAAATATTGGACCGCTGACAAACCTTCATCATTAATCGTTGCTCCAGTTATCGCCATTCTTAATCTAATGGTTTTATCAGTAGCCATTTCAACCACTTTACCTGTGCTTTGTGCGGCCTTTTTAATACCGTTATTTGCGTATTGTGCGATATCCATCAACACTTTGTTATCAATATCCCCACCGGCTTTAGGTGCTGGATAATAAGAAACGTCATCAATTATAACACTACTGTATTGCCGTGTTTTGTACTCTGAACTTTCCCATTTCAATAAAACATTATTCTCTGTCGTATCAACTTCTTTTAAATTTGTATAATTACTTAAATAACCACTATTTTTCTTTGCTAAGTCTTCTTTTGGCGTTGACCCACATGCAGACAACATAATAACAAAAGAGATCAGGACTAAACTCATTTTATGATTTTTCATATATATCCCCATAGACTATATTTCCAAAAATCAAGCTACTATAGAACGGGTTAGACGCCAACTCACTAAAAAAAGTTCAATTTATTTACCTTTTCTTCATCTCTATTAGGGAGTGAAGGCAAACATTTCTCGCTTATGACTCTACTGTTTTTTTCAAAAATTCCAAGTAAACAATCGTGTATTTGTTTAAGCCGGTAATTGTATTATTCCTTATCCCCTCATGCACCGTACTAAATCATAATTCCCTGTTTAGCTCGGCTAAAAGACTTAACGCAACGGCTGGTGTCATACCACCCTTAACATTTGCACCGTTCAAATTTATAACGTAAATTACTCAACAGCTCACAAGTTGCTGCGAGCTGTGAGTTCAACCTTTCAAAATAATTGTTTTTTCTAAAGGAAATTAGATACAAATGCGCTCCTTCATTAGCGAAAAATTGGATTTCGTACAAAAGAAAGCCAGAAGTGCCTACTCAGATATTACTGGTAAAGTTACGTTAATATCTGAAGTATTCAATGGCCTTCCTATAATCTCATCATTTGAAAGTACTGAATCTACAAACTTTGATGAAAAACATTATTTTATTATTCCATTTAAGCTTTCTGAATATGGCATTGCTTTACACACAATGCGCAGCCTTCCTAAAGGTGCTGCTGAAATAAACGACCTTCCGAAAAGACGAATATTTCATTTTTACAACGAGCACGCTGAAGGCCAGTTAAAAAGGTACTTGTTAGAGCAAGCTGAATCGTCTGTAATGCAAGGCCAGCATGATAAAATTAGTAGTATCGAAAATTTAGCAAATAGTATAGATGCCTTAGATAATAAACTTACCTATGGGATGCTCCTCGTTGGTGGGTTATCGGCCATTGTTAATCCAATTCTAGGCGCAACTATTGCTGCTAAGGCAATCCTTCCAAGTGTTACGGGCTTAGTTAATAAGCACGGTTTGAAACCATTAGGCGAGAAGTTTACTCAGTCTTCATTAACATCTCAAATTGAACAGGCAAAGCAAAAAGTTCAGCGCGATTTTGAGTCTGGAAACACTCTGAAATTAATCAACCCTATTTTACATGAGTTAGATTTGGCCCTAAACACAACTGAGCAGCAACACGACCCTTTATTAGATTTTGATCTATCTTCATCTGATATAGATGAGCTCGATTCGTTGATTTGGCGCAGCCTTACGATTAAAGCACTGAGGCATGTATACGATGAAGTCTTAGAAGATAATAGTAAACATGACAACGCTCAGTTAGGCCCCGAAGATTTACGTTGGCTAGAAATGCTATTTGCTTCACAAGATCCAGAAGAACAATAAACCCAAACTGCCTGCTAAAGGCATTCTTGAGACTAATAGCAATTTAACCTAATGTATTCCAAGACTCACAGATTATAGTGAGCGAATAGCGGACATAGATATTTTCCCGCCCAACCTCTACAAAAGCGCCGTCATCCCATCATGTTTTTGGATGGGATCTCCTAAATCCCAAAAGAGCCTTTAACAAAGCCACCTTGAACCTGACAAAGATCCCACCCAAAAGCACGGTGGGATGACGGTGTGTTTTTCTGGTTTTGTTATGTCTCAGCTTGCCAATTGAGACGGCTGAGTGCTAAAGGGGTTGCTGCAAGGTAACCGCTGTTTTGCATCAAATCGACTTAAAACTCAGCTATCAACAATTATCGCAAATAGAGCCACAGAAGCCGAGTTCAGGTTATTTGCAGTTGCGGCGGGATAGGACAAGTTAGCGTATCAGCGATGGCGCGCATTAACTCCATTTCATCAACTGAAAAAATCTTATCTTGAGTAATAATACAAAGGCAAGCTCTGATCAGTTTATGCTTAGAGTTAGGATGAATTCGCGACAAATTATCTAACGCCTTATCCAGTTGCGCGTAATTAACCTGATCTTTTGTTAAAATTTGCAGGTGACGAATTGACTCAAATTAAAGGTAACCCTAGCGATTTAGCAATAAGCTGAAAAACATATCGTTGACTCATAATTAATGTAACCCTGTTCAGGAGCATTAATTATGCAGCTTAAAGAACGCAGAAGTTA
>NZ_JQDZ01000081.1 GCF_000764205.1 Thalassotalea sp. ND16A
TTGCTCAAATGCAGCAACAACGTTGATAAGTTGATCTTGGTTCGACATGTTTGCGTCCTGATGAATTAGTCGCAGTCATTAAATCAGATCGAAAAATAGAAGTTGAGCTATGCTCTCGTAAGCTCACCAATTACAGGAGCGATGGATTAAATGAAATGCAAAATTAGTTGATGTTTTTGCCAACGAAAAATGGTCTGGCAATGGACTTACCATCTTTTACGCAAGAATTTTTACTGTTGATGAAAAATTGGATTTTGCCGGCCATCCTTTAATTGGTTTAGCGGCCCACCTACATGAGGCGTATGGTGAAGAACAATCCCATCTCTGGAATGTAAGACTCAATAAAAAATCAGTCACACTAAAAACAACCATGTCAGGTGAATACTTTGCAGCAACTATGGAGCAGGTAAAATAGAAGATATTGCTACAGGCAGTGCCGCTGGACCTGCAGGTGCGTTTTTATGTAAGCATAACCGGGTGCTTGCAGGAGAACCTTTTGTGATAAAGCAAGGTAGATTCTTGGGCAGGCCTAGTGAAATTAAGGTGCAAGTAGAAATTCAAAAAAATGAAATTTACAATGTTTCAGTAAGCGGCCAGGTATGTAAAGTCGCGAATATTGAGTTCATCTAGCTCTGTAGTAGTGAGATAACAAGCTAATTAATAAGGATAAAATACAGTTTCTTGTTTTCGTATCCATATTTGCCAGTAATTACTTAGCCTGTTATGGTGAAGTCAAAGCGATAATGTCGATGTTGAACCGATTGTAGATCCGGCGGATAAAGTGAAACTTAGGCCAAAGGCTGTAATTCCAATGATGATAGCTTTTGCAATAGCGTTTCTTATATCTTTTATCCTAACGAAGCAAGGATAATCCATTGTGTTTATTTTATGGAAAAGTAAATTAATTTGTTAACATTGAACGAAACGATAACAATAGAGTTATGTTATTGTTCAATTTACGATGAATGTTGGCTAGTTGATAAAACGAATCAGCCTTCTGAGATCGCAAGCTGCCAAATAAGTGAAAATCATAAATTTTTACAATAACTTTCGATAATGAGGTCTGTTTTGAGTGGAAAAGAAGAATGTATTAATCCCAATAAGTGTCCATTATGTAAAGAAAATAATCGTTGCCTGAATAGCTCTTGTAGCGATTCATCGCAGAATTGTTGGTGCAAAAACCCGGATATAAAATTTTCAGAGAGTTTATTAAAACAAATACCAGATAGCGCGAGAAATAAAGCATGCATCTGTAAGGCTTGCGCTTTAGCCCATCAATAAACCCTTTTACACTGGAGGTAGATTTGGAATTTCTCCGTGAGTATGAAGTTATGCTTCATCAATTTGACGTTAGGAAAAATGTTGAGCAACTTAAAACGTTATTACATCCTGATCTGATTGAAATTGGCTATTCGGGAAAAACGTTTGATTTTGATATGACCGTGAGAGAATTACCTTTAGAGAAAAAACCGGATCACCGTGTGTGGTCGCAAGATTTTGAGTATATTGAATTGGCAACGAACCTTGCCCAGCTAATTTACCGAGAAGCCAGGATGGACATCCACGGAAATTTGAGCAGGCACGCAAAAAGGTCGTCTATTTGGGTCAGAGATAATGGCCAATGGAAAATGCGCTTTCATCAAGGTACACCCACTGCTGCATTTGAGAAGGCTCAAACATAACAAGTTTCACAACTCTTGCTAGGGAAAACGGTCACTTATTTAGCCAGTGAATACCGAGCAAGGCGTTAGGCCTGAAGGGGAAAAGTTAGATGTCATCAAGCAGCCTTATTGCATTATTTGGAGCTATGTTACTGCTCGCTATTGTCCCAGGTCCGGCGGTATTCGCTATTATTGCCCGCTCATTTTCGTCTGGTTTGCTGCGCGGTTTGTATATGACCATGGGGATTGTTTTAGGTGATTATATCTTTATTATTCTGGCATTATATGGCCTCTCAGCCTTAGCCGAAGTGATGGGGGCAACGTTTTTCATCATAAAATATATCAGCGCTGCCTACCTTATATGGCTTGGTTTTAACCTGCTGCGCGCTAAAGCCAGTGCCGTTGATATTGAGGCGTCGAAAGATGCATCATTGTTTTCAAGTTTTATCGCCGGACTATTAATCACCCTGGGTAATCCCAAGGCGATCCTATTTTATGTTGGCTTCTTTCCTGCTTTTATTAACGCAGGCAGTGTCACCAGTTACGATGTAGGGCTAATTATGGTTGCTGCAACTTTGGCATTCGGTAGTGTAAACCTTTGCTATGCACTGCTTGCCGTGCGAGCTAAGAGAGCATTTAAATCCGCCAACGCCGCAACCATTATAAATAAAACGGCAGGTACAATCATGGTGTCAACCGGTGCATTGGTTGCAGTTAAGGCCTAATAAATTTATTCAAAGACAACAAGTCGAAGCAAACTTATCGGCAAGATGGCCGGGTGATTTATACAACTTTTCTCTTCAGTTTATCAACATGGTTAAAGGCACAGATAAGCAAACAAACAACACATAACAACGCGTTATATTAGAATTATCATAATGGGAACTGATCACCAGTGGAGATTGAATATGCGAAATTTAAATCTGATTGCTATCGGTAGCTTGATAGTTATTTCATCATTTGTCAGTGCAGCTTACGCCGAAGTTAAATACACCGACCAACTAAAACTTCACCAAATTGGCCAACAAGTTTCGGCAAAAAATATCGAACAGGATATTACCAAGTTTGAATAACGACATGATTGGCAATATTGAAGGTATCAATGGCGTCATCAATAATACCACCGCGCGAATATTTGCCGAAGGAACACGCCACACTGAAACGCCAAAACAGGCAACAACACGACGATTTACCGGTGGTGAAGTGGATTCGCCAACGAGAAATTTAGCGCGTTATATTGACTGGATGGCCGATCGCTACATACCGAATCTCGATACTATGATGATCTACCGCTTAGACAGATTTGGCCGTGGTGGTCATCATCGACCCTTTAACGATTTAGGCTTTCCTGCGGTACGTATCATGGAAACTAACGAAAATTATAATCGCCAGCACCAAGATCTTCGAACCGAAAATGGCATTAACTATGGCGACACCATTGACGGCATAAACTTCGCAATGGCAAAATAGCATTTTTGTTGGCAACATTACTGAGTATACATTGCAGAATATTGTTATTGATAATTACTTTTTTGGTGTCGCCAGTGTCAGTAACGATGGTTATGAAAGCCCGATTGTATTTCCGGGCGATGCCGGCTCGTTTGGTGAGTAAAAACTAAATAAAAATAAGCGAGGTTCAACAGGTGACACTGAACTCTCGCTAATTGCTATTGTTTAGTTACTGATATGACTGTTAGGCCTTAAATCGGAAAACAAAGCGGTCGGTTTTACCCCTTACTGATGGTTCAAACACCATTTTACTGTAATCGTCCCTGGCATTCTTCAGAAAATCAGCCTCAGCCTCTAACACAAACCCCGCTGCTTTAAAGTCATCACGTACATTTCTCTCTTATTGACGTAAATGGTTATGCGGGATTGTTAGTAAAGCTTTTCATGCTGGCTTGTGTTGGCGAGTTTAGTGGCTTTGTTGCGGTTGATTGAGTTAATGTTTTATTCTTATAGAGAAAAACTAAGATCAATACGCCACTGAGCATATGGCCTGCCAAAATGCCTTGGTAAAAATGATCATTGATGGCAATGGAAGCATTGGTAACATGGCCAAACAACATTCCTTGATAATAGCCATCTTTTAAGACATAAATCGAGCCGATATAGGCCAAGGGCAGTAACAACACAATCCGGTGAAATACCCCTAATATTAAGGCTTGCAGGGCTTTTCCCTTTGCGTTCAAACATGACTGATATACCATGATACAGCCAATTGACAAATAACCCCACGATACCCAGGTAAAATATCGGGTTATGTAACTTGCTACGGTGTCTTGAGAGCACAAAGTTGTTGAAAGGTAAGGGCTATAGAAAAATAAGGTGACGGCGATAATGAGCTGAGACAGGATGATGGCTGAAAACGCCATTAAATACGCTTGTTTGACTCTGTGTTTATTACCGGACCAAAAATTACTACCAATAACTGCTGGCATAGAGGTTGTTAATACCATAGGCACTAATAGAAAAAGCGATTCCATTCTCAATATGAAGGCAAAAGCCGCAACGTAGGAGTAATCTATGTTAGCGGCAATAATCGTCATCAGTGCCATACTGAGCGGGGTGACTAATTGTTGTAATATAACAATTACAGCATCTTTTTTCGGCGATGCTATCTGTAAGTTAATTACCGATAAGGTTGGAAAAGATAACTGCGATTTTTTAATTAAAATGAGCAGCGATATCAAGGCAAAGATAAAGTCACAAATCACATGCACATAGGCAAGACCTGACAAGGCATTAATGAACAAGTTACTTGATGGCGTTAATAATAATACCGCTAAAATACTTTTCAAGGCTAACCAGCTAAACATTAAACTACTTGCTAATACGGCATGGCCTACCGCCCTTAATATGGCGTTCACTTGCCAAACTAAGGCGAGAAATACCCAGCCAATATAGCGAGCAGCCATATACTCTTGTTGCTGATTGAGCAGGGCTGCTTTTTCGTGGGTTAAATTTATTTCGGCCCAATGGTTATTACCCAAAAGTGATAATAATTGCTGGTTGGCAGCGTAAGCACATAATGCAAAAATGCTGACAATTAACACCGACATTAGTATTGTCGTAGTCATGGTACTGGCAAGGTTTGCTTTATCTAAACAGGCCGATTTTACAACTTTGCAGTTACTGCGAATACTTAAGCCGATGGCGATCGCTGTCAAAGCTGTGGTTAATGGTAGGGTAAAACCAATGGCAGTAAGTGTGTCTGCACCACTCAGGGCAAGTAAGCTTGATTCAAACAGGTCGTATAACAGCAGCGCTAAGATTGCCCCAATCATTGGCAAACTTGTTTTCCAGATCAAACTGGAAAGCTTATTCTTGTTAAAACAAAAATTTTCAGGTGGTTGCATGTATTGTTGTTGGCCATTAATGTTAAGCGTTTCATTAAGAGAACGTTTTTGGCCTCAACCCATTTCAAGGCGAAATGTAACAGTTTATGTATGGTGAAGGTAAAATAAGCGCTAACAAAACGGTTGCTGAGTTTTCTGAACTGAGGGCGAAAATTGGTTGGGCAGAAACTGAATTTGCGATGGCTAAAAATAGCTTAGCTAATTCTTTATTTCACGTCGTGATCCGCGATCAATTTAAACTTATTGGTATGGGTCGTGTAATTGGAGACGGCTCGATGTATTTTTATGTACAGGATGTAGTCGTTGATCCACACTATCATTTTAGTCTTATAGCCTTCGTTTTTCGAAGCTAAGTGTAAGTTTTTGTTACATATTGGAATTATCACCAGCAAGTTATCATGTTAAGTTATAGCTATTATCAATTCATATAGGGCTACA
This sequence comes from Thalassotalea sp. ND16A, assembly GCF_000764205.1. Classification (GTDB taxonomy): domain Bacteria; phylum Pseudomonadota; class Gammaproteobacteria; order Enterobacterales; family Alteromonadaceae; genus Thalassotalea_A. The sequence continues at coordinate 5,459 of NZ_JQDZ01000081.1, forward strand.
AGGTGAATAATTTACAAAGGATCGGGGGCGTTGCTGCACTTTCAGAGGCGGTCATATATATATCGGCTTTCATATTTTTTGGTGCTTTTTGGGACTTTCCTGCGAATGCTGCTGCGGTAGAAAAATTCAGTTTTCTCGCGGACAATCAAATCATCCTGTCTATTGTTAACCTGACCATGTATGTGGTATTTGGCATTTTTTTAGCCGTGTTAGTTCTGGCGCTTCATCAACGTGTTAAAAACTGTGCTCCGGCGCTGTCACAAATTGCATCGGTATTTGGCATTATTTGGGTAGGCCTGATTATTGCGAGTGGGATGATAGCCAATATAGGATTAGCCGCTGTTATTGAAATTTCTGTTAAGGCACCCGAGCAGGCCATGACTGTCTGGCTAACAATTAACGCCATAATTGAAGGTTTGGGTGGCGGAAACGAAATTGTTGGCGGACTATGGGTGCTATTGTTAAGCATTGCCGCCTTAAAAGCTAATCAGCTTCCCAAGGTACTTAACTACTTGGGTTTATGCATTGGCTGTGCTGGTATTCTCACCATTTATCCTGCTGAGGTACTTACCGAAATTTTTGGTTTAGGGCAAATTGCCTGGTTTGCTTGGCTAGGAATTATTATGGTGCAGAAACCGTCAAAACCGTCAAAACAGACAAGAGAGACAAGTAAAAATGTGCTATCGCACGCCAATTAGCTGAGCCCAATACTGCCCCTTTCTATAAAGGGGGGAGTACAAAAACGTTACAATCATTACCGGTACAGAGCGCGGTATTGGCGCGACTGTTCGCGAGCAAAGGCTAAGCTGCTCGTATCAACTACAGAAATGCCCTTTAACCGGGCGTAAGACATTTAAGGAGGATTGGTGCAAACATTTATCATTTTATTTCGGGGAATTAACGTTGGCGGTAATAATTTATTGCCGATGAAAGAATTAGTGCCACTGCTTCAACAAAAAGATTATCAAGATGTATCCTCGTACATTCAAAGTGGCAATGTTGTACTTAAATGTGAGAACAACCCGGCATCAGATCTGAAACAAATTGTTTTATTTGTACGCACCTGACGGTGTTGGTCGTTCAAAATTAGTATCAAACATCGAACCCTGTTTAGGCCAGGCAACGACCGCCCGAAATTTAAATACGATGAATAAAATTAACACTATGACCACACATACCTAACCAACAGTGCAAACAAGGCGTAACTATATCAATTATATAGCTTTAAAATGGACAAAAAACACTTGCCTGTTACAATTATAGTCAAGTACTTTCCCAAGCTTTGCTTGGTGTCATTTTGATGGTGTGTTCAACCGTTAAAACTTAATAAGAAGCGAATATGAATTTAAAATATCTAATTGGAATAAAGTAGGACAAAAAAGATAAAAGATGGAAAAACAAAAACCAATAGGGATATTTGATTCTGGAGTCGGCGGGCTGTCGATTTGTCACGCTATTCGACGTGCGCTTCCAGAAGAAAATTTAGTCTATTTTGCCGATATCGGGTTTTCTCCCTATGGTGTAAAGTCGAAGGACATCATTAACGAGCGATCTGAATACATAGTGAGTTTTCTGATTAATCAGGGTTGTAAAGCTGTGGTTGTGGCATGCAATACAGCAACGGTAAATACCATAAGTAATTTGCGCGCAAAGTTTTCCATTCCAATTATTGGCGTTGAGCCTGGTATTAAACCTGCCGCTTTGCAAAGTAAAACCGGCATTATCAGTGTGCTTGCCACTGAACAAACATTAGAAAGTGATTCTTTTCAGCGATTAATGGCAAAATACTCTAAAGCAGTAAAAATTAACGCTATAGCGTGCCCTAAATTCGTAACCTTAGTTGAGAATTTAGAGCACTACAGTGAGCAGGCGGTTGACGTGGCCGAACAATACATACGACCTCTTTTGACAGAGGGCAGTGACCAGATAATTTTAGGCTGCACGCATTTCTCATTTTTAAGAACAATCATAGATCAGGTTGTAGGGCAAGAGGCTAACGTTATTGATACCGCGGCTCCGGTAGCAATGGAAGTTAACCGAAGACTAGATAAACTCAACTTGCTAAATTCAAAAAACACGGATATTTACGCTGAATTCTGGACAAGTGGAGACTATGCAAAAGTAATAGAACCAATGAGCCAATTATGGGGCCAGGACATTCATTTATTTGCAATCAGGGCTTAACCACTCAGCTGTTAAGTAAGTTGTTATTCGTTTTAACCAGTGTAAATCTGCAGCTGCTTTATCAATTTGGTTTATTATTTTAATAAGTTTGGACGATCCCAGTTATGAACCGTATCGTGGTAATAGGCTCAAGTTGCAGTGGCAAGTCCACGTTTTCGCAACATTTGGCTAAAAAGCTAAACAGTCAATACATAGAATTAGATCAGTTGCATTGGTTACCGAACTGGCAAGAGCGACCCGATGAGCAGTTTCGAAATAGAGTCAGTAAGGTTACATCAAAAGATTCTTGGATAGTTGATGGTAACTATTCCGTTGCTCGTGATATTCTCTGGCCACGGGCGACAACGATTATCTGGTTAAACCATTCTTTTGGGCTAGTGCTATATCGTTCGATCACCCGTTCAATTTTCAGAGCCGCAACAAAAAAGAGACTTTTTGCTGGCAACGTTGAATCGTTTAAGCAAACGTTTTTAAGTCGAGATTCGATCATTTTATGGGTATTAAAAACCTATCATCGTAAACGCAAAAACTATGCTGGTTTGTTAAAGCAACAAGCAGCAAAAGGCGCAAAAGTTATTGAATTCAATAATCAAAAGCAAGTGAATGCTTTTTTGAAAAATATATAGTTAGTTGTCTGGAAAAGTTCCAGGTTAAACTGCAAAAATAGTTAAGTCTTTGAACTAAAAATAAGCCGCAACTCTTTCTTCAGGGATATGGCGGAGCTATGAGTATTTATGAAACATATGTTATTAGTGGGGTTACTTTTTATCTTTGCCGGTTGTAGCTCAAGTTCAGCCGTCGATGCCAGAGTGAGTGTCATTGCTGGCTCTGCAGATGAAAGCTCACCCTTGCAGCAAAAACAATGGAGCCATGGCTCTGCCGACTGCCAGTTGAATAATGATCAACCATTTGACGTTTACCAACATGATCAATCAAGTTATATCCTTCGACAAAACAAATGCTTAAATTTTGAAGCGCCATTCATTTATATACTCATTGGTGCGGAGAAAGCGCTTGTTTTAGATACCGGAGCCACTGCAAGCGCAGACGAGTTGCCACTATACCAAACGGTACGCACTCTAATTGAGAAGCAAGCGGGGCCAGCTGAAAATATAGAAAAGGAAATACTAGTCATACATTCTCATAGTCATAGTGATCATTATGCCGGGGATCCTCAGTTTGAAGGAAAACCGAACGTCACTTTGGTAGAGCCAAATAGTACGGCGATGATGAATTTCTTTGATTTTACGGATTGGCCAGAAAGATTCGTTAATATTGAACTAGGGCAACGAAAACTCACCATAATCCCTAGCCCTGGACATCAGGAAGAGGCGATAACTGTTTTTGATGCGCAAACCAAATGGCTGCTGACAGGAGATACCATTTATCCGGGCTTTATCTACGTCAAAAATTGGCAAGATTATCAACACAGTATTACCCGCTTAGTTGAATTTTCTCAAAGCCATGAGGTAAGTTATGTGCTGGGGGCACATATTGAAATGACCGCCGAAGCTGGTGAGTATTACCCTATTGGCACGATGTTCCAGCCAAATGAAGCCAGTTTGGCTCTAACACCTGAGCACTTAGTTGCATTAGATTTGCAACTTAAAAGTTTGCAAGAGCCGGAACAAATCATATTTAATGATTTTATCGTCGCCCCAATGAGTATTTTTCAAAAAGCCTTGAGTAATATTGCAAGATGGATGTTTCACTAGACAAAAGGGTTAAAAGGCCAAGCCCAAATCACCAAATGTCTACACTTTTAACGCTAGTGCTAATGGACAAAAAAATTTATGAGTACTGTAATCGTATCGGATGTATTTGGCAAAACGCCCGCGTTAATGGCCCTCAGTGAGCAGTTACAAGCAAATACTATTGTCGACCCTTACGATGGCCGCAATATGGGCTTTAGCGATGAAACCCAGGCCTATGCTCATTTTATTGAGCATGTCGGCTTTGATGGTTATTTAGCTAAGCTATTAAAAATCATTGAATCCACTTCTGCTCAAATGACGTTAATTGGTTTTAGCGTTGGTGCTTCAGCCATTTGGCAAATGTCAGAAAAGCTATCCGCTAGCAAAGTTAAACGTGCCGTTTGCTTTTATGGCTCGCAAATCAGAAACTATACCGATATCAATCCACAATTTGAAATTGATCTTGTATTTCCAAAGAGTGAACCGCATTTTGATGTATTGACGCTAGAAGCGATGCTTGCGAATAAGACAAATGTATCAACTTTCAGAGTCGAATATTTACATGGTTTTATGAATCAATGCTCAACTAATTACCACGAAGTTGGGTATCGAGCGCTTGTTGAAATGTTGTGCTTAGATAAGATTTAAAAGACATTACTCAGTAGTAATCTCAATATCCGTTTTAGGAATACAACAGCAGGGCAGGATTTCGCCATCTCGGATGTACGCCAGAGGTTCACCGTTGATGTATTCTATTTGCCCTTTGTCCAGGGTCACCCGACAGGCTCCACAAAAGCCATCGCGGCAATGGTAATGTATTTCGATGTCGTTAGATTCGAAGTAATCGAGTGCGGTTTTAAAAATAAGCTTGTCGAAATCTTGTGCGACAAGCTTACCATTAACGGTGACTTTATTGGTCATACAGTGCTGTCAGTTGCACAGTCAATGCCGTGGTTTAAAGATCAAAGTCTTCAAAGTCAGTGCTGTCTACCGCACTATCCGTTTGCCCGACAAGGTAAGAAGATATCTCAGTTTCTTGTGGTGCAACCTGTACATTATCAGATACCAGGTAAGAGTTGATCCATGGTAATGGGTTGTTTCGGATTTTAAATGGTGCATCAAAACCAATCGCGGCCATACGTTGGTTGCTAATGTATTCAATGTATTGCTTCAGCATTTCCGCGTTTAGGCCGATCATCGAGCCGTCTTTAAACAGGTAATCGGCCCATTCTTTTTCTTGCTCAACCACATCCATGAATATTTGATAGCCTTGATCTCTCAAGTCTTCAGAGATCTCTTTCATTTCCGGGTCGTCCTGACCATTCGCCCAAATGTTCAAGATATGTTGCGTACCGGTTAAATGCAAAGCTTCGTCCCGGGCAATTAGCTTGATAATTTTAGAGTTACCTTCCAATAACTGGCGTTCAGAGAAGGCAAAAGAACACGCAAAAGATACGTAAAAACGAATGGCTTCTAACGCATTGACCGAACAAATTGCCAGATAAACTCGCTCTTTTAATTTACGCTTGGTCACTTCAACCGTTTCACCATCAATTTGGTGAATACCTTCACCGTGCAAGTTATAAATTTGCGCCATGAAAATGACATCATCAAAATATTTTGCAATGCTGCTGGCACGTTTTAATATTGCCGGGTTTACCACTATGTCATCAAACACTTCGGCCGGGTTGGTAAACAAATTGCGTAAAATGTGGGTGTATGAACGCGAGTGAATGGTTTCTGAGAACGCCCAGGTTTCAATCCAGGTTTCTACTTCGGGTAATGACACCAAAGGTAAAAATACCGCGTTAACACTACGTGCGGCCATACTATCAAGCAAGGTTTGATACTTTAAGTTGGAAATGAAGATATGTTTTTCCGCTTCGGAAATAGACTGCCAATCGGCGCGGTCTTTAGAAACGTCAATCTCTTCTGGTCGCCAAAAGAACGACAATTGCTTTTCAATAAGCTTTTCAAACGCCGAATGCTTTTGTTGATCGTAGCGCGACACATTAACCGAATTTCCTAAGAAAATTGGTTCAAGAAGTTGGTCATTTTTGACCTGATTAAAAGTAGAATATTTCATTGTTAACTCTTTTGTGTTGTCACTTTTATTGTGGCTTTTATGCGTAGTGACAAAAGTGCGGTAAGCGAGTACCGCGATTAAAGCTCAGATAGAGTTCTGGCCGCGATTGAGTTTATTCGCGCGGCCAGAATTTATCATAGAGATGGATTAGATCTTACAAGCACCGCCAGCGCAATCGTCTTCGATATCGCCCTGACTATCATCGGCACCATCGCGAGTATTGTGGTAGTACATGGTTTTAACACCAAGTTTGTACGCCAATAAGATGTCTTTTAAAATTTGTTTAACCGGCACTTTACCGTTTTCAAATCTAAGTGGGTCATAGTTGGTATTTGCTGAAATGGTTTGGTCAACAAATTTTTGCATAATACCAACCAGCTCAAGATAACCGGTATTATCGGGAATATTCCACAACAATTCATAGTTACCTTTGAGTTTTTCATACTCAGGTACCACTTGCTTCAGAACACCATCTTTACTGGCTTTAATGCTGATCAAACCACGCGGCGGCTCAATACCATTGGTGGCATTTGAGATTTGCGACGAAGTTTCAGATGGCATTAATGCAGTAACAGTAGAGTTACGCACGCCGTATTCTTTGATGTTTGCACGCAAAGTTTCCCAGTCAAGATGCAGCGCTTCGCTACAAACTTTATCGATTTCTTTTTTGTAAGTATCGATTGGTAAAATGCCTTGTGATAAACGCGTCTCGTTAAATTTAGGACAGGCACCTTGCTCTTTGGCCAACTGATTAGACGCTTTTAACAAGTAATATTGAATCGCTTCAAACGTTCTATGGGTTAAATTGTTGGCACTACCATTTGAATAGAACACACCATTTTTCGCTAGGTAATAGGCGTAGTTAATCACCCCTATGCCTAACGTGCGACGACCCATGGTGGCATTATATGCAGCAGGTACCGGGTAGTCCTGGTAATCCAATAAGCTGTCTAGTGCTCGAACCACTAAATCGGCTAAACCGTCCAGTTCTTCTAAACTGCTAATTTTACCTAAGTTAAACGCCGATAACGTACAAAGGGCAATTTCACCGTCTGGATCGTTAACGTCTTTCATTGGCTTAGTTGGTAAGGCAATTTCTAAACATAAGTTCGATTGGCGAACTGGCGCAACTTCCGGGTTGAACGGACTGTGAGTATTACAGTGGTCAACGTTTTGTAAATAAATACGACCCGTACTGGCGCGCTCTTGCGCAAATAAAGTAAATAACTCAATCGCTTTAATGCGTTTTTTACGAATTGACTCATCGTTTTCGTATTTAACGTATAACTGTTCAAACTTCTCTTGATCTTCAAAGAAAGCATCGTACAAACCAGGTACATCTGATGGGCTGAACAAGGTAATGTAATCGCCTTTGATCAAACGTTGATACATGGTTTTGTTAAATTGCACACCGTAGTCTAAATGACGAACACGGTTTTCTTCAACACCACGGTTATTCTTAAGCACCAGTAAGCTTTCCACTTCTAAATGCCAAAGTGGATAGAACAAGGTTGCAGCACCACCACGAACACCACCTTGCGAACAACTTTTTACTGCCGTTTGGAAATGCTTGTAAAACGGAATACAACCAGTGTGGAATGCTTCACCGTTACGAATGGTACTACCTAAGGCACGTACACGACCCGCGTTAATGCCGATACCGGCACGTTGTGAAACGTATTTCACTATCGAGCTGGTGGTGGCATTAATAGAGTCTAAGCTGTCACCGGTTTCAATCAATACACACGATGAGAATTGACGAGTAGGAGTACGCACACCGGCCATAATTGGCGTTGGTAATGAGATCTTAAATGTTGAAATGGCATCGTAGAAACCTTTTACGTATTGTAAACGCGTCTCAACCGGGTATTTGGCAAATAAACACGCCGATACCAACATATATAAAAACTGGGCACTTTCGTAAATTTCGCCGGTAACACGGTTTTGCACCAGGTATTTACCTTCAAGTTGTTTAACGGCAGCATAGCTAAACGTTTTATCACGCTCATGGTCGATATAACTGTCCATCACGGCAAACTCTTCCGCACTATAGTCAGCAATTAAGTGATTATCGTATTTACCGGCATCAACTAACTCTTTCACATGATCATAAAGCGCAGGAGGAGCGTATTTGCCAAAGGCTTTTTTACGCAAGTGGAAAATCGCCAAACGTGCCGCCAGATATTGATAATCTGGTGTTTCTTCCGAGATTAAATCGGCAGCGGCTTTAATAATTGTTTCATGAATGTCTTCGGTTTTGATGCCGTCGTAAAACTGAATGTGGGATTTTATTTCAACTTGTGAAACCGATACTGAGTCTAACCCTGCGGCTGCCCAGTCGATTACTTTATGGATTTTATCGAGATCGATAGGTTCTTTTTCACCATCGCGCTTGGTGACAAAAAGGTTGTTATTCATGAATGACCTGTCTTTATAGTATTTATTATTAAAATTGGTTTTAATTATTTTTATTGTTTTATTTTAGGCAAAGCGCAGTAATACCATTTCTGCCGTCCCTGCTTTTTTCATTGACTTCCCTGACTGGCATTTCTCTGTTGATAGATAAATGCACAACATATGGGGTTTTTGTTTGTATCTAGTCACAAGATAATGAGGTTTGGCTTTGATTGCAACCCCTAGATATTGTGTTTTAATCAGTGCTTTTTAACTTGCTTAATTTAGGTTAGTAGTAACTAACTTAGTAGCGCTGATTTTCGTACTGGTTAACTAAAATGCAAGATTTATTTTAACCTAAAAACTTTTTTTAAGATCTTTTTAACCTAAAAGTTTAGATATTATACGATTAAGCAATATGAGAAATAAAATAATTGTAAAACAATAACTTAACTGGTTTGGTTGTTCTTTGTTCGACTTGCTTGTTTTATAATCTCTAGTAATTGCAAAGGATCGTCAACCATGTGGTCGGCTTGCCATGTTGTGCAAGCGTTTTGATCTTTTATATAGCCCCACTTGGCCACAACCGTGGTCATGTTGGCAGCGTTGCCGGCTTCAATATCTCGCTTGGCGTCACCCAAATACCAAATATGCTCGGCAGCGACACCAATTTCTTTGCTTGCTAAAAACATTGGCGCCGGATGTGGCTTGCTTTGCGCAATCGTATCGCCGCTAATGTTGGTTCGTGAATTGCAAAATTGCGGAAAATTGGTTAATAAAGGTTCGGTTAAAAACCCAGGCTTATTGGTCACTATACCCCAGGGAATATTCGCCGCTTCAATGGCGGTGATTAACTCTGCTATACCCGGGTACAACGTAGTATACTCGGCTAAATTTAACAGGTAATAATCAAGGAATTCCTGGCGTAATTGCAATTTATCATAATTGACCAATTGCTCTTTAAAACCTAAGTCTAATAATGGATAAACGCCGTCAGAGGCGACAAGACGGTACTGTGCACTGGATACTGGCTTAAAGCCGTAGCGGTTGAGTAAATAATTTAAGGTGGCGCCTAAATCATCGGCAGTATCTAATAAGGTACCGTCTAAATCAAATAACACGCCTTTCGCTTTGCTTAACAATTGAATACCTCAACCATTATTCTTCTTCTGGCATTTTGCAGGCAAGAATATAGTTAACGTCTAATCCTGCAGCTAATTTGTGGTTTTCCGTAACGGGATTGTAATGAATGCCGCTGGCATCAAAACATTTTAATCCGGCATTTTCTGCCCAGCTGATAAGTTGTGAAGGGCGAATAAATTTGTCCCAGTCGTGGGTGCCGTCGGGGACCAGTTTTAGTAGCTTTTCGGCGGCTAATATTGCAAATAAATAAGATTTTGTGGTTTTATTCAAGGTTGAGAAAAATACGTAACCACCCGGTTTTACCATTTGCGCACAGGCTTGCACGATGGAAGCTGGATCTGGCACGTGTTCCAGCATTTCCATGCACGTAACCACATCAAACTGCTGGTCGTTATCTTGTGCTTTTTGTTCCGCGGTAATTTTTTCATAACTGACACTAACACCGGCTTCAAGGGCATGCAGTTTGGCTACATTAAGCGGTTCATCCCCCATATCAATACCGGTTACTTTAGCTCCTAAACGGGCCAGGCTTTCGGCTAAAATGCCACCACCACAGCCAACATCAATAATTTTTTTGTCAAAAATATCGCCCACATGCGAGGTAATAAAATTTCGTCGCAACGGGTTAATTTGATGCAATGGTTTAAAATCACCGTGTAAATCCCACCATTGGCTGGCAACTTTTTCAAATTTGGCAATTTCATCAGGATTTACGTTTAATGGTTCAGACATGATTGAGGTCTTTAATAAATGCTTTATATAGGGTTGAGTTAGATTCTATCGAAAGTGGTGAAAGATAACAAAGCCAATTACCGATAAATTGGCTTTAACGTTCTACTTTTTGGCGAATCAGTAAAGTTGCCTAGTTATTAATCGTCAACACGATCGCCAATTTTATTTAACACGGTCACTTCGCCATCACATACCGCGATAATGGATTTCCCCACTTTAAATTGATCAGAAATAATAACCCTGCCTTGATCCTTTTGCGGAAAACTGGCGATTTCATGCTTTAACTCTAACGAGTTGATATCGTAGTATAGAATGGTGACTGTGCGTTGCTTCATCTTGGTCAGTGTTCTTCTTATTTGGTGACTTAGCCAAAGATAGTTGCAATGCCAAAGCCGAGTTCTGAAAAATAGGATAAGTGTTACATTTTGTTAACAAAACTATTTATAGCGAAGTCAAAAGCATAAGTAAACATAGATATGTGATCTTTCACCAAACAAACTTCTTTTGCCGAATAAATCAGCATTTCTCTACGCAATGTTTGTGCTGAAAGTTCAACACTCCTAAACTTGAATCTACCTTCTAAAAATAAGTGACATTGACAGCGTATTAAGGTTTAATCATTTGTACTAATAATTAAGAATAAAGAAGTGTAGAAGTTAGTACCTTTATGCTAATATTCTGCCTTGATAATAATAATTTTGAGCATTTTTTGCTGACACTTAGGGAAAGCATCGTTTTATGACCGATCTGGCTAAAGAAATCGTTCCTGTCAATATTGAAGACGAATTAAAAAACTCCTATCTAGATTACGCCATGAGTGTAATCGTAGGGCGTGCATTACCGGACGTACGTGATGGTTTAAAACCCGTTCATCGCCGTGTTTTATATGCAATGCACGCACTTGGCAATGACTGGAATAAGGGTTACAAAAAATCAGCCCGTGTTGTTGGTGATGTAATTGGTAAGTATCACCCGCATGGTGATACTGCGGTATATGACACCATCGTTCGTATGGCGCAACCATTCTCCTTACGCTATATGCTGGTAGATGGCCAGGGTAACTTTGGTTCTGTTGACGGTGACTCAGCTGCAGCAATGCGTTATACCGAAATTCGGATGCAGAAAATTTCGCATTCGATATTAGCGGATTTAGAAAAAGAAACCGTTGATTTTGTGCCGAACTACGATGGTCAGGAATTCATGCCATCGGTTATGCCGACCCGCATACCGAATCTGTTAGTTAACGGTTCATCGGGTATTGCTGTTGGTATGGCAACCAACATTCCGCCACATAACTTAACGGAAGTTATCAATGGCTGTATTGCCTACATCGATAATAACGACATCACCATCGATGAATTAATTGAACACATCCCAGGTCCAGATTTTCCAACTGCGGGTATTATCAGTGGCGTGGCGGGTATTCATGAAGGTTACCGTACCGGCCGTGGTAAATTAAATATTCGAGCCCGTGCAGATATTGAAGTACATGAAACCAGCGGTAAAGAAACTATCGTCGTTCATGAATTACCGTATCAAGTAAACAAAGCTCGGCTGATTGAAAAAATGGCTGAGTTAGTTAAAGAAAAACGCCTGGAAGGTATTTCTGCCTTGCGTGACGAGTCTGATAAAGACGGCATGCGTATGGTGATTGAAATCAAACGCGGTGAAGTTGGTGAAGTTGTGTTAAACAACTTATATAAGCTAACGCAAATGCAAGTGTCATTTGGTATGAACATGGTTGCCATCGATGAAGGCCAACCACGTTTGTTCAACCTAAAAGACATGATCAGCTGTTTTGTCCTGCATCGTCGTGAAGTTGTAACTCGCCGAACCATTTTCGAATTACGTAAAGCTCGTGAACGTGCGCATTTACTTGAAGGCCTTGCCGTAGCGTTAAGTAACATTGACCCTATCATCGAGTTAATTAAAAACTCACCAACGCCAGCGGAAGCTAAAGAAGGTTTATTAAGCCAAGGTTGGGTGTTAGGTACCGTTGCTGAAATGCTAGAGAGAGCAGGGGATAATGCCGCTAGACCAGAGTGGGTTGAAGAAGGTTTTGGTATTGTTGACGGCAAATATTACCTGACCATGCAACAAGCACAAGCCATTCTCGATTTACGTTTACACAAGCTTACCGGCTTAGAACACGAAAAGATTCTAAATGAGTACAAAGAGTTATTAGAAATTATTGCCGAATTGATGCATATTCTAGCCAGCCCTGAACGTTTGATGGAAGTTATCCGCGAAGAGCTGGAAGTAATTCGAGATGATTTTGGCGATGAACGTCGCACTGAAATCTCAATGGCGTCACATGATTTATCGCTTGAAGACTTAATTTGCGAAGAAGATGTAGTAGTCACGTTATCGCACGAAGGTTACGTTAAATACCAACCCTTATCCGAATACGATGCACAGCGCCGTGGCGGTAAAGGTAAAGCCGCAACCAAGATGAAAGAAGAAGATTTCATTGAACGGTTATTAGTGGCCAATACCCACGATACGATTTTATGTTTCTCAGATCGTGGTCGCATGTATTGGTTGAAGGTATTCCAGTTACCGCTTGCTACCCGTACTGCTCGTGGTCGCCCAATTGTAAATATTTTACCGCTCGAGTCGGATGAACGCATTACCGCCATTCTCCCGGTAAGAGAATACGAAGACGATAAATTTATCTTGATGGCAACCGCATCGGGTACGGTTAAGAAAACGCCATTAACGGCTTACTCTCGTCCACGTGCAAATGGCATAATCGCCTTGAACCTTCGTGATGATGATACACTTATTGGCGTAGACATTACTGATGGTACTAACGACATCATGTTATTCTCTGATGCCGGTAAAGTTGTTCGCTTTAACGAGTTGGCAAAAGATAGCGAAACCGGTGAAGTGAAAATTGATGCCGATACTGGTGAGCAAGTACAAGCGTTACGAGCCATTGGCCGTACTGGTACTGGTGTTCGCGGTATTAAGTTAGAAGGTGAGCAAAAAGTTGTATCGTTAATCGTCCCTAAAAATGACGGTCCGATACTTACCGTTACCAAGAATGGATATGGTAAACGTACCGACCTTGCAGAATATCCAGCCAAGAGTCGTGCAACCAAAGGTGTAGTATCAATTAAAGTCAGCGAACGCAACGGTGAAGTTGTTGGCGCGGTACAAGTTGAAGACGCCGATGAAATCATGCTGATCACCGACAACGGTACGTTAGTCAGAACACGCGTCAATGAAGTGAGCACGATAGGTCGTAACACCCAGGGTGTACGAATTATTAGAACCAGTGAAGACGAAAGCGTAGTAGCCTTACAACGAATTGATGAAATTGAAGAAAGTGATGAATTACCGGAAGAGGGTGAAAACGCCGAAACCGCTGAAGGTAGTGAAGTAACGAATAGTAGCGATGACACTCCAGATGCTGATGCAGCACCAGAGACTGACACTGAAACTGAAGAGTAACTTCTAATGCAACAATAACAAATGGGCGGTTTTTACCGCTCATTTTTGTTTGAAGCTGCGAGCAACGAGCTACTGGCCACGAGCGGTATATTTGATAAGTTCACCTAAAGTGTAACAGTGCCAAGTCTGCCGGAAGCCATTAGCCCGAAGCCCTAAGCAATTGATAAAAAATAGTCCAATGGAACCAAAAAACACATGACCGAAATCTATAATTTTTGTGCTGGCCCGGCAATGTTACCTAAGCCAGTGATGCAACGTGCCCAAGCTGAATTTCTTAACTGGAACAACACCGGTTGTTCAGTGATGGAATTAAGCCACCGTGGCGCAGAATTTATGCAGCTTGCCAGTGGTGCCGAAGCAGATTTACGTGAACTATTAAGTATTCCAGATAACTACAAAGTTTTATTTTGTCATGGCGGTGGACGTGGTCAGTTTTCAGCAGTAGCACTAAACTTCTTGGGGGCAGGCAAAACGGCAGATTACGTGGTGACTGGCTCTTGGTCAAAAAGTGCGGTCAGTGAAGCGAAAAAATTTGGTGACATCCGGGTAATTGATGCGGTAACCGAGCACGAAGGTAATAAGAAAGTAGTGCCATCTGAGCAATGGAATATCAATAAAGACGCGGCTTATGTGCATTATTGTCCGAACGAAACCGTAGATGGCATTGAGATTTTTGATATTCCGGAAACTGGCGATATCCCGTTAGTGGCAGATATGTCATCAACCATTTTATCTAGGCCAATCGACATCTCTAAATTTGGTCTTATCTATGCGGGCGCACAAAAAAATATTGGTCCGTCTGGTTTAACCATCGTCATTGTCAGAGGTGATTTAATTGGTAAACAGCAAATTGCCACGCCGGTCATTCTCGACTATAAAGTTACTGCCGATAACAGTTCTATGTTCAATACGCCGCCAACTTATGCCTGGTATTTGGCCAGCTTAGTGTTTCAATGGTTAAAACAGTTAGGTGGTGTTGAGGCGATGGCAAAAATTAACCAAGAGAAGGCACAATGTCTTTATAATTACGTTGATGACAGTGATTTTTATTATAATAAAATTGCCGTTGAAAATCGCTCGACCATGAATGTGCCATTTTATTTGAGCAACGAAGCGCTGAACAGCGAGTTTTTAGCACAGGCTAAAACCGCAGGTTTGTTGGCATTAAAAGGCCATAGAATGGTTGGCGGTATGCGCGCCAGTATATACAATGCCATGCCAATTGATGGGGTGAACGCCTTAGTGAATTTCATGAAAAAATTTGCCAGAGAGCACAGCTAAGAGTAATTAACACTAACCAAGTATTAGTTACGTCGAATAAGAATTCAGTTTTATAACTTTATCTGCAGTCCTGAAGTCAGCAACTCAGGACTTTGCAATTACCAGATGACCAATTTAAGGAAAACCAAATGACCGACCATACCGCAACATTGAGCTTTATTGCGACTCCGAGTAATAGCGTGAGTGGCGATATTACTATCCCCGGCGACAAATCTATTTCGCATCGCTCAATAATGTTTGGTGCTATGGCTGACGGTGTTACCCATGTCACTGGCTTTTTACCGGGCGAAGATTGTTTAGCAACAATGAAAGCGTTTAAAGCCATGGGCGTAAACATCGAAGGACCAGATGAAAATAACAACGTGACCATTCATGGCGTTGGCGTTGATGGTTTAACCGTGCCCACTGAGCAAATTAACATTGGTAACTCGGGTACGTCAATCCGATTAATGTCAGGTATTTTAGCCGGGCAAAGCTTTGCCAGTACCATGGCGGGTGACAGCTCGTTAAATAAACGTCCGATGATGCGAGTGGTAAATCCGTTAAAACAAATGGGCGCAAATATCAGCGCGGCCAGTGATGGCACGCCGCCGATTGTTGTTGACGGCGGTGCTAAACTAACGGCTATCGATTATCAATTACCTATGGCAAGTGCCCAGGTGAAATCTTGTGTACTATTGGCCGGTTTGTTTGCTGAAGGTACTACCACAGTAACAGAGCCAGGCATTACTCGCGATCACACCGAGCGTATGCTACAAGCCTTTGGTTACGAAGTGATAACCGAAGGCAATAAAATATCGTTAACTGGCGGTGGTCGTTTAACCGCGTGTGATATTAACGTTCCAGGTGATATTTCATCATCAACATTTTTTATTATTGCCGGACTTATTGCCAAGCAAGGTTCTTTAACCCTGCGTAATGTAGGTATGAACCCAACCCGAATCGGTGTGTTAAACATTGTAAAACAAATGGGGGCGAATATTGAAATAACCAACGAACGCCAAGCTGGTGCAGAGCCTGTAGCCGATTTAATTGTACATGCATCGGAACTGCACGGTATAGACATTGAAGAATCGGATGTACCGCTTGCTATTGATGAATTCCCGGCTATATTTATTGCCGCAGCTTGCGCGAAAGGCATTACCCGTTTAAGAAATGCAGAAGAGTTACGCGTTAAAGAAAGTGATCGTATTCAAGCCATGGCAGATGGCCTGGAAATATTGGGGGTGAATTGTACTGTGGTAGCCGATGGTATCGATATTGTTGGCGGAACAATAGGCGCTGGTACGGTTAATTCTCATGACGATCATCGAATAGCTATGTCTTTTGCTATTAGTTCACTGCGCTCTAGTGGTACAATTACCATCTTAGATTGCGAAAACGTTGCTACATCTTTCCCAAGCTTTGTGCGTTTAGCCAACGAAGTGGGTTTAAAGATTGATACACAAAAGTAAAAAACGTAAAAGAATAAAAATTTAATAGGAAAATTTCATGAATGAACAAATTCCTCTAATTACCATTGATGGTCCCAGTGGCGCTGGTAAAGGAACTGTCGCCAGAATAGTTGCCGAACAACTGGGCTGGAACTTACTCGATAGTGGTGCGATATACCGCGTATTAGCGGTTGCGACTCAGCACCACGATATCAGTGTTGAAGAAGAAGATGCGATTATCCCATTAGCATCGCATCTGGATGTTGAATTTAAAATCGTTGAAGGTGACGACTCGCGTATCCTTTTAGAAGGTGAAGATGTCACCGATGTTATCCGTACGGAAGAAGTCGGAGCCGTCGCTTCAAAAGTGGCAGCTTTTCCTCGTGTTCGTGAAGCGTTATTGCGTCGCCAGCGCGCATTTAAAGAGGCTCCCGGTTTACTCGCCGATGGCCGCGATATGGGCACCGTGGTATTTCCGGATGCTCCGGTAAAAGTGTTTTTAACCGCAAGCGCAGAAGAAAGAGCAAATAGACGCAAATTGCAGTTGCAACAAAAGGGTGTTGATGTTAATATCGGGCGCCTTTTAAACGACATACGTCAACGGGATGAGCGAGATCAAAACAGAACGGTCGCGCCATTAGTTCCGGCAAAAGGTGCGTTAATCGTCGATTCTACCGAATTGAGCATAAGTGAAGTGGTGGCTGAAATCCTCAACTTTGCTAATGATAAGCTTTATTAATCAGTAATTTAACTGATTTTTAAGACTTACAACTAACGTAAATTACTTTATATTTTTAGAGCTTACTGTACGGACACACTGAGCTAACTTAACAACCCCATGAAACAATGACGTTGATTGGATTAATAACTGAGTTTATAGACAAGTTATGATGGAAAATTTTGCACAGCTTTTCGAAGAAAGCTTAAAAGAAGTCGAAACCCGCCCTGGATCAATCATCAAAGGTACTATCGTACGTATTGAAAAAGACAATGTTCTTGTTGATGCTGGCCTTAAATCTGAAAGTGTTGTTTCAATTGATCAATTCAAAAACGCAGCTGGTGAAGTTGAAGTTAGTGTTGGTGATCAAATTGATGTATCTCTAAAAGCCACTGATGATGGTTTCGGTGAGACTATTCTTTCTCGTGATGATGCTAAGCGTCACGAAGCATGGCAGTTCCTTGAGAAAGCCTACGAAGAGAAAGAAACTGTTGTTGGTGTTATCAACGGCAAAGTTAAAGGCGGCTTCACTGTTGAAGTTAGCAACATCCGTGCTTTCTTACCAGGTTCTTTAGTAGATGTTCGTCCTGTACGTGACACTGCTCACCTTGAAGGCAAAGATCTAGAATTTAAAGTTATTAAGCTTGATCAAAAGCGTAATAACGTTGTTGTATCTCGTCGTGCTGTTATCGAATCAGAAAGCAGTGTTGAACGCGATGCATTACTTGAGTCTTTACAAGAAGGCCAAGAAGTTAAAGGTATCGTTAAGAACCTTACTGACTACGGTGCGTTCGTTGACCTTGGCGGCATCGATGGTCTACTACACATTACAGATATGGCTTGGAAACGTGTTAAGCACCCAAGTGAAATCGTTAATGTTGGTGACGAAATCCCGGTTAAAGTATTGAAGTTCGACCGTGAGCGTACTCGTGTATCTCTAGGTATGAAGCAGTTAGGCGAAGATCCATGGGCAGCTATTGCTAACCGTTACCCAGAAGGTTCTAAACTTTCTGGTCGCGTAACTAACTTAACTGACTACGGTTGTTTCGTTGAAATTCAGGAAGGCGTTGAAGGTTTAGTTCACGTTTCTGAAATGGATTGGACTAACAAAAACATCCACCCATCTAAAGTTGTTAACTTAGGTGACGAAGTGGAAGTTATGGTTCTGGAAATTGACGAAGAACGTCGTCGTATTTCTCTAGGTCTTAAACAATGTATCCCGAACCCATGGGAAGAGTTCGCTAAGAACTTCAACAAGGGTGACAAAGTTTCTGGTAAGATCAAGTCAATCACTGACTTTGGTATCTTCATCGGTCTTGAAGGTGGTATTGACGGTCTTGTTCACTTATCTGACATTTCTTGGAATGGCGGTGAAGAGACAGTTAGCGCATACAAGAAAGGTGATGAAATTTCAGCTGTTGTATTACAAGTTGACCCTGAGCGCGAGCGTATCTCTTTAGGCGTTAAGCAAGCTGAAGACGATCCATTCAACATGTATTTAGCTGACAACAAGAAGGGTGCTATCGTAACTGGTACTGTAATCGAAGTTGACGCTAAAGGTGCTAAAATTGATTTAGCTGAAGGTGTTGAAGGTTACTTGCGTGTTGCTGATATCTCAGCAGATCGTATTGAAGATGCAACTACTGAGCTTAAAGCTGGTGATAGCGTTGAAGCTAAGTTTGTTGGTGTTGATCGTAAGAACCGCACTATCAGCTTATCAATCAAAGCGAAAGATCAAGCGGAAGAACGTACTGCAATGGATAACTTAAACAAAGTAGAAGATACTGGTTTAAGCGCGATGGCAGAAGCCTTCAAAAACGCTAAAAACTAAGAACAAGTTAATTTTTTAAATTAATTTTACTAGTTTTAACCGAAAAATAAAAAAGCCGCTACCTATAGCGGCTTTTTTGTATCAAAATTATAGAGTTACGCCTTTACTAGTCATTACTCAATAGTCTACACTATGATTTATAGATAAGCAGAACTCACGACTAAAGTGCTAATTTCAAGTGGAGGTCAAATGACCAAGTCAGAACTCATAGAAAAATTAATTGATAAACTCGATCATTTGTCAGCTAAAGATGTTGAAAATGCGATCAAAGAAATTTTAGAAATGATGGCCGATACCCTTGAAAAAGGTGATCGCATTGAAATTCGTGGTTTTGGCAGTTTTTCACTTCATTACCGTGCCCCACGAGTTGGCCGTAATCCGAAAACCGGTGAGTCGGTTGATTTAACCGGTAAATATGTACCGCATTTTAAACCAGGTAAAGAGTTACGCGAAAGAGTAAACCTTTCGTTAGCGTAAAAAATTAGCTGAAATAAAAACTGGGGTCAGAGTCAGGTTTATAACGTATAACCTGACTCTGACCCCAGTTTTTCTATTTTTTTTGCTGAAATTGCAATCATTTAGCAATATACTAAGAAGCATTACATCGCCAATCAGAGAGCCATACCTTGAAATTATACTTATCTGTTTTAGTCCTCTTTGTATTTTTGGCAATTGCCTTTATTTTTGGCAGCCAAAATGAACAGATAATTGAACTCAATTATATCATTGCCCGCAGCAATATCAGTGTCGCCATGGCGGTAAGTATTTTTACTTTTATCGGCTTTATTATTGGTATGTTTACCATGTTTAGCTTTATCTTAGGTCGGCGCATTAAACGGTTTAAAAACAAGTCCTCAAAACTGCAAGCTGCAGCCATAAGTAAATAACCCCGATGTTTGAGTTACTCTTTCTCTTACTGCCCGTAGCCGTTGGTTATGGCTGGTTTATGGGACGAAACAGTATTAAGCAGAAAGATCAAAATGCGAAAAGTTCGCTATCGATCAAATATTCCACTGGGTTAAATTATTTATTGTCTAATCAGCAAGATAAAGCGATGGAGTATTTATTGGAAGCGTTAACGGTGGAAGATGACACCGTTGAGGCGCATTTTGCCATGGCCAATCTGTTTCGCCGTAAAGGTGAGTTGGACAGGGCACTTAAAGTCCATGAACACCTGGTCAGGCAACCTATGTTGTCTGATAAAGAAAAGCAACAGGCGCTGTTTGAACTCGGCAGAGATTTTTACAGTGCCGGATTATATGACCGCGCCGAAACCCTGTTTCATAAGTTATTAAAATCGAAAACTTATGGCATTAAATCGTTAACCTACTTAATGCAAATTTACCAATCAACCAAAGATTGGCACCGTGGCATCGATTTAGAAAAGTCAGTATTAAAATCAAAAGATAAGAAGCTTAAACACGTTTTAGCAAACTTTTATTGCGAGTTGGCCAATATTGCCATTAAGGACAACGAATACATAAAAGAGTTGGAATTATTGCAAACCGCGTTAGAGCTTGACCCTAAATCGAGCCGGGCCAATTATGTCATGGCACAGGTTTTTGAAAGCAGTGAGCAATATAATGATGCTTGCCGTTGTTACAGGGAAATTTTTTATCAAGATCAGGAGTTTTTTCCTGACGTTATTGATAAAATGCAACACTGTTATCAGCGCAGTGATATTGCTGATGAATTTTACCCTTTTATTAAGCAGGTTTTTGATAAAACCGGTAGCACTAGTGCCTTGATAAAGTATTTAGAGTTTATTGAGCAAACTCAATCGAAACAAAAAGCAGAAGAGTATATCTTGTCTGCACTAAACCGCCGGCCAACCATTCGCGGCTTTAAGCACTTTGTTAAGATGCAACTTAATGAAAACTTAGACGATAAAACACATCAAAGTTTGGATGTGATCAAAGAATTGGTGGCCGCCTATTTAAATATCAAACCACGATATAGTTGCAAAAATTGTGGTTTTAACAGTTCGGTTCATTACTGGTCTTGCCCATCTTGTCATGATTGGGAGCAATTAAAACCAGTAAGAGGCCTGGAAGGAGAGTAAAAATATGTCTGATGCCAAAGTTGTTGTGGCGCTAGATTTTGCAAAACAAAAGGATGCACTTGCCTTTGTTGATAAAATTCAGCCAAGTGATGCAAAATTAAAAGTAGGAAAAGAAATGTTTACTCATTTCGGCCCCCAGTTTGTTACTGGCTTAGTGGATCGTGGTTTTGATGTTTTTTTAGATCTAAAGTTTCACGATATTCCAAATACCGTTGCCAAAGCCGTTTCTGCAGCAGCCGATTTAGGGGTCTGGATGGTAAACGTTCATGCTAGTGGTGGTTCAAAAATGATGAGCCAGGCAAAACTTGCCTTAGATGCCTACGGTAAAGATGCACCATTGTTAATTGCTGTGACGGTATTAACCAGTATGTCGAGTGATGATTTAGCTGAACTGGGAGTCAATGCTACTCCTGAACAGCATGTGCTAAATTTGGCTCGGTTAACTCAACGGGCAGGACTTGATGGTGTAGTGTGCTCAGCGCAAGAAGCCGAAATGCTAAAAACGAACTTAGGCCAAGAATTTAAGTTGATAACGCCAGGTATACGTCCTGTAGGCGCTGCTGTTGATGATCAAAAGCGCATTATGACACCACCGCAAGCCATAGATTTGGGCGTTGATTATTTAGTCATAGGGCGGCCGATAACCAAAGCTTCTGATCCACACCAGGTATTGCAGGATATAAATAGATCGATTCTTGGTTAAATATCGCTAACGCAAAAATACACGCCCTTGAGTTTATAACTTGAGGGCGTTTTTTATGCTGCGGGGAACGGGGAACGGGGAACGGGGAACGTGGAGACATTGTTTCTAAGCTCGTTTTGAATCTAGGAGGTCCCGACCTTCGTCGGGATGCCTGTTATTAGCTTTTGTCAAATTTCTAAGCTGGAAAAGCTATGTTTGGATCATATTTTTTGTGATTCACCATTATCTGGTACGCTATCCTCAATATCTTTTTCGCAAGAATGCAAAGTG
>NZ_JQDZ01000082.1 GCF_000764205.1 Thalassotalea sp. ND16A
CAGGAAGTATACCGAAAAAACTTCGGGCTATGCGCGAGAACGTCAAACAGTTTATACTACCAGAGAAAAGAAAGCGGCCCAAAGACAGGACCGTGAGAGTTAGCAAAACTCGTTACCATATTAAAACACGATCCTCTTAACTGAATGGTGTTAGGCGAAGGCCGGAACCTCATTGAGCGTATCGTGTGTATGTTTGGGTATGCTCATAATTGTGGGGGGGGGGAAGATAAAAGGTGTTAATAATTAAGCACACTGTCAAGCAGGGAGGTCCCGGCCTTCGCCGGGATGACGGAGCAATTTATGGGTTGTATTTTAAAGGTTTAAACAGTTTACTTGCGCCAAGTCATTCCAAACTTGATTTGGAATCTCCCTGCTTGACAGTGCGCTTTTGTAACGGGATGAGGGAACAAATAAACTAACCCTGTACACAACTCCAGCTTTCTTTCCCACAGTTCATAAAATGTACTTGCAGATATGCGCAGTTTCTGTATAATACGCCGACCTGAACCGATATGGTTTAGGAATTTGTTAGTGAGTTACTGGTTAAACAGTAGCGAAAAACTAACCAACAGCAACTCCGATTTGGAGTTGAATGTATATAAGCAGTACGCTCCCCTACACCAAAACGTAGGTGATGAGTCGTACTTTGTTCGTTCTTTTTATATTGGGGATTTGATTACATGTCAAGTCAAAGAATTCGCATTCGTTTGAAAGCGTTCGATCATCGTCTGATTGATCAATCAACTGCTGAAATCGTAGATACTGCAAAACGTACTGGTGCTCAGGTTCGTGGTCCTATTCCACTTCCTACACGTAAAGAACGTTTTACTATCTTGGTTTCTCCACACGTAAACAAAGATGCTCGTGATCAGTACGAAATCCGTACTCACAAGCGTATGATTGATATTGTTGAACCAACTGAGAAAACTGTAGACGCATTAATGCGTTTAGATTTAGCAGCTGGTGTAGACGTTCAGATCAGCTTGGGTTAATAAGGGGATTTAACTATGACTATTGGTTTAGTCGGACGTAAAGTTGGTATGACTCGTGTCTTCACTGAAGATGGCGTTTCAATTCCAGTTACAGTCGTAGAAGTTGAAGCTAACCGCGTTGCTCAAGTAAAAACTCTTGAAAACGATGGTTATCGTGGTTTACAAGTAACAACTGGCTCGCGTAAAGCTAGTCGTGTTACTAAGCCTTTAGCAGGTCATTTTGCTAAAGCAGGTGTTACAGCTGGCCGTGGCTGCTGGGAATTCCGCTTACAAGATGGCGAAGGTGAAGGTATTGAAGCTGGCAGTGACATCACTGTTGAGTTATTCAATGAAACCAAATTAGTAGACGTTACCGGTACTTCGAAAGGTAAAGGTTTCCAAGGTGGTATCAAGCGCTGGAATTTCAGCATGCAAGATGCAACTCATGGTAACTCTATCTCTCACCGTTCTAACGGCTCAATCGGCCAGTGTCAAACACCTGGTCGTGTATTTAAAGGCAAAAAGATGTCTGGTCACATGGGTGCTGAGAAAGTTACTACTCAAAACCTTGAATTGGTTCGCGTTGACGCTGAACGTAACTTGCTCCTTATTAAAGGTGCAGTTCCGGGTGCAGTAAATGGCAACGTAATCGTTAAACCAGCTGTTAAAGCCTAACGTCCAGGAGATTAGTGATGGAATTAGCAATTAAAGACGCTTCAGGCGCTCTTGAAGTTTCTGAAGCTACCTTTGGACGTGAGTTCAATGAAGCTCTAGTACACCAAGTAGTTGTTGCTTATGCAGCAGGTGCTCGTCAAGGTACTCGTGCTCAGAAAACTCGTTCAGAAGTTAGCGGCGGTGGCGCGAAGCCATGGCGTCAAAAAGGTACTGGCCGTGCACGTGCTGGTACAACTCGTGGTCCAATCTGGCGTTCAGGTGGCGTAACATTCGCTGCTAAACCTCAGGATCACAGTCAAAAAGTTAACCGTAAAATGTATCGTGGTGCGATTCAAAGCATCCTTTCAGAACTAGTTCGTCAAGAACGTCTGGTTGTGGTTGAGAACTTTGCGGTAGAAACACCAAAAACTAAAGAATTAGTATCTAAATTAAAAGGTCTTGAATTAAAAGACGTATTAATCGTTACTGCTGAAGTTGATGAGAACTTATTCTTATCAGCACGCAACTTGTACAAAGTTGACGTACGCGATGTAGCTGGTATTGATCCTGTTAGTCTAGTCGGTTTCGAAAAAGTATTAGTAACTGCTGATGCAGTGAAGCAAATTGAGGAGATGTTAGCATGATAAACGACGAACGTTTGTTAAAGGTGATTTTAGCACCTAACATTTCTGAAAAAGCAACTATGTCTGCAGAAACAAACAACACTGTTGTTTTCAAAGTAGCAACTACTGCTACTAAGCTTGAAATTAAAGCTGCTGTAGAGAAACTTTTCGAAGTTGAAGTTACTGGTGTTCGCACTCTAAATGTTAAGGGTAAAGTTAAACGTACTGGCGCACGTTTTGGTCGCAGAAGCGACTGGAAAAAAGCTTACGTTACTCTTAAAGAAGGCAGCGACATCGACTTCGTTGGCGCAGAGCAATAGGAGATAATCATGGCTATAGTAAAATGTAAACCTACTTCTCCGGGTCGTCGCCACGTTGTTAAAGTGGTAAACACGGAGTTGCACAAAGGTAAGCCTTACGCACCATTACTTGATACTAAATCAAAATCTGGTGGTCGTAACAATACTGGTCGTATTACAGTTCGTCACGTTGGTGGTGGTCACAAGCAACACTATCGTTTGATTGACTTTAAACGTACCAAAGATGGCATCCCTGCAAAAGTAGAGCGTTTGGAATATGATCCAAACCGTAGTGCTAACATCGCGTTAGTATTATATGCAGATGGTGAACGTCGCTACATCTTAGCCCCTAAAGGCTTAAAAGCTGGTGATTCTATCCAGTCTGGTGTTGACGCTCCTATCAAAACAGGTAACACATTACCGTTACGCAACACACCACTAGGTAGTGTTGTACACGCAATCGAACTTAAACCTGGTAAAGGTGCTCAAATCGCACGTGCCGCTGGTACTTACGCACAATTAGTTGCGAAAGACGGCGTCTACGTAACTTTACGTCTTCGCTCTGGCGAAATGCGTAAAATTGAAAGCGAATGTCGTGCAACTTTAGGTGAAATCGGCAATGCTGAACACATGCTTCGCTCTTTGGGTAAAGCAGGTGCTACACGCTGGCGTGGTGTTAGACCAACTGTTCGTGGTGTTGCCATGAACCCAGTTGATCACCCGCACGGTGGTGGTGAAGGTAAAACTTCAGGCGGTCGTCACCCGGTATCACCTTGGGGTGTACCAACTAAGGGTTATAAGACTCGTAAAAACAAACGCACTGACAAGTTTATTGTCCGTCGTCGTACTAAGTAACTATAAAGAGGAATTACCATGCCACGTTCTCTCAAGAAAGGTCCATTTATTGACCTGCACTTGTTGACGAAGGTAGAGAAAGCTTTGGAAAGCGGGAATAAAAAACCAATTAAGACTTGGTCCCGTCGTTCAATGATCATACCTAACATGATCGGATTGACCATCGCTGTCCATAATGGCCGTCAACACGTTCCAGTATTTGTTACCGATGAAATGATCGGTCACAAACTGGGTGAATTTGCACCAACTCGTACTTATCGCGGCCACGTCGCTGATAAGAAAGCGAAGAAAAGATAAGGGAAAATAAGATGGAAGCTATTGCTAAACATAAATTTGCCCGTGGTTCAGCTCAAAAAGCTCGTTTGGTTATTGACCAAATTCGCGGTTTGCAAGTTGAGAAAGCACTAGAAGTATTAACTTACAGCAACAAATCTGCTGCCGAGTTAGTAAAGAAAGTACTTAACTCAGCTATCGCTAACGCTGAACACAATGAAGGTGCAGACATTGATGAATTATTCGTTAAAACTATTATGGTTGACGATGGTCCAACAATGAAACGTATTAAACCTCGTGCGAAAGGTCGCGCGGATCGTATCCTTAAGCGCACCAGTCACATTACTGTGATTGTAGCTGATCACTAGGAGATATTAGTATGGGTCAGAAAGTACATCCTACCGGTATTCGCCTAGGTATCACTAAACCTTTTGCGTCTACTTGGTATGCAAGCAGCAAAGATTACGCAGCAAACATTAAAGGCGATCACGAAGTTCGTGCTTACCTTACTGAAGAGCTAAAGCGTGCATCTTTATCAAAAATCGTTATTGAGCGTCCAGCAAAGTCAATTCGCGTGACTATCCATACAGCCCGTCCAGGTGTTGTAATTGGTAAGAAAGGTGAAGACGTAGAGAAATTACGTAAAAAAGTTTCTCAAATTGCCGGTGTACCTGCTCAAATTAACATTGCCGAAGTTCGTAAGCCAGAAATGGATTCACAACTTGTAGCTGACAGCATTGCTAGCCAGTTAGAGCGTCGTGTTATGTTCCGTCGTGCGATGAAACGCGCAGTACAAAACGCTATGCGTTTAGGTGCTAAGGGTATCAAAGTACAAGTTAGCGGTCGTTTAGGCGGTGCAGATATTGCCCGTGCTGAATGGTATCGTGAAGGTCGTGTACCTTTACATACATTACGTGCTGACATTGATTATTCAATCGCCCGCGCAGATACTACCTACGGTGTTATCGGTGTTAAAGTCTGGATCTTTAAAGGTGAAGTAATTGGTAACATGCCGCTACAGGCAGAAGTACCAGCTCCTAAACCTAAAAGAAAAGGCAAAGGCAAGAGCGGTAAGTAAGGAACTAACTAATGTTACAACCAAAACGTACTAAATTCCGTAAGCAATTTAAACTGCGTAACCGTGGCCTAGCGCACACAGGTAGCTCAGTAAGCTTCGGTACATACGGCTTAAAAGCTGTGGCTCGTGGCCGTATGACTGCTCGTCAAATCGAAGCAGCCCGTCGTGCAATGACTCGTCACATCAAACGTCAAGGTAAAATTTGGATTCGAGTTTTCCCTGATAAGCCAATTACCAAAAAACCTCTTGAGGTTCGTATGGGTAAAGGTAAAGGTTCTGTTGAGTATTGGGTTTGCCAAATTCAGCCAGGACGTGTTCTTTATGAAATGGAAGGCGTTGAAGAATCAATAGCACGCGAAGCTTTCGAGCTTGCAGCAGCTAAGATTCCATTCAAAACAACTTTCGTAACTCGGACGGTAATGTAATGAAAGCTACTGAACTTAAAGATAAAAGCATTGAAGAGCTAAATGCTGAATTACTAGGCTTACTTCGCGAGCAGTTTAACTACCGCATGCAAGCAAGCACTGGTCAGTTAGCACAAACTCACTTGCTACGTAACGTACGTCGCGATATCGCACGTGTAAAGACTATCCTAACTGAGAAGGCAGCATCATAATGAGCGAATCTATTCGTACTCTACAAGGTCGCGTAATCAGCAACAAGATGGAAAAATCTATCACTGTTTTGATCGAGCGTCGAGTTAAGCACCCTATGTACGGTAAATTCATGATCCGTTCAACTAAGTTGAAAGCGCATGATGAAGCTAACGTATGTAACGAAGGTGATTTAGTAACAATTCGTGAATGTGCACCAATTTCAAAGTCTAAAAACTGGACTTTAGTTGATGTAATCACAAAAGCTTAATATAAGTTTTATTGTTACTTAAAAGGCTCTACTGGCAACAGTAGAGCCTTTTTATTTTGTGATTTGAAATGCACATTCGCGAATGTGGCAGTACCTAAGTTTCAAAGTCTAAAAACTGGACTTTAGTTGATGTAATCACAAAAGCTTAATTTTAAGTTTTATTGTTACTTAAAAAGGCTCCCGAAAGGGAGCTTTTTTTTTGCAGTAATAAAGTTAAAGTGCTTATCACCAAAATGCGAGACTAAAGTCCCGCCAACCAGGAATCAGTCCCTATGGTTGGCGGGGTTTCAACCTCGCACCGCTGCAGTAATCAAGGTAAAGTGTTTATCAGCAAAATGCGAGACTAAAGTCCCGCCAACCAGGAATCAGTCCCTATGGTTGGCGGGGTTTCAACCTCGCACTGTTGCAGCAATCAAACTAAAGTGGTTATCAGCAAAATGCGAGACTAAAGTCCCGCCAACCAGAAATCAGTCCCTATGGTTGGCGGGGTTTCAACCTCGCACTGTTGCAGGACCTAAGTTTCAAAGTCTGCTCTTATCACACCAAAGCTGGGCTTTAGTTTAGTTATTGATAACTAACCGTTTTTCAAATTGCCTGTTTTTTAACTTAGTGAAGGGTAAATAATATGCTAATTTGGTTGTCACCTATTGAAAAATAATGAGCCTAAGATGACGAAAAATTCAACGAAGTTATTTGATCATTACTTCAATACATTAATTGCAGAGGGATTTCATCGCACCAAGGCTTTACAATTATTCACCGCCTCTCAGCTGGCTTTGCTCATTGCCGCCGCGGTACAGTTCTTCAACGAAGCTTATTACCAGGGTGGTTCCTTAGTTGTTGTCTTGCTGATAATTGGCGTGGGTTTTATGGTTTTGAATAAAACCAAACCTAAAGCGGCGATCGCTTTGCTATTATTCAGTCATACTTGTCTGGCAACGGTATTGATGTGGATGTATGGTGGTATCCGCGATGAAGTACTATTCGTTTATCCGTTAATTTTAATCTTTGCCGCTTTGCTCGGTTCGACCAAGATAATGTCATTTCTATTTGCCTTTATCAGTCTTGCTATTTTCGCCAATGGTCTGGTGAATCATTACGACTTTTATTTGAATTCTGTTCAGCAGATAAGCCTGCAATCGGCAGCGTTGGTTAATTTACTGTTGTTGGTCATATTTGTCGGCAGTTATTTCGCTATCGAAAGTATAAAAGAATTGATCACTAAATTAATAACGGAAAATGATGCTGTTGAACGTTCTAAAAATGAAATTCAAAAATTGCTTCATCAAGATGCACTAACCGGGTTACCAAATAGGATGGTTGCTGAAGAAAAACTTAGCCTGTTAGTTGCACAGGCAAGGTCAGAGAATAGTAAAACGGCATTGCTGTTCGTCGACCTAGATGATTTCAAAAACATTAATAATACTCTCGGCCATCAAATGGGTGATAAATTTTTGAAGATATTGTCTACGCGGATTGCCGGCACAGTGGCAGAGTTTGGCTCTACTTATCGCTTAGGCGGAGATGAATTCATTATTTTACTTGAAAAAGTGAATTCCACTGAACAGGTAAAACAACTAAGTGAAAAAATTGCAACGGTTGTTAGCCAGCCATTAATCATCAATGATCACCATTTATCAACGTGTTGTTCAATTGGCATCACCATCTGCCCGGATAATACCCAAGATTTTGATACCGCATTAAAATATGCCGATATCGCTTTGCATCAAGCCAAAAGTGCTGGAAGAAATCAAATTTGTTTAATCGATGAGCA
The DNA here is from genome assembly GCF_000764205.1 of Thalassotalea sp. ND16A. GTDB lineage: Bacteria > Pseudomonadota > Gammaproteobacteria > Enterobacterales > Alteromonadaceae > Thalassotalea_A. The sequence continues at coordinate 7,392 of NZ_JQDZ01000082.1, forward strand.
GATGATTGCAAAAACCGAAGCAGAATTTACGATACTGGAGGAATTGCGAAAAGCTCTTCTTGATAAATCGTTTAAAGTGCACTTTCAACCAAAATATGACTTGCGCAATAATCGCATCATCGGAGCTGAAGCGCTATTAAGATGGTGGCACCCTACCATGGGGCAGATCACACCGAATCAATTTATTCGTGAGCTTACGGCGGGATAGTGTGACATGGCAAGTTGAGTTATTTAGAATGGCGCTAACCCAGTCTATGACTGAGTTATCTCTTGATTTTGTTGGTAGTTCCAAGGGAGGTAATGCTCAGGATTTTC
>NZ_JQDZ01000083.1 GCF_000764205.1 Thalassotalea sp. ND16A
CTGTATCAATTAACCAATTTGAAAGCATGAAAATAACCCTTATTAAATATAAGGGGCTATTGTCGTATGATCCTTTTTCCTGTCAACCGATCGTTTTCCTTAACTGATCGGTGTTAGGCCTGCGCCGCAATGACGGTGTGTTTTTTCTAGATTAAGTGGTGTATTGTACGGCTCTTAATCGCTCATAGCAGCCAGATTACATTAAATGAATCGTAACTAAAAGTGGATTAAAAATACTACATTATTTTGTGGCTTAAAGTGAGACTCTAAATTTTAAATCTCCAATATTCAAATCTTGCCATTTAGGCTGAGTAACTTTCAGTTCAGATTCCTCTATCAAAGTTTTCAAAAAATGATTATCACTCGGGTTCGATGTCGAAATATACTTGGATTGCCATTTTTCTTCTTCAAAAAACCATAAATCAGCAGAGGTTGAGTTATTATCTTCGGTGATAACAACCATCTCGGGAATATTATCTTTATTCATATCAATTGAAATGAAGTAATTGCATATTCCGGCGAACGTGAACACCGATTCCGGTTTATCGTGAACACCTGAATTTTTAACGCGTAACCTTCTTTAATTTTTAGCGCAAGTGTTCACGATGCGTCAACTTTTAATTGTTTTTCTC
>NZ_JQDZ01000084.1 GCF_000764205.1 Thalassotalea sp. ND16A
ACATTGCCCATATTGGTGTTCATTACCGTTTGTATTATTGCAATAGCTGCTGTTCTATATCGACTAACAATGCTTCAATAGTAAAGGTTTTGTTGGCCTGAGTTAACAACTTTATTTGTTTCGTTGCTTGATTGATTAACGTTAAACATTGCCCATATTGGTGTTCATTACCGTTTGTATTATTGCAATAGCTGCTGTTCTATATCGACTAACAATGCTTCAATAGTAAAGGTTTTGTTGGCCTGAGTTAACAACTTTATTTGTTTCGTTGCTTGATTGATTAACGTTAAACATTGCCCATATTGGTGTTCATTACCGTTTGTATTATTGCAATAGCTGCTGTTCTATATCGACTAACAATGCTTCAATAGTAAAGGTTTTGTTGGCCTGAGTTAACAACTTTATTTGTTTCGTTGCTTGATTGATTAACGTTAAACATTGCCAAAGCTGTTCATTACTATAACGACTGGCCATAATATTCATTTCATGTTGTGCTAAGGCATCTTGCCAGCCTGATTGAATACGAATTAATTGCTGAAAGGCATTGGTTAACCATCTTAAGCCATTGAGGTTGCTACTGAGCAAATGACTTAATTCATTACCATTATCAAAGCTTTGTAAAAACAGGTTGAGCTGCTCAATGATTTCCTGGCGTTGTTGTTGAGTTTTGTCATCGGTTAATTCGGCCAACTCAGTGATGTTACTAAACTGATTTATTAATGATTTATCTGCAACCAATGCCGCTAGTTGCTCGCCCGTTGGCGGCTTTATCTGGATTACATTACAACGGCTAATGATGGTAGGCAATAACATTTCCACTTCATTACATACTAACAATAAATAGCTATTATCGGTTGGTTCTTCAAGAGTTTTTAGCAAAGCGTTAGCCGCAGCTTCGGTCATATTCTCAGCCGATAACACCAACACCACCTTATTTTTTGCAAGGTGCGCCGTTTTTTGTAAGAAGCTTCCTGCTTGTCGTACTAAATCAACACCTATGGTTTTTTCAGCATTATCGATAACTTGCAGATCAGGATGCGTATTTGCCTTAACCAGTAGACAAGTCTTGCAATGTCCGCATGGCTCTGCGGATAACGTTTGTTGCTCACAAAGTAATAATGAAGACAACCACAAGCCTAATTCTTCTTGTCCGGCTAGATGGCTACCTAACAACAGTAATGCATGCGGCAACAACCCTTGCTCAATTTTGTTGAGCACCTCGGTTTTATTTTCGTCTAACCAGCTTTTTTGTTGTAATTTAGCTACCAAGATCTGATCCTACACAGTGCTTATTCAATAATTGTTTAATATCATCATGAACTTTATTCATCGCTTGACTGGCATCTACAATAAAAATGGTGTCATCATTCGTTGCTAATTGCAGATATTTATTGCGTACCCGATGAAAAAATTCAATTTTTTCTTGTTCAATCCGGTCTAAATCGCCACGCGCCTGTGCCCGTGATAAGCCAAGTTCAGGCTCAATATCTAAATATAAAGTAAAGTTCGGCTTGAAGCCATTTAGTGTAATGTTGGCGATGGTATCTATCACTTTATCATCAAATTTTCTGCCACCACCTTGATAGGCACGCGAAGATAAATCATGACGATCGCCAACTACCCACTTTCCCGATTGCAGAGCCGGTAATATTTTATTTGCCAATAACTGTGAGCGACTGGCATACATCAACAACAATTCACATTCAGGGGTAACGGTTTCATCACATGGCTCTTTCACTAATGTTCTGAGTTTTTCGGCAAGAGGTGTGCCACCCGGCTCTCGGGTATTTTCAAAGGTTATCTGTTGCTGCGTGAGAAATTCTTCTACTACCTTGATTGCCGATGATTTTCCAGCGCCTTCGATCCCTTCGATAACAATAAACTTTCCATGTGCTTTACTTTCTGACATCACTTATTTCTTTCCTCTAATGTATTTGTCCACCGCTTTATTATGTTCTTTTAGCGTGGTTGAAAAATAGTGCTCACCATTACCTTTACTGACAAAATATAAATATTTGCTGTTTGCCGGGTGCAAACTGGCTTCAATGGCTGATTTTCCCGGCATAGCAATTGGCGTTGGTGGCATACCGTTAATACGATAAGTATTATACGCAGTTTTTTCTCGCATATTGGCGTAAGTAATATCACCGGTGTACCTGTCGCCTAAACCATAAATAATGGTGGGATCGGTTTGTAAGCGCATATTTTTCGCTAAGCGAGTAATGAACACTGCCGCTATCAATGGTTGTTCATCAATTTGAGCAGTTTCTTTTTCTATCATAGACGCCATGATCAAGGCTTCATAAGAGTTGTTATAGGGCAAATCTTTGGCTTTATTTTGCCAGCTATCGGCAAGCTCTTTCAACATCCGCTGATGCGCTTGTTTTAATATATCGATATCTTTACTGCCGGCGGTAAAACTGTAGGTATCGGGAAAAAACAAGCCTTCCGGGTGTTGATAATCTTTGGTTAGCAATTTTAAAATTTGTTCACGGTCCATATCGGCTAAAGTAAAATGGATATGTTGGGTTTCCGCAAGCTGGTTTAACCATTCTTTAAACGTTGAGCCTTCGACAAAAGTGATGCTAAATTGATGTTCTGCGCCTGAAACTAATATGGCAAAAAGTTGTTTTAACGAGGCATTTGCCGGAATTTGATAAGTGCCGGCTTTAATGCCGGTGATCTGTGGATTTAACTTAGCGTATAGCTTTAGCCAAAATTTATGCTCCAGCCAATCACGCTGTTCTAAATCGACTAAAACTTTATTAAAGGATGAACCGGAATCGACTCGGTATAAAGTTTTTTGACTTATCGGTAGTTGTTGTTCTATCTGGTTTTCGCTGTACGTTATCAGACCCATGCCAATGAACATTAGGGCGAGAATGATAATGACCAATAAACGTTTCATTGAAACTTCCCTAGCAGTTTTTTACTTTCTTCGACATTGAAGACTTTATCCATAAATTGTTTCACCGGCACCACACCCAACAGAGAATTGCACAGATAAATAGCATCGGCCTGGGCTAATTCACTCACTTTGCTACTGACAATATTAACCGCAGGTAATGCCGATAACAATCGCGCCCGACAAAGCCCGGCGACACCAGAGAGTTGTAAGTTGGGAGTATAAAATACCCTACCTTTCAGCCAAAAGATATTGGCGGTATTGCATTCGACGATATTTTCATTGAGATCACAGACCACTAACTCATCAACCTCTTGTAAATCTGCATTACATTGCTCCAACTCCTGGCGAATAAGCACTTGCTCTAATCGATTTAAATGTTTAATCCCTGCTAACGCGGGGTTTAAACCCAGTTTGAATGAACTTAACCCTAAGGTTAGCCCCTGTTGTTGCCAGGTTTGATAATGCTGCGGAAACTCTGAAATACAAACAATGACGTTGCCACCCGTAGCGCCAGTGCGAGAATAGCCTCGGCCACTATGTCCGGCAGTGATAATGACTTTCAACGTTGCTAATGCATAGTTTGCACTTGCCGTGATTATTTCTTCCTCAACGTCTTGCCAATTAACCCCGGTAATCGCCAATTTACTGCAACTGTGTTGCAAGCGGTTAATATGTTCGCTGATGTACTCTAAGCCGCCATTTAATACCTTGCCGGTAGTAAACACGCCATCACCAAAGGCGAGACCACGATCGCTGACATTTATTTGATTGGTTTTAGTAAAGTTTACTGAGCAATAGAGCATAAATGATTAATTATTATTTTGACTTTGAATTTAGCTTTGGCGTAAACGGTGACGAGAATTTTGCGCTCGCCTTTCGTTTCTCGTTTCTCGTTTCTCGTTTCTCGTTTCTAAAACAAAAAACCTGAATACTCCAACAGTATTCAGGCTTTTAACAATATTGGCAAGCGTTAAAACTTATACTTTTTTAAATAAAAGAGAACCGTTAGTGCCACCAAAGCCAAAAGAATTACATAACGCATATTCTAGCTTGGCTTGACGCGCTTCATGGGCAATATAGTCTAAGTCACAACCATCACTCGGATTATCCAAGTTAATGGTTGGTGGAACTTCCTGATTTTGCAAAGCTAAAATGGTAAATATTGCTTCTGCTGAGCCTGCTGCACCTAACATATGTCCGGTCATAGACTTGGTTGAACCCATCATTAATTTATGAGCATGATCACCAAATACCGATTTAGCGCCATTGGTTTCAGCAATATCCCCTGCCGGAGTCGATGTTCCGTGAGCATTGATATAACCAATTTTGTCACTGCTAATGCCCGCATCATTAATGGCATTAGTCATTGCTGCAGCGCCACCTTCACCATTCGTTGGCGGTGAAGTGATATGATGAGCATCACCACTCATACCAAAACCAGCTAATTCAGCATAAATTTTGGCGCCACGAGCTTTTGCGTGTTCATATTCTTCAAGTACGACAACACCGGCGCCATCACTTAAAACAAAACCATCACGGTCTTTATCCCAAGGACGAGATGCTTGTTGTGGGGCATCATTGCGTGTAGATAAAGCACGCGCCGACATAAAGCCACCCATACCAAGTACCGTTGACGCTTTTTCCGCACCACCGGCAACCATAGCGTCGGCATCACCATACGCTATCATTCGGGCAGCATGACCGATATTGTGCACACCCGTAGTACAAGCCGTCACAATCGCAATATTCGGACCTTTCATGCCATGCATGATAGATAGATGACCTGAAATCATGTTTAAGATGGTTGAAGGACAGAAAAATGGCGATAATTTTCGTACTGTAGAATTTAGTGTCTTGGTAAAGCCTTCTTCAATTAAAGTTAAACCACCAATACCAGAGCCGATGGCAACACCAATACGACGGGCATTTTGCTCGGTAACTTCCAACCCGGAATCGGCAATGGCTTGGTTACCGGCTGCAATTCCGTATTGAATAAACAAATCCATTTTACGGGTTTCTTTTTTGGCAATGCCAAAATTTTCAGGATCAAACCCTTTAACTAAACCAGCAAACTTAGTGGTAAAGTGGGTTAAATCCAGATGGTCAATAGGTCCAATACCACTTTTACCGGCAAGCAATGCATCCCAAGTTGAAAGTGAATCATTTCCTAGCGGGCTTAGCATACCTAAACCGGTAACTACGACTCGTCGCATGACAAATATTGTCTCCGCAATTTTTCAAAAAATAAAAACAAAAAAGGCGGTAATTAAACCGCCTTATTCGAATCGTTCGTTATTAGCCGTGAGCTGTAACGTAATCGATAGCTGATTGAACAGTAGTAATTTTTTCAGCTTCTTCATCAGGAATTTCAGTATCAAATTCTTCTTCAAGAGCCATAACTAATTCAACTGTGTCTAGAGAATCTGCACCTAAGTCATCAACAAAAGATGCTTCATTTTTAGCTTCTTCTTCTTTAACACCTAGTTGTTCAACGATGATTTTTCTTACGCGTTCTTCGATAGTACTCATTGTTTTTCCTTTACTATTTTAAACAATTTTAATAATTGCGTGTAGTTTATTCGTCATCAGGGCACCATGCAAGCTTTAAAATCAAAATTTGCTCTGGTCTAACCTGATAGCTAAATATCTATTTATGGCTTATTCCCCGCTATTTTGCAAGAAAATCTATTTATAAACAGATATTTTTCAGTGTGTTGAATAATACCCCTGTTTCAGATCAGTTTCGCAACTTTCCAACTGCGATACCAAGACAGGGCTATACTCAAGCGTTTTTGCGCCACTTTTCTCGGCATTTTTTATGCCACGAAGTGGCCGATAATAAAACTGCGCAGCAGGTTTATTAAACCATGTACATCCCACCATTAACGTGAATGGTTTCACCATTAATGTATGCTGCTGCATCAGACGCTAGAAATGCCACTGTTGCCGCAATTTCTTCGGGTTTACCTAAACGATTTGCCGGAACTTGCGAGAAAATCGCTTGTTTTTGCTCATCGTTTAACTCTTTTGTCATATCGGTATCAATAAAACCTGGGGCAATAGCGTTAACGGTAATGCCACGTGAAGCCACTTCTTTGGCTAACGACTTGGTAAAGCCTAATAAACCGGCTTTTGCCGTTGCGTAGTTAACTTGACCAGCATTACCCATAGAGCCAACCACAGAACCAATATTGATGATACGGCCATTGCGGTTTTTCATCATAGGGCGCATCACCGCTTTGCTGATTTTAAATAATGAATTCAGATTGGTATTGATGATGTCATCCCATTCAGCGTCTTTCATCCGCATCATTAGATTGTCACGAGTAATACCCGCATTGTTAACTAATATGTCAATGCCACCAAAATCGGCTTTAATCGAAGTAAAAAGTGCAGCAATGGAATCATTATCAGTGACGTTTAATGCGTAACCTTTACCATTATCACCTAAATAAGCACTGATATTATCTGCGCCGCTTTCTGATGTTGCCGTACCAATTACAGTCGCACCCTGGCTTATTAACTGCTCAGCAATTGCTTTACCAATACCACGGCTTGCACCGGTTACTAACGCAGTTTTACCTGCAAGTGAAAATAAAGACATTGTTTACCCTTCTATCGCGCTGTTTAATGTGTCAGCAGTGTTTACTGGAACACAGCTTAATTGTTTATTTATGCGTTTCGTCAATCCAGATAATACTTTACCCGGACCTGCTTCAATTAATTGCTCGGCGCCCAAACTGGCCATGTGTTCAACCGACTCAGTCCAACGTACCGGGCTGTATAATTGACGAACAAGTGCATCTTTAATTGCCGAGGCATCACTAACCGTAGCAACATCTACGTTATTAACCACAGGAATTTGTGGCGCATTAAATTCGATATTGGCTAAATCACTAGCCAACTTTTCGGCTGCTGGCTGCATAAGTGCACAATGCGACGGCACGCTAACAGGAAGAGGAAGTGCGCGCTTAGCGCCGGCTTCTTTACATAACGCACCGGCACGTTCAACCGCAGCTTTATTTCCTGCGATAACCACTTGTCCTGGTGAATTGAAATTAACCGCTGAAACCACTTCATCACCCGCGGCTTGTCCACAAGCACTGATAATTGCGTCGTCGGCTAAACCAATAATGGCATACATTGCGCCAACACCAGCAGGCACTGCTTGCTGCATGTATTGACCACGCTTTTCAACCAGTTTCACCCCATCTTCAAGGCTTAACACCCCGGCACATACCAGAGCAGAATATTCCCCCAAAGAATGACCCGCTAATACCGAAGGAGTTGCGCCACCGGCGGCTTGCCAAGCTCGAAATACAGCAACACTGGCAGTTAATAGTGCCGGTTGGGTATAATCAGTTTGGTTTAATTTTGCTTCAGGATCGTTTTGGATCAGATCCCACATATCATAGCCTAATGCTGATGACGCACTGGCGAAGGTAGCTTTAACGACTTCATTATCCCCTAAGTCGGCTAACATGCCTACGGCTTGTGAACCCTGACCTGGAAATACAAAGGCTAAATTATTTTGCATTGTTATCTTTACCTTAATCATTGTTTAACACTATTGCGTGTCTAATTAAAACTTAACTAGAGCGGAACCCCAGGTAAAACCACTACCGAACGCTTCCATTAAAATTGTTTGCCCACGCTGAATTCGGCCATCTCGAACAGCTTCATCTAATGCGGTTGGGATTGTTGCTGCCGAAGTATTACCATGCTTATCCAAAGTTACCACTACCTGCTCCATCGGTAAGCTTAACTTTTTCGCGGCCGCGGCAATAATTCGCAGGTTAGCTTGATGGGGTACTAGCCAATCTATCTCTGATTTATCCATGTTGTTGTGTGCTAAAGTTTCGGTAACTATTTCGCTTAACTTGGTTACCGCAAATTTGAACACCTCATTGCCTTTCATGTAAATGTAGGCTTTTTCTTCGGTAAGTAAATCACCACGTTTTGGTGATCCCGCCCCTAATAACGCGCCATAATTACCATCGGCATGTAGATGAGTAGAAATAATGCCGGTCTCTTCTGTAGCTTCGATAACTACCGCGCCTGCGGCATCGCCAAAGAGAATATAAGTTGCCCGGTCTGAAGGGTCGCACATGTGCGATAGCGTATCGGCACCAATAACCAATATGCGCTTCGCCATACCCGACTTGATAAATTGATCGGCAATACTCAAGCTGTAAATGAAACCAGAACAGGCGGCGGCTACGTCAAATGCAGGGATATTAGGAACATTTAAATACATTTGAACATGACAAGCAGCGCTTGGTAAGTCGACATGAGAACTGGTGGTTCCCATGACAATCATGTCGATATCTTCGCGTTGCAAGCCGGCCATTTCAAGAGCCTTTTCCGCGGCTTTTGCCCCCATATAGCCTACATTTTCATGTTCAGCTGAAATTCGACGTTCTTTTATGCCGGTGCGGTCAGTGATCCACTGATCGGTAGTGTCCACGATTTTTTCTAAATCTGCATTAGTTCTTACTTGCTCCGGGAAATAACTGCCCGTGCCAATAATTTTCGAATTCATATTCAATTTAAGACCTTTTTAATAATCCGAGTTCCAATTTTTTTTTAATTTTCTCAGGAACTTGTCTTTCAACTTCTTTTACCGCTTCTAAAATAGCATTATAAAAAGCTGAACTTGTAGCATTGCCGTGACTTTTCACCACAATACCGCGTAATCCTATCAAACTTGCACCATTATACTGGTCGGGGTTCAGCCGTTTTACAATCTTTTTTAGGGTTGGATTGAGTAAAACCCCTAAAATACGGGTAAATTTACTCTCGTTGATGATTTTCATCACTTTACCCATAGCCAGTTTAGCAACACCTTCACAAGTTTTCAGCGCAACGTTACCCACAAACCCATCACAAACAATAACATCGGCTTTGCCAGTAAAGATATCATTGCCTTCAATAAAGCCGACATAATTGATTTCAGGAGTCGCCGTTAACAGTGTCGCCGTTTGTTTAATATGGTCACTGCCTTTAATAACTTCAGCGCCCATATTTAACAATGCCACTCTTGGCGATTCGATTGCATCAACTTCTTCCGCCATGACCGAGCCCATCATCGCAAATTGGAATAACGTATCTGAATCGCAAAACACGTTTGCGCCCAAATCCAGCATAAATGCGTGCGAGGTTGAATCGGTAATAGGCAGGTGTGACACTAACGCTGGGCGTTCTACCCCAGGAAGCATCTTTAAAACATAATGAGCAATGGCCAGTAAGGCACCGGTGTTGCCAGCGCTAACACAAGCATCGGCTTTACCTTGTTTTACCAAATCTAAAGCTCGGCGCATCGACGAATCTTTTTTCGTCCGCAAAGCAACACTGGGTTTTTCATCCATGGCAATTTGTTCAGTCGCATGCACGATTGAAATACGGGGATGATCAAGATAATTAAGTTTTTTAAGATGTGATTTGATTACACTTTCATCACCACAGAGGGTAAGTTTAAGTGTTGGCAAATGTTCTATTGCCATTATTGCTGAGGGAATTGTTACTAGGGGGCCAGAATCGCCCCCCATAACATCTAACGCGACCGTTAGACTATGCAAAGTTAGTTCGCTTATTTAGCGATAACTTTAACACCTTTGTAAAAGCCATCGGCAGTTACGTGGTGACGACGGTGAGTTTCACCAGAAACGCTATCTACTGATAAGTTTTCTGTTGTTAACGCATCGTGTGAACGACGCATGCCACGTCTTGAACGAGATTTCTTACTCTTTTGTACGGCCATTACCCTACTCCTAAATTCTAAAGTTACTTGAGGTTTTTTAAAACATCAAATGGATTCGGTTTCTCAAGCGTATCCGGTAACTTGCCCCAAGACGTATCAGCATCAGCTGAACAATCTTTAAGGTCATGTTTCGGTATCAGTGGAATATTAAGCATTAACTCATCTTCCACTAATTCGCGTAAATTTACTTCACCATTTTCATCTACTACTACAGCGTCATAATGGGAAGGTAAGTGCTCAGCACTTTCTTCGTCTTTAACAGGGCTAAAAATAAAACTTACTTTTAACGCTTGTTCAAATGGTTCATTACAACGCTGACATGTCAAATTAATTTTGGTAGATGCCTTGCCACTGATAAATACCAGTTTTTCTGCATCTATACCGAAGTTTACTTTAACATTAACTTGCTCGCCAGCCTTTTCAGACACTGCAAGCAATCTTTCTAATCCAGATAACGCAAAGTAGCCGTCGCACTCAAGACGACGCTGAGCACTTTTGTTCGGTTCTATGGTTATTGGAAGCTTAAGATCTTTCATAAGGCGCGCATATTAAAGGGTGAAGGCGGTTCTGTCAAAAGAAAATTCACCTAATTCAATGCAATTGCCTAATTTGTGACAAATTTTAACACAACCGCATTAATTGTGAACAATTATAGTTCATTAACTGTGTATTAATCTTTATTTAGCTTGAGTACCGATAAAATTACAACCTGGCTATGCTTATCTTTGCAATATCACTTCACTTTTAGGTAAACTAGCCGCAATTAATCAACTTGGTAGCTATACCAAACTTGATGCAATCAGCAATTTTAAGAGTATATTCCTCATGACCCAGCTCGTTCTTGGCTCTACCTCCCCTTTTCGTAAAGCCTTATTAGAAAAATTTAATGTGTCTTTCGATTGTGCCAAACCCAACATTGATGAAACGGCATTAGTAAACGAAACACCCGAACAGCTTGTTGCTCGCCTTGCTGAGCAAAAAGCGATAAAAGTCAGCGATGAGTTCCCTCGCGGTTTAATTATTGGCTCTGATCAAGTTGCTATTTGTGATGGTAACATTCTAGGCAAACCGCATAACTTTGACAATGCGGTAAAACAGCTTACCTCTTTTAGTGGCAAAACGGTCACCTTTTTAACGGGTTTGTGTTTATACAATGCCGAGAGGAAAAATAGTCAGGTAATTGTGGAACCGTTTTATGTCAGCTTTCGTGAATTAAGTTTCGCTGAAATCAGCAACTACCTTAACGCAGAAGAGCCCTACAATTGCGCTGGAAGCTTTAAAAGTGAAGGGTTAGGCATTTGTTTATTTGAAAGCTTAACAGGTGAGGATCCAAATACACTTATTGGCTTACCGTTAATTCGTTTGCACCAATTACTGAAAAATGAAGGATTTGATGTGTTAAATCATCAATAGCGGAGTATTTAATAAAGGCAATATACCTTTTTAATTATATTAAATTTCAAACAAGGATGTTTAGGTAAATGAAAAAAGTATTTTTGATAATTGTATTACCCAGCCTTATCCTTCTGTATTTTGGGTTTTTTAAGCTGAATAATGCAGAGATTGATCAAGATACAATTCCTAATGAAGTGTTCAACACAAAATCAAACAATCATATTCTTCAGAAAAAAAACAAAATAATTTACTCTACAGAACTAAGTAAACTCAAAGCTATAGAAGAGCAATGTCAAAGTAAAAATATGAGTTTTAGTGATTCTGTAGACGAAATTCATAACGAATTAATTATCACTCTGGAAAAAGAATTACTAAAAGGAAGTACGATTAGAGATCTTGTTAAATATTCAGATCAGTACCAGACCTTTTTTAAAAGATTTTATGATTTAATTAGGGACGCATTAATTAGGAAGGAAAGAAAAAATTTGAAAGTAGCCTCCTCAGTTAAAATATTAACAGAATGGAATGGGCTTTCCGTTATTGAAGGGTTTACTTCAGAAAATATAAACACTCTCATTGACTTGTTAACCAAAAACAACTTAGATTCACTCTCGTTGCCTCTCAAATTAGCCCCTGAAAACATTAACAATAACTTTAAACAATTATTAGATAATCCAGAAACTTTTAACACCTATTTAGACCAACCTTTTTCAATCGGTGGAAGTTCAGCCATATCACCATCCATATTGCTTGTTCTTGCGGCGGGTACAATTGATGCCAATGAATTCAGAATAACAATCTCTGGGCATAGTTTTACTGTAAATGATATTGCGGTTGGTATTTTAAACAATGTACCAAGTGAACATTTAAAAATATTAATGGCTAATACTGTTGAACTAAATAAAATGCCTATTTTCGTGCAAAACAAATACGTCACCTATTACAATTTGGCTGATCTGGCTGTTAGTCAATATAATGTAGAGGCGTTAACTATTTTGAAAAATAATGGAGTAACACCTACCAACGAACCAGGTATTATTACAGGTCTTGATATTGCTATTTTGAACTTACCGCAAAATAATGATTTATATAACGAATCACCTGAAATGCTAAATAAGCACATTGAAACCATTAAATTCCTTCAGAAAAATGGTTATATGGCACATGGTTATGTCACAAAGGAGCTAAAACTTACATTTGATGCTCCTTTTTCAAAGCGATACCAAGTTCATGATGCAATTGATGTTGAACTAAAGCAATTATTAACTTCCATCGGTTTAATTGATAAAAGCTATGAAATTCACCAAGAATTTGTAGATAACTCAGACGTTTCGTTGGCCATAGCTCACTTACGTAGCCGAAAAGAAAATCTGAATAATGGTCAAAAAGGATGTGCATCTGTAGCAAAAGATATATTAACGGCAAAAAAGCTGATCGGAAAATATCCGGCTATTGATGAAATTAATGAAATAGTCAAGATTAATGGAAGAAATGACATAACTTCATTACTGCATAATATTGATCCGGCACTGGTGCAACTGTGGCAGCTAATGCAGTATGAAATTCAATATTATAAAAAAAGTGAATTCACTAACTTTTTAACAGCAAGTAATTACATTGAAATTCAGGATTTTGTTGCCTCTACCCCGTTAGATCAAAGTGAAACAGAAATATTGTTTCAACATTTAATGGAGGATATTTCTGGTTTAATGCCTGCGTGGAATTCAAGAGTTTCCCCCCTACGGCTGACAAACCTGCTCTTTTTAAGAAATGCATCACTAGAACAATGGCAACTATTATTTAATGAAGGGTTTGATTTTAGTCTAAAGGATTCATGGGATAATGATGTCTTTTTACCTGCTATGTTAAATTCGATTGATGCGGTTAGTTTTCTTTTGGACAATGGTTTTAAACCTGAATTTGACAATATTGGCATCGATATTCTCGATTTGGCTTTGGAGCATAGTTTTGAACAAGGCAATTTAAATCAAAATGTTTTTAAAATATTGGCACTCGTAAAAAACATTGAGCCAAATCATTATTCCAGGATTGCCAGACTCAGGGAATATTATCCCGTTGAATATGAAAAGCTTAAAAATAATAGACCTTATTTGATACCTCCAGAAAATACACATTTAAACAAATATCAGTTTTTGTCTTTTCTTTAAGTTGCTTTTAATAAAATGTAATATCGTAGTTCTTATTATAGCTATGGATATGTATCGAATTTGCAATTAAGCATCTATTATTTCAAATAGTTTACATAACTCCATAGGGTTGCAAAAATGAACAGGAGAATGAATAAAAATTAATGGTGAGTAATGTCAGATATAAAATTTAGTGCGTTATGGGCGATATCCGGTATCGTAATTGGCTTTAGTGCTATCAGTATTAGTTATTGGTTACTGCACAGCACTATCCCAGGTTACAGATTTTTCGCCGGTCCCGGAATAGTCGCAGCCAACTTTTTTAGTGAAGAAATGATTTTTGGCCGAAAATTAGCATTATGCTAACCGGCCAATAGTTAACTTATTTCGTGGTGATTTTTTCCGTTCGCAAATGGTTAAAGCGTAAGTAAAAAGTATGTTCAACTATCTACTTCATTTCCCAAATTTGCCACATAGGTAAATTCTGCTGTTGTGCTAATGCCATGGCTTTTGTTTGCGCTTGTTCGGCTAGCTCGGGTTGCTTTAATCCCGTTAACGCCAGACTGTATTGATGATGCCACAGCGCAGTTTTTTCTCCCTGAGCTTTTATCCGCTCTAAAATGTCTTTTGCGGTTGCAAATTGTTTGCTGGCATTAAAGCCTTTTGCCAGATAATTGCTGACATTGACTACCGAGTCGGGAAATTGTTGCTGAACCACGGTCAGTATTTCTTCAATTTTATCCGTCTGCTTTGAACTGAACACATATTTAGAAAATTTATATGCTTGTAACCACTCAATTCTGAAACCATTGTAATTTTGCTTTTTTCCGGCAAAGGTCGTTAATACATCGAAAACATCTTTATGCGCTTGCAGTTCATAACCATCTTCGTAATAGCCAGCAAACAAAAAGCTCAAAGCGTCATGCAGTGCCGGCAGTGCGGTACTGAAATGATTTTCGTTGGGGTATTGTTGATAACCAAGTGGCCAATCTTTGATGTCGAGTTGTTTTAAACTCTCATACACTTGCCCTACTCCCATCCCCTGCTCATTGGCTACCGACAAAAATAGTGGTGAAGCAGATTTGTTGTTATTTTCAGCAATGTATTTGGCAATTGAGCTACTGGCAGAATAATCATCAAACCAGTAACTCGGACTCATCGCTAAGAACGCATTAAACGGTGTGCCATCCTGCACCATAGCAAAGGTGGTAAATAATCCTCCTAAAGAGTAGCCTGAGATAATTCGGTTATTGTTGGTACGGTAATTCTTGTCGATGTGAGGCACCAGTTCGGCACTGACATATTGGTAAAATAAAGCGGCGCCACCGTAATCCGCTTCATTGTTAATCGCCCAGGTGGTTTGATAAATATAATCGGCGTTACCCTGAGTGGCGATGCCAATGACTATCATCGGCGGGATCTTGCCCATTCGAGTGAGGTTTTTAACGATTGCAGATACATGCTGGAATTGAAAATCACCATCCACAACATAGAGCGTTGGATACGTTAATTCATTGTCATGATAATTTTCAGGTAAATCGATCATAAAGCGACGTTGCTGCTTTAAAATTTCTGAATGATGGCGGTCTACATGACCCGCCACGATCAGCTCTTTTGCCAGTGTTAGTGCCGGAGCAATACCGCAGTTATTTGCCGCAGAATTTGTAACTGAGATCTCACCTATTTCCCATCATTGATCGAATTCAGAATGGTAAATCGTCATTCAGTTCGTGATTTTGCTCCCGTTG
>NZ_JQDZ01000085.1 GCF_000764205.1 Thalassotalea sp. ND16A
TGTCTTTAAAATGCTACCTTATAGAGCTTTAAAAATCTTCTCAACCGAGTCTTTCGCATCGCCGAATAACCATCTTGAGTGTTGTCTTTAAAATGCTACCTTATAGAGCTTTAAAAATCTTCTCAACGGAGTCTTTCGCATCGCCGAATAACATCGCGGTGTTGTCTTTAAAGAATAATGGATTTTGCACACCCGCATAACCCGTATTCATTGAACGCTTAAACACAATCACTTGTTTCGCATTCCACACCTCACATACCGGCATGCCGGCAATTGGGCTGGTTGGATCTTCTGCGGCTGCAGGGTTCACCGTATCGTTGGCACCAATGACCAGTACTACGTCAGTTTCCGGGAAGTCATCATTGATTTCTTCCATCCCAAGAACGATATCGTAAGGGACTTTCGCTTCCGCTAACAGTACATTCATATGACCTGGCAAGCGACCCGCTACCGGGTGAATGGCAAAACGTACTTCAATGCCCTTTTCTTGTAGGGCACGAGTAATTTCATACACAGGGTATTGCGCTTGTGCTACGGCCATACCATAACCAGGGGTAATCACTACCGTTTTCGCTTCGGTTAGTAAATCCGCCGTTGCCTCAGCGGTGATCTCAATATGGTCACCGTAATCGACATCGCTGGCAACGTGTACGTCGGTACCAAAACCACCGGCAATAACACTAAAGAACGAGCGATTCATTGCTTTACACATGATGTAAGACAATATTGCCCCCGAAGAGCCCACCAAAGCACCGGTAATAATTAATAAATCATTGCCTAACATGAAACCTGCGGAAGCTGCAGCCCAACCCGAATATGAGTTAAGCATAGACACAACTACCGGCATATCGGCACCACCAATGGAAGCCACTAAATGCCAACCAAAGACAAAGGCAATAAAAGTCATGATCAATAATGGTGTGGTTGCGCCACCGGCTTCTACAAACTGCACCATTAAATACACACAGGCGATGATGGCAATCAAGTTTAATTTATGCCGCTGCGGTAACATAAGTGCAGAAGTATTGATGATACCGCGCAATTTAGCAAAGGCGACGACAGAACCAGTAAAGGTTACCGCACCGATAAATACGCCTAAAAACACTTCAACATTATGTATCGTTAACGCCGCGCCCATCATTAAAGCGCTATGATCAAAATAGCTATTAAAACCAACAAATACCGCGGCCAAACCAACAAAGCTATGCAAAATAGCAACCAGCTCGGGCATTTCCGTCATTTCCACTTTTTTGGCTAAACGGATACCAATAAAGCCACCAATCGCCATACAAGCGATGATTAGTGGCACTCCGGTTACACTCGGGTTGGCAATGGTTGCGATTAAGGCAACGGTCATACCAATAATGCCGTACCAGTTACCCGCTTCGGCACTATCTTGCTTACTGAGACCAGCAAGACTCATAATGAATAATAATCCAGCAATAATATATGCTGCAGTAATAATTCCTTCATTCATTGTTACTACTCCCCTACTTTCTAAACATTTTAAGCATGCGCTTAGTAACAAAGAAACCACCAGCAATATTGATGGTGGCGATTAATATGGCAATCCCGGCAAGAACCTGCACTATCAGTGAATCACTGCCGACTTGCAGCAAGGCACCGACCACGATAATACCGGATATGGCATTGGTAACACTCATTAAGGGCGTATGTAAGGCGTGACTTACGTTCCACACCAGGTGGTAGCCGACAACACATGCCAATACAAACACGGTAAAGTGTGATAAGAAATCTGCTGGGGCGACACTTGCAACCCAGGTAAAGCCAAGTGCAGCCACCGCCATTGCGATGTATTTAGGAATACTTGATTTTGGTTCTTCGTCTGCTACCACTACAGCAGCTTCAACCGGTTTTGCCGCGGGTGCTGCTGACACTTGAATTGGCGGAGGTGGGAAAGTAATGTCACCATCTTTAACCACGGTCATGTTACGTTGCACTTCATCATTAAAATCGATATTGATGTTGCCGTCTTTTTCTTTACACAATAACTTCATTAAATTAACTAAGTTATTGGCATAAAGCTGACTAGACTGGTTCGGCAGACGTGAGACGAAATCGGTATAGCCGATTATTTTCACCTGATTTACTTCGTTAATTTCACCCGGAACAGTAAGTTCACAGTTACCACCACCAGGGGCCGCTAGATCTACCACAATCGAACCCGGCTTCATTGCCAGTACCATTTCTTCGGTGATAAGTTTAGGTGCAGGACGCCCAGGTATCATCGCCGTGGTAATGATAATATCGACGTCTTTTGCCTGTTCTAAAAACAATGCCATTTCAGCGTCAATAAAGGCCTGGCTCATTTCTTTGGCGTAACCGTCACCACTACCGGTGTCTTCTTCTTCCTCATAATCTAACTCAAGGAATTCAGCACCCATGCTTTCAATTTGCTCTTTTACTTCTGGACGTGTATCAAAAGCACGAACAATTGCCCCTAAGCTACCGGCAGTACCTATGGCAGCAAGACCGGCAACACCGGCACCGATGATCATAACCTTCGCCGGAGGAATTTTTCCGGCGGCAGTGATTTGCCCGGTCAAAAAGCGACCAAAATGATTGGTTGCTTCGATCACGGCTCGATAACCGGCAATGTTTGCCATCGAGCTTAACGCATCCATAGATTGTGAACGGGTCATCCTTGGCACCATTTCCATGGCCAGAGTGTTCACTTTTTTAGACTTAAGCTGTTCAAGCAGCTCATTATTTTGCGCAGGTGCAATAAAACTCACCAAGGTAGACCCTTCTTTTAACAGGTCTACTTCACTATCTGTTGGTTGATTTACCTTTAGCACGATATCGGCGTTCAAGGCATCGGCAGTTTTTACAATGCCTGCTCCTGCTTGCTGATAAACGTCATCATTAAAACTGGCGTTATCGCCAGCACCTTGCTCAACAACAACGTCGAAGCCAAGCTTTATCAGTGCTTGAATGGATGTCGGCGAGGCTGAAACACGATTTTCACCGGAAAGTGTTTCTTTAGGTATTCCGATTTGCATAGAATTTACCTTAATAAATTATCGTCATAGTTAGGCTGTATATTATAAGCAATGTACAGCATCAGTCAATCATATAAGAACCAGCGGTTGAATTTTGTTAACTGGTTGAAATTATTAGTATCACTATTTCGACTAAAAAAAAACCGGACCAGTGCAAATTTGGCTAATTTGATAAGAAAAGGTCGTTTTTTGCAAAATTGATTACCCTATTTCAGCAAAAGTGCGCTATCTTTAGAAAAGGTAAGTAAACTTAAATAACAAA
Organism: Thalassotalea sp. ND16A; assembly: GCF_000764205.1. Taxonomy (GTDB): domain Bacteria; phylum Pseudomonadota; class Gammaproteobacteria; order Enterobacterales; family Alteromonadaceae; genus Thalassotalea_A. The sequence continues at coordinate 3,286 of NZ_JQDZ01000085.1, forward strand.
AATATACGTCCCTTTAATATAGCACACGCCATATTGTGACTTGGGAAGTGGTTTCAGCCTTGCGGTAAAAAACGGATTTATTCATGCTGGCAAAAAATCGCTTCGTGCTAACGGATGCGTTGATAAGCAGGGTATGAAGAAATTACTTTTGTTGCTTTTGGTTTGGTTTCACATGAGTACTGCAGCGCTAGCTGAAGAAGTGCTGTCTGAAGCGGCGATAAACCATATTGCACAACAATTTATCGATTTTCACAAAACAGAAGCGAAAGGCCTGCTGCAGACGGTGCTATCCCCAGAATTAACCGTTATCGTCACCCAAGGTTCGAACGGCTATGGCTTCGTCCTTAAATATTCTAAATCTGAATACATTGATTACTTGCGGCAAGGCCATAAAAGTCGCTCGCGCATTGGCACTGATGTCGCTTTCATTTCTTCGGAATTATTAGGTAATAGAGAAGCAAAAATTATTTTGCGCTATCGCTCTAAAAAACTGAATAAATATGTGTGGATGGAAGGCATAATCAGTTTAGAGAAGGGTCAAGCGAAGGTGATACAAATAGAAGAGTATACGTAATTGTAAAGTTAAGATGTAATCTGACAGGTTTAGTTATAAGTTTTAACCTAGCCTGACAGACCTCTCCGTGCCACTTGCAGAAGTAGAGAAAGTACGCCGTCATCCTCGAGGAGCTCAAGCGACATCGGGGACCTCCTCCAGTAATAGTGTGCTTGTAAAAATTTGATTTTATTTAATTTTAAAACCACAGCATGCGTAAGGAGGTCCCGTGTCTCGCTTAAACTCGCACAGGATGACGGCGTGTTTTTTCTAGATTGAGTGGTGTATTGTACGGCTCTATATAGACTGTCAGGTATTATTCTGATTTGCGAACTAAAATGCCAGATTGAATCTAGGCGTCTACGGCTTAAAGTCTACGGCTTAAAGCAGTTCGAAGCCCTCAAAACTTTAACCTGATACCTTTTCCCCTTATATCCTGCTCCCGGTACCCAATTCCAGGCATAAAAAAACCAGGACATACCTGGTTTTTTGGGGATATTAAATTCGCTTACGCTTATTTATATTTCTTCATTACCAGCGTTGAGTTGGTACCGCCAAAACCGAAGCTGTTTGACATTGCTAAATCAATGTTTTCTTCACGTGCTTCAGATACGATATCAAGGCCGATGGCTTTTTCATCCAAGTCAGAAATATTTACTGATGGGGCAACAAAGTTATGTTCCATCATTAACATAGTATAGATGGCTTCGTGTACACCAGCGGCGCCTAACGCATGGCCAGTCATCGCTTTGGTTGCAGAAATTGCTGGTGAGTCTTTACCAAATACTTCTTGAATGGCGCCAAGCTCTTTCACATCACCAACCGGTGTTGATGTGCCGTGAGTGTTTAAGTAATCAACTTTACCGTCAACGCCTTCCATCGCTTGTTGCATACAACGAACGGCACCTTCGCCGCTTGGTGCTACCATATCGTAGCCATCAGACGTTGCACCGTAACCTACGATTTCCGCATAAATATGGGCGCCACGAGCTAATGCGTGTTCCAATTCTTCAACCACAACCATACCGCCACCACCAGAGATAACGAAACCGTCACGGTTTGCATCGTAAGTGCGAGAAGCATGCTCTGGAGTGTCATTATACTTAGTTGATAACGCCCCCATGCCGTCAAACATCATCGCCAATGACCAATCGACTTCTTCACCACCACCGGCGAAAACAACATCTTGTTTACCCAGTTGAATAAGCTCTGCGGCATGACCAATACAGTGTGCCGAAGTAGCACAAGCTGAACTGATTGAGTAATTATTACCTAAAATTTTAAACGGAGTGGCAAGACAAGCTGAACATGTCGATGACATGGTTTTTGGTACCGCATAAGGACCAACACGCTTAACACCACGGTTACGTAATGTGTCTGCTGAATTTACTACGTTTAACGATGATGCACCGCCAGAACCAGCAATTAAACCGGTACGGAAATTCGATACTTGCTCAGGCGTTAATTTGGCGTCGCTAATCGCTTCTTCCATCGCGATGTAGGCATAACCTGCGGCATCACCCATAAAGCGCCATACTTTTCTGTCTATGTGCTCGCTTGGCTCAATGTCTGGTTTACCCCAAACTTGACTACGTAATCCGTTTTCGGCAAAGCTCTCTGAACGAGAAATGCCTGACTTACCAGTTTTTAAAGACTCTAGAACTTCTTGGGCGTTGTTACCGATTGAAGAAACAATACCAAGACCTGTAATAACTACACGTTTCATTATATATATAACCATCATTTATTGATTGAACTGTGCGTATCATACTACGTTTATTTGTCGATCTGGTCTGTCCAGTGTACAGCTGTACGCTGATTTTCCATCGACTCTACTAGATAATATCGCGTTGACGGGTTAAAATTTAGCAAAATTAGCGCCTTAACGCACGATATTTTGATCAAAACTGAAAACAAGGATCGCCTCCTGTGTCACCAATAAAAACAGCAAACGTAAAATTTGATAAAAGTGGAGCTCCATTTTCAGCCGATTTTGACGATATCTATTTCGATAACACCTTAGGTTGCCAACAAAGTGAACAAGTGTTCATTAAAGCCAACAATATTGAGCAAACCTGGCTAAATTTCAGCGCGAGTGTATTTGTCATTGCCGAAACCGGTTTTGGCAGCGGTTTGAACTTCTTTTTGACTCTGGAAAAATTTATTGCCTTTAAACGACGTAGCAATAGTTCCTTAAAATTGCACTTTATCAGTACAGAAAAATACCCGTTAACCATGCAGGATATGAGCAAAACGCTCAAGCTTTGGCCGCAGTTTGACGATGTCAGTGAGCAATTACTCGGCCAGTATGACATCACTGAAAACGCCCGACAAACTTATACATTTGCCAACGGTGACGTATCATTAACCATACACTTTCGGGATGCCAGTGAGGCATTTACTGCTATTGATGTTCCCGAGCAAGGCCTGGTTGATGCATTCTATCTTGATGGATTTGCCCCGAGTCGAAATCCAGAGATGTGGAGCAAAGCGTTATTTTTACAGCTCGCGCGGTTAGCAAAAAAAGGCGCCAGTTTAGGCACATTCACGGTGGCAGGCTTTGTTCGCCGCGGCTTGAGTGAAGTTGGCTTCAAAGTAAGCAAGATCTTCTACGGCAACGACATAAATGACGCCGAGAAAACGGAATCGACGCAAGCCAGATTCGTCGGCCTAAGGCAAGGCAAACCGTTAACCGGGTTTAAAATAAGAGAGAAAGTCGAAAGTTCGCAGCACGCGACGATTGTCGGGGGCGGGCTTGCCAGTGCCTGTGCCGCATTAGCGTTAGCCAATAAAGGCATTAATGTCACTTTATTGTGTAAAGATGAGCAAATCGCCCAGGGCGCATCCAGTAATGCCATCGGCGCAGTGTACCCGATTTTGCATCAAGATAAAGACAGTTTGAGCCTGTTTTATCAACAAGGCTTTGAGCACTCACTGGCGTTATTCAAACAGTTAATTGCCCAAGGCTATCAATTTAGTCACGGTTTCGACGGCTTAATCGATGTCTCCTACAAAGACGCATTAGTGCAACGCCAACAAATATTCTCTCAGAAAGGTGTTTGGCCAGAAGACCTTATTCATGGCATTAGCAAACAGCAAGTAAACGACATAAGTGGTATCGGCGTTGATCATCCCGGTTTGTACATGCCGAGAGCCGGTTGGGTCTGTCCGCCAGAATTAGTACAAGCCATAATGCAGGCCGCCATAGCAACAGGCAAGGTAAAAGTAAAAACCAAACGAAAAGTGTTGGCGGTAAAACCTCTGGCCAATGATAGATGGTTATTGACCACCAATAAAGGCCAAAAACAAATACAAAATTTAATTTTCTGTACTGGCGCTGACAGTGTCGATGTTGAGTCATTAGCACAGCTACCCTTGTCTGTGGTGCGCGGTCAGGTAAGCCAAATGCAGAGCAATGACAGCATTAAAAATTTAAAAACCGTTCTTTGCCATAAAGGCTATCTGACACCAAAAAATAATGGCGTACATTGTATCGGCGCTACGTTTGACAAGGATGATAACGACACTCGCTTACGCGATGAGGATAACCAATACAATATTGATATGTTGGCCAGTTGTTTAGGCGATATTGGCAACTGGAGCATGGCAGATGTAACGGCGAGTAAAGCCAGGTTGCGTTGCTGCACGCCCGATCATTTACCTATGGTGGGACGAGTGCCCAATATTGAAAAACACCAAGAGTATTATCAACATTTAAGCAAAGATAAAAATTGGCATTATAAGCAATCGGCGCCACTGAAAAATGGTTTATATGTATTAACCGGGTTGGGTGCCAGAGGTCTGTGCTCTGCACCATTATTGGCCGAAATTTTGGCCGCAGAGATTTGCAATGACGATTACCCGGTCGATGAAGAAATGCTGTTTAACTTGTCGCCAAACCGCTTTGTGATCCGTGATTTGATAAAGAACAAACCGTAGCGCATAGCTCTTGCATTTAAGTTACGACTTATCAAAAGCCACTCAACCATGTTAACGACAACGCCGTGGTTAATAACAAAACAGAGGGCTAATACTCTGCCAAAATTCATCCACATGAGTTTTATCCTCCACATTAAGCTCCGCACTCGCAGCCGCTAATTGTTGGCTGATAATGGCGGCTAAGTCTCGGCAAAGTAATTGCTGATCATCACCAAATTCTACTGCCGCGACTTCAATAAAGCCACGTAAATAACTGCTGGCAAACAGCAGATCATCATTATCCAGGTCAATAATGCTATCAAAATATTGGCACAGCAGCGCCAAAGAATTGATAGTTTGTAAGTGTTCAGGGGAGGATGTTGGCATCATAATTGTCATCGGTTAATGGTTAAATTTATATATACCCGTGCTACCTCAAAGTGCAAGATTTCAGTGGGAGTTAAAAGCAATATAGGCAAGGCATTAAATTTAGAGAATGGTTGTTCCATTGTTAAAATTAATAACGCGGCATAAATTGCTTTTAAACCCACCGGAACGGAGTGTCTGAGCAATCCCACTTCTTCGTTGAACCTATTTGTAAGGGGAGCGCCATTCCTGTATAGCTGCGCCTTGAATTGAGATTGCTCAGTCACTCTGAAACATGCATCTTGAGGTAGCACGGGTATATAGGATAGTGACATTAGCTCAGGCCGGGACTGGCAACAGGATAAAGCACTTGATCATGGAATCCGGTGACCACCGGAATAAAGCCTGATAATTCGAGATCCAAATGCTTATCACCGGTATCGACAATTAATGGCCGTTGGTTTAATGCTTGTAATTTTGTTTTGCTGGCAATCACAATGATATTGTCTTTACCAATCGCGCGGATAACCCTTGGACTTAGTTGTTGATTGCCGCGACCAAAAATATGGCCCTGACCACCGATCACGGTAATGACCAGTTTTGCCTGATTTGGATTTTGATTTTGACTGTCACTAATAGCTTGATATAAATCGGCCTCAATAACATCGGTAGCCACTAAATCTTGTTCTTTGACCAAATCAACGCCAAGCAAAGTATTGGTTAGCGTCAGTTCTTCCATGACGGCAGCAACCGTTGAGCCCGAGCCGATAACAAATAACTCTTCATCCATAAGTTCAATGACATGGGCGGCAATATCCATTAGCACCATTTCATCGGTTTCTTTGCCGCCTGATTTTACTGCCTGTATATATTGCAACTCACTGGGTATTTGCATTTCTCCATAACGTCTCGCTTTAACCACGCCTGAGCGAAATGCCGCTTCATCAATATCCATAACATCAGCCTGATGAAATGAAACGAGTTCATTATTTACCATTAATTCTACTACCCGCCCTGCCGATGTTGGCGTTAAGGCATAGACACCGGAGTGGATCTTACAACCTGCCGGAATACCTAACACCGGAAAGTAACCATCAACCTGATGGCTGACATTGCGTGCGGTACCATCACCACCGGCAAACAGCAATAAATCGACGCCCTGTTGTTGCAGTGCCTGCACCAACTGTTCACTGTCTTGTGCAGTAGAGCTCCTGCCCTCGCTGACGCCTTTATATTGATAAACTACTTCCACATTAAAACCCAAGTCCCTGGCACTGTCTTCGCCCATATCGCCATTGGCGGTATAAATGGTGATTTTATCTTTGTAGGGTAATAACACTTCTAAAGCGAGCTTGGCGCGTAGGTTTGCTTTCGGCTTCGCCCCTAAGGCCAATGCTTTTGCGGCAGTGTTAGCGCCATCACTGCCTTTTAAAGCAACGCTGCCACCAATACCGGCGAGTGGGTTCACTAAAAAACCTAATTTAAAATGTTTCATTTATTGCTCTATCATCTAAGACGGATACCGGTATTGGTATATGCAGCTCGTTTTCGCTTAACGGCTTTGAAAATGCAAACATTTCGGCGGTCAATATCAGCTCAGGTTGATAAAACGCGATTAAGGCATCAATAAACTGCTGCGCTCGTGCTGGGAAGCCATGCGCTAAATAGTGCTGTACCTGTAAGTAAACTTTATGCTGAAAGCCAAAGCGGTCAACTTCGATACCCGAGAGATTATCTGCAGAGACATTAAAGTTAAAGCCACTGGCAACGCAAAAAGCCCATTCGATCGCTTGTGGTTTAATTTCAACTTGCTCAAATTGTTGTTGTTGTTGGGCATCTCGGCCATCTGGTGCGTACCAGTAACCAAAATCTTCTATCAGCCGCCTGTTGGCGCCGGCAATACACCAATGGGAAACTTCATGAAAAGCGCTGGCATAAAATCCATGCGCAAAAATCACTCGATGAAAGTCACAGCCACTGTCCGCTGGCAGGTACACGGGTTCATCATCACCTTTCACCAGACGAGTATTCTCACTAGTAAAGAACAGTTCGGCAAAGATATTGATAAGATCTTGATAGTTATGAGTCATGGCAAAGGAATTTATTTATATACTTGCTCCATTTTAACCAAAACAGGGAAGAAAATTAATACCTTAATGACGATTATTTAAATTGATTAAAAATTCATTTAAATCGCTTATGCTGAACAACTTAATTGGGTCTATACCCGTGCTGCCTCAAGATGCATGTTCAAAATACGTTTTGAGTGACTGAGCAAGCTCAATTCAAGGCGCAGCTATGCAGGAATGGCGTTCCCCTTTCAAATAGGTGCAACGAAGAAGTGGGATTGCTCAGACACTCCGTTCCGGTGGGTTTAAAAGCAATTTATGCCGCGTTATTAATTTTAACAATGGAACAACCATTCTCTAAATTTAATGCCTTGCCTAAATTGCTTTTAACTCCCACTGAAATCTTGCACTTTGAGGTAGCACGGGTATAGTAGGCGCAGATAATAATTAATAGCAAGTTGATTAACAATGAGCAGATCTTAATCAAATTGGTATAACCTGAACTCAGGTTAAATAATAAAACAGAGACTCCAATGAAAAAGCTTGATGATATTGATTTACAAATTTTAACTTTGTTATTTCAAGATGCAGATATCACCAATAAAGATCTTGCCGCAGCCATTGGCACTGCGCCATCAACATGTTTAGAGCGAGTGAAACGATTAAAAACCGCAGGAGTGATCAAAGGCTCATTCATAGATGTGAATTACAATACCATTGGCGGCAACATTCAAGCCATGGCCGCGATTCAATTGCAACCTTACTCGGAAGAAATTGTAAACGCGTTACGAGATCAGTTGTTGCCGTTGCCAGAAATCATTAGCATGTTTCATATGGGCGGTGCTTTTGACTTCTATATACATATGTCAGTGACAGACACTGAGCATTTGCGTCGCTTTGTGTTTTCAGCAATTACTTCCAGAGATGAAGTGACTAATGTCGAAACGGCTTTGGTGTTTGAGCACAGTCGCAGTTCTGCGATCCCAAATTTTTCTGAAGAATAGCTAATACCAATAACTGATAACAAAAAGCTAGGGTCAGAGTCGATTTTACTCAGCAATAAATCGACTCTGACCCTAGTTTTACTGGCTCACGTTTTCTTAAGGTGACTGCAATTCAAAAGGTACATACTCTTCAATCTTAGGCACAATTTTTAAATACAATTCGTCAGCGCGTTCACGACAACGTTTAATTTGCTCGCGGGAGAGTTTTTTAGAATCTATATTCATACTTTTTTCTGCCGGAGAATAACCATTAAAGGCCGCTACCCGATTCCAGATATAAGACATTTCGAGATCTTTAGTTACCCCTAAACCATCAAAATATAGCAAGGCCAGATTAAACTGTGCATAGGCATAATTTTGCATGGCTGCATCTTCATACCAAATCGCGGCTTTGTTGTAACTTTGGGTCGTTACCACCCCTTCCTGGTACATAATGGCCAGGTTATATTGTGCAGCGGCTAAGCCTTTTTCAGCCGCCCGTTTAGTATACTCAAAGCCCTGTTTACGGTCTTTCGTGGTGCCTTTACCAACTAAATACATTTGCGCAAGAGAAAATTGTGCTTCGGCTATACCTCGCCCTGCCGCTCTTTGGTACAGTGCAAATGCTTTTTGATAATCTTGCTCGGTGCCAAAACCATTTTCATGCAACATGCCCTGTTGGTATAAAGCTTGCGGGTAACCCAACTCAACCAGTGGTTTTAACTCTTCTATCGCCAGCGTAAAATCACCGCGGTTGATCATTTCAATCGCCTCTTCATAGCCTGCGCTTGCCGGGGCAATAAAGCCAAAAGAGAGTAACAATATTAATAATTTTTTTTGTACCGCCATCACTCATTCTCCACATACAAATAGTAATTTAATTATAGACCTTTTTTGCATTAAAACACCATGGATAACAAAGCCTTTATCTATAATTTAAAAAAAATAGCTTCGAGCTTCGAGCTTCTGGCTACTGGCAGATTTGGTATTGTTTCAATGATAGCTTCGGGCCTCGAGCTACGGGCTACTAGCTTCTGGCAGCCTGCGTTCAATTCGTGAGGCTGAAGCCCCGCCAACCGGGTTTTAACCAATATCGACAACTTACACCGCGTTATCCCACTGCAATGGCTCACTGTCAAGCAAGGGGGTTCCGACCTTCGTCGGAATGACGGTGAACTTTTTCTAAGAATATTGGAGTTTTAACGGTGTTTGTTTATTTAAACCACGTCATCCCGTTATGCTTTTGAACGGGACCTCCTAAATTCAAAACGTGCATAGAATCAGTGGCTTTTCGTTTCTCGCTGCTTGAAACAAAAAAAAGGCTGCAGAGCAGCCTTTTTTGGTCAATATTAAATATTATTTAATCTTACTTCAGTGAATCAAAAAACTTCTTCACCCCGTCAAAGAACCCTTGTTCTTTGGGACGGAAACGAGCAGCATCTTTGCCCTCGCCCATACTTGCCTGAAATTGCTCAAGCAGTTCTTTTTGCTCAGCCTTAAGGTTTACCGGGGTTTCGACTACCACCTTACACATTAAGTCGCCAGTGATTGAACTGCGTACCGATTTAACCCCTTTGCCACGCATACGGAACATTTTCCCGGTTTGCGTTTCACTTGGGATCTTCAGTTTTACTTTGCCGCCTAAGGTTGGCACTTCAATTTCACCGCCTAAAGCTGATACGGTGAAACTGATTGGTACTTCACAGTACAAGTTGTTTTCTTCACGAACAAAAATATCATGGTCACGTACATTCACTTGTACGTACAAATCGCCTGCTGGCGCACCCATTTCACCGGCTTCACCTTCACCTGACAAGCGAATTCTGTCACCCGTATCTACACCAGCAGGAACTTTTGCTGACAGGGTTTTGGTTTTCTCAACTCGCCCTTGACCACGACATGACGTACACGGTTCTTTAATCACCTTGCCGCGACCAGAACACGTTGGACAAGTTTGCTGAACCGCAAATAAGCCTTGACGCATTTGTACCTGGCCATGGCCATGGCAAGTTTGACAAGTACTTGCCGAAGTGCCTTTTTTCGCGCCACTGCCAGCACAAGGATCGCAATTCACGTAAGTTGGTACTTTCAGTTCGACGGTTTTGCCTTTCACCGCATCTTCAAGGCTCATATCCAGGTTGTAACGTAAGTCACTGCCACGGCGCGCTCTTGATTGACCGCCACGGCCACCACGGCCACCGCCGCCAAAGATATCACCAAAAACATCACCAAAGATATCGCCAAAGTCAGCGCCACCGCCACCAAAACCGCCACCACCGTGGCCGCCTTGTTCAAAGGCTGCATGGCCGTATTGATCATAAGCCGCACGCTTTTGATCATCGTTTAAGATCTCGTAAGCTTCTTTTACTTCTTTAAACTGCTCTTCTTTACTTTTATCACCCTTAGTTCTATCCGGGTGAAATTTCATCGCCAGACGTTTATAGGCTTTTTTTATCTCTCGGTCTGTGGCACTTTTCGCCACCCCAAGAACTTCATAATAATCACGTTTTGACATAAATATGTGTACTTAATCAGTCGAATTTTATAAACAATAAAGCGCTGACTTTACCCAATACCCATAAGGCATAAGTGGCAAACAGCGCTTTATTAGTTTTAACAGCAGTAGTTAACAGCTATTATTTTTTGTCGTCTTTCACTTCTTCAAACTCAGCATCCACTACGTCTTCAGCAGGTTGTGCTTGTGGTTCACCAGCTTGACCTTCAGGAGCTGCAGCGCCTTCAGCTTGCGCTTTGGCCTGAGCAATTTCCATCAATTTGGCAGACGCTTCAATTACCGCTTGCGATGCAGCTTCAATCGCTTCTTTGTCGTCGCCTTTAATGACTTCATCAAGTGCAGTTAATGCCGCTTCAATTTTCTCTTTGTCTTCGCTTGGTAAGTCATCACCAGCTTCAGTAATTTGTGTACGAGTAGCATGAGCCATACCATCAGCCTGGTTACGGGCTGTAACTAACTCTTCAAATTTCACATCAGCATCGGCATTGGCTTCTGCATCACGTACCATTTGTTCTACTTCTTCATCAGATAAACCTGAAGATGCCTTAATGGTGATCTTCTGTTCTTTACCTGTGTTCTTATCTTTAGCAGTTACATGCAAGATACCATCGGCATCGATATCAAACGTTACTTCGATTTGTGGCATACCACGTGGTGCGGCATCAATACCTTCCAGGTTAAATTGACCTAAAGATTTGTTTAGTGACGCTTGCTTACGCTCACCTTGAACCACGTGTACCGTTACTGCGGCTTGATTATCTTCAGCCGTTGAGAACGTTTGTGATTGCTTGGTTGGGATAGTGGTATTTTTGTCGATAACTTTTGTCATCACCCCACCCATGGTTTCAATACCAAGAGATAGTGGCGTAACGTCAAGCAGTAATACGTCGGTAACATCACCAGATAAAACACCGGCTTGTACCGCGGCACCAGAAGCTACAGCTTCATCAGGGTTTACGTCTTTGCGTGGCTCTTTACCGAAGAAATCAGTTACCGTGCTTTGTACCAGTGGCATACGAGTTTGACCACCAACCAAGATAACATCAGTGATGTCACTCGTTGATAAATCAGCATCAGATAAAGCCGTTTTAAGTGGCTCTAGCGTTGCTTTAACCATATCTTCAACTAATGATTCTAATTTGGCACGAGTCACTTTGATGTTCATGTGCTTAGGACCAGATGCATCAGCAGTGATGTATGGTAAGTTAACATCCGTTTGTTGGGCTGAAGATAACTCACACTTAGCTTTTTCTGCCGCTTCTTTCAAACGTTGCATCGCTAATGGGTCGGTAGTTAAGTCCATACCGGCATCTTTCTTGAATTCTGCCACAAGGTAGTTGATTAAACGGTTATCGAAATCTTCACCACCTAAGTGCGTGTCACCGTTAGTGGCAAGTACTTCAAACGTATGCTCGCCTTCTAATTCATCAATTTCGATAATAGAGATATCAAAAGTACCACCACCTAAGTCGTATACAGCAACAACACGGTCGCCTTCTTTTTTGTCCATGCCGTAAGCAAGGGCAGCAGCCGTTGGCTCATTGATGATACGTTTAACATCAAGACCAGCAATACGTCCAGCATCTTTGGTTGCCTGACGTTGTGAATCGTTGAAATAGGCCGGTACTGTGATTACCGCTTCAGTGACTTCTTCACCTAAGAAGTCTTCTGCCGTTTTCTTCATTTTAGCAAGTACTTCAGCAGAAACTTGTGGTGGAGCAATGGTTTCGCCTTTTGCTTGTACCCATGCATCGCCGTTATCAGCTTTTTTGATACCAAATGGCATAATGTCGATGTCACGTTGAACTTCTTTATCTTCAAAACGACGGCCAATTAAACGCTTAATCGCGTATAAGGTGTTTTCTGGGTTAGTCACCGCTTGACGCTTAGCGGGTTGGCCAACTAAGGTTTCGCCTTCCGCTGTGTATGCGATGATAGAAGGAGTAGTACGATCGCCTTCAGCATTTTCAATAACACGTACTGTGTCGCCATCTAATACAGCAACACATGAGTTTGTTGTCCCAAGGTCAATACCAATTATTTTGCCCATTGTTAGGATCTCCGATAAAGTTGTTCAGTTAATTCTTTGATAATCAGTAAGTGGGGTGGTGTGGATTATTTTTCAATAGAAAAAGCTGAAAAAGTTGAAAAAAAACTGAAAAAAGCCGAATTAATTAAAAATTACCAAAGGTTACCGCTTCTTTTGCATCAGAATATCGCTCCATTACCTTATTTATCTTTAGCAAACAGTTTTTAAATGGCGGGATAAGATCGGGAGCAACGGGCTTCTGCTGCGGGCAGATTTGGTATTGTTAAATTAGAGGTAAAATGCTCAAGTATACGTTCACAATAACTGGGAACTGGGAACTGGGAACTGGGAACTGGGAACTGGGGCAGTATCGATTTCACTTAGCATAGTGTCCATAGCAACAAGGTGAATTTTAACTAATCATGCGTTATGTTGATTGCTTTGGAGCTTGGGGAAAGAGCTTCTGCTCTCGGGTTTTGGGCAGATTTGGTATTGGCAGATGATAGGTGAATTGCTCAAATACACCGCAAGAAGCCTGTAGCTCGTTGCTCGCAGCTACGGGCCTCTGGCAGACTGGGTATTGTCACACTATTGGTGAATTAATCAAATACACAGCTCGTGGCCAGTAGCTCGCAGCTCGCGGCTTTAAAGTTACGCTTTCGCTTTTGATACCATAACCATGGCAGGACGAATTAAACGTCCATTTAGCTCGTAACCTTTTTGCATTACGGCAATTACGGTATTAGGCTCAACACCTTCAACTTCTTGCATCGACATAGCCTGATGTAATTCCGGGTTAAACGCCTGATCTTGTGGATCAACAGCCTTAACGCCAAATTTTTCTAAGCCAGACGTTAGCCCCTGCAAAGTAAGATTTACCCCTTCAAAGGTTGATTTCTGCTGTTCAGACTCAGCATCTATGGTGGCTAAGCCGCGTTCCAGGTTATCCACTACGTTAACCATTTCAGCAGCAAATTTTTCCAGAGCAAATTTTCTCGCTTTATCCACTTCCTGTGCACTACGACGACGCATATTGTCGACTTCAGCTTTGGCACGAATAACAGAATCTTTTTGATCGGCAACGGTTGCTTGTGCTACGGCCAATGCTTGCTCAAGTTCGGCAATTTTTTCTTGCTCAGGGCTTAGGCTTACCACTTCGGCAACGGTTTCGCCATCGCTTGCCGGCTCTTGCTCTGCATTCACTACTTGCTCTTCGCCATTAATTACAGACTCTTCATTTGCAGAAACTGCATCTTTATCAGTGTTGGTTGACTCGGTCGTCATTGATAACTCCAAAATATCGTTTTGCCTTTAGCGTTGGGCTCAGGGCAGTTATAACTCTCAATTGCAGATAATTATGGGGGCTTTATCAAAGGATTCAAGCAGAATTTTTAACTATTTAATATTCGGCCCCTTTACAATAAGCAAAATGTCGGTAAAACTGCCATAATAAACAATAAATTAGTACTGAATAAATGACGCAAATGTATAAAACTATTGGTCTTCTTGGTAAGCCCGATCATGACGGAGCATTAGCCACAATTGCTGCCTTGCATCACTATCTGGAAGATAAGGGTTATCAGGTAATGATCGAATCTACCGTGGCAACTAAGCTGAATAAAGATCAGTCTCTGAGTTTTGGTATTGTTGATATTGGCAAACAAGCTGATTTGGCAATCGTTGTTGGTGGTGATGGCTACATGCTTGGCGCCGCCAGGGTATTAGCAAATTATGACATTGCCGTACTCGGGGTTAACCGTGGAAATTTAGGGTTTTTAACTGATCTTTCGCCGGATAACTTAATTGACCCCCTGGAAAATATTCTTGCCGGTCAGTCAAAAACCGAACAGCGTTTTTTAATTTATGCCGAAGTGTTTCGACACGGCCAGCTAAAAAGCGCGAACAGTGCGATGAATGAGGCGGTGCTGCATCCAGGAAAAGTCGCCAGTATGATGGAGTTTGCCGTATATATCGATGATGTCTTTATGTTCTCGCAACGGTCGGATGGCATTATTGTGTCAACGCCCACCGGGTCTACCGCATATTCGATGTCTGCTGGCGGGCCAATAATGACACCAAACTTAAATGCGTTATCTTTAGTGCCAATGTTTCCCCACACCTTAACGTCCCGGCCTATTGTGGTGGATGGCGACAGTGAAATTAAGCTGGTAGTCGCCGCCAATAACCACGAAGAGTTACAGGTAAGTTGTGATGGTCACGTAATTTTAGCGGTAATGCCTGGCGATGAAATAATCATCAAGAAAAGTAAATATACCTTACGTTTGGTCCACCCAACCGATCACGATTACTTTAATGTATTGCGTACCAAGCTCAGTTGGGGCAATAAAGTTTATTAAGTTTATTAAGTTTACTGCGTCATTCGCCCTATCGTTTAAAAAATAAACTTGCATTCAAAAAAGAACACTGTTAATTTTACTGTATAAATTAACAGTGCTTTTTATTGTGTGCAGTAATCATTAAAACTCACTGTCTAAAATCTACTATTAGGGTGCGTCGTAATGTTATTGAATCTGGCCATTAAAAACTTTGCCATTGTTAGCTTTGTCGAAATTGACTGGCAACAGGGAATGACGACTATAACCGGGGAAACAGGCGCCGGTAAATCTATCGCCATTGATGCACTTAGTCTATGTCTTGGCTCTCGTGCCTTAGCCAATACGGTTCGGCCAGGTTGTGCCAAGGCAGAGTTAACGGCAACGTTTGATAGTAGCAATATTAGCAAGGCGACAAAATGGCTGGCGAAACATGACTTACAGCAAGACGATGAATGCATTATCCGCAGGATCATTAGTATTGAGGGCCGCTCAAAAGCGTATATAAACGGCAGCCCGGTGCCGCTTGCGCAATTAAAAGAACTCGGTCAACTGTTAATTAATATTCATGGTCAGCACGATCATCAGTTATTGATGAAAAGCCAGGAGCAACGCCGCTTGCTCGATGAATATGCTGATCATCAGGAGTTATTGTCTAGCCTGAAATTTTACCAAAGTAAATGGCGTAAATTAAATAACGAATTAACGTTATTGCAGCAAAACTCGCAACAGCGTCAGGCACAACTGCAGTTACTGCAATATCAGGTAAAAGAACTCGATCAATTTGCGTTGCAAGATAATGAGTTTACCCAATTAGAAACCGACTACAAACGTAACAGTAATGCCCAGCAACTGTTGCTGCTGTCACAACAATGCATCGAGCAACTCAGTGAGAGTAATAACATTACCGAACAAAGCAGTGCGTTAACACAACTGCAAAAAAGCAGCGAACAATTAAGCCAGTTGGCCGAATTAGACTCCGCCGCAGCCGCCATTGCCAGTTTAGTCAATGAAGCCAGAATTCAGCTGGAAGAAGCCAGCAAAGATTTAAATGATTACCAGCAAAGTATCGATATTGACCCGCAAAAATTTGCCTTAATTGAAGAGCGCTACTCATTTGCAATCCAGCTTGCCCGCAAGCATAAAGTGGCACCGGAAGAATTAGTGAGTTTTCATAGCAATATTAAAAAGCAGTTAAACGCAATCGCCAATGATGACTCTCGTCTCGATGTGATCAACGACGAACTGGAGCAATGCTTTAGCCAATATCTCGAGATTGCCAATAGCCTGCACAAAAGCCGTACCACCGCGGCTCAACAACTAGAGCAACAAATTACCAACTCAATGCGACAATTAAATATGCCTGACGCCGTATTTAAGCTGGCGATAACCGAAAAGCAGCTCAATGAACCGGCAAACCATGGTATCGATGAGATTGAATTTCTGGTCAGTATGAATCCCGGACAACCCGTTGAAGCACTGGCTAAAGTCGCCTCAGGCGGTGAATTATCGAGGATCAGTTTAGCAATACAGGTAATTTTGGCCGAACGTATCGTGACACCAACGCTGATTTTTGATGAAGTCGATGTCGGTATCAGTGGGCCAACCGCCGCCAAAGTCGGACAACAATTGCATAAACTTGGCCATTCAACCCAAGTGATTTGTGTTACTCATTTGCCACAGGTGGCGAGTAAAGGCCATCAACAACTATTTGTGGCTAAACTCACCGATGGCAAACATACCCAAACCAAGGTAACAGAACTTAACCAGCCAGGCCGGGAGCGTGAAATTGCTCGTTTATTGGCCGGTGATGAAGTAACAGACAGCAGTTTAGCAAATGCCCGGGAACTTTTGGCCAGCTAATGACTCCATTGAATAGTTAAATTAAATAATATGCCTGAGCGAGTTATTTGTTAAAAAGTTGACAAAAAACTTTAATCTCTGGCAAGCCTTGGTTATTATCCTTGCTCAGGATAAATAGGAAAAAATAATTAGATGTTATCTCGCGCAATAATTTTAGGCTTGGCATTATGCCTGGCAACTGGATGTGTTTATAAAATAGACATCCCACAAGGTAACTACCTTGAACAAAAACAAATTGATAAACTACAAATTGGTATGAGCAAAGAACAAGTTAAATTTGTGTTGGGTAACCCAGTTGTCAAAGACAGTTTTAACAGTAATACCTGGTATTACGTTTACGAATTTATTTCTGGCAAAGATGAAGCATTTAATAAGCGTAAAAAATTAGTTTTGAGTTTTGAAGCCGACAAACTGACGAAAGCGGAAGGTGATTTTAAAATTTCAGAGGGCTTCTATACGCCAATTCAATAAAAACAGTTATTAACAAATTAACAGAATTTAAACCTTCCATGGTAATTCTAAGTTAATTCATCCTTGAATTAAAAAGCCCGACATTGTTTTACATGTCGGGCTTTTTTGTACAGGGATGTACTTATACCCGGCAGGCAGGATGCCTTTAGAGAGTAATAAATTTGTTAATTAAAACTGGTAACCATTGGCTTTGCTTAATAACGTATTTGCGTCAATGCGCTCCAACACACAGTTTTTCACATCCAGTTTGTTAAACACCAACACTTTATCTTTAATACGATTGCCCTCCTTGCTGCCTGCGCCTTTGATGATCATTGATACATATTCATCATCTGGAAGCGCCTTCAAGCCACCGCCGTAATTGCATAATACCTGTGAAACTGTGTTTTCCAATTGCTGATAAAATTTTTGCTGCTGCTTAGCCTTTTCCGCTTGGGCCTGTTTTACCTGCTTTTGGTACTGTTCTGCGCGTTTGCTAATTTCCGCTTTCGCTTTGACAATTTTTGCTTTTTTCTGTTCGAGCTTAGCCTTTTCCTGTTTGTGCTCGGCTTGATCTTCTTTCTCTAAAGAATATTCCTGGTATTTTAAATCACGTTCTTCCCGAGCAATGTCCCGCAATTCATAAGCCAATTCGCGCTCTTGCTCTCTTATCTCTCTTTGCTCTTCTGAATTTGAGCGCATATGTTCACTGGCTAACTCCATCGCTATCGCCGCTTCTTCCATCGCTGCTTCGATCACAATTTCATAGTTTTCGCCAAATAAATCCGCACTATCAACCCCTTCTGGCGCTGTCGGTGCTCTTGGAGCCACAGGGACTGTTGGCATAACAGGCATGGTAAAATCAAAACCATAATTACTGCTTCTACTGACATTCAAGGTAAAGACCACCCCCTGGCTGGCTAAGTAATTACTTTCCATACGAGTAAGTTGCGGACCTTTTCTATCGCTCTGTTTTTTAATCGACGATTTAATAATATCAGTCATAATATCAAGTTGTTGATGTAGTTGGTTATAATCCATGGCGATTGCATTTTGGCTAACAAGTGCGGTTAATAACGCTAAAGGTAAAGTGAGTTTTTTAAAGTTGTTCATTATTATTTCTCCTGAACAGCGGGTTGTTCGAAATTGATATTTTGTTTGGTTAATGGCATTTGCGGCTGAGCAAAGCGATTCTCAATCGATTGTGACTGCAACGTATATTCCAGCTTTTGAAAACGAAGTTTTTGATCAATGGCATCTTCATCACGTTGCTCGTTTACATACTTTATAAACCCTGACATGTCTTCCTGGCGTTCCTGTCGGGTGGCAGTTAACAAGTAAGTGGCAAGTTTTAAATTACCGTCTTGTTGATCATCTTTAATATCCTTGACGTATTCGGCCATCACCGTTTGTTGCTCGCTGGCAAACTCTTTTAAACGTTGGTTCACCAGAGCATCAACATTGCCTGGTAACTGCTTCGCTGATTGGCCGCCAAAATTTACTAATAAGCCATTATCTTGCATCACCAGTTCTACCTTAAATACCACCAAACAAATGGCAAAGATGGAAAATGCCATCGACAATGCCGGCATCCCAGACCATTGCCACCAAGGTTGTTTGTTGCTGGTAAACGTTGCTGAGCGATCCCATGACGGCACTTCATGCTCTTCATGGCAATGCACTTGTTGTTCGATAAAACGAGCCGTGGCCAAGTGCTGGCGCAGCACATCATCGTCGCTGATGCTTTGTTCAAATTGCATACTTTGCTCTGCTGATAATTTACCATCGAGCCAAAGCTGAAATTGTTGCTCATTGCTGATTTGTTGATTGGTTTCTGAATTAGACATAATCGACCTCCAAAACGCCTTTTAATTTATCCAATGCGCTGTATAGTCGCGATTTCACCGTATTACTCGAGATACCTAACTGTCCGGCTATCTCGTCAAAGGTAAAGTGCTGAAAAAACTTTAACTCTACGACCGTACGTTGATTCACCGGTAATATTTGCATTGCGCTAGTTAACGCCTCAGATTGCTGCGATTGCTTCATACTTTGCTCCGGGCAACTATGCACTTCGTTCGCGCTTAATTCAGGTTCATCATCAAGCGATTGATGCGGTTTTTTGCGCCGGTAATGTTCGATACAGCGATAGTGGGCAATGCGAAATAACCAACTTTTAAACTTACTATCGCCTCTAAATGATGCCAAATTGCGAAATACCGCAATAAAAATATCTTGCAATAAATCCAGTGCATCATCCGGGTTACTGACCATGCGCAAGGCGTAGTTATACACGGGTTTTTCGTATCGTTTTAACAGCTCAAGCCAAGCAGATTTCCTGCCTTTCAATGCTTGTTTAACCAAGACATCATCACTGCGTTCAAACAAAATTTATTCCTAGAGAATTCATAGTTACGTTTCTTTAATTTGTTGTTATAGGTGTTGTTAATGTTAATGACGAGACAAGCAGAAAAAAAGTTTGAAAATAATTGATTTATTTTCAAGCTTTTATAAAAAATGTGAGTAAAGCGTTGAACTAGGCAATTTCTCCGGGCTCCTGCTTATGTAATATTAATTAAATAACTCACTGATCAGCGAGGCCAGCAACTTAAACGTCTCAGAGCGTAAACTGCCTTTACGCTCCAACATGGCTATATCCCGATAGGGTTTCCCTTTCATCGCCGCAACCCTAAGATAGGCGTGACCTGCCACGCCTTTGTTTATGGCCATTTCAGGTAAAAAAGTCAGTCCCTGATGATGAATAGTCATTTGTAGTAAAGTGGCGATAGAGGTGGCTGAAAACGGATTGATTTTACTTTGTTCAACCAACTTGCATGCCGATAATGCATGTTCGGTTAAACAATGTTCATCGGAAAGTAAAAACACACTTTCGGCTGGAATATTTTTATAGCCGCCATCTTTACTTACTTGCTCAGTTAACACCTCATCGCCGACTAAATAAAGTTGATCTTGGCCGAGATACGTTTGCTTGAAATTGTTGCTATATTTGTTATCGATTGGCAGCGCTAAGATGGCAATATCAATATCCCCATTGGCCAATTGCTCTAATAACACTTCAGTGGGTGCTTCTTTGATAAATAATTCAATATCAGGTAGCTGTTGGCTACTTGCACTGATCACATCAGTTAATAAAAAAGGAGCTATGGTGGGAATACAACCTAAATAGATGTGACCTTTGCTTGCCAAGCCTTGTGACATTGAAAATTCAACTAAATCGGTGGCATTATGAATCAGCTGCTCCGCCATTTTCACTACTGCCTTGCCATGCGCCGTAAAGACAAAACTCTTATGATCTCGTTCAATTAACTGGCAATCGAGTAATTGTTCCAGCTTGATTATGGCACTGCTTAACGTCGATTGACTGACAAAACAGGCATCGGCAGCCCGATGAAAGTGTTGGTGTTCATTTAAGGCGAGCAAATACTGTAAATGTTTTAAATTCGGCAGATGGGTATTCATCGTAATTTTCTATCAAAAACTTATTATTAGATAATAAACTTAATCTAAAAATGGGCATAATGCCAATTGCCTCACTAATTAATTTTCTGAATTACAGAATATTAATCGCTACTAGCAACGAGCTACTGGCTACGGGCAGAGTTGGAATTATTTCACCATAGGTGGATCATCCAAATACGCGAGGTTAAAAACCCCGCCAACCAATTCATCCAAATAACCAGTTAATAAGCCAGTAGCTTGTTGCAAATAGCCTCGGGCTTCGGGCAGATTAAGTATTGTTACACGATAAGTGAATTCATCAAATATATAGCTAGTAGCTCGTAGCCCGAAGCTTGTTGTTTAAAGCAAAAAAAGCCAGGCGAGGTGCCTGGCTTTTGCGATGATTAAGCTGGTTTAACTTTAACTAAACGCGCCTTTAATCATCCAGAAGAACATAATCGATAAACCGGCACCAACGGGTAAAGTCACTACCCAGGAAACTACGATATTACGAACCACGCCTAAATTGATTGCCGCAATACCACGCGCCATACCAACACCTAATACCGCACCAACTAAGGTTTGCGTCGTTGAAATTGGTAAGCCAGTACCTGAGGCAACCACCACGGTACAGGCCGCGGCAAGCTCAGCGGCAAAACCACGGCTAGGGGTTAAATGGGTAATGCCAGTACCTATGGTTTTCATTACGCGATGACCAAATAAAGCAAGACCGGCAACAATACCAAAACCACCGAGTGGTAAAATCCACCAGGCGATGGTTGATTTCGCCGCAATTTCACCGTCATTACCAACAATGGAAACAACCGCGGCTAATGGGCCAATCGCGTTAGCAACATCGTTTGAACCATGCGCAAATGCCATACCACAAGCGGTGATCACCATTAATACCGCAAACACTTTCTCAACGTTAATGTAATTGGCTCGACGATTCTTGCTTTCTCTAAAGTTAAGGCGAGAAATGAATACCTTACCAATAATGGCGACAATAATCGCTACCGCAATGGCGTACATATAACCTTCGCCAGAACCGATATCTAAGCCAATGTGCTTCAAGCCTTTTTTAATGGTCACTAACGAGATAACAAAACCGGCCAAAAACATGTAAAGCGGCACCCACTTTTTCGCTTGTCCTAACGGATCATCGGTATCAAATATCAGTTTCTGTGCACTGTTGAAAATAACGAAAGCAAAAACACCGGCAATTAACGGCGTTATGATCCAGCTACCAACAATGCCACCAACACCGGCCCAGTTAACGGTTTCCATGCCAACACCAATCGCCGAGAAACCAACGATGGCGCCCACGATTGAATGGGTAGTCGAGACTGGCCAGCCCATGTATGAGGCAATGAGTAACCAGGTACCCGCCGCCAACAGCGCGGAGATCATACCAAACACCAGTTGTTCTGGAATATCAATAAAGTAACTGGAATCGATGATGCCTTTGCGTATGGTGGAAGTAACCTCACCACCGGCAAGGTAGGCACCGGCAAATTCAAAGATCATGGCAATGATAATTGCCTGTTTAATGGTCAGCGCTTTTGAGCCTACCGACGTGCCCATGGCATTAGCAACATCGTTTGCACCAATACCCCAAGCCATAACAAAGCCAACAAAGGCTGCGAATAGAACCAGTGTGGTTCCGTAATTAGCTAAAATTTCCATTCGTAAGAAACCCTTATCTTGCTAACATTATTTCTAGACGAGCGCCGACACGCTCAGCCAGATCTGCTAAATCACCAACCCATTCAATGATTTGATATAAAAACATCACATCTACCGGGTTCATATCTGCTTCGATGCTCATAAGATCGCGGCGCAGTGTTATTTGCATAACATCGGTATCGTCTTCAATCGCCGCTAATTCATTGATCATCTTTTCAACCAGATCAACTTCTCGACCTCGAAAACCGGTTTCTAATAAATCATCCAGTTCATTAATGGCATCAGCAGCTTGTTTGATAGCATCAATACAACGAGTAAGGTATTTATTAAAATCGGCGGCAAGCGAAGCGGGGATGACAAGTTTACGACCTAAAATACGACCGCCAATATCTTTTGCTTTATTGGCAATTTTATCTTGTTGGCTCACCAGTTCTAACACATCGGTGCGTTGCACCGGCATAAAAATTCCACCCGGCAGTTCACTACGGATGTCACGTTTCATGATATCGGCTTGTCTTTCGATATTTGAGATTTCTTTCCGAATTTTTTCGGCTTCAAGCCAATTGTTATTGGTACAAGCGTTGAAGAAAGAAGGAAGTAATGCCGCACATTCATTTACTTTGCGAATGTGTTGCTCCAGAGGTTTTAACGGCGATTTTGCAAATACGCCAAGAATTGTATTTCCACTCATATTTTTATCCCGCAACTTAAATGTTGCTTGTTAAATTCGAGGCAAAATATACATCATTTCGCGCCGAATTAAAAAGTTTATATCACAAAAAACAGCTGTAATTTCTTAACATAACGCAATACGTTTAAAAAAAATACAGCTTACTAGTTATTTGTCGAACTTTGCCAAAAAATTTCGGCGAAATTCCGTTATTTACCAAGAAAGTCTCGTGCCACATCCTCTTCGGAAATGTGACGAATAACTTTGCCTTTAACAAAATAAATCACGTATTCACAGATGTTTTGACACCTGTCACCAATACGCTCTAATGCCCTAGCCGACCATATCACCGACATGATTGAGGGGATAGAACGTGGGTCTTCCATCATATACGTCATTAACTGACGCATTAACGCTTCGTATTCCCGGTCAATACGGTTATCATTTTGATGAACCTTCAATGCCGTATCAAAATCCATGCGGGTAAATGCATCTAAAGTTTCATGCAAAGTAGACAGTACCAAACGTCCTAAATTATCCAGGCTTAACAACATGTCTTGCTGTTTTGACGAAAACTGTTCCAGGGCAACACGTGATATTTTTTCCGCTTCATCGGCAATGCGCTCCAAATCGGCAATGGTTTTGATAATGGCCATTACCAAACGCAAATCGCTTGCCGCGGGCTGGCGTTTAGCAATAATGCGGGTACATTCTTCATCGATGGCAACTTCCATGCGATTGATTTTATAATCACTCGACAGTACTTTTCTCGCCAGTTCTTCATTGTTGTCACTGACCGAGGTTAATGCATCTTTGAGTTGCTGCTCAACCAGGCCGCCCATATTCATCACATGGTTGCGCACTGTGTCCAGTTCAGTATTGAATTGACCTGAAATATGACGGCCAGTATCTAATGTGTCCATAATCGTTCTCTATAATAAGATTGGTATAAGTTAACCGTATCGGCCGGTAATGTAATCTTCGGTTTTTTTCTTGGCTGGCGTGGTAAACAAGGTGTTGGTATCACTGTACTCAATCAAATCCCCCATGTACATAAACGCGGTTTGATCAGAAACCCGGGCAGCCTGCTGCATATTGTGGGTAACAATCACCACGGTGTATTTTTCTTTTAAGTCGTTGATCAATTCTTCAATCACTAGGGTAGAAATGGGATCCAGTGCCGATGTCGGTTCATCTAATAATAGCACTTCCGGTTCAATTGCAATGGCACGGGCAATGACCAGACGTTGCTGCTGACCACCCGATAATCCTAAGGCACTATCATGAATCCTATCTTTTACTTCATCCCATAACGCCGCGGCTTTTAAGGCTCGCTCGCAAGCTTCATCTAATATTCGGCGATTTTTTTGGCCAATTAAACGCAACCCATAAACCACATTTTCATAAATCGATTTTGGAAATGGGTTCGGACGCTGAAATACCATACCCACTTTACGTCTTAATTGGGCAACATTGATATGCTTGTTATAGATATTCTCACCGTGCAGATTGATCTCACCATCGATATTACAGTTATCGATAAGGTCATTCATCCGGTTGATACAACGTAACAAGGTCGATTTACCACAACCACTTGGGCCGATAAACGCCGTTACCTGCCCTTTCGGGATCTTCATTGAGATATTATTCAATGCTTGTTTATTGCCGTAGTGTAAGTTTAAGTTGTTAATTTCCAGCGCCACTTGCTCATTGGTTAAATTATTAATATCAATAATTTCTTCGCTCGGCATAAATATTTCAGGTTTTATATCAATCATACTGTCAAACTCATTAAGTTTTAAATTCTATTCGTTATATCGTTATTAAGTTCGGGCAACCAGCGGTTAACCCGAGTACTTAACTATTAGTGCTCTAATGAACGATATTTTTCGCGTAATCGGTTACGTATCGACACCGCGGTCATATTTAATGACACGATGATGGTTACTAGTAATAGCGCGGTGGCGTACACCAATGGTCTTGCCGCTTCTACGTTTGGACTTTGGAAACCAACATCGTAAATGTGGAAACCCAAATGCATAAACTTGCGTTCTAAATGCAAAAACGGGAAGTTACCATCAATTGGTAATGTTGGCGCCATTTTCACCACACCAACCAGCATTAACGGCGCTACCTCACCCGCGGCACGGGCAATGGCCAAAATAATACCGGTCATAATTGCCGGACTGGCCAAAGGAATAATGATACGCCATAGCGTTTCGGCTTTGGTTGCCCCTAGCGCTAATGAGCCGTGACGCATGCTTGCCGGAATCCGTGATAAGCCTTCTTCGGTAGAAACGATGACTACCGGCAAGGTAAGTATGGCCAAGGTAAGCGCAGACCAAAGCACACCAGGCGAGCCGAACGTTGGATTCGGCAATGATTCCGGGTAGAAGATTTGATCGAGTGAACCACCCACCATGTAAACAAAGAACCCCAAGCCAAATACCCCGTAAACAATCGATGGCACACCGGCTAAGTTAATCACCGCGATGCGCAACAGCTTGGTAAAGCCGTTATTGCCGGCATATTCATGCAAGTATACCGCGGCAACCACGCCTAAAGGTGCAACAATAACTGTCATCAACAATACCATTAATACGGTACCGAAAATTGCCGGAAACACGCCGCCTTCAGTATTGGCTTCGCGTGGGTCCTGGTAGATAAAACTGCCAATTTGGCTGAAAAACATGCCGGTTTTTTCAATCACAGTGAGTTGATTGTTAAAATGAATGTTGATCACTTGCTCAAGATTAATATCAACCAGCTCTCCGCCCATCGCTTTGACGGTAATTTTATCGCGGCTGACCTGCTGGCGTAAGTCGTTTAAGCGCTGCTCAAGCAGTAAATACTTCGCGTTCAACGCTGTTACTTCACTCGCGAAATCGGCTTTTAACGCGGCTGTTAAGTTGCCATCCAGTTCCGCTTTACGCTGAGCCAGGCGAATGCGCTCGAGCTCATAGTTAATCGCCCCAATATCGGTTTTTTGCAAGTCGATAATGTCATCTTGTAAATCGTTTACCCTATCAATAAATGTATCCAACTGCTCGACAGTTACCGCTTTGCCATCCATATAAACGTCTTCAATGAAGCCGTAAAAATTACCATTGGTACGACGTTCGATAACCGCAACCTTACTTGGCGTTGAGCGATTAACAATTAACGGTGCAACAATCCAGCGAAAATCGAGACTTACCAACTCACGGTTACCGGTTTTAATTAAGTAACGTTCAACGGTTTCAGCACCTTTAGTATCAATACCGGTATGTGACAACTGCGCAGCCGGAATGGTTTCAACATCGTAAATTTCCCCAATAACCGTTGATTTGATGCCGTTAGGGTCAACCAACTCAAACTGATGAATTTGCGCCGGCCAAAAAAATGACAAACCACGGGATGCGATTAACCATAATAGCCCCACCACCGAAATTAAACTGATAGATACCCCGGCAGCACTTAGCCATACCCACGGAGATCCTGATTTAAACCAATTATTCATTGTGCTAATTTTCCTACAGCGAACTATATTTTTCACGTAAACGCTGACGTATAAACTCAGCTAACGTGTTAAAAATAAAGGTAAATACAAACAACACAAAGGCTGCTAAGAATAAAATTCGGTAATGCGAGCTGCCCACTTCGGACTCTGGCATCTCCACCGCAATATTGGCCGACAAGGTACGCATACCCTGGAAGATACTCCAGTCCATTACCGGGGTGTTACCGGTGGCCATTAATACGATCATGGTTTCACCAACGGCACGACCTAAGCCCATCATCACGGCTGAGAATATGCCGGGGCTGGCGGTTAAAATCACCACTTTGATCAGCGTTTGCCAAGGAGTAGCGCCCAAGGCTAATGAACCACTGGTTAATTGTTTCGGCACACTGAATATGGCATCTTCCGCCATCGAGAAAATGGTCGGGATAACGGCAAAGCCCATGGCAATACCTACCACTAAGGCATTACGCTGGTCAAAATTGATGCCTAAGTCATTGGTAATAAACTGGCGCATGTCACCACCAAAAAAGCTGTCTTCGAGTAATGGCGATAATTCAAACGATAAGTAGCCGGCCAGCAATAAAAACGGGATTAAAATGATCGGTGCAAACGCTTCTGGTACCAGTAACTTGATGTTTTTTGGCGTCTTGTGCCAACCATAAGCGGTAACGAATGTAGCAAGCGGTAGCAATATCAACAGCAGGAATACTGCCGGTAGATACTCTTCAATTAATGGTGCTAACCACAAACCCGCCAGAAAACCGAGAATAACGGTTGGCAAAGCTTCCATTAACTCAATGGTCGGCTTCACTGTTTTACGCAGCGCAGGTGGCATAAAGTAGGCGGTATAAACCGCGGCGGCAAGGGCAATTGGCACGGCAAACAGCATGGCATATAGTGCCGCTTTCATCGTACCGAAGGAGATTGGCATTAAAGAGAATTTCGATTCAAAATCATCCGAGCCAGAGGTTGACTGCCAGATGTATGCCGGCTCAGGATAACCTTCGTACCAGACTTCCTGCCAAAGAGCAGACCAGGTGACTTCCGGATGCTCATTGTGAATGGTGACTAATTCAATATTTTTGTTATCACCAATCACCACGGCATTGGCACGAGGAGCGATGGCGAATAATTGTTGATCATTGGTTAATAGTTTACCTTGCCAAAGCATGGCTTCACTGGTGGTATAAAAAATACCAACCTCACCATTAGGGCTCACCGTATAAAAGCTTTTGCGATATTGCTCAGGGTAAATCTGACTAACGGCCAGATTATCACTCACCTTAAATTTACGGATCTGCTGAAATTCACGAGAGTTTGCTTTAGCAACTTCAAAGTACTGCAGCACTTCACCGGCACTGGTACCAAATAAAATCGAACTGCTACCTGATAACAACGTCATCGCGGTTATGCTATCGGTACTGTTGGCAAGTGGTTGAAATTCGGCTTTTACCGGCACATCCCAGTCATCTTCGAGATCATAAATGCTTACTTCGTCTGCAACCACGGCAACCGCCATGGTTAAATCCGGGGTAACCGCTAAATGGTCGATGTTATCAATATCATCTTTGATCAATTGATACTCGGCTGAAAACTCAGAGTCATAATTAAAATCGTCTTCGGCAATTAATGAGGTTTTAAGCAAACGTTTATCGTCGGTTAAGGCGACAAACATCGCTTTCTCTTCGGTCATCGCAAAAGCAAGCTTGCTAATAACCGCTTGCTCCTCATCGATAACCAAAGCATCTTCACCTAACGGAAAATATACACCGGGATGCAGTATGCGCAAATCGGCAATGAATTCCGCTTTAAAACTCGGTTGCACTAAATACACGCTACCGGTTGTAGAGACTAGTACATATTGATTGACGTTAGTCGCATAAACGCTTTGCAGCATTTCATCATCAGCGATTAACCGTTTAGATAATAATAATTCACCCGCTTGGCGCTCGTCGGTTGGCTCAATTTGATAAAAATTGATCACACCATGATTATCGATAGTAAACGAGATTTCACGAAGTTCATCTACCCCTACCGCTAAGTTGTTCGCAGTTTGAATGGAAAGCTTAGCCGATGGCTCAACACTGGCAGAATCAAATACCGGCTTAACTACCCACACCAGGTAAGCAAATATCAATACCAGGGTAAATAACACACTGACACCACCGGCAGATATCAGCCATTTCGCCAGCGTATTTTTTATATCCCGAGGATCAAAAGTTTTTGCAGAAAATGTCACTTTACAACCTTTTAATAACGACTATTAATTTTGATTGTGGCAATTATAAGACAGTTATATGACAGTTTTGTGACAGCGGAATAATTAGTTCAAAATGATTTAAATCCCTCCCAAAAATACCGATTATTAAGGTTAAACAGTTGCTGTGCATGGCGCGGTAAGCTACTTGCTAATTTAAACCAAATAAGGTTCAATAGCCGCCCTTTATATTAACAATATATTAATCGATAAAACATATCGTTGTAACGGTGTTAACGGCCTTGGATGGCTGTTGATTACATACTTACCGCATCAAAATAAGGAATATATCTGCTGTAGTTTCAAAGCTCTAAATTGACCAATAAATTGTCGGATTTGGTATAACATCAATTGCTACATTTTGTTACAGGTGATGGATCTTGTTACGTCAATACCCTTCGTATGCCGACATAATGAAGTGGATTTCAACAGAGCAGATAAAAACCGATGAATAATAAAAACTTACACAAATCACGTATCCCACACTTATCCCTGGCAGCCATGATTTTTGCTGGCGCGAGCGTTTCTGGTGGCAGTTTTGCCAGCGATATTAGCCATAATGTCAGGAGTGGTACCCAACAAGCAGGAAGCTCCGAAGACTACCTCGAAATAGGGCTTATGCACTTAATGCGCGATGAGCCGACTTTTCTCGGTAAAGGTGGCAGTTATACCAACACTAGCCTGATTGTTAATGGTAGTTATAACTGGAATAATTTATTTATTGAATCCTATAGTGAAAGTGGTCATGGGCTGGTCGTTGGCTATAACGCCTTTGATAATGAGCGGTGGTCACTCGATTTTATGGTAACCACAGACTGGGGCGAAGTTAGCTTCGAACATGACGGTCGATATTTTTTTGATGAAGATAAGTTAATGGCAGGCGGCCGCTTGTCCGGCTATATCGGTGATTATATTGTGCAGTTTGCACTTAACCAGGATGCGACCGGCGATCACAACGGCACTACGGCTTCGGCATTGATCGGACGAAGCTGGCAATACAGAAACTGGAATTTTCATGGCATCGTCGGTGCCGAATATGTCTCCGCTAAGCTAAACGACTATTATGTCGGAGTATCGGCAGAGGATGCGGCAGCGCTAAACGACTATTATGCCAGAGTATCGGCAGAGACTCGCATCGATGCTTATGAAGCGGATGCCAGCGTGGGCTTTAGTAGCGAATTTGGCGTGACTTACCCTATTTCAGAAGACTGGGTTTTTCGGGCGACAGCCCGGGCCGTCACTGTACCCGATGAAATTTCCGACAGCCCTTATTATGGCTACAAAAAGTCGGTGTTAACCTCATTGCGCACTAGCATTAGCTACGTATTTTAGGTGGAATTATTAAGATGCCTAATTTAAAAACAACAATAACAACCAATAAAATGTCTAACCAGATCATACTTATTTGCCTGTGCATTGCCGGCTGGTTTATCTCTGGCTCGGCGAATGCTGGGGCAACACAAAGTAATACCGCGCCAAGTAATACCAGCCAATTAGCACAACTGGAAGTCACCCCTAAGCCTTGTGTCGCCTTACGTAAAGGGCAAAAATGCTATCTTGAGGTGACCTTTAGCTGGTCGCATGCGCAGGTTGGCGATTATTGTCTGGTAAATATCACCACAAACACAATAATGAAGTGCTGGCAAAAACAGGCGAAAGGTGAGCTTAACATCGATTTTCAATCGACGTTAAGCAATGACTTTGCTGTACGTAAAAAGGACTCAGCAATAAATTTAGCCCGCACCCGAATACCGGTGGCCTGGGTGTACAAATCGTCTAAACGGGCAAAATCAACCTGGAGACTCTTTTGACGGAAACCACTTTGTCCGAAACCACTTTGTCCGAAACCATAGCTGGCAAGCATATTATGTTAGTAGAAGACGATATGTCGCTGGCCGAATGGTTTAGCGATTATCTTGCGGAACAGGGGTACCTGGTGACGCTGGCTAACCGCGGAGATGTTGCCATTGAGCTGATTGGATCAGACCGGCCTGATCTGGTGATATTAGACATCATGTTACCGGTAAAAGATGGCTTTGAAGTATGCCAGGCCATTCGCCCGTTTTATCATGGGCCCATTTTAATGATGACGGCACGAGATCATGAAACAGACGAGGTGTTGGGCTTAGAGTTAGGCGCCGATGATTATGTGGTTAAGCCGGTCAAACCCAGGGTATTATTGTCACGTATTAAAGCGCTTTTTCGTCGAGTGTCTTCGCCGGAAGATGCGCCTGAAACCAATAAAAATAAACTAAGCTTTGGTAAGCTCTGCATCGATGCCAATTCCCGAACGACCACCCTGGCGGGCGCTAAAGTGGCGATCTCTTCGAACGAGTTTGATGTATTGTGGCAACTCGCCCAGGCGGCAGATACCCTGGTTAGCCGCAAAGAGCTGGTGATCCAGCGCCGAGGCATTGATTACGATGGCTTTGATCGGTCAATCGATATTCTTATTTCAAGAATTCGGAAAAAACTTGGCGATGATGCCAGCAACCCGTATCGGATTAAAACCGTGTGGGGTAAAGGCTATTTATTTGTTAAAGACGCCTGGGAGTAACCGATGCCGAAACTAACCTTGTCGCTGTTATTGGTGATAGTAGTTGCCGTTGTAGGAATTGGTGCGGTACTCGATAACTTATTTAACCAATATCAGGCGCAGCCAATCACGGAATCCGATGAATTATCTCCGTATCGTCAATTGGGTAAGTCGCTGGCTTCCACCTTAGATGCACAACAAAACCCGCAACAATGGCTTACAGGTTGGCCGCAACTGCATGAACTTTCGGTTACTTTAACTCAATTAGATAATTTGCTGTTACCGCAGTCGTTACAACAATCGTTTTATGCCAAAGAGCCATTGATATTAGAAACCGACGACAACATATCGATGCATTTTATTTTGCCAGCACAGCAAAAAGTCCTGACTTTTATCATCCCGCCTGTGGTTAATAAAAATAGCAATAGCTCGTTACAATTGCTGTTAACCAGCGTTTTTTATCTTGGCATTTTACTGGTGGTACTGATTTGGCTTTATCCTTTGATAAAACAACTGAGACAATTGCGGCGCACCACAAAAGCCTTTGGCGAGGGCCAGCTACAACAGCGAATTAACCGCAGTTCAACCTCTTACATTGCCGATATTGAAAATGAATTTAACCGCATGGCGCAGCGGATAGAAACGCTAGTCAGTGATAATAAGCTGCTTAGTGATGCCGTTTCTCATGATTTACGCACTCCTTTGGCCAGATTACGCTTTGGCATTGAGGTGTTGCAGGAAACGGAAGATCCGCAAAAAAGGGAGAAGTATCAACGCCATCTGTGTCGTGATATTGATGAAATGGAACGACTTGTTAAGGTATTGCTGAATTATGCACGGCTAGAGCAATCGATGATTGCGGTCGAACAGCAAAATATCGACCTTAATGCGCTGGTCAGTCAGTGCGTTGAAGCGGTAACTGACGACGACAAGGTCATTCACTGGCACGCGGATGGCGTTGCGCTGATCAACGGCGATGCAAATTACCTGAGCATGTTAATTAATAATCTGCTCAACAATGCCCAACAATATGCCCGTAGTGAGATCCAACTAAGAGTTGAACAGACCAGTTCAAGGGTAAAATTTATCATTAGCGACGATGGTCCCGGCATAGCAATAGAAAAACGCAGTGAATTGTTAAAACCATTTATGCGCGGTGAGCAGACCGATGAAAAGCCGGGTTACGGCATGGGTCTGGCCATTGTCGCAAGAGTCGCGCAATTACTCGATGCCACCTTAGATATTACCGACTCGGTTGAAATCGGCGGTGCCGAATTCTGTTTGACCTTTAACCGCTAACTCATCCTGTGAGTAAGTGTGTCAGCAGTTGATACACTTTGTTACAGCTGATAGATCTTGATACGTCTTGCAACGACATTATTGCTTATAGTTTATTTCTAATAACAAACTGAAGGAATAAACATGCACCCGCTCTCCCGCCTAAAATCGACACTATTATGTAGCTCTATGGTGTTATTGTTAACCGCCTGTGGCAGTGATTCAGACCCTGAAGCGCCGCAAGAGACAAGGATAGACTATCAAAAACTAATTGATGAAACGGTTTCCGATACCATTCCTGGCATCGTGCTGTTAGTAGAAACCCCGGAACAACAATTTCTCGGTAGTGCTGGGGTTGAAAATATAGCAACACAAAATCCGATGCAGGTCTATCACACCATGCCAACGGCAAGTGCTGGCAAACCGATGATAGGCTTACTCGCTGCGATGCTGGCAGATGATAACTTGCTAAACCTGGATGATACGATTGGTACCTGGTTGTCCGATGACATTCTTAATCAAATACCCAATAGTGCTGAAATGACTTTACGACAATTGTTAAATCACAGCAGTGGAATTTATAATTACACTGATAATTATGGTGTACTTGATTTGTTGATTGCCGAGCCGGACAAAGTTAAAACCGACATTGATTTCTTAGTTTTTGCATTGAATCAACCCGCTTATTTCAAACCGGGTGAAGGTAGTAAATATTCAAACACCGGTTACCTTTTGGCTGGTTTAATTATGGATCAAGTACTAGGCATGCATCATTCAATCGCATTAAGAGAGCGCATCTTGGTTCCTCTTGGCATGGATGCAACTTATTATATTGGTATAGAAAAAGATCAAGGTGATTTTATTTCCGGCTATCATCAATTTGATGACCACGACACAACCTACGAGACTAAGTCGTACCTGGAAAATGTTAGTGAAGCAAGTTCGCCGGTGGTGTCAAGTGTTGAAGATATGGCATTATTCTTAAAAAGCGCAGTTACCGATCAGAGCTTTATCAACGCCAATATAAGGGATGATTTTTTTGGCTCTGTGCATTCAAGTAACGATGCTTTATTTCGTGTAGATACTATTGGTGAAAATACACTATATGGTCATTCTGGGCTCGACTATGGTTATCACACGCAAAATATCTATTTCAAAGAAAAAGACTTAAGTATTACCGCGTTTATTAACTGTAGTTCGAAACCTGTTTGTGAGAACACTATGGAGAGTTTGATTGAAAAGGTGATCGCTAACGAGCTTTACTAACCGTAGCTCTGGTTAAAATAGCAGGCGATTATATCAATTTTTCGTCTGCTAACTTTATATCGAGTCGTCGACAGGTTAATTGTTTAAATTTGCCTGAGTTCGACTCCCTAGTTGAAACAATTTACGAATTTCTGTTCCGGAGAACATTATGAAAATTATCTGTTGTTTGGTCTGTGCCTTTCTGTTGTCGTCTTGTGTCTATTATGGCGTTGAGTATGAATTTGACAGTGCCAACAAGAGTACAACACCTGCCTGCGATACCGGGTCAAAAAAACAAAAACAGAAGTGTCGAGCTGATTTAAAAAAACTTAATGAAGCCATTCAAATACAGAAAAGCCTGCTTTAGCATGAGGGCAACTTTTGCGACTTTGCCGTCGGTCCTCGATATGAAAAAAGAGTGGGATTGCCACTCTTTTGAGTGTCGCGTCGTGGCTCGGCTCAATGCCACTTGCAGAAGTAGAGAAAGTACGCCGTCATCCTCGAGGAGCTCAAGCGACATCGGGGACCTCCTCCAGTAATAGTGTGCTTGTAAAAATTTGATTTTATTTAATTTTAAAACCACAGCATGCGTAAGGAGGTCCCGTGTCTCGCTTAAACTCGCACAGGATGACGGTGTGTTTTTTTCTTATATCGTGGAGGTCTCTTAATCGCTCTATAGACATTACCCCGCCAACGCCACGGGTGTAAACTTTAGGGTGTCGGCGTGCTTTAACTCCGTCCGTTTAGTGGCAAAAGTGAGCGTTAAAATTTCGGCTCCAATAGATTTTCTAAGCGAAGGAAGCTGCCATCACGTATCCCATTGTTTCGCCGGTTTATAGTTATGTTATGACATCAACCTGGATGTTAAACCTTATATGACTCAGGTATCCGGTTTGAGTTAGATGCCAATCAGATTTTATTTAGAACGTTAATCGAAACAGCGCCCCGCCGAAAGCACTTTTCTCAAGTTTCACATTACCACCATGAGCCACCATGACTTGTCTGGTTAGCGCTAAGCCAACGCCAGAGCCCTGTTTTTTGGTAGTAAAAAATGGCACAAATATTTTCTTGGCAATATCATCCGCCACACCTACGCCATTATCGCTGATATCAATCACCACATGGCCGCGTTTATTTAAACATGCATTCATGGTAACCATTGGCTTGGTGATTGTTGCTAGCGCTTGCTCTGCATTTTGTAACAGGTTTATCAGCAATTGTTCGATCATATCTTTATCGACATTGATGTCTAAACCGGAAGGTTCAATGCTGGAGCTAAAACTGATGCCTTTTTCGCCCCACTGTTGGGTGGCTAAGGTGCTCACCTGAGAAAACAGCTCATTGAGTTTTATCATTTTCTTATTCGGTGGTGGCAATCGAGTTAAGCGGCGATAACTGCCGACAAATTTGGTTAAACCATCGCTCCTGCGGGCAACGGTGTGCACCGCAGCAGACACATCGTCTAAGGCCTCAACCAGTTCTGGATGTTCGGTAATTTTACTTTTCGCATCATCGAGTAAATCGACAGCAGTTTTTGACAACGAGGCTACCGGCGTGATGCTGTTCATGATTTCATGCGTTAATACCCGTACCAGGTCTTGCCAGGCTTGCAGTTGCACCACATCCAACTCACTCTGAATGTCTTGCATACTGAGCAGTTTTTCTTGTTTACCGGCAGTAATGATTTGTGTCGATAAAATAGTCAGTTGCAGCTCCATGCCATCCACGGCAAAAGTCACCAAGCGCCGTTCGCCAGCACGAGCGGATTGGATATGGCTGGAAAATTCATCACCAAACTGCGCCAAATCTTCAACCTTAGTCACATGGTTTGAGCCAAATAACCGGCGCGCACTGTTATTCCATAGCGTTAACATGCCATCACTATGCACACTCATTAATGGTACCGGCACATGCTCAATCATCGCTTTTAAATGCCTTAGCTCTTCTTCCTGGCTAGTACGTACCGCCTGAAAGCGTTTTAAAATGTCGGTAAAGGCATTGCCCAGTTCACCAAAGCCAGCACCCAGGCTTTTCAGTTCAAACCGTTGTGAAAAATCGGCATAACGGGCGGCGTCGAGAAACCGGGCCAGTTCGGCATTGGTTTTGGTAATAAAACGAAACACCAGGATGCACTGCACCACTAAAAAAAGTGACGTTAATAACGATGCCGCATGATAACCGGGAGTGGTGATCAAAAAGGTCAGCAAAATAAGCGTCATCATCACCAGCACAGTACGCACAGCAATCATTAATGAGAATTTTTTAAAACCCATGTTTTTCCATCCTTCTATACAATGCTGCTCTGGTTAAGCCCAACTCTTTGGCGGCATGGCTAATGTTATAACGGTGCTTTTGCAGCGCTTGTTTAATTGCCGCTTTTTCTAATCTGTCCAGGTTCAGATCGTCGCTTTCGCTAATAGCCGTATTTGCCGATGTTGACGTTGGCGGCGCAACAATATCGCCAGCCTGATTAGGTTGTGCATCTAATTGAAAATCGAGCACTTCAAGTTCTGGCCCTTGCGATAAAATAATCGCTCTTTCAATCGCGTGTCTGAGTGCTCTTACATTGCCCGGCCAGGGGTAATGCTCTAATGCGACTAATGCACTCGCAGCTAAGGTTTTGTCTGCTTTATCGTATTTTCGCGCATAAAGGTTAATGTAATGAGCAGCGATGACTTCGATGTCTTCGCTACGCTTTCTCAGCGGCGGCAGCTCAATTTCTACGGTGTTTAAGCGAAACAATAAATCCTGTCTGAATTTTGTCTCTAATGACAAGTCTTGTTTGCTGACGTTGGTTGCCGTGATCACTCTCACATCTATCGGCACGGCTAAGTTCGCGCCAATAGGTGTCACCATTCGTTGTTCAAGTACGGTTAATAATTTCGCTTGTAAGTGCAACGGCACGTTACCTATTTCATCCAAAAACAAGGTGCCGCCATTGGCCGCTTGCAATCGCCCTACCCGGTCTTCTTTGGCGCCGGTAAAGGCACCCTTTTTATGGCCAAACAATTCGCTTTCAAATAAGGTTTCAGACAATGCGCCTAAATCAACCGACATAAACACTTTATTCGAGCGCAAACTTTGGGCGTGAATTTCTCTTGCAATAAGCTCTTTACCGGTGCCATTTTCACCCAGTATCAACACATTAGCATCGGTTGGTGCGGTGCGTTCGATTAATGAAAATACCACCTTCATCGCCGCGGAATTGCCCAGTAAGGTTTGTCCCGATTTAGCGCCGCTAACCTCTGCCAGTACTTTATTGGTATTTCTTAAGTCTTTCGCCTCCGTTCTGGTTCGGCCCAGCTGCACCGCGGAAGACAAGGTTGCCACCACTTTTTCATTTTGCCAGGGCTTGGCAATAAAATCGGTCGCCCCCAATTTCATTGCATCGACCGCGACATCAACACCACCATGGGCGGTGATCATAATAACCACGGCTTGCGGGTCAATCTCGAGGATCTTTTCAAGCCATAAGTAACCTTGCGCGCCACTGCTTTCACCGGGGCCAAAATTCATATCCAATAGAATCGCATCAAACTTTTGTTCACTCAGCAAACGCGGAATGCTCTCCGGCTGGTTGCATATTTGCACACTGGAAAAGTGCCTTTTTAACAACAACTTACCTGCTACTAATATATCTTCATCGTCATCAACAATGAGAATTACGCCCTCTTGTTTCACCCTATCACTCCGCAACATTAACCCTAAAATGTTAAACAACATCAACTGTTCATTATCGTACACCAACTGTTCGCATGCGTACAGTAACGAATGTTCGATATCGAACACCAAATAAAAATAACCAAATAAAACATAGATTTATGTGGTGGCACAGTATTTGCACATCATACTTACAGTAAAGCGAGTTTGTTTATATAAGCGTTAAAGTTGACGTTCAAGCAAAGCAGTTTCGCTTAAAGAGGACAATTAAGTTATGGGTACAATTACACCAATGGAACAAACAACGAAAGCCAAGAAAGAGATCAAAATGCCAGCCAAAAAAGCAAGCAATTCCTCGAAAGCGGTATCAGGCGCGGGCATGGACCGCAAAGTCACACGCCAGCAAAAGCCATTAATGAAATGGTCCGGCATCACCGCTTTAGTCTTGGTTATTGGTTATTTTGGCAATCAAATGATCGAAGCTACGGCTGGCAGATCGTTAACCGTCGATCAGAATCGTATTGTAGTTTCAAC
Source organism: Thalassotalea sp. ND16A (assembly GCF_000764205.1). GTDB lineage: Bacteria > Pseudomonadota > Gammaproteobacteria > Enterobacterales > Alteromonadaceae > Thalassotalea_A. Next base: position 41,192 of record NZ_JQDZ01000085.1, read on the forward strand.
GGTAACTCTCGGTACTTTTGAAGACTTTATCCCGGTACGTGGCCGGGTAACGCCGGCAAAAACCGTGTATTTGGATGCCATTGAAGGTGGCCGGGTGGAACGCATCCTGGTGGAAGATGGCAGCGACTTAAGCCGTGGTGACTTAATTGTTGAGTTATCGAACGCATCACTGCAACTGAATGTACTAGGCAACGAAGCCAGGGTTGCCGAGCAATTAAATAATATGCGCTCCATTGAGTTATCGCTTGAGCAAAACCGTTTGCAGCACAAACGTAATTTGGTCGACATTAATTACCAAATTAAAATGCTTACCCGTCAATTAGCACGTGAACAACAACTGGTAAGCTCTGGTTCGGTTGCGCAAACCAAATTTGAAGATACCCGCGACACCCTCGATTGGTATAAAAATCGTTTAACCCTAACGCTAGAAAGTCAGGCATCGGATACTCGCATGCAAACCGAGCAGTTAAGCTTTTTAAAAGATACCAGCGAACGGCTTGAAGGTAACTTAGCGATCTCCCGTAAAAACCTGGAAAACATGAACGTGCGCGCACCGGTTAATGGCAAGTTATCAGGCTTTAATGTCGAGGTGGGCCAAAGTATTGGCCGCGGCGAACGCCTTGGCCAAATTGACACCCCCAATGATTACAAACTTACCGCCAATATTGATGAATTTTATCTGGGCCGGGTCACGCTTGGCCAGAAAGCGCAATTTGATGATTACCAATTGGTGATTTCAAAGATATATCCACAAGTTCAAAATGGCCAATTTGAAGTCGACTTTAAATTTGTCGGTGAACAGCCTTCCGGCATTCGTCGCGGCCAAACCATTCAAACCAAACTTACCCTGGGCGATGAAACCAAAGCGCTGTTAATTCCTAATGGTGCATTTTTTCAAGATACCGGCGGTAACTGGATTTTCGTAGTGACAAGCGATAAAAGCCAGGCGGTTAAGCGTACGGTACGCTTAGGACGCAGAAACAGTCGATTTATTGAAGTGCTCGACGGTTTAGAACAAGGCGAGCAAGTGGTAACCAGCCCATACAGCAGTTATCAGGATATGGAACGATTGAATTTGGGGAATTAATTTCACTAATTTGCTTAGCAACAACGAAAACAGTCATGAAAACGTATTAATAAATGCATTAATAAAAGTATTAAAAACAGCAACATTTAAATAACAGTTCGATAAACAGGAAAATTAATTATGTTAAAGCTACACAACCTTTCAAGAGTATACCAAACCGACGAAGTTGAAACCGCCGCATTAAACAGTGTCAACATTGAAATTGAACAGGGTGAGTTTGTTGCCATCATGGGCCCTTCCGGCTGTGGCAAATCGACCTTATTAAATATTGTCGGCATGTTGGATAACCCGTCCGATGGCCAATACTTGTTTATGGATGAAGATATTTCTGATTACAGTGAAGCTCAGCTTGCCGCGATTCGTAAACATAACATCGGTTTTATTTTTCAAAACTTCAATTTGATTGAAGAGCTTTCAGTGCAAGAGAACATTGAACTGGCTTTGCTTTATCACAACATTCCAGCGGGTGAGCGCAAAGAGCGTGTCGCCAAAGTGATGGACAAAGTCGGCATCGCCCATAGAGCGAAACATATGCCCAGCCAATTGTCAGGTGGCCAACAACAACGGGTAGCGGTTGCCCGAGCCGTGGTTGGCGATCAAGCGATGATCCTTGCCGATGAACCAACCGGTAATTTAGACAGCGCCCATGGTCAGGAAGTCATGGAAATGCTGCAACAGTTAAACCAGGAAGGCACCACCATTGTCATGGTAACGCATAGCCCGGCGCATGCGGATTATGCCCGTCGTACTATCAATTTATTTGATGGTCATGTGGTGACTGAAAATGTACGTGCGGCTTAATTGTACTAATCCCCGTACTTATACCAGTAACAACAGCCTTAACATAAAATTGTAAAACAAGGACATCATCATGTTTCGTAATTACCTAATTACAGCGTGGCGCAACATTGTCAAAAACGGCATGTTTTCTTTCATTAACATCTTTGGTTTGGCCATCGGCTTAATGAGCTGTATTTTGATCATGCTGTTTGTGCGTGAAGAAACCGGCTTTGACCAATGGCTAAAAGATAGCGATCGTTTAGTTAGGTTGCACACCGCTTACATGATCCCCGACCGGCCAGAATTTTTAACGGTCAGATCGGCAGGCAGGATGATGGCAGCATTGCGTGATTACGCCAGCAATGAAATTGAAGATGGCGTTCGTATGCTTAATTTCGGCACCACGGTAAGGCAAAATAATGATGCCTTTCGCGAGCAACTCACCTTAGTCGATGGCAGTTTTTTCAATATTTTTGATTTGCCTTTTAAACACGGCAGCAAAGAATCGTCCTTCAAAAAACCGTTCGATTTAGTCATATCCGCGGAGCTGGCGCTAAAATATTTTGGCAAAACCGACGTTATCGGCCAAACCATGACCATTTGTTGTGTAGCTGACGAGCCGACAACGTTACCGATCACCGGGGTTATTGAAAACTTTCCTGGTGCTTCGCATTTCGACCCAGGCATGATTGTCTATTTGCAGCCATCGTTATTCGATGATGATCCGAGTGCGTTAGAAACCTGGACCAGTGTGAATGTTTATACCTATTTCAAAATGCGTCAAGGCGTGACAGTTGCTCAATTGCAGCAGCGCATCAATTATTGGGTAAACAATGAAAGCCCTTTCCCGAAAATGTTTAAAGAAAGCATGGGGGAAATGTCGGACGGCGTGCAACTCACTGACATTTTAAAACATCGCGCAATGTTAGTAGCCGACTTGCATTTAAAGGCAAAAGAGCATGCCGGTAACATCGGTGATTTAACGCCGATGGGTGACTTAAAGATGATTTATATCTTTATCATTGTCGCCGGTTTAATTTTGCTGATTGCCTGTATTAATTTCATGAATCTGGCAACCGCCAGAGCCAGCCAGAGAGCGCGTGAAGTGGCAATGCGCAAAGTGATGGGGGCGAGTCGTGGTCAGGTAGCAATTCAATTTTTAGGGGAAGCCATTGCCCTGGTGCTGATTTCATTATTGTTTGCCCTAGTTGCGGTAGAGGCTGCCTTGCCGCTTTATAACTCTGTGTTGGGACGAGAGCTTGAATTACGCTTATTTGACGATGCGGATTTATTTTTATCATTAATTGCGATTTCGCTATTCGTTGGAATCGGTGCGGGATTGTATCCGTCGATGTTTTTATCGCGTTTTTTACCGGCCCATATTTTACAATCAAGCAAAGGCGCAGAATCGAGTAGTTCCTCTAAACTGCGCAGTGTGTTGGTGATATTTCAATTTACCATGTCAATTTCGTTAGTCATTAGTACCGCCGTGGTTTACGGACAGACCATATTCGCCAACTCTATCGACGTGGGTTATGTCAGCGAAAACAAGCTGGTGTTAAACATCAGAAGAGCCGGTAATAACCTGGAGAGTTTAAAACAACAATTATTAAACTTAACCGAAATTGAAGACGTGGTCTTTTCTTCGGAATCGCCGACCCAAGACAATGAAAACAATAATTACTACAAGCTTGTCGGCAAACAAGACGACAGTAGCAACAATCGTGGCGAATTATTAAATCATCATGTCATGGGCTATGGTTTCTTCGAAGCGTACGACATTGCGCCAATTGCCGGCAGGTTATTTAATGAATCTTTTGGCACCGACCAAATAAACCGCTTGCCGGAAGGTGATGACAGCATGGGTAATGCTAACGTCATAGTAAACCAGTCTGCTCTTAAAAAATTCGGTTTTACCAGCCCGGAACAAGCGCTTGGCCAAACACTGGAGTCGGAAGTGTTTCGCGATCAGAAATTTCTGTTAACCATCATAGCTGTGGTGCCAGACGTATATTTTCGTTCGATCAAGTTTGGCGTTCGCCCAAGTGTGTATTTGTTAAACCCTGAACGTTTTCGCGTGGCAAGTTTAGTCTTCAAAACCAACGATGTCTCTTCGTTGTTGCCAAAAATTGAGAGCATCTGGAAAACCAATGTACCAATGCAGCCAATTAACCTGCAGTTTTTAAGCGAAATGATGAAAGCGCAATATGCCCAGGAATTAGCGCAAGCACGATTATTTGCCGCATTTTCGTTACTGGCTATTGTTGTTGCTTGTCTTGGCTTATATGGCCTTGCCGCCTTTACGGCAGAGCATAGAACCAAAGAAATCGGCATCCGTAAAGTCATGGGCGCAAGGGTGAGAGACATAGTGTCGCTGTTAATTTGGCAATTCTCCAAGCCGGTGATCATCGCCATGCTGGTGGCGTGGCCAGTGTCAGTGTACTTGATGTTGCAATGGTTAGAAGCGTTTCCTTATCGAATCGATACCTTTTGGTTATTACCTATTTGCCTGGTTGCCGGCGGCGGCGCGTTATTAATCGCCTGGTTAACGGTTGGTGGTAATGCGGCCAAGGTTGCCCGTTCAAATCCAATTAACGCATTACATTACGAATAATAAATAGCATTTAAATAAGTACAGATAGATTAAAGGAACTAGCATGTTTCAAAATTATATAAAAATAGCGCTACGGGCATTGGCAAAAAATAAACTCTATGCCGCGATCAACGTGATCGGCCTGGCCATTGGCCTTACCGTGTACTTATTCGGTGGCATCATTGCCGAGTATGAGAAAAACCATGACACCATGTATAAAAACCATCAGCGTATCTACACCGTTGGTTCCATTATGGCGCCTACCGCCAACATTGGGGTTAAGCAACTCGACAATACGTATTCCGCAATGGGGCCATTGATTGGTGCCGAACTGGAAGAACTGCAAGCCTTTGCCCGCACCATAAGGCGCGGCTACTTGTTAACCATAGGCGATAACCATTTTCATGAAACGGTAAAGTTTGCCGATAAAGAGTTATTGGATATTTTCGATTTTAACTACATAGCAGGCAACGCTAGCGCCCTGGCCGACCCAAATGGCTTGGTGCTAACCGCGGATACGGCAATGAAATTTTTTGGTCGCCTTGATGTGATTGGTGAAACCGTGTTACTTAACCATGAATTCGATTTACACGTCACTGCGGTGATTGAAGAAATCGCGCAAAACTCTCATTTCAATTCTTCATTCATTAGTGCGGGTGTCACCATGTTTGCACCATTAGCAGCGCTAAACCGTATCGATGACTGGGATTTGGCTGGTAACTGGAATAACATCAGTGGTGGTAACCAAGTGTACGTAATGACCAAGGAGGTGATGCCTCTTGAAGAGCTTAATAATAAGCTAAATGCGATTTTTGATCGTCACGTTGAGCCGGAAATGAAAGAAAAATTCATGGCCTCATTAAACGCGCACCACCTGAAAGACACCAACGCCGCGTTCTGGCAGATGGTTGGCATGCCCGTTATTGAAAGCATTCAAATTCTCGGCGTGCTAGTCCTGATTATTGCCATTGTCAATTACACCAACCTGGCTACGGCGCAAAGTATTGGCCGGGCCAAAGAAGTGGGGTTACGTAAAACTCTGGGGGCTGGTCGAGGTCAGTTAATGACCCAGTTTTTAACCGAAAGTATGACCATTGCCTTTATTGCGATGCTCTTGGCAATCGTATTTTTAGAATTGGCAGTACCACAATTTAATCAGGCAACCGATAAGGTTGTACTGCTCGATTATGTTGGCCTAATGCCCTGGCTACTCACCACTACGGTGATTGTCGGGCTCATCGCCGGTGCATATCCCAGTTTTTTGATCACCAAAACCACGCCAATCGATGCCTTAAGAGATACCAATGGCAAAGGCGCCAAAGGCAGCTTTTTCCGTTCGTTAATGATTGGTACTCAATTTATGCTGTCTATCTTTATGCTCGCCATCGTGATGATAGTGTTTTATCAAAATGAAAAAGTACAACAAAGCAGTGACATATATCCAAAAGATGAAGTGTTAGTGCTGGAGAAAATGGCGGTAGAATCGATTCGTAAAAGAGAAAATACGCTACGCAATGAGTTACTGCAACTCTCCGATGTTCGCAGTGTTACCTTTACCGCGCAAGTGCCATTTGAGCAAAGCAACAGCATGCGTGAAGTGAGTCGGATAAAAGGTGATGAAAACAGCGATGTGCAAGCGAATTTGAATGAAGTCGATCACGATTATTTAATAACCTTCGATGTCCCCTTAGTCGCTGGCAGAGACTTTTCAAGAGAGGTGCTCGGTGATGAAAGACGCGATCTGGAAAACCGCCGCGCCAACGTGATAGTGAACGTGTTACTTACTCATAAACTCGGTTTTGCCACGCCGGCAGATGCCGTTGGTCAAACGTTTTGGGGGGAAGCCGGCGAGCAAGAAGCGTTTCAATACGACATTGTTGGCGTAATGGAAGATCAAAACCTGTTAGGCCTGCATAATAAAATAAAACCCTGGATTTTTATCAATAACCCATACCCACACCGTTATGGTGCCATCCGCATTAAACAAGGCGCATCGGCAAACATTATTGCAGAAATTGAAGAGGCGTGGAAACGAGTATTACCCGACTACCCGATCCAACATAAATATTTGGATGGTTTGTTTAATCGACTCTATCAAATTTATAAAACCATGAATGGGGTATTAGCCGGGTTTGCGGGCATCGCCTTATTACTGGCACTGATCGGTTTGTTTGGCCTGGCGGCATTTATGGCGCGCTCACGCACTAAAGAGATAGGCATTCGCAAAGTCATGGGCGCATCATTGCCACAAATTGTTCGACTGTTATTATGGCAGTTCTCCAAACCGGTGATGTGGGCGATTATCTTTGCCTTGCCTTTGGCCTACTTTGCCTCAAACATGTATTTGCAATTTTTTGCCGAGCGCATCGACTTGCAAATACCGATCATTTTAATGTCAGGGATCGTCGCCGTTGGCTTAGCCTGGGTTGTTATCGCTTTACACGCATTTAAGGTGGCTAGAGCCAACCCAATTAGCGCATTGCGTTACGAATAAGCACTCAATTCTGGCTTGACCGAGTTAATGGTATGAATAATACCGTTAACTCGGTCTCCGATAACACCCCAGAGTTACACCACAATGAAATCATGGTGGGCATTTACCGCGATTTAAACATCACTCCCCAGCGATGACAAGCGTTTGTCTGGCATTCGCTTTTACATCTTCTGCTTTAAAATAGATGTCTCGCCAGTTTTTATCGGCAAAGCGTTGTGTCTGATTCGCGTACTCTGCACTATTTGGATTTTCTTTTTGCCCATAGGTTAAGAATGCCTGAGCTTGCGGGCCTCGTTCGGTGTAAGCTAAAGAATAGATAAAGCTTGTGCCATAAGTAATAGGGTAGCCTTTGTCGGTTAATTTCGACCAGTCACTCAGAGCTTTACCCTGCACCACTGGTACTTCGGTATCTTTCCAGCCCATGGCGAGCAAGTTAGCAACGCCTTCAGCACCAAAGCCGCCATGTATCGGCACTTGTGTCTCTCCCCGGTAGGCAATTTGCGCATCTCCTAACGTCGCATCCAGTGTATAGCCGGCTCGCTCTAATAGTTGCGCCGCTTGCTTGAGTGCTTGTAACGCCAATGGCTTATCACTTAAGCCATAGGGGGTTTTTACTGGGTTTTGTGGGTCAAACTTATGGGCAAATAGAGACTTTTTATTCGACTTGGTTAGCGTTTTATAGGCTTGTAGCCACTCTCTAAATAACAGTGCGCCTTTACTCGCTTTATCAAAGTGTCCGTTAAATGTTTTTATCACCTGACATGCTCTACTGCTGCCCATTGGTTGTGCACATGCAGCAATCAATTCTGGCAGTAACAACTGCGCACTTAATGCCTGATTCGATAAAATGCTCTGCTGTAATTCTTGCAGTGAGAATTTACCATCGCTGCCCTTTGCTGCGGCTGATTCTAAATGTTCAATATTCATTCTGGTACGTAAACTGCGAGGAGTATCTACGGCACCGTATAATGGCGAATAATTGCTTAATGGTTGATTCGGGTTACTTAGCCAGTAACTATCGTTTGAATTAAACACATAATCTGCTCGCGTTATTTGCGGTCGCTGAGCAAAAGGAACCGTCGCGGGTACGGGTACCGAGTCATCTTGCACCCAGTCAAACAAAGCGCGGCTGCCATCTAATAGGGTTAACCTCCTATCATCATATAAGGTTTTTACCATTGCATTGTTATCATAGCTTTGTTGCCAGCTCTTGATTGCCTCAATAGATAAGTGGCCAACCGAAGAGTTGTCTAGATATACGGCATCACCTTCTTTACTGGTGGCAATGGTATTCACCCAAGGCATGGCATTGTATTGTTGATGTGCATATTTAAACTCCTGCATTGAGTTCGCCTTGCCCATCGCGAACCATTGCTCAATGAGCACACTATTTTCCAAGTTGGCATCTCTTACCGCAAACGCGGTGTTTTCGCTCCACTTTAACCCCGGAAATTGCACAATGGGGCCATGATGACTAAACCAAACGTCTTTAACTACAGACTCTATTTCGCCGCTTTGTTTATCAATAACTTCAACCGTAACGGTGTCACTGCTAAGCGCTTTATATTGCCCTTCGTACAAATATGAAGTGGCATTGCCTGCTTTGAGTTGTAACTTGTATAGTGCTATGCGCTGGCTATTAGAAACGGTATGAGACCAGGCAATATTGTCATTGAAACCTATCAATACATTGGGGATGCCGGTAATACTCACCCCATAAATATCAAATTGTCCCGGTATCGTTAGATGCTTTTCCCAAAAGCGGTTGGTACCAAACCAAGGATAATGGGGGTTACCTATCAACATGCCTTTGCCCGTTGCCGACAATTGCTTCCCTATCGCCCAGGCGTTTGAGCCCATACCCGCCAGGCTTGTGTGTGATTCAGATTGGGCTAATAATTCATCCGAAATAAAATCAACCGCGGCACTATGGTTTGTGCCTGGTGGTGTTGCCGAGTAGATAGCTGCCGCTATTCTCGGTAGGGTTTGACTGACATGATACGAACGTAAATAGATGTCTTGTGCCGAAATAGGCTTGACCCAGTTGCTACCCGAGCACCAAGACTCAAAGTTTGGGTTTTCCGTTAAAAAGCGGTTAAAGCCGGCAGCATACCCGGTGAGCATATCTTTGACATTAGCACTCAATTTCGGGTAGTTGGATTCAGTTCTTTGCGGTAATTTTAACGCTTTTACCACAGTGTCCTCCATCACGTATTGATTACTTTTGCCAGCACCAAGGTACTTGGCTTTTTCCCCACGGGCTGTGATCATCGACCATGAAATGTTGCATATTTGATCTTTGGCGGCGGCATAGCCTTCACCGTAGCCTAAGCTGGCAAAATCTTTCGCGCTAATATGAGGGATACCAAACTCAGTGTAAGTGATAGTCGCCTGATACTTATTGTCGACAACAGAGTCAGACGGTTGCGAACAGCCGGTTAACGCCAGCAATCCAATAAAAAATACGTTTTTCATATTTCATTCCTTTAATATCAAAATTGCATGTTTTAAATCAACGTTCATTTAACGCCATGCCTGTTAACTTGCGCTTAACAGTGTCTTTTTTTTGTGTTGAAAAGTGATCGTTCGAAGAAGGCCTTAACGGCTAGCAGTCCCCGGAAATCACCAAAAACTTGTGTTTTTACAATAACATCATGTATTGTGACTGTTCAAATTATTAAAGCTGATATGCAGACATAACAGCTAAAAAGAGCGCCGTCATCCCTGAGGAGCATAAGCGACATCAGGGACCTCCTGAACAGAAACAGAGCATATAAGGTATTGTTTATAAGCACGTTATAACCGAATGGAGGTTGCGGCCTTCGCCGCAATGACGTGGTTAATTGTTTCTGTTACTTCCCTGTTCACCTGAAGTTTGGAAAAGTGTATAGCTGCTTATGGCTCTTTCTTAACGGTCATGTTTGAACCACTGTTCTATTTGTCTATTCACAATACACAAATTGTTACGTTTCAACTTTTATCTGTGTCAGTTGCTGTGCTAACTTCGTACTATAAAAATAATTAACTTATACCAAATTGGTATAAACGATTTAACAGTAAGATCAAGCACTCATTATCCCGAGTAACGCTTAACTAAATCAGATAATTATATTTTACTAAAATTAAAAAACTTACCTCTGCTCAATGACATAGATAAATATGTCATTGAGCCGTTATTAATATTTAACAGATATAGATTGGAAGGTGGATAGACGTAATTTTATTAAATTTTCTGGTATTGGCATGGGCGCTATTGCCTTACCAATGACCGGGAATATAGTATCGGCAGCCGAAATGCTCGATACCCCGATGGACATTGCTTACAAGAAAAAATGGCAGATATTGCTTTAAATGCCGCCAAATCAATTGGCGCCAGCTATTGTGACGTGCGCATTGGCCAATTGGGTTAGTCAGCAGCGGGCAAAAGTGATCGTACATACCCAGATCAGTAAAGATAAATATTTATCGCAACGATATAATATTGACGCTAACGCCGATATATCTTTTAGTCCTGAGCTGCTGGCAAAGCAAGATTTGCTCATTGTTAATGGCGCAAGTTTATTATCAATGAACTCTCTACAACAGCAATGGTTAGCTAGCGCCGTTGATAATGGTTTAGGATTGCTGGTACTCGCCGATCAACAATTAATAGAACAGATGAAAGGTGCACCGCTAGACATCCTCAGTGCGTTTACCCTAACCGAATCTGCACAAAGTGCCCCCCGTACTTACCCCGTTTGGTCACAATCGCAAACATTAGATAAAACTTCCGATGTGCCATTAACTCGGATAGCGGCAACCTTGAGGGTAGCTCAAGGCAAAGTGCTCATCGCTGACAAAGAGCCTTTGAACGTAGCAAAAAACCATAAGCACTATCGATAAATAGCCAGCTGCCTTGGGATACGTGCCATTAACGGTTAATTTTAACGTTCGGTCTAAGTTTAAATGGCATGTCCTGATCTCGATATCCAATGGTTTTGTCATGCAATAACAACTAGACACGACTCCAGCTGTAATCATTTCGTAACAACTTTGACTTATTTGCTTACAAATTAAGTACTATCGATATAACTAAAAATTTTACAACTCGCCAACTTTGTTATAAAAACGTTGTCGAATAATAATTTTTAGTCTCAGCATAGATACTTTTACTGAAAAAGATAATGAGACAGTAATAACATTACTACAGGAAATGAAATGAAAGCACGTATTTTAACGCCAATTGCCTTAGCAATTGCTCTTGCTGGTTGTAATTCAGCAACAACGGAAACTGCCGCTAGCGCTACAGTCGCTCAACAAACAGTCAACGTTGAAGCTAGCAACCCATTTTACCAGGAATATGATACTCCGTTTGGCATTCCACCATTTGAAAAAATCAACATTGGCCATTATCAGCCAGCAATGGAAAAGGGCATCGGCGAAATAAAAGCCGAAATAGCCGCAATTACCGATAACCCGGCAGCACCTACATTTGAGAACACCATTGAAGCAATGGAAAAAGGCGGCGATTTACTGGATAAAGTAACGAACACCTTTTATGGCTTAATTGGCTCAATGTCGACGCCTGAGATGCAGGCGATTTCAAAAGAAATGTCGCCTAAGTTCTCTGCTATGAGCGATGACATTAATTTAAACGACAAATTATTCCAACGCGTTAAAACCGTATTTGATCAAAAAGAGTCACTAACTCTTAACACCGAACAAAAAACCTTATTAGAAAAAACTTATAAAGGCTTTGTTCGTGCCGGTGCTAACTTAAACGCAGCCGATAAAGAAACCTTACGTGGTTTAAACCAGAAAATTTCTGCATTAAGCATTCAGTTTGGTGAAAATTTATTAAATGAAACCAATGATTTTGAATTAGTTATTGATAATGAAAAACAACTCGACGGTTTACCTGAAAGCATTGTTGCCGCAGCCGCAGCTACCGCAACGGCGCGTGGCCATGACGGTAAGTGGGTATTCACCACTCACCGTCCAAGTTTCTACCCATTCGTAACTTACTCAACCAACCGTAAGTTACGTGAGCAGTTATTCTATGCTTACACTCACCGAGGGGATAACGACAACGCGAACGATAACAAAGCGATCGCTGCAGAAATGGCATCACTTCGTTACCAGCGTGCACAAGTACTGGGTTATAAAACTCACGCCCATTACGTACTTGAAAACAACATGGCAAAAACACCTGAAAACGCTTACGGCTTATTAAACAAAGTTTGGCCGGCATCATTAAAACGGGCGAAGCAAGAAGTTGCTGATATGCAAGAGTTTGCCGAGTCGCAAGGCGCCGACTTCAAGCTGGAAGCATGGGATTGGTGGCACTACTCGGAAAAAGTGAAAAAGATGAAATATGCTTTAGACGAGTCAATCACTAAACCGTACTTTGAATTAAACAACACCATGCAAGGCGTATTCTATACCGCCAACCAGTTATGGGGTGTTGAGTTTAAACAACGTGATGACCTACCTAAGTATCACCCGGATGTTACTACCTATGAAGTGTTTGATAAAGATGGCTCTTCAATCGGTATTTACATGACAGATTTTTATGTTCGTGAATCGAAACGTGGCGGCGCCTGGATGAGCTCATTCCGTAAGCAATTTAAAATGTACGGTGAGGACGTTCAGCCAATTATTTATAACGTTTTAAACTACCCTGCGCCAGTAAACGGTGAGCCGGTATTATTGACGTTTGATCAAGCATCTACTTTATTCCACGAATTTGGTCACGCGATTCAGGGCTTATTATCTGACGGTCACTACCGTTCGTTAACGGGTACATCTCTGCCACGTGATTACGTAGAATACCCATCACAAGTGATGGAAAACTGGATGACCGAGCCACAAGTGTTAAACAACTTTGCCAAGCACTACAAAACCGGCGAAGTGATCCCGGCCGAACTGGTAGAGAAAATTCAGGCTTCAGGTAAATTTAACCAGGGCTTTGCGACTACTGAGTATATGGCTGCCGCTTTACTTGATTTAAAATGGCACACCCTTGAGACGGCTGAATTGCAAGACGCTGACAAGTTTGAAGCCGATACCCTGGCGGAATTAGGTTTAATTAACGAAATCGCGCCACGCTATCGTTCAACCTACTTCTCGCATATCTTTGCCGGTGGTTACTCTTCAGGTTACTACGGCTACATCTGGTCAAATATTTTTGATGCTGATACCTGGGAAGTCTTTAAAGAAAAAGGAATTTTCGATCAAGACGCTGCTAACGGCTATCGGGTAAACGTGCTGCAAAGTGGTGGTACCGAAGATCCAATGACCATGTACAAACGCTTCCGTGGTAAAGAGCCAAACCCACAACATTTACTTGAGCGTCGTGGTTTAGTGTCTAACGGCAAGTAAGTCATTCACTATCCTTAATCAAAAAGCCAGCTAACGCTGGCTTTTTTCTTAATGCAACGAGGTACAGGGTACAGGGTACAGGCAGCCTAGTTGATGCTGATCGTTTGCAAATATAACTAAGCCTAATTTGAAACCTATGTTCAAAAAGTAACTTCACTTATCGCTCACGCAAGCGGCCCGAAGCCAGTAGCCCGAAGCCCGCAGCTTACCTGTTAAATCTAAACGCTCTATCCGCTTGCGGTGACTGCCTGTACCTTGTACCCCGTACCCTGTACCTTTCATTCACACTATCTGCCCAAAGCCAGTAGCCCGTAGCTTATCTGTTAAATCTAAACGTTCTATTCGCTTACGGTGACTGCCTGTACCTTGTAGCCCGTACCCTGTACCTTCCATTTACACTATCTGCCCGCAGCCAGTAGCCCGATGCCCGCAACATATCTGTTAAATCTAAACGTTCTATTCGCTTACGGTGACTGCCTGTACCTTGTACCCCGTACCCTGTATCCTGCTTTGCCACTATGATTGCTGAATATGGTCAATTTCTTCAAGCAATTCTGCGATCAATTCATTGCTCAATGTTTTTGAGGGTAATGGTTGAGACGTTTTGAAATTCACTTCCAGCTTGATTGCAATATCAGATAACTTTGGAAAACCGAACATCGCGGCAGACCCCGCAAGCCGGTGCACCTGTTGTTGCAATGCAGCCCAATCCTGGCTAGTGCTAAAGTTAAGTAAATGTTGCTTATCAAGGGTTAAATCGGCTTTATAATTTTCTACCAAATCTGATATATCGATACCTTTAAAGGCATCATCAATGCTTAATTGCAGATTGGCTTTACTAAAATGCTCAAATAGCGTGGTCACAAATTCACTTCTTTCAATTGGCTTTTTTAGGTGACCATTAAATCCTAAAGACAGGTAATGTTTTACTTCATGCGACATGGCGTTGGCGGTTAACGCGATTATAGGTTTCGCGCAGCCTAACTCTCTTAACTTTACTAACGCTTCTATGCCATCCATTTCTGGCATTTGAATATCGAGTAACAATACTTGCGGATCATGTTTTAAGTAGAGCTCTATCGCTTGCTTACCATTTTTTGCGCTAACCACGTCCAGGCCTAAACGGCTAAGAAAGCGGGCAATTAACCGTCTATTGTCGTCATGATCTTCGGCCAGCAGTATGGTGCCAGTTATTTTCTCAGTAAGCAGGTTCAGTTCAGTCTTTCGCTGCTTTGCTGCAATCAAAGCATTTGCTTTTATATAAGGAAAACTAAAGGTAAAGGTGCTACCCACATTAAGGGTACTGTTTAAGTTGATTTCACCGCCCATCATTTTGGCCAGTTGCATTGACAAAAACAACCCTAAGCCGGTACCGCCAAAACGTCTGCTGATACTGCTATCAGCTTGTGAAAAGCTGTTAAACACGCTTTTTTGCTGCTCTTTACTCATGCCAATGCCGGTATCGTTGACAATAAAGACTAAATGATTGTGTTCTTCTGAAATGGTTAAGCTCACCCTGCCGTTATTGGTAAACTTGATCGCATTGGAGCAAAGGTTGATTAATATTTGACTTAAACGTAAACCGTCAGCATTAAAGGTAAATGCTGCTGGCAGGGTATTTTTGATGACAAACTCTAACTGTTTTGATTTTGCCTGCTCGCTAAACATGTTGGCAAGATCTTGCATCATCACATCGAGATTTTGGCCACGGATATCTAATTCAAGCTTATCCGCTTCAATTTTACTGATATCGAGAATATCATTCACCAACTGCAATAAATGCATGCCATTAGCATGAATTACGTTAACTTCTGCGGCAACATCCTGCTTGCTGACTTCACCGTTAATTACCGCTTCTGACTGACCAATAATGGCGGTAAGCGGGGTTCGAATTTCATGACTCATATTGGCCAGAAATTGGCTTTTTATGTTATTGGCTTGTTTTAACTGTTCAGTTCTCTGCTCTAACTCATGGGTTCTTTCTTTTACTTGGCTGGCCAAGCGCAATTGGGTGCTTAGCTCTTTTTTACGGCGGTAAATTAAGAAGACGATGATCGATACAAATATTAGCGCCACCAGCATAAAATTTCGACTTTGCTCGGTTTGTTCGCTCTGTATTTGCTGAAAGGCTTTGTCTTGTTGTAATGTTTTAACCTGATGTGCTAATTGATCCGATTCAAATTTAACCAGCTTTAAATTAAAATTATTGTTATAGCCATCATCAACCTCTTTTCTAAATGCTTTGCTTATGTCGATGGCTTGCTTTGGCTCTTGTCTGGCGGCATGAATTAAGGCAAGTAATGATAAATTTTCTAACATCAAGGCTTTGTAATTGGTTCGTATAGCCAATTCATTCGACTGCTTGGCATAGTCAAATGCTTGCTCAATTTCCCCCTGATGAAACAGTCCCTTAGCCAGTTCGTACAAACAGTTGGCCAAAGCCCCCTGATGCTTTTGTTGTTCGCTCAAGGCAATACATTTTCTCGAATAATCAATCGCACTCTCTATAAGCCCCATCTGGCTGTACAAACCGGCCATATTATTTAATTCTGACGCCAGGTGATAAGGTTGCTCACTGCGTTTATAGTAATTTAATACTTCTAAGTTATATTGCTCGGCTAATTGATACTTGCCTGAATTTTTATAGGCAATTGCCAGGTAACTCTTTGCCTGGGCTAAACCATCTTGATCATTTAATGCAATTCTTTTTGCGATAATCTGCGGCAGTATTTCAATGGCTTTATCATACATTTTTAACGTTAAATACAAGCCTGATATATTAAAACGGATATCCACTTTATCATCTTCATCACCGTATTGCTGATAGATATGTTCCGCTTTTTTAAAAGTGGTTAACGCATGTTCCATATCCCCCATATTATTTTGCGCCAGGCCAATATTGTTATAAAGATGTGCCTGCTTAAGGTATTGGTCAGTGTTTTGGTAGTAATTTAAGGAGGCACGATAAGCCCTCAATGCTTGCGGAAAGTCACCTTTAAAATAGTTAAACACGCCGATTAACTTATAAGCATCGGCTTCCTCTTGCTTTAAGTTATTAGCACTGGCTAGTTGTTGCGCTTGCATAAACGTTGCAATTGCACCATCTAAATCACCAAGGGCGTGATGGCTATGGCCTATTACCGTTAAAATCGACAGGTGTTGTTTGCTAGTGAGAAATGAATCAGCGATTAATTGCAGGGCTTGCTCGATAACAACAGACTTATCTTCTATGGTTTCAATATCTGCCAATCGTTGCTGAACACTGTCAAGTTGTGCAGAGACCGCGTTGGCTAGGGAGATATAAAATATCATCGATATCAAGAGTATTCGTACAAAGCTAAACATAACCCTACCTAACAGCCTTTTATTTTAATCTTTAATCACAAATGAATAAGAGCAAATTGCTCAGATAAATTGAAGTCGACTAATAGTAGGGAAAAAACCGATCAGAAACAAACATTTGCAGGCTAAAATTTTGATTTATTGAAATGATTTACCCTGTTTACTTTAAAAATTTCGTCATTATAGCGATGTGCTCTGGGTAAATTAGCGGTCATCTTTGGCCGAATCCATCACCACAAAAGTTGTGATTGCGTGCACTTGTGGTAACACGCCCAGCACATCGGTATGAAATTTTTTATAGGCAATTAAATCGGTGGTTTCCACTCTTAACAGGTATTCGTAAGAACCGGTAATGTTATGGCATTCCCGCACTTCAACGGAGCGAGTGATCGCTTGCTCAAACGCTTCTTGCGAATGTTTGGTATGATCCGACAAGCCGACACCAACGTAGGCAATACAACCAATACCTAATGCTTTGTGGTTTATCACGGCCCGATAGCCAACTATGATACCTGAACGCTCTAATTCTTGTACCCGGCGTAAACAGGCAGAGGCCGAAAGTCCAACACGAGTGGCAAGCTCGGCATTACTGATACGGCCATCACTTTCCAACTCACGCAATATTCTTTTGCTTATGCTATCTAATTCAATCATATGTTGCATATATAGCAATAATTTCACAAACAACGCAAGATAATTTCGTCGATAAGGCCTTATAATTGCAACATACCAATTTGATTAAGTCTTTAAGGAATTACTCTATGCAGTTAGAATTACTCATGGCGCTTGCGGCTTTTGCCTTTGTATCATCCATTACGCCCGGCCCGAATAATTTGATGTTAATGTCTTCAGGTGCAAATTTTGGCTTTCAACGCACCATACCGCATATGTTAGGCGTTGGTCTGGGTTTTACCTTAATGGTGGTGTTAGTGGGCATTGGTTTAATCCAACTATTTGATCTTTATCCAATAAGTTATACGGCATTGCAAATTTTTAGCGTCGTATATTTGTTATATCTCGCCTATAAAATAGCCACAGCAACATCGCCAGACGCAAACCATGAAAATAACGCGACACCAATAACCTTCATCCAAGCGGTGCTATTTCAATGGGTGAACCCAAAAGCCTGGACTATGGCGTTAACCGCGATAAGTGTTTACTCACCAGAACGTAGCTTTGAATCGATTGCCATAGTCGCTGCCATTTTTGGTGCCATCAATTTACCGTCGGTGAGCGTGTGGACCATTTTGGGCCAGCAACTCAGGCGTTTACTCAGTAATAGCCGGCAGTTACGCATTTTCAACATAACCATGGCAAGTTTGTTGCTGGCTTCGCTGTATCCACTTGTTGGCTAAAGGCTAAAGGCTAAGGGCTAAGGGCTAAAGGCTTCGGGCAGCATTAGTATTGTTACACGATAAGTAAACTCATCAAACATACAGCCAGTTGCCAGTAGCTCATTGCTAGAAGCTTCCCCCCAGGCGCCCTGCCGGTCCGGTATAAGTACATCTAAGTACAAAATATTAATAGCTTCTGGCTACGGGCTTCGAGCTTCGGGCAGCATTCGAATTGTTACACGATAAGTAAATTCATCAAACATACAGCCAGTTGCCAGTAGCTCGTTGCCAGAAGCTTAAGTTTAAATTGCTTTCAGCTTCTGCCACCTTTGCATCGCTTCAGGGTTGCCATTTTGCGCTTGAATGTATAAATTCAACATTTGAATTTCATCGCATTGATATTGCGGGTCGAGATCTGCCGGCACTTCGATTAGCGTTATGCCTTGACTTTCCGTCACCGCTTGCTCAAAGATTTGAGTAAATTGCCCTACGGTTTCGCAATGATGGCCTTTGCCGCCATAAGCGCTGATCAGTTGCAACACATCAAACTCAGGGGTTGAACAATGATAAATTTCGCCTTCGCCACTTTTGCCTAAATGATAGATATCATTGCGCATATAGAGAACTATCAGGTTGAGCTGTTCTTTTTGGAAGTGGATCAGTTCATTCAGTTGAAAATGAAAACCACCATCACCGGTGATCAGTACGGCCACATCGTCAGATTGTTGCTGCTTTAACGTCTTACAAACGGTTCTGGCATAAGGCAAACTCGTGCCCATCGCAGCATACCAGGGGTTGGTCAGCCAACTCCGGCCGATGCTGGATTTTTTCGTGGTCAAACCATAAGAAGCAAAATAGGAATTACCAATTTCGGGCAAATAGATAAAAGGCTTTTCGCTATTTGATTGAATATGATTGAGCACTGAGCAAAGGTTATGAAAATCAAACTTTGCCAAATCATCAATTTTCGCAAAACTTTTCGCGGGCAACGTCAGTTCACACCGATCAATTTCCGCAACGAGTAAACTACTGAAAATATTGATAATTTCCTGTTGATTTTGCACCGTACCTTTGATCACGGTTTTATTACTAAATGAGTCAATTTCATGGGTACCGGTATTAAACGCCGAACTGGTATCCTGAGCATGGATACTGGTATCTACTTCAATAATATAATCGGCCTGGTGCTCAATGTAATGTCGATTGTCACTACTGCTGAATACGCCGTTATAGGTACCAAGACATAGCGAGTCAAATTCATCAAACAAGCCTTTGGCAAACCAGGTGGTGGCATAAGGAATATTAAATTTATGACAAAATTGCATTAATTGCTCACGCAACTGCCGATTCAGTTTTACGTTTTCACCAATAAACACTAACGGATATTGCGCATGCTTTAACTTCTCAACAATATGCTCGGCAATGAATGACTCGCCTTCTAAGACAAAGGTATTTCTGCTGATCAAATCAACACTTTCAGGCAAAGCCAGGGCTTGGGTTTTTTGGAAGACCAAATCTCTTGGGATCTCGATAAATACCGGCTCTTTGTTCAAATAAGCATGCACAACCAATTGAAAAAAGCGCTCAGCTGCCATATTCGGTTGGCCAACGGCCCTTGCGCCTTGCAAGCGCTCGGCTTTCATCCCCAGGGCACGAAACGACTCCAAGGCACAATCATATTCTGCCCGCCAGGTAGACGAAGAGGCGACGGTATGATGAATAGTATGGGTGGATATTTCACTCTCGCCAGGTGCGCCAGAGATGAATATCACCGGTAGTTTTTCGGTGATCGCCAGGGCCGCAGCACTGGTACAAGGTAAACTTCCTACGGTGTAGGTGGTTAACGCGGCGCCAATGCCGTTAATTTCAGCGTGACCACAGGCATTAAAACCGGCATGCATTTCATTACTCGAGGGCGACAGCTGCAAGCCATCTTTAAAGGCGGCAATTAAATTGGCGGCAAAGTCGCCTCCTACGCCGTACAATTGTGTGCATTGGAAAAATTGTAGAACTTCAACAATCGCTTCGCCTAGTGTTGGTAAGGTTTGCGCGTATTTTTCGCCAAAGTTATTTTGGTAATGTGAATTTATATCGGTCATTGTCTTCCCCAAGTTTGCGATCATCTCTGGTTAGTTAAATGTTCGCAGGATGCTATTTATGGGTTACATTTTCACCGTTAAATTGTTTGCGAGTTTGAGCTGTATCAATAATTTCAGCAATAGAAATATGCCTATCGTTAATTCAGTCACTTATCCGTAAATAAAGTGTTACGCCATTTGTAAACCTTATTAGCAAATATTATTAATTGGCTGGCAGGATAATTTTAAATTGGGCGCCTGACAACACCGTGGAATCACTAATTTCGATTTGTCCATGATGCCAATCGATGATTCTCTTGACCATAGCTAAGCCAATGCCATGGCCGCTTTGTTGCTGCTTTTTCTTACCCCGCACAAAAGGTTTGAGGATATCAATTCGCTCCTCTTCGTCAATGCCTTCGCCGTTATCGTCAATGGTGATAATGACAGTATTTTTTATTTGCTCTAACCTCACCCGTACTTTGCCATTGCCGTATTTCACCGCATTTTGTAGCAAATTATTGCACAGCATAATCATGTACGATTCGTCGCTGGTAAGTGCATATTGACCCGGCAAGGTTTGCAATTGAATGTCAGCCATTTCAGAAAAACCATGATTAATGCAAGTAGCCATAACGGTTGCAATATCGACGGCAGATTTATTAATGTCGAGCATGCCCTGATCCAGGCGAGCATAGGTTAATAGGGTTTCGACTAATCGGGTCATCTCATCGACGTTATTGCTAAGCTTTTGTTGGTAGCGCTCTCTAAGTATTGGATCCTCCTCTTCGGCTAGGGTGTCTATGCCAAAGCGTATTCTCGCTAAAGGCGTTCGTAAATCGTGGGACACCGCGCTGCTGAGTAATTTTACATCGCTGACTAAATCTTCAATGCGTTGTGCCATGTGATTAAATTCAGTCTCAATATCACCGATATAGGAAATAGAACCAAGAGAAATGCGCTGTTCTAGATTTCCTGCACCAAAGGATTTTGCCGCTTTCCTTAAGGCCAGTAATTGTTTGACCAAAGGGTATACCCAAAGTAAAAACATCGACAACAGGGCAAGATAAAATAAAATCGTAAATAAATATTCTGACGCTTGGTCAGCAACTTTAAAATTAAGCAGTGGCGCTGTTAAGGTCATAATTTCATCGGTTGCCGACAAATAATAATGAAAGGTCAAATGCTCATTGCTTTCTAATAATAACGGTTGTCCCTGTTTCACTTGCTTGAGCAAAGCTGATGGCATCGGCAAGCTTTTTACTGGCGTTAAATTAAGCTGGTACTGCTGCTGCCCTTCAGACCATTGCCTTACAAACTCATGCCGATTCGATAAGTGCGCAAGCGTGATTGCCAGCTCTGCGCCCAACTGCTCGATAATTTTAACTTTATCGACATCCTGAGTTTGATCTCTTGCTGAGTATTGCTCATAGAGCTGGTCAAACAACCAGCCCAAACCAACGGTGGCGAGCAAAACCACGACAACCAACGAGTAAGTTAAGGTGCGCATTTGATCTCCTTTTCAATCGTTCGAGCAAGCAAGTGCGTGGTAAATATGCAGGTAAGAATCGCCATTACCAGGTATCTTTCACGAACAAGTAACCTTTACCCCAAATGGTTTTAATGCGGCTTGGCTCTGCCGGATTGTCACCAAGTTTTTTGCGCAGCCGCGACACTTTCAAATCCACAGAACGGTCGAAACCATCATAATCAAAACCTCTTAATTGGCTGATTAGCTGTTCTCTTGACACTATTTGCCCGGCTTGTTGGGCTAACAGCCACAACACATCAAATTCATTGGAAGACATTTTAATTGCCACGCCGGCAAGCGAAACCGACATTGCCGCTTTATCAATGATCAAATTATCAAACTGCAGGTGTTGTTTGCTTAGCGAACTGTTATTGTTAATACCAGTAACCGCTTTCGCCTGCTGGCGTTCAATGTTTTTGCGCACTCTGGTCAGCAAAGCTCTGGCCCTTACCGGTTTGGTTAGATACTCGTCGGCGCCCATTTCCAGGCCTAACACTTCATCAATTTCTTCATCCCGGGCCGTTACCATAATGATGGTGTTCGTAAACTCGGGGCGAACCGCTTTACAAACATCAACACCATCTAAGTTAGGCAGCATACCATCCAAAATGACAACATCAGGATTTAGCTGTTGAATAAGCTTCACCGCCTCAACGCCGCAATGGCAGACACTCACCTGATAGTCTTTCGCTTGCAGATATTCTTGCATCCACTCGGCCAATTCACGATCGTCTTCGACAATAAGAATTCTTGCTTTGTCTTGTTCCATTTGCACTCCTAAAATATCCGCCATGATGAGCGAGATCTAGAGTTTTTCTTGTATACCCAGGCCATTTCTAATTCAACAGTTGCGATAGATTTGTTACTGCCGTGGGCTTTTAGTATAAATATGACGTTTTGATTTGCTACAATTTCTTTTTTAAATTCGCCTTTATCATCTTGTTGCCAACACGTTAGCGGCGAACGTTGTTGTGATGAAAACAAACAATAGTCGCCTATTTCTGGCGTTCGCCATTGCAGTTCAATATCTACATAGCACTTTTTGCCTTGATGCAAAGCGATGCATTGCTTCGGTGATAATTTCAACATTGGCACAGTAGAGTCTGCTTTACTATTGAAACTAAGCAACAATCCTAGCATGGTAATCACAATACGCAGTATAAGGGGACAATTGGTGGTGATTGAACACCATTTTTTAATCAGAAAATTCATCGAATGCTCCCATTAAAAAACATAACTAAACAAAATACCATACTCGGTGATATTATCATCACGGCCGGGTTGCTGATCAGCTAGTTGCATAATAGGGCTATCACTGATGCTGTCAGCAATATCGGTATATCTGAAATAGGTTTCAAATAATACATTCTCGCTGATGGGGTAGCTGGCGCCTACCTGGCCAATCACATTAAAGCCATCATCCGCTTGGTAGTGTGGAAAACCGAATTCTTCCAACGCATCCGAGGTCGAGTAATAGTAATCTAATATATTCTCAGAGCGATATTCAATACCCGCCGAGGCATACAGCTCCCAATTTTTAATTTGCCAGGTTTGTGCCGCCCACATTGAGGCATAAACGCCATCATCATACTCATCATTAAAAGAATACGGCGCGATGGTAAATTGCAGCATTGTTTGCGCGTAGATACCCGTGGTGCGAAAGCCGAGCATTCCAGTGTTATCTTTATAATCTTGTACAGAAGTCACATCATTGACTATATGATATTCAATATCGCCGTGCGCCTCTACCGTGAGAATATCAAAGTTCCAATGCTCGCTATTATAAAAGTTATAACCAAGATTAAGCCCCTGTTCCAACTCATTCGCACCATAAGACGCTTCAATGAAGAAGCCACTTTGCAATTGATAACGACCACTGACAAACAGTGAACCGCCTTTATCTTCATCTTCGTAAGGCCCTACTTCCGATTTATAACCGTAACCGATTTTAAGGTAGCCACCGCTGGGCGACTCGGCTTCGGTGGCGATAACAGCGTTACTGTTGCTATCGGTACCATTGCCATCGGTGTTGGCGAAAAGTGGTGTGGCGCTAAGCAGCGCTGAGCCCCAGAGTAGATTGACAAGACATTGATTAATTGACCTTTTCATAGATATCCTTATGTATATTTTTATATTAAGTTTTATTTACGCGGCTGCTAATGCTTTTTTAATATTTCGTTAAAACTCTGTTAAAGCCTGCGTTGATGAGTAAATAATAACTAAGCCATAAAAATAAAGTCGTACCACTGCTTGTCGATATGTATCACTTTGTATCTCATAGGGAACATTGTTGAAGGTTAATAATTGGTATCAGTATAATGAAACCTTAAGGGGGATAGCTATCGCTTTGTCAGATGTTAACGTTTTGTAACATAATACCAATTCCGACAATTTATTGGCCAATAAATTGTCGGAATTGGTATAAAACAGCTCAGAGCTTCGAAAAAATTTACTTTCATTGCGATAAAGGTCGTTACTCGAAATGAAAGACCAGAGTTATGGTTGGGGTTAAGGTTAGAGTTACTTCATAATAATGCCGGTAGGATGTATTGCTCTAAAATTTGACTGACATTGCGTTGTTCTTTTTGCTCCGGTTCATAGGCATCGCCAGTAAAAACGATCACCGCATTTATGCTGGGAAACACAAAAATAAACTGGCCACCAAAACCATCGGCATAAAAGGTATCCAGTTGTTCGCCATTCACCGTAAAGGTTGTCATCCACCATTGATAGCCATAACCCCAACTGCCATTATCGACATGGCGCACGGTAGACTCTTCAACCCACGCAGACGATATCACTTGCTGGCCCTGCCACTTGCCTTTATCCAAATATAACTGCCCCAATTTAGCCATGTCTCTGGAACTTAAATACAAGGCACTGCCGGTGTGAAGTTGACCATCGAGTGACCAGTAGTCATAGTTTGCGATATTAAGCGGATCAAACAGGTTATGTTGCATAAAATGGCTTACGCTTTGACCCGTGGCATGTTGCAGCAGACGACCAATGCCAAAGCTAATGCCGGTAGAGTATGCAAACGTTTCCCCAGGTTCGGTAGCCATAGGCCGGTCTAATAAGAATTGTATCGGGTCGGCGGCATTATTCATTTGCGAGTTTAAGTTTTCAGGCAGTAAATAGGAAACATTCCATTCATCCCATTGCAGGCCGTGGCGCATGGTTAGCCAGTTTTTTAAGGTGACATCTGCTTTGCGAACATCCCAATTCGCATTGAAGTTTTTATGTTGAAAATAATCCAGTACTTTTACTTCTGGGCTGGCAATATACCCTTGCTCAATGGCAATACCGATAAGCGCGGAGTTAAAACTTTTTGTTACCGAGTTAAGAATATGCAAGTCGATGTCTTTGTTATTGGCCCAGTCATCGCTAAAATCCAGTTCGCGTTTAAACTGCTGTTCAAACACCAACTTGTTATCTTTTACGATTAACACCGAATCAATGTGGCGAAAGCCATTCGTATCGGAATTAATATTATCAACCAAAGTCGTTAATAAGTCGGGTTGAATGTTAAGTTCGGCAAGGTCTGCACTTTGCCAACCATCATTGGTTTGCTCGGGTGCTTGGTATTGATATGGGGTAAAGACTTTATTGTTGCTGTCTGAGCCACTACCACCGCAACTGGCGATACAACAAATCATAAAAACTGAAAGTAATCGTTTTGCTTGCTGGTGTAGCTCAGGCATAGGGCACCGTTTTATCGTAAAAAAATAGACTTAATTCACTATAAATTAAAACGGCAAACTTTTCCCTGTAGTTGGCAACAAATTATACTTATGCCATTGCAGTTTTCATTAAACGGGACAAATAAGGGCTATGTTCAAACAAGAACCCCGCATCACATTTTGTCGCTAACTCGCAGAATTTACCGATTCAAAAGCAAACACAATGTTGCGCTGATAGCTTTTATCGGGAGTTAACACCGAGCAGGGAAAATGATCATGGTTAATCGCATCCGGGTAGTTTTGCGCCTCCAGACACACCCCCTGATAGGAGTTAAATTGCTTCGACAAATAGAAACCGGTATACAGCTGGATTGCCGGTTGATCGGTATAAACCGACAGCTTGACCTGGTTCTTATGGGAAGTTAACACCGCATTGGGCTGTGCATACGCAACCTTATCCAAGACAAAGCAATGATCATAGCCATGCTTGTGTTGCAATGATTTATCTTCAGTATGGCTTTGTCGCTGGCCGATAGTTGCAGGCTCGTTAAAATCATAATCTGTGTCTTTCAGCGCAACGATGTTACCCGTTGGAATATTGTCGCTATCGCTTTCAACATATTGCGATGACTGCATTTGTAGGGATAATGACTGACAATCACTCTCCCCCAGATTAAAATACGTATGGTTGGTTAAATTGACTGGTGTGGCCAAATCGGTATTGGCCAGGTACTGGATGCTGAGCTGATTATCCGCACTTAACTGATAGGTTAGCGCCAGCTTTACCGTGCCGGGGAAGCCTTGATCGCCATCGGTTGAAATAAGCGAGAGCGTTACCGCAGATTGAGACTGCTTATCGATTTGCCAATAACGCATAGAGAAATTGTTATCGCCACCATGCAAACAGTTATTGCCATCATTTAACGGTAATTGATACAGCTGCCCTGCCAGTCGAAACTTGCCGCCAGCGATACGGTTACACACCCGGCCACAGGTTGCGCCTAAATAAAAATCATCGGTTAAATATTCTGCGGCGCTGGCGTAGCCCAGCGTCATTTCTGTCGGCTTGCCATTGAGCGGAAATTTAATCGACTTAATGCGTGCACCAAAGTTAATGATTTCCACTGACATGCCGTTGTCGTTGCTCAGTACCAAAGACCTAAGTAACACCGTTGCCAATGCCGGGTTCACTGTCACCATTACGCTGGATAGCCATCAGGGTTGTGCAACTGCCAGCGCCAGGTATCCTGCATCATTTGCTCTAACGACCTGCTCGCTTGCCAGTTAAGTTCTTCATTGGCTTTGGTCGCATTCGCCCAGAACGCCGGCAGATCGCCAGCCCTTCTTGGCGATACCTCAAAGGCAATGGTGTTATTAATGGCTTGCTCAAACGCTTTGACAATGGCAAATACCGAAACCCCATTGCCGGTGCCTAAGTTAAACGCTTCAACGCCACGAAAATCACTGTGCTTATTTAACCAGTCTAATGCCGCCACATGGCCCTGGGCTAAATCCATAACGTGTAAATAATCGCGTTCACAACTGCCATCAGCAGTCGGATAGTCATCACCAAAGATACTGAGTTTATCGCGTTTGCCAACGGCGACTTGCGCCACATAAGGCAACAGATTATTGGGAATACCTTTTGGATCTTCGCCAATTTCGCCACTCTCATGGGCACCGATGGGGTTAAAGTAACGCAATGATACGCCCCTGAAATTGCTATCTGACGAAGCAAAATCCGCCAGCACCCGCTCGACCATCACTTTGCTGGCACCGTATGGACTAGACGGCGTGCCTAGCTTCATCGTTTCCACATACGGCACGTCATTTTCTTCGCCATAGACGGTGGCCGATGAGCTGAAAATAAAGTTACGCACATTATGTTGTTGCATCACTTCCAGTAAACACACCGAACCGTGCACATTGTTTTGATAATAACTTAACGGAATTTGCGCCGATTCGCCGACCGCTTTTAATGCGGCAAAATGAATGACCGCATCAATATGGTATTGCCCGAACACCTCGCTTAATTTATCTTTGTTGCAGATATCACCTTCAACAAGCTGCACGGACTTGCCCGTCAGCTTTTCCACGCGGGCAATAGACTCAACATTTGAGTTCGATAAATTGTCATAAACGATTACGTCATGATCATGTTCCAATAACGATAAAACCGTGTGAGAGCCGATATATCCAGCACCACCAGTGACTAATACTTGCATGTTTTTGGCCTTTAAAGATTGTGAAATTTAACCGGAACTCACCACAGTGAGTTCCGGTTAGGGATAGCTATTCCGCCAATTTATTGGTCAATAAATTATCGGACTTGGCATGATTACCACCAAGTGGCATATAAAGCAGTAAGGATAAGCACCACACCCACGGTAGCGACGTTAAATGATTTGTTGGTGGCAAAGCTCACTTTCTCTAAACTGACACTGCTATCTTCGGTAGTCGGTTTACCCAGCATTGATACTAAGTAACAGAGCGCTAAACACAGTAAGAACACCAGGCCAACTCGGTCCATAAATGGCAGTTCCGGCCAGAGGAATTTAAGCGCTAACGAAAATACCGCGGAACCAAGAGCGGCAGATAATGCGCCCATTGAGGTAGCGCGTTTCCAGAACATGCCCATCATAAAGATCACGACGATGCCCGGCGTAAAGAAACCGGTAAATTCCTGGATGTATTGGAACGCTTGATCAAACTTGCCCAGTAATGGCTCAGCCACGAGTAAGGCGATACATAGCGATACTAACGCGGCTATACGGCCAATATGCACATAGTGGCGTTGGCTTTGGTTTGGCTTGAAGCGTGAATAAATATCCATGGTAAAGATGGTTGAAATACTGTTCGTCATTGACGCCAGAGACGACACGATGGCAGCAACTAATGCGGCAAAGACTAAGCCTTTGATACCAACGGGCATTAATGCCATCATTGACGGGTAAGCTTGATCCGGTGTGGTTAAGGTAGGATATAACACCACGGCAGCAATACCGGGTAACACCACAATCACTGGCATTAACAGTTTCAGGTAGGCAGCAAAGGCGATGCCTTTTTGGGCTTCCTTAATGTCTTTCGCCGCTAGTGCGCGTTGAATAATATACTGGTTGAAGCCCCAATAACTGAAATTCATGATCCACATGCCGCCAATTAATACCGAGATACCTGGCAGACTCATATAATGTTCATTTTCAGGACTTAAGATCATGTCAAAATGCTCTGGCATGTTATCGGTAAGTACGCCAAATCCGGCTAACAGTCCTTGACCATCAGAAACCGCATCTAAGGCTAAATAACTTAAGAACAGCCCGCCAAACACCAATAGCACAACCTGGAATATGTCGGTATAAGCGACGGCTTTTAAGCCACCGTATAACGAGTAGGCCACAGAGAATACCGCTAAGAATATCATGCCAAACATCCAGTCAACACCCGCCACGGTTTCAATGGCCAAACCTCCTAACCATAGCACCGCCGTTAAATTAACAAAGGTGTATACCGCTAACCAGAAAATTGCCAGGGTGGTTTTTACTTTGCTGTCAAAGCGTTGCTCGAGATATTGTGGCATGGTGAATATTTTATTTTCGAGGAAAATAGGCAGCATATATTTACCGACTATGATCAGGGTAATCGCCGCCATCCACTCATAAGAAGCAATGGCTAAACCAATCGCGTAACCAGAGCCGGACATACCGATAATTTGTTCAGCAGAAATATTTGCTGCGATTAATGATGCACCGATAGCCCACCAGGGCAATGCTTTACCGGCTAAGAAATAATCTTCGGTGTTCGCCCCTTCTTTTTTCTCATTACGAGAAATCCACAAGGCCAGACACAATAGCCCGATGACGTAGACGATAAAAATCGTGCTGTCTATCGTCCCCAATTTGTTTGCAAATTCCATAACTTGTTCACCTTTTCGTTTTAGTTATAATTTTTTTTATTAGCTAATTGTTCATTTTAGCCAGTTTTCATAATGGCTAGTAGATTGCTTCAATCAGTTATCTAAATGCGCCTTGGGTGGCGGTACATAAATAAATGCTTGGCTCTAAACCAAATTGTTGTGGATAGGCGGTATTCACCACATCCGTTAATTCTTCAACCATAGCCCTTGGCACTAAGGCGACGACACAACCGCCAAAACCGCCACCGGTCATGCGCACGCCGCCGGCATTGCCGATAACCCCGTCGATGATCTCGACCAGACCATCCATTTCCTTGGTCGTCACTTGAAAGTCATCACGCAATGAATTATGAGACTCCTTCATTGCTACACTAATGCTGGCAATATCGTTATTTTTTAGTGCCGTTAAGGTAGCAACTGCTCGAGCATTTTCACTAATAACGTGGCGGGCACGCCTGAACAATACTGGCTCAAGTTGCTCTTTAGCCGCGTTAAGCTGCTCTATGCTAACTTCGCGCAAGGCCGATTTACCAAAGTGCTGGGCAACTTGTTCACATTGCTCGCGTCTCAAGTTGTATTCACTATCGACCAGGCCGCGTTTTACGTTTGAATTGACGATGAACAGCGCTAAGTTGCTAGGTATCGGTGCATCTTCAAACGACAAGTCTTTGCAATCTAGCAACATCGCGTGGTTTTTCTGGCCCATGGCGGAAATCAGTTGATCCATGATGCCACAATTACAACCAACAAAATTATTTTCCGCTTTCTGCCCCATGAGAGCGGCCTTGATGCCATCTAAGTCTAATTGATAAAGCTCAGCAAAGGTTTTCAAAATGGCAATTTCAAAACTGGCGGAAGAGCTTAACCCTGCGCCCTGTGGTACGTTGCCGGTTACGACAAGGTTGGCGCCTTTGATTTCAGGGTATGTTTTCATTAATGCCAGCAATGTGCCTTTGACATAATTACTCCACATCATTTGTGAATCAAACGCTACTTCACTCAAGTTAAATTCATTGCTTTGTTGGTCACAATCATGAGCATACACGTTTACCACGGCGTCTTCGCGCTTTGCTGCCGCAATGGTAGTGCCGAAGTTTATCGCCGCTGGAAAGACGAAGCCATCATTATAATCGGTATGATCGCCAATTAAATTCACTCGGCCAGGGGCATGACAAACTAATTCGGCAGCGCTTGCAAATTGTTGTACAAATAAGCTTTTAACAAGGTCTTGTTGCGCCAAGCCTTGTTGTTCAGAGCCTAGTTGTTCTGAACTTTGTTTCTCTGAGCATTGATGAGTCATTAGTTTTGCTCCTTATAATGGATATCAGATAAATTACGTAATCGTTCGGCGGCTTGTTCGGCGGTTAGATCTCGTTGCGCTTCCGCCATCATTTCATAACCCACCATAAATTTGCGTACCGTAGCGCTGCGCAGTAACGGCGGGAAGAAACTGGCGTGCAAGGTCCAGGCGTCGTGAACTTCGCCATCAAATGGGGCGCCATGCCAGCCCATAGAATATGGAAAAGAACAATTGAATAAATTGTCATACTTGATGGTGATTTGTTTGAGTATGTCCGCTAAAGAGAGCTTTTGTTGTGCATTTAACTCGGTAATGCGCGACACAGCAAAACGTGGTAGCAGTAAAGTTTCAAACGGCCAGGCGGCCCAATACGGAACGACAACCAGCCAATCGTCATTGATGACCACAACTCGCTCTTCGTTGTTAACCTCTTTGCTAACGTAATCTTGCAATAAATTACTGCCATATTGCTGAAAGTAGGCCTGTTGTGCCTTATGCTTTTTCATCACTAAGGTAGGTAATTGCTGCTGTGCCCAAATTTGCCCATGCGGATGCGGATTAGAACAGCCCATGATGCTGCCTTTGTTTTCAAATACCTGCACCCAGGCGTAAGTTTTGCCCAACTGTTCACACTGACTTTGCCAGGTATCTACCACTTTGGAGATTTCGTTTATTGATAACTGCGGCAAGGTTTTGCTGTGATCAGGGGAAAAACAGATCACCCGACTCTCGCCCTGCTCCGTCGCCATTTTAAATAACGGATCATCACTTGCAACCATTGGCGTATCTTGTTTTATCGCGGCAAAGTCATTGGTAAAGACAAAGGTGTCTTTATAATCGGCATTGACTTCACCATTGATTCGGGTATTACCGGCACAGAGAAAACATTTTTCATCAAACGCAGGCTTTTGTTCTTCATCCAGCTTTTCCACCTGCCCCTGCCAGGGACGCTTCGCCCGGTGCGGAGAAACCAGCACCCATTCATCAATCAAAGGGTTGTAGCGGCGATGCGGATGCTCCGTCGGATCAAATTCAACAGCGCGGTTATTTTCAATATTTTCGAGTTCAATCGTCATAATTTTTAGCTATCTTTAGTAAATCACTGCACCAAAGGGTAAACGTTTACACTTTAAGATGCAACCATTAATTCCCTTAAACACGTGGACTTGCACAACGCCAGCTAACTAAGGTATATTAACTTCAACCATTAACCCACTAAAAAATGTAAACATTTACCCTTATGGCAACCATCAAAGATGTCGCTCGTATCGCCGGTGTTTCAGTCGCTTCCGTGTCACGCGTGGTAAACAACGGTCCGAAAGTCAGTCAAAAAACCATAGATAAAGTGACCAAAGTCATGAATGACTTAGGCTACACGCCAAATGCCAATGCCCGTGCTTTGGTGACCCAAAAGAGCACCACCATCGGGGTGGTGATCCCCGACTTAACCGATCCGTTTTTTGCTTCACTGGCCAATGGCGTCGAGCAAGTTGCGCGTCAACAAAACATGCAATTGCTATTAAGTACCGGCCAAGTCAGTGCCGAATCGGAGCGACAGGCGATTAACTTACTGATTGAGCAACGCTGCGATGTAATGGTGATCCACAGTAAAAAACTGTCTGCCGATGAACTGATAGCGTTAACCGAAAAAGTATCGGGGTTGGTTCTCATTGATAGATACATTAAGCAAATTGCCCATCGCTGTGTATGGCTGGATAACCTGGAAGGTGGAAAAATAGCGGCACGCCACCTGCTGGCGTTACAACATAAAAACTTTGCCTGCATTTCCAGTAAATACAAAATTGATGATCCCAGCCTGAGACTGCAAGGCTTTCAAAATGAATTAAATGCAGCAGACTTTGAGATTGAACCTACTTTGATTGAATATGGCGAGCCGAACTTACAAGGGGGTGAAATTACCACGCAAAAGTTGTTGGCTAGTGGTAAAAAGTTTTCTGCCCTTTTTGTTTACAATGACGCGATGGCCATCGGTGCCATCTCGACCCTTGAAGATAATGGTTTTCGAGTACCGACCGATATTTCAGTGATTGGTTTTGATGATGTTTTGCTGTCGCGCTATTCCCGACCAAAACTTACCACGCTCAATTACCCGATTGAAGAAATGGCAAGACAGGCGGCAAACTTGGCAGTTGAATTAGCCAATAAAACTTCTCCAACTAACATGGATGAAAACTTAAAACACATTCCCAGACTGGTGAAACGAGAATCCACCAGTGTTCGTGCTAATCAACAACGCTCTTGATTATCTTAATGTCCAACCTTTTGGCAATACGGTTCAGGTTTGCCCTGTCGGTTGATAACCTTCTGGCGGCAGCTGCCCAGTTGCCGTTTTCGGCTTTTAACGTCCGGGTAAAGCTGCCGCCACCGGCCAAAGATTCTCTATCCAAAACGAAAGTCTCTGCCCAAACGCACCCAAATTTTTATCGACTTGGTAAAAGACTACCTCGAACAAATGGGCGAGTCGCCAGCTAACACTTGGCTTATAACGCAAAATATCAGCCGACAAAATTAAATAGCTACAACCCGTTAAAATACTGAATACTGGTTGACTCTGGCACCATAGTATTTAGGGTTTCTTTAACCGTTGAGTCATCGCTTGAATTGCGATTTGAGCCGCCGCTAAGCAGTTGCTCAAATAGTTTAATGAGTTGTGGTTTGTCAGGCAATTCTTTATCACCGGCGCCGATGTTCGTCAGGTCAATCATAAAACCGTCAAAAAGTGAGGCAAGATCATCAATGATCTCAGTATTTAAAAACTGATCTTGATTATAAATACTGGGGTAACCGGCCTTTTGTTTGTCAATGGCAAATGACGCCCCTTTAAGGTTGGTGATACTGGTCGATTTATCGCAAGACAACATACAGCCATTATCGATTCTTGGTTTTTCACAGCCAACACTTTGCTGGAAAAAACACTGCCTGCTGGCCATCAATAAAATAGGATGATAAATGCTATACAGCAGTTTAAAATTGTTCGGACGGGCAATGGTTTTAATTTGCTGGTTATTAATTTCGTTCGAAATAAACGCACCACTACAATTAAACTCTTCTTGCATCGCCAATAGCGCATAAGAATTGGTGGTATTTAAAAATGGACCGGCAATCCATTTAATCCCCAGTTGATAAGCGCGATAGGCGATGCCGGTGTTATTAGTCACGATAAGTTCAGGTTTCACTTGCTCTAAAATATTTAGCGCCACATCGTAATCTTTGCCGATTAACACTGCCGGAAACCAAGGGATTAAGCGTGGGTTTTCTTGGAAAAAAGCCACGTACTTGCTGCAACCGCGTTTATAGGCGTCTGGCAATTTAAAGTAAATATCGGCATCGGTCACTTCGGCTAAGGCTAAGTCGGCTTGATCACAAATGAGGATCGAGAGCTTCGCCCGTTTTTCTTGTTGATCAGCTGCTGTTATCGCTGTTGAGGTGCCAGCTTTTGCGCATCGCTCAAGTTTGGGCAGGGTAACTTCAGCGATTACTTGTTGATTATTTAGTCTTGACGCAACTTCGTTTTTCAACCCCGTAAGCGCTTTAAATGGAATGCTTACGTTGCTGGCCAAGTCGTCAATGTTCAATGTTGTTAAATCAAACTCCGCGTTGCCTAAACTTTTAAAACGCTTTTCAATCGCCGCTTTATCAATACCGGCTTGCTCGCTTGGTCTTAACAGCTGCTCTGAGCTGACAATAAAAGTATTTTTGTTGCGCTGTTCAGACAAACTAAGTGCAGTGCCTGGCTCAGTAGTGACGGTAACCGTTAAGGGTTGCCCTGCTTCGCCAGAGAACACTAAGCTTAGTAATAACTTATCAATGTTAAGGTACTTTATTTTGTCGAAAACCGTGGCGCTTATTTGATCTTTTTCTTTATTAAGGCTTTGTTCTACTTGTTGAATTTGTACCACTGAAATCGCATTGCTGGCGTCATTGGCATAGTTTTTAATTGCATGCTCTTTTGAATTATCACGTGGATTTTCAATAAACATCGACTGATTTAAATCGCCGCGTAAAAAGGCATTGGTTAAATCACGATTAAACACTTTATACAGACGTTCACCGTCTTGTGTTAACTCACCGGTGTTAACTAAACCATCAATTTGTTTACGGAAACTGTCCACCACGGTATGCACATAACTTGCGCCCTTAATACGACCTTCAATTTTGAATGAATGTACGCCCGCATCGATTAACGCCGGTAAATCAAAAAACGCCGAGTTGTCTTTGATGTTTAATGGAAAATTATTGCCTGATGGTGTGGTTTCGTATTCTTCACGACAAGCCTGGCTGCAACGACCGCGGTTGCCTGAATTACCAACACTGGCAGAGGTTGAATAACATAGCCCTGAAAATGCCACGCAAAGCGAGCCATGAACAAACACCTCGGTTAATACATTGTGCTCACGACCCGCGCTGGCCATGGTGGTAATTTCACGTAAATTTAATTCTCTCGATAAGTTAACCCGTGACGCCCCTAATTTTTTTAAGAAGGGTATTTGACCAACATTATGGGTGGTCATCTGCGTTGAGGCGTGAATATCTAAGCTTGGAAAATGCTTTTTGAGAATATAAAACATGCCAATATCTTGCACTATCACCCCGTCTAGCGAGGTGTTCACCAGCCTGTTTAATAATTTGGCCAGTGACTTAAATTCGCGCTCTAAGATCACAATATTGAGGGTTAAGAAGATTTGGCATTGATACTGATGGGCTAAACGAATGATGCCGAGCAGTTGCTCAAAAGAAATATTAGATGCACGGTTACGGGCATTAAAGGTATCTAAACCACAGTATACCGCATCGGCACCGGCAATAATGGCGGCTTTAATGGCGTCAACATCGCCACCTGGCGCTAATAATTCAATTTTAGGATTCATTTATACAACTTATGGTCAGTAATTTAGCCAATAACTTTGCTAATAGTAGTGGGCGTTTATTTTAATGCGGGGATTTTACCCGTATATTTCTCTGCTGAATACCGCTAAAGTACGCTTATTTCGCGAAAAACTTATTCCGTATTGCTTATTTACAGTAAAGCAATGAAAACACAGAGCAAATTGCCTAAACTATTTATAGCAGCAATTTATACTCGCAATTTTTCATAAACAAGAAGCTCAGATGACATTACCCGTATTATATTCTTTAAGAAATTGCCCCTTTGCCATGCGGGCCCGGTTAGCAATATACAAATCAAAACAACCCATTGAATTACGCGATGTGGTTTTGAACAATAAGCCGCAGCAAATGCTCACTGCGTCCCCGAAAGGCACAGTGCCTATTTTGGTATTAGCATCAGAGCAGGTGATTGATGAAAGTTTAGAGGTGATGTTGTGGGCACTTAATGAAAGTGATCCAGATGACTTGCTCCATAGCGGCTGTGCAGAAATACTGACTTTAATTGAGCAATTTGACGAGCCATTCAAAACCTGTTTAGAACAATATAAATGCGCCAAACGCTATCACGAAAGCAACCTGACTGAGTGCCGACAGGCCTGCGAAGTGTATATAAAAGACCTGGAGCAACGCTTAACCGAACATGCTTATATTATTGATGAAAAAGAAAGCTTAGCCGATATCGCGCTGCTGCCTTTTATTCGACAATTTGCCAAAATTGAGCGCCAATGGTATCTACAATCTCCCTACCCCAATGTAAAGCGATGGTTAAATCGATACTTGCAAAGCCCAATGTTTACCAAGGTGATGGCCAAATACCCACTGTGGTCAGAACATAGCGAAATGATTGTTTTTACCGGCAAACGTTAACATATCAGTGGCTCAACAAGTAAATGCTTAAAATATTTTATATTTTATATTTTATATTTTATATTTTGGATAAAACATCACATTGAACAAATCGAACGATTCGACTACACTGGTAAATATTGTTTTTCAGGAGCCTATTATGAAATCTCTAACAGCTAACGAAGCAAAAACTAAGTTTGGTAATATGTTGATTAACGTACAATCAGAGCCAGTTGAAATAGTTAAAAATGGTACATCAGTTGCTGTGGTTATTTCTTCAAAAGAGTATAAAAAAATAGAAGCATTAAAAATGGAAATCGTTAAATCTCGGTTTGCTAACATAGACCCAGATGATTTAGTTGAAGGTGGAGATTTTTTTGATGAAATTGATTCTGGCAAATATGATTAATGAGCAATAGTAATGGCAACACTAAATTTTACCTAAAAAAACATGCTAGATCAGACATTGCTCAAATTAGAAGTTACACTATTAAAAACTGGGGTGATGCTCAGTGGCAAATCTATAAGCAATATCTCTTACAAAAATTTCAAAATTTAGCTAATAATCCTGATATTGGCATCACAATAGATGAAATCTCCCCAAATGCATTTAAATTTCCTTTAAATGAGCATGTTATTTATTATCTACGACGAAATAAAGACATTGTTATCGTCGGTGTTTTATCTGCGAGCATGTCACCTGAAAAGCATTTACGCAGAAAACAAGATGTCATCGATGAAACAAATGGCTAAGTAATAGATAAGAATTTGCTTTCCACGCCTATTAACTTAAAATAACCACAATTAATTATTCCTTAAAATAAAAAAGGCTTCCCCATGGCATTGCCAGACAAATTTATCTACTCGATGAACCGCGTATCGAAAGTGGTTCCACCAAAGCGTACCATTTTAAAAGACATCTCATTATCCTTCTTCCCTGGCGCCAAAATTGGTGTTTTGGGTTTAAACGGTTCCGGTAAATCAACGTTGCTGCGCATTATGGCCGGTGTCGATACCGAATTTGAAGGTGAAGCCAAAGCCCTTGCCGGCACTAAAATTGGGTATTTAGAACAAGAGCCAAAGCTCGATGAAGAAGCCACCGTACGCGAATGTGTTGAACAAGCGGTGAGTGAAGTAAAAAACGCCCTTGCCCGTTTAGATGCGGTGTACATGGAATACGCCGAAGAAGGTGCCGATTTTGATGCGCTGGCGAAAGAGCAAGGCGAATTAGAGGCGATTATCGAAACCCAAGACGGTCATAACATTGACAATGTGCTTGAACGTGCTGCCGATGCGCTGCGTTTACCGGAATGGGATCAACAAATTAAAGTACTATCGGGTGGTGAACGTCGCCGCGTTGCGTTATGTCGTTTATTACTTGAAAAACCCGACATGTTATTACTCGATGAACCAACTAACCATTTGGATGCCGAATCGGTAGCCTGGTTAGAGCGTTTCTTACATGACTACTCGGGTACTGTTGTGGCAATTACCCATGATAGGTACTTCCTTGATAATGTTGCCGGCTGGATCTTAGAATTAGACCGTGGCCATGGTATTCCATATGAAGGTAACTATACCAATTGGCTTGAGCAAAAAGATGCTCGACTTGAACAAGAAAAACGTACCGAAAATGCCCTGGCAAAAACCATTAAGCATGAGCTTGACTGGGTTCGTTCAAATCCGAAAGGCCGTCAGGCCAAATCAAAAGCACGGATGGCGCGCTTTGAAGAATTATCAAGTAATGAAAATCAAAAACGTAATGAGACTAATGAGTTATACATCCCACCCGGGCCGCGCCTTGGCGATAAAGTTATCGATGTTGAAAACCTAACGAAATCTTATGGCGACCGAGTGTTGATTGATGATTTAAGTTTTTCAATTCCCAAAGGTGCCATTGTTGGCATTATCGGGCCAAACGGCGCCGGTAAATCGACATTATTTAAAATGCTCTCAGCCGCCGAAACACCAGATTCAGGTTCAGTGACCGTGGGTGATACCGTGCAACTGGCATCCGTTGATCAATTTCGTGACGACATGGATGAGAGTAAAACGGTTTATCAGGAAATATCTGAAGGTAACGAAATCATTCAAATTGGTACTTATGAAATTCCGGCGCGTGCTTACGTTAGTCGTTTTAATTTCAAGGGTATCGATCAACAAAAAGTCATTGGCCAATTATCGGGTGGTGAGCGTAACCGTGTGCATTTGGCCAAGCTAGTGAAAACTGGTGGTAACGTATTGCTTCTCGATGAACCAACCAACGACCTGGA
Organism: Thalassotalea sp. ND16A; assembly: GCF_000764205.1. Classification (GTDB taxonomy): domain Bacteria; phylum Pseudomonadota; class Gammaproteobacteria; order Enterobacterales; family Alteromonadaceae; genus Thalassotalea_A. The sequence goes on from NZ_JQDZ01000085.1 coordinate 79,711, forward strand.
TATTGAAACGCTACGTGCGCTTGAAGAAGCCATCTTAGAGTTCCCGGGTTGTGCCATGGTTATCTCTCATGACCGTTGGTTCTTAGATAGAATTGCCACCCATATCATCGATTACCGTGATGAAGGGCAAGTGAATTTCTATGAAGGTAATTTTACCGATTACGAACAGTGGTTGAAGAAAACGTTAGGGCCAGCGGCGATTGAGCCACATCGTATTAAGTACAAGCGTATTGCGAAGTAAGGTACGAGATACAAGGTACAGGGTACAAGCAATATCGATATTGTTTTCGCGTTTAGTTTATTGGAGACGAGTAATTTATCTCTCATTTCCCGCAAGCTGCACGTATCCTGTACCCCGTACCTTGTACCCTAAAAAGATAAGGAGCCGTTGGCTCCTTATCATTTTTTATTTTGCCAGTTTCTCCAGCATTACATTTACCGCATCCAAATGCTCGGGGTTGTTATGACACATGCCCTGCATTACCGCACAAATATCTAAGAAATCGGGCAGCTCTGTGCGTTGTGCCATTTTCATTAATCGTTTGGTTAAGCGCAATGACGCTGTCGGTTTGCTGGCAATTTCTTGCGCCAGCTGATTTGCCCGGTTCATTAATTCCTCCGGCTCGACCACATCTAACAATAAGCCGAGTTCTTTCGCCTCATTGGCATCAATCACTCTGCCGGTAAAGGTTAGTTCGGCCGCTTTTTGATAGCCAATTATGCGTTGCATAAACCAGGCACCACCATCGCCGGGAATAATGCCTAAATTAACGAAGGTTTCACCAAATTTGGCCTTGCTAGAGGCAATGCGTAAATCGCACATATTGCAGACATCAAAGCCGGCACCAATTGCCGGGCCGTTAATTGCGGCAATCACCGGTACTTCACATTTTTGTATCGCTAACGGGATGCGTTGAATGCCCTTGCGGTAGCGACTTTCTAATTCATTAACATCTCCGGCAAAGTCCCCTGTTCTACTTGCCATATCTTTAATATTGCCACCAGAGGAAAACGCCGAGCCTGCGGCAGTGATAATTAACACCGCAACGTCTTTATGTTTATTAATCCAGTCTATGGTGTTAACAATGTCATCCGCAATTTGGGTACCGGTTAAGGCGTTTCTTACGTCGTGACGATTGAAGGTTAAGGTAATAATGTTATTTTCAAGGTGAAAAGTTGAATCGATTAAAGTGGGGAGTTGCGTCATGGCCTTGCTCACAGTTGTTGGCATTATCGTAATATTACCTAAGCGGCAACAAAATTGTAATGAAATATATCTTCGACTGGATATCAATGAATTTTCCGCTATATTGGATAGGTTACAAAATAAAATAATAATTAGTACTTTCGGGTGCAACAACATTCCAGGACAATTCAATGAAAAAAATATTCATACCATCACTATTGGTAATGGGCCTTTGTGCTTGTTCTAATGGTGAGTCAAGTAGCGAGCAAAGCAGCGAAACTTTAGCGGTCAAACAAACTCAACAAAACTCCGGGGTGATCCTCGCCAACATGGACACCAGTGTTAACCCGGGTGACGATTTTAACCAATTCGTTAACGGTAAATGGATGTCTACCGCCACCATCGCCGATGACAAAACCAGTGCTGGTGTTTGGGTGCAACTTAGAGACGCCTCACAAGATAATGTCAAAAAAATCATCGAAGAATCTTCTACCGGAACCTTTGCTAAAGGCAGCAACGAGCAAAAAGTTGGTGATTTATATAATTCCTATTTAGACATGGAAAAACGCAATGCCTTAGGGGTAACACCACTGGATTTTGAATTCTCTGCGATCAGCGGCATCAGCGACTATTCTGAACTTGCGGTCTATTTCGCCGAAGCCAATAAGCGTGGCTACAACCCACCATTTGCCTTAGGCCAATACGTGGATTTAAAAAATCCCAGCACGTATATGATCTACACCTGGCAAGCAGGTTTAGGCTTACCCGACAAAGAGTACTACTTCAAAGACGATGAAAAATCGCTAAGCATTCGCGCCAAATACCGCAGCCACATTGAAAAAATGTTTAAACTCGCCGGATTGAACGAAGGCAAAAAATCGGCAGACACCATTCTTGCTATCGAAACAGCTCTTGCTGGGTATCACCTTGAAAAAGAAAAAACTCGTGACATGGTGGCGCTATACAACAAAATTCCACTCAGTGAGCTAACCAGCATCATGGCAGATTTTGACTGGCATCGTTTCTTAACGACCGCCGGCGTTAACGACATTGATGGCCTTGTCATCACCCAGCTTGATTACATGAAAAACTTAAACAATGTGATCAAGAACACGCCATTGGACAGTTGGAAAGTGTATTTAAAATGGCAAGCTTTAAGCGCTAATGGCGCTCGTTTAACCGCAGCAATAGATCAAGAGAACTTTGATTTTAAGACCAAGACCTTATGGGGCGCAAAAGAGCAACAACCGATGTGGCGTCGTGGCGTGGGTGTGGTTAATGCGACCTTAGGTGAAGTCATTGGCAAAGTGTATGTAAAACGTCATTTCCCACCGGCAGCAAAAGCCCGGATGTTAACCATGGTGAATAATTTATTTAAAGCCTATGAGCAAAGCATCAAGCAGCTTGATTGGATGACAGCAGAAACCAAACTGCAAGCCTTAGATAAACTGTCTAAATTTACCCCGAAAATTGGTTACCCGGATACATGGAAAGATTACTCCAAGTTAGAGATCAACGCCGATGATTACTTCGGTAATATCGAACGTGCGGCATTGGTGGTTTATCAGCAAAACCTTGATCGCCAAAAAGGTCCTGTAGACAAAACCGAATGGGGCATGAATCCGCAAACCATTAACGCTTATTACAATCCGCCACTGAATGAAATTGTCTTTCCGGCAGGCATTTTACAACCGCCATTTTTTGACATGAATGCCGAAGATGCGGTGAATTATGGTGCCATTGGTGCAGTTATCGGCCATGAAATTGGCCATGGTTTTGACGATGCCGGCTCTACCTTTGACGGTGACGGGGTATTACGCAACTGGTGGACCGACAAAGACAAAGCCGAGTTTAAAAACCGTACCAACGCCCTGGTAGCCCAATACGATGCTTTTAAAGTTTTTCCGGATTTAAACGTAAATGGTACTTTCACTCTTGGCGAAAATATCGGTGATTTAGGCGGCCTGAGTATCGGCATGAAGGCCTATAAATTGTCATTACAAGGCAAAGAAGCGCCCGTGCTTGATGGTTTTACTGGCGAGCAAAGGGTATTAATCGGCTTTGGTCAAGTTTGGCGTGGCGTATTTCGTGAAGAGATGCTACGTCAATTGGTTGGCACCAACCCCCATTCACCAGCGAAATTTAGAGTCAATGGTACGGTGCGCAATGTGCCTGAATTTTACAGCGCATTTGATGTAGCAACCGATGGGAAGCTTTATCTTGCTCCGGAACAACGAGTAAAGATTTGGTAACTCGCACTGTTAATTTACATTAACTAAGCAAAAAATTAATAAAGCCGGTAAACAAGTATTATGTGTTTACCGGCTTTTTTGGAAAATATTTAATCAACTCGCTATATTATTCTTTCAATATTTATTCACTGTCGGTTAACTGCACCAGCTGCAGCTGATAACCTTGCTCACGCTGCACATAACTGCGCCATTGTTTGGCCATGTTTGCCGATTCATCAATGGATTGTGCATGTTCGAAAGCGATCAGTGATTGCTCAAATTGTTGCAAATTAAAGTAGCTCATCCCCTGCGCTAAATGCATATCTCCCGGGTTGTCGATATTGCCTCGCGCTATTGCCTGCTCTGCCGATACTATGGCTTTTTGCCACATTTCTAAATTGACGTATAGTTGCGCCAATTGCGCATCAAACTTACCTGACTCACTAATTTGTGATGCCTGCTGCAACACCGGTAACGCTTTGTGTTCTTCTTTGGCCAGCATATAGGCCTGGGCAAGTAATTCAAGGCGACGTTCGTTTACCGTTAACCTGCCCACATCCATTGCTTGCTGCATTAACACCGCGCTCTTGTAAGGCAATTGATGATAAATATACAATTGTGCCAGGGTCATGATATCGTCTTGCTGTTCAACAAAGCCGGCCTGAAAAGCAGCTTCCATCACCGCTAACTGCTTCGCTTCTTCGCCAATTTCGCCATACATCGCCGATAATTGTAACCAATATTGCGGTTTATTGAATAAACGCACCATATCTTCGAGTACTGCCGTCACCAGTTCGGGTTGTTGCAACTCATAATGAGCGGCGCGCTTTAAAATAAGCCAGTTTTCTTTTGCGACTTTGCCATTTTTGTGTTGCTCTCTAATGGCATTATCGATTGCCATTAACGAGTTAATAAAATCTTGCTGCTGATAATATACTTGCGCAAATAACACGTATTGGTCGGCGGTTAATGCCTTGTTGTTAGCCGATTGCCAGGCAAGCAACGCTTGCTCAGATCTTTTATAGTCTTGTTGTTGCATAAATAACTGCGCCAATGAAAACTGGGTAGAGATATAAAGCGCATCACTGATCCCTGTTTGTTCTTTTACCACCAGTTCAAAATTGTCGATTGCGGCAACGACATTATCGTTGCCATAATGGATGAAAGCGTAAAAGTTGAATAACATCGCGCGTTCGTAACTGTTTAAACTTGTTAGCCGGTCTTTCACTTCATCTAAAATGGCAAGGCCAGCTTTGATGTCACCGTCATCCGCAGTTTTTTGTGCCCGGGCTAATTGGCTATATACCCGCTCACGCATCGCTGGCACTTTTTTGGTTTTTTGCGTAACCGGCTCGGCACTGATAGCACGGTTAAACAGTGACGAATTGCCAGTAAAGATATTATTCGAGGCAAACAGTAACGTTAACGCTACGCCAGGTAATACCAGCACTTTAGTCACTACGCTGTTGCGTCTTGGTGTCGTTTTTTCACTCATTTTTTTGCTCATTTTTTCGCTCATGACGCGCTCCTAACCATCAATCTGGAATGTGATTTTATTCTGTACGCCGGCCACTTCTTGTGGCACGCCATCAATAACTCTGGGCTTGTACTTAAATTTCAACGCCGCAGCCATTGCCGCGCGATCAAAAATATTCTCCGGCACTGCCGTTAGCACCACAGGATCGCGCACCGAGCCATTAGTCGTTACCGTAAATTCAACGATAACGTAGCCCTGGATCCCGCGTGATTGCGCTCGACGTGGATAAATAGGGGCAACCTTAACAATCGGTAAATACTCACCGTCACTGCTGCCAAGACTTAAACCATTGCCTAAAGACACATCGGCTTGAATATCCGCGGCAAAACTGCTGCTGTTAGCCTTAGCATTAGGATTTGCTTTCGCAATTTGCGGTTGCATATTTTGTGGCGGTGGCGTCTTCGGCTTTTGTGGCCTCAAAGGCTTCCTGTCTTTTTTCACTATCGCTTGGTCTTGCTTTAAGCGAATAAAATCAAGCACCCGACCGCGTGGTGGTTCACTCATGGCATCGTTACCAGCTGAGATCAAGGTTTGCATGCCCCACAACAGCAAAAAGGTAATCGCTATTGCCAGGCCAAATGAAATGACATATCTCATCAATCCTCCCTGCCCTTTAGGCTTCTTGTGCGGCGATAGAGACATCAAACACCCCAGCCGCACGAGCCGAATCCATGACTTTGATCAGCACCTCGGTGGTCGATTTTTTGTCGGCCTGAATGACCACGGTACCCTGTGGATTCTCCGCTTTTAACCGTTCAATATTGGCTTGTACCGCGCGTACATCGATGCGCCGCTTATTGATCCAAATATCGCCCTTATCGCTGATTGCCACCAAAATATTAGCGCGTTCTTTTTTCACTGCCGTTGCCGCCTCTGGACGGTTCACTTCAATGCCTGATTCTTTGACAAATGATGCGGTGACAATAAAGAAAATCAATAAAATAAAAACAACGTCCAGCATCGGCGTCATGTTGATTTCTTCAGCTTCGTCTTGCTCTTGTAACACTTTCGTTAATTGGTTTCTCATAATATTTCCTTGGATACTTTAGCGGACAGAGTTGCAATGGCTCATCGTCATGGCGTCTGCTAACACTTGGGTTTCGCGTTTGGCCCGGCGTTGCAAAAACGTTGCCGCGAATACTCCCGATAACGATGCCACCATACCCGCCATGGTAGGAATGGTGGCTTTTGATACCCCCGATGCCATTGACCGGGCATTGCCATTGCCGGAAATGGCCATCACGTCAAACACTTCTATCATGCCAGTTACCGTGCCTAACAAACCAAGCAACGGACATAGCACCACCAATGCCTGAATAAGCGCTAAATTTTGATGCAAGCCGACACTGCCACGAGAAATCATCGCTTGTCGTATCGCTTCACTATTCCAGCGTCGTACTTTGTCACTCTGCTTAAAGCCCGTTTGCTGTTGGCGTGCCTGCCAACGGCTCAACATGTTTGCTCTTAGGGTTTTAAAGGTTACAAAGAAAAACATAAAGCGTTCAAAAATCAGCAACCACATAAAACAAACGACAATGGCGATAACGTTGAGAACTTGTCCGCCAGTCTCGATAAATTCGCGGATATCGTTGATCATTTCGAGGAAAAACAGCATGGTTTATGCCTCTTTTTCCGAGCGTTCAGCCATGATGCCGGCACTTTGTTGTTGTAATACGCTGATGATGTTGCGACTGCGGGTATTTAACCAGGTGAATAAAAACACCATAGGTATTGCCACCACCAGACCAAGAACGGTGGTCACCAATGCTTGCGATATGCCACCGGCCATCAACTTAGGGTCACCGGTACCAAACAAGGTGATCGCCTGGAAGGTATTTATCATCCCGGTCACCGTACCTAATAACCCGATCAGCGGCGCCACTACTGAGATGATTTTAATCAAGGTTAACTTACTGGTTAATTTCGGTAACTCCGCCAAAATGGCTTCTGCTAATTTCAGCTCTAAGGTGTCGACGTCGGCATCGGGGTTGTTTTGTTGTACTAACATCACCTTACCTAATGGATTATCACGTTTCGCCTCATCAGTTTTCTGTTGGCGCTTCACTTTCGTGCCGATTAAAAACAAGGTAACAAAGCGCTCCAGGGCGATGAGTAAACCTACCGCGCCTATGGCTAAAATGATGTAACCCACTGTGCCACCTTGATCAATACGCTCTTGGGTGCTTGGCGCTTGTACCAGAAGCGACAGGATTGAGCCACCGGTTGGGTCTAATGAAAACGATACTTGCTCGCCATTGGCGGCACTTAATGTCGCCGCACTTGCTAAATGACGGGACGTTGGTTGCCTGATAAGCTCAGCGACACTGCCGGTTTCAAAAATGTATTCTAAATATTTACCACGGGAAACCAGGTTAAAGTTACCGACACGGACAACGTCTGCAGCGACTTTTTCACCATTGGCCAGCACCACTTCCCGGTTAAATTTAACCACTTTACCGCTTTCGGTCATTTCTCGTTGCAATTCAAACCAAACGCGCTCAATTTCTTCGATAGAGGCAAGTTTTGTTGATGAACCCATCGATTGCGCAAATTCATCCAAAAATGCTTCACGACCAGGGATTTGTGCCGAAATGACTGAAGTTTGAAATTTACTCTTGGTATCGCCTGCCACTTGTTGCAGCACACCAAATAGTTCTTTTAACTCGCCCAGGCGTTTATTTAACAGCTCGGTTTGATTCGCCAGTTTGACTTCATTATCCTGGTAATTCTGCTCTAACGAGGTGCTTAAGGTTATGGCAGTTTTACGCTCATTTTCAGCTTGCGCCAATAGCGAATTTTGCTCAGATTTTTTCGCCACAAACTCGGCTTCGCGTTGTTGGTTTTGTGCACTCTGAGTAATTTTACCTTGTGCTAACTGATTAAGCAGTTGATCCAGGTTGGCCGCATCTTTAGCAGAGGCCTGGTGCATGGTAAAAGTGACAAACCCGAGGATAGAGAGCAAGCCTAAATTTTTCAATGGCTGGCTGATGCTTGTCACTAACATTGCGATACACCGCTGCGTTGCTGGTTTCATATTTAACATGTTCATTTTTATTACGTCCTTACTACTTAGCGGAATTTAACGGTACAACAATCAGATCCGGTGCCAATTGTTTGCGGGCAATACGCAGCCCTTTGTTAATGTCACTGCGCATACTCGACGGCAGCGTGACCCAGTTGCGTGATGGTTGATCCCACAGACCCATTTTCGCCCCATCGCGGGTTTGATAGATCAGGCTTACCCGACCAATGCGGAGAAAGTCGACATCACGTTCACTGCCATCAACCGTTAACATGCCGGTATAAGCTTCAATGGTACGGCCATAGTCGGTTTCCACTTGATACGCTTCTAGCACGCGACGGAATTTCTCTGACACCGCAACGTCGGCACGGTCAAGCATCTCGGTTAAATCGCTAAGGCGCTTGCTGCGCTCTGCTGGCAAAAATGGCACATCCAGGGCGACAAACTGTTCAAGAGTGCTGATCATGCGTGCCATTAATGGCGAGATCTGACGTTCAATCACCGCAACCTGTTGCTGTGATAATTTTAATTGCGCCAATTCCGCCAGTTGATTATTAATTTGCCGTTGCATCTGGCCGTTATAGATATCGAGGCCAGCGACCTCTTTGTTCACCGCTTTATATTGTTGCAGCTTAGTTTGAATATCAATATTGTATTGATCGATACGCTGTTGTGACTGAGTGGCCGATTGGTTAATTTGCGTGCCCGCTTTAACCACTTCGGTTAAGTCTTCTGCCGCAAAGCTTACCGTGGTCATCCACGAAGTGCTGATAATGACACTGGCCAGTACCGACTTGGAAAATTTCATAACAATCCTTTGGCTTGGTTAATTCACTTTAATCATCTAAATGAGTGAATGTTTAGGTTAGGTAATAAGCCCGGTAAAAAGATTATGTTGTTATCAAGGCTTATCGATATGCGAGAAAGTGTAACGCTCGAATGTGACATTTTGGTTAAGGCAATGTTGCACTTTAGTGAAAGTGAAGCTGGCTTCGCCATCACGCGAGACTGAAGTCCCGCCAACCAGAGAGCAGAACTTATAGGTTGGCGGGGTTTCAACCTCGCATTTTGGCCGTAATCAACGCAAAGGTGAAGCTGGCTTCGCCATCACGCGAGACTGAAGTCCCGCCAACGGCGTACCGAACTTACTCGAACTCCCATTTGAACGAGATATCAAAACCTATGCCTTGCGTTTCAGCGCGGAATAATTGACCGTCAAATTCAATTTCCTTTTTCTGATCAAGCAAGTTATTCACTTTCAACTTCAGCGTTGATGAATACGTTGGATAATAAGTGTAAATCAAATCAACAGAATGAAACGGTTGTTCAAACTTGTCATCTTCACCTTCAATACCAGGGAAAATTATCCGCTCGCCAAATACATTATAAGCAAGGGTCGCGCTGTGATTGCCATTGGCGGCATCCCAACCTAAGTTCAGGTTAATCACGTACTCTGAATGTCCGCTCAAGCGACGAGTCGGGTTGGTAATTGCCGCCGACACACCGGTTTGCTCCACCACGTTCTGGGTATCTATCTCAACTTCAGAATCACTCAAGGTAAGGTTACCCGATAAAAACAAATCGTTGCCAATACCGCCGAAAGCATTGCCGATAAAGGTGAAATCCTTTAAAAATTCAGCTTCAATACCATACACTTCGCCAGTTTCTGCATTGGCAATTCGGATCAATGCAGGACCATCTTGCGCAGGTGACTGTACCGATTCGATAGGGTCGATCATGTCCTTATAAAATAGCCCTATCGAGAGGTTTTCTCCGGTATCCAGGTACCACTCCCAACGTAAATCATAATTTTTGATCATCGTTGAACGTACGCCTGGGGTACCACCGATAGGCTGTTCGGTGAGCGGGTCGAGGTAGGTTGCCGGAGCAATCTCGCGAATATCCGGGCGTACCACGGTTTCACCGTAAGAAGCACGCCATTGCATTTGCTCATTCACTACATAAGTGAGCGCCAATGCCGGATAAAAGTCATCCTCTTTACGCGCTAAATCTTGTAAGTCGGCAACCGTGGGCTGAGCGGGTAAATCGAAACGACCATCGGTTTTCAGCGGAGCAACGACCTGACGAAAATCTTCCCAGCGCAGCCCGGCAGTAATACGCCAGGTGTTATCATAAAACCAATCGACTTCAGCGTAATAGGCATCAATTTTTTGCGCCGAGAAATAATCATCACCATCGACCGTAGTGTCGCGGATGATTTGCTCATTACCAACCAATGGCCAGTTCAAGATCAGCTCATCGGTTAAGATATCATTCACCACTGAACCCGTTAAATCGGCATCATCAAAGGCCAGAGTATTGACATCGATGCGCCTTGCCATGGCATCACGGGTTTTATCAACAAAGTTAGCGCCCGCCTTTAATTCAATCTCACTCTTGTCCCAGGTTAGCGGTAATGAAACATTAGCCCCCCAGTTTTCGACATCGTCGTTAAGATCCTGAAAGGTATAACGAGACGCCGTGGTTGCTCGGCGTAAGCTACTTTCATCGTCAAAATCAAATTCACCATCCATATCTTCGTCAGCCAGAATAAATCGGGTCGACACATTACCCGGTGCATAACGGTTTGACCGAGAGTCGGAATAAAACCAATCCGCGCCCAGCAACATTAATTCTGGAAAATTGTGGCTGCCGCGAATTTGGTTGCTAATAAGTTCGCGTTCCTCGTATGACACTTGGTTGTCACGAATACGAAGACCATCAGTTAATAACACGTTGTTGGTGTTACCCAGTTTTACTTTGACTTCATCCACCGTGTCATTGAGTAGCATGGAACTAACATCTAAGCGGTGATTGTGATCATATTCAACACCAAAGTTAACCATAGCAGACCATTTCACCGTATGCTCTGTCGACTTGATGTCATCGAACCCTCGACGTAAAAAGTAACTGCCATCCGGTTTTTTAGTAAAATCCTGACCGGCAAATTGCTCTGACACCAGGTATTCATCATCAAAAGAGGTAGCCACCAGATAACCGTAATTCCATAAGCCGGCAGCGCTGGCAAAACGATCGCCGATGGTAAAATCCAAACCAAAATCGGGGCTTACGTCATCCTTGCGGGGATCGTAATCGCGGTTTAGGTCAGCGGCAATTTGACGGTTTTGGCTTTGGCTTAAATCTTCAACTTGCTGATAATTATGCCAAACTTGCTTTAATGATGGCGGCGCTCCGCGGGTACCATCATCACGGCCGTACCAATCGTCGTCACCACCGTGATAACTCATGCCTTCGCCAACATTATCAAGATTACCACCAAGGTTTGCCGCTAATTGCAAGGTAAAATCTGTTGGTATGGTTTTAATGCGAATATCCACATTACCGCCACCAAAATGCGCCGGCATAGATGCCGAGTAAGATTTTTGTACCGACAAAGACTCGATGATCGATGCTGGGAATAAATCCAAAGGCAATACGGTACGCGTTGGATCTGGGCTTGGCACTTGCGCGCCATTTAATAGCGTACTTGAGTAACGTTCGCCTAAACCCCGTACATAGATGTATTTGCCATCTACCAGAGTTAAGCCCGTTACCCGTTTCAGTGCCGATGCCGCATCGCTATCGCCGGTACGGGCAATTTGTTCTGCCCCCAAGATGTCAGCAACAAAAGCCTGATTTTTACGTTCTTCGAGAACGGCACTCGCCGTGCCCTTCAAACGACTGGCTTTAACCACCACTTCTTCAATGGCTGCATCGTTTGCTGTGGTTTCATTTTCCTGGGCAAAAACGCTGTTAACTGACAGTGCAGTTAATAACGCGATACTCAAGTGTGTTAAACGAAACGTATTTGTATTGTTGTTCATGTTCAACCTCATTCGATTGGCTTAAAACCCGTGGGTAGAAAGCCAATAGGTGATCTAAATAGTTGGAAAAGTTGCAATGGATAAATTTTTTGTAAGGATTACAATTGCTAGAATAAAAAAGCCTGGTTACAACTTAGGATCAGCCCCCGTCGTCATAACCAAGCCAGTTGTTAGTTTATTCTAAACCTACCGTCCAACCCGCAGTCCAATCGTTAGTCGCGCTTACCGCACCAATGTGGCTGGCATTATCGAAGAAGTTGGTATCGGCAAAAACTTTTGCTGTCGTCGTATCTATGGTGTAAATTCCATCTAATACATCTACTTGCGCATCTGCGGTTGAGTTGTTGGTTAATGCCAGAACCCAGGCAGCTAAGTCAAAACTGGTTTCCATTGAATCCGCTGTATTTTTGAAATTCTCGCCACAGGCAAATACCGAATGAGTGATAGTGCTATCACCGGTAATCGCCTGATCGACCGTAACACCAGCTTCCATCTCAAAACATTCGCCCATGCCGGAAGAACCCGTTACCACAAAGTTATGCAATTGCGCGCGAGTACCTTCACGCAGGTAAATACCTTCAGAGTCTTTATCGGCACTGTCAAAGTCGTTGCCGATGATGGTCATATTGGCAATCGTAGGGTTAGATTGTGGATCTTTCGCCGGTGAATTGCCGTCGTTATCCGCTTCAATCGCCCGGTTCGCTTCACCATTATTGGCACCATGTTTGACCAATACATACTGCATGTTGCCACGGAAACCATTATCCCAGTCGACCGAGTCATCTTTGTTGCCGGTTAATACCACATATTTAGCATTGACCGCACCACCGAAGAACTCGACACCATCGTCGGCATTATCATGCACCTGAATGTATTCCACTTTGGTTTTTGAACCAATGCCAGCGAAAGTGATGCCGTTTAATTCGTTATCCGGGGCAATTTCATAACCGGCGTGCTTAACCACAACATAACGCAAGGTACCTGAGTGATCTTCCCAGTCTGTGCCGCCAAACACGCCACCTTCTTCAACACCTTCAACTTGCAGTGCACAATCACTGCCATCGGTCGGACACTTGTTTGATGGTGCGTTACCTAACAGCACGATCCCACCCCATTGGCCAGATGCCGTGTCGCTTCCTGTGACATCTTGATTTGAGGTAAAGGTGATGGGGGCGATAGCACTGCCGTTTGCTTCAATGGTTGAACCTCGGCTTACCACCAGGTAATCACTACCGCTACGGCCAAAGATAGTCGTACCCGCTTCAATGGTGAGTGCCGCGCTATCGCTGTTATCGCCACCAACAAAAACCGCACCGCTTAAGGCGTACATGTTGTTACTGGTTAACGTTAAATCAGCGCTAATACGACCCGAAATTTCACAGGTAGTGGTTACCCCATCTACCGGGGTGATCGATGTGGTGCCCGATGGACAACCTTGAACTTCGGCACGGGCGGTTACTTCGCCGCCACCAAAACCAAATGCCCAGCCATCGCGCCAATCATTAGTGCCGTCGAACGCACCAATGTGTGCTGTTGAATCAAAGAAAGCATCGAGTGTATTCGAGGCATCTTGACCCGCCCCTAATAATACCGATTGCGCATCAGGTACGCCCGAATCGCTGACTAAAATAGAACTAGAAATTGAGTTAGAACTCTCGGCAGTAAACCAGGCTGGTAAATCAAACTCACCGGCATTTTTAAAGTTTTCATCGTTCGTACAAGCCATCACCATGTTTTGCATTACAATTTTACCGTCTTCGGCATTTGACACTGTGCTGCCGGCTTCAAACTCTAGACACTCCCCCATTTCAGCAGGCCCGGTGATCACCGTATTGACTATGGTCGCGGCGGTGCCTTCGCGCAGGTAAATACCTTCTGAATCTTTATCGGCGGTATCAAAGTTATTACCAATGATAGTCAGGTTTGAAATGGTTGGATTAGATTGCGGCTCTTTTTCAGGCGTTGTACCGTCGTTATCGGCTTCGATCGCCCGGTTTGCTTCACCAGCATTTTGAGCATGTTTAACAAACACGTGTTGCAGTTTGCCTTTATAGCCGTTATCCCAATCGATGGAATCATCTTTGTTACCGGTAAGCACTAAATGTTTCACATTTACCGCGCCACCAAAGAACTCAACACCGTCATCGGCATTGGCATGAACTTGAATGTAATCAACGATTGTGCCTGAGCCAACACCGCCAAAAGTAATGCCGTTTAATTCGTTATCCGGGGCAATTTCATAACCGGCGTATTTCACCACGACGTATTTTAAGATGCCTGAATTGTCTTGCCAGTCAGTGCCACCAAATACGCCGCCTTCCTCTACCCCTTCAACCTGTAGAGCACAATCACTGCCATCGCTAGGACACTTATTTGAAGGTGCGTTTCCTAAAATAACTAAACCACCCCATTGACCTGCAGCAGTGTCTTCGCCATTCACATCTTGTAAAGAGGTGAAGATGATCGGCTGACTTTCCGTTCCTTCGGCAATAATTTGGGCATCGCGGTGCACTAACACATAATCGCTACCCGACTGACCAAAAAGTACCGTGCCCGGCTCAATCGTTAATGCAACTTTTGCGGCTTGTGATTTATTGGCTAAACTCGCTCCAGAGCCAACTTGCAAAGAACCACTGATGGCGTAAAACACTGGCACGCCATTATTGTCTGCTACCAGAGTCGTATCTTCACTGATGCTGCCATCGAGTATTTGCACCTGTACATCAAAACCCATTTGTATCGATATCGTTGTTGATAATGCAGTATTCGCTTTGCCTGGTAATACCACATCGCCTGGTGTTGTTGGGGTGGTTGGCGCTGGGTTGTTAATGATTGAATCCCCCACTGAATTATCAACGTTTGATTCTAGATTAATGTCGCCGTCACAACCGGCTAACAATAAGCCGGCGGCTATTGCACTCACTTTAAAAAGTTGTTTTATGTTTTGCTTTGTTTTTATTGTCTTAGAGATTTGCATTAGTTTACTGCTCCGCAGAAATTAAATATGTGTTAATAAATTAATAATCGGGGCTAGTTTACGGCGCTTAAATGACAGTTTTGTTACACAAATGTTGTAGTTTTATGTATAGATATTTACCAGTTTGTTACGCAAATATTACAGCAATGTTACACCGGGGGTAGGTAGTTTAAGGGCGCTGGCCTAGTCGTCGGCCCATTCATGGGCATCGATAGCATTGCGAGCTTCTGCGAGGGTACAGTTGGCAAGGTTAACCAATTCATTCACCGTGATCTCAGGGTTTCGTTGCACCAGGTTTTGTAATTCCTGTTGGGTAAAGCTACCACGATGCTGTTCTAACACCTTGATTAACCACTGCCAGGTTTCTTCTTCAGAATCTCGCACCAATTCAATAATGGTGGTCATTTGCTCACGGCTCGCGGTTAGGCGCCAATTGCGAGAGCGACCAATGCGAGTTAATTCACAGCCCGATGTTCGCACCAATGCCTTTAGCTCAAACGCGCGCATTGCGCGGCGTAAAAACGAAGGTAATAAAATGTGGCAGACTGCAGACAAGTGATTATTCTCAACGGTTAAATAACAGCAAAAAGGTGAGTATATCAAGCATTTTTGATTTACTCACCCCCTTCAGTTATTAAATAGAATGAATACCAGCCCTGGTTATTTTCGTCCTAAAAAAAATGCGACCTTAGGTCGCATTTTCTATCGTTCTTCAGCTACTCAGGTATGCCATGCATTTCAAAACACTTCACCAGTAAATCTTCTTCCGACTCGACATGCTCAGGATCACTCTTTATGCAGTCAATCGGGCAAGCAATCACACATTGTGCTTTTTCGTAATGGCCAACACACTCGGTGCATTTATGCGGATCGATTTCATAAATCTCTGCGCCAAGGGTTATCGCCTCGTTCGGACATTCAGGATCGCACATATCGCAATTGATGCAGCTATCTAAAATTTTTAATGCCATGCCTTATCCTTGCCTTACTCTACTCACCGAGCTTAGACTTTTGCCGGGCTTTGATTTTGGGCAAACGGGTGACGGGTATTTTCGCCAGCATTTAAGTAGCGCATGATAATGCCGTATTCCAAATCATAGTCTGTATCGAGTTTGATTTGGACAAAATGGCCTGAGCCTTTGGCATCGCTGACTTCTTCACCTTTGCGATTTTGCATATACTCAAGCACAAAACTGACATTGCCCTGTGGCGTCATCAATTCGATGGAATCGCCGGTTAAGAACTTATTTTTCACCTCAATTTCAATCAAACCATCTTCGGTTCGGCCGAGTACTTCCCCGACAAATTGTTGGCTGTCAGATTTGGAATAGCCATATTCATAATTTTGTAATTGATCATGACGGTGACGAGCGAGGAAGCCTTCGGTATAACCGCGACTGGCAAGGTGTTCGAGATTATCTTTTAACCCTTCGTTAAAGCTTTTGCCGGCGACCGCGTCATTCATTGCCTGCTTATATATTTGCGCGGTACGGGCACAGTAATAGAAGGATTTCGTTCGACCTTCAATTTTCAACGAATGTACACCCATTTTCACTAAACGTTCTACGTGTTCAATGGCGCGTAAATCTTTTGAATTCATGATGTAGGTACCGTGCTCATCTTCAAACGCCGGCATGTATTCCCCTGGGCGCCCCTGTTCTTGTAATAAGAACACTTCATCGGTAGGTTTTTGCTCCGCACTGGTAACATTAGCAGCATGCTCTGGCAGCCAAACTTCAGGCGCTTCGCTGCCAACAATTGCTTGCTGCTGTTCTGCTATCGGGGTTTGAGGCGCCACGGCAATAATATCGCCATGCTCATTTTCTTTGGCATCGTGGGCGTTATACGACCAGCGACATGAGTTAGTACAGGTGCCCTGGTTCGGATCACGTTTGTTGATATAGCCCGACAGTAAACAGCGGCCCGAGTAAGCCATACACAAGGCGCCATGGACGAACACTTCAATTTCCATTTCCGGCACCCGCAGACGAATTTCTTCAATTTCATCGAGCGATAACTCACGTGACAAAATCACTCGTTCAACCCCTTGTTGATGCCAGAATTTCACCGTTGCCCAATTTACCGCATTGGCTTGTACTGACAAGTGGATTGGCATATCGGGATAGGCTTCACGGATCATCATGATAAGACCCGGATCACTCATGATCAGCGCATCCGGCTGCATCGCAATCACCGGTTCAATATCTTTTAAATAGGTCTTAAGTTTTGAGTTATGGGGGGCAATATTACTGACCACATACAGTTTTTTGCCTAAGGCGTGCGCTTCATTGATACCAATTTCCAGGTTGGCTAAATTAAATTCGTTGTTTCGTACGCGCAGGCTATAACGAGGTTGGCCAGCGTAAACGGCATCAGCCCCGTAGGCGAATGCATAACGCATGTTCTTAAGGCTACCAGCTGGGGATAATAATTCTGGGGTAAACATAAATGATACCAACCCTATTAATAGTAAGGATATTAAAAAGAGCGGTATTTTAAAGGGCTATGGCGCAAGGTTCAATACACATACAGCGAACAACTGTAATTAATTGTCATCCCCTTGCGTTATATCAATATAATCTGAGCATTATGTTGATGTTAGGAAAGTAGAATTTCTAGTTTTCCAGATATGAATTCGTCGCTAATTCAAATTGCGCTAACATATCCTCAATAAAGCGGTTCACTTCGCCGGTCATCAAGGTAAAGTCGGCATCAATTTTTACCATCATGTCATCGCTTGGAATGTCTTCGTTTTGCTCATATAAACTGTCATGAAACTTCACCCGCTTTACACTTAAATCATCGCACAACATGCAAGATAGGGTTTGATCCCAGTCGAAGGCAATTTTAACCACTTGTTTTTCGCCTAAATGGGCGAGAATCTCATCCGATAACAAGTCCTGGTTTTTACATTTTAATACCGCGGCATCGTCGCCCATGGCTTTCAGTTCCCCTTCAAAACCTATGGTGAAACGCTCTGGCAGTGTTTGCTCTAACAACCAGCTGGTCATGGTGATTTCCGCGCCAGCATCGGGTACAAAACTGGTGACCGGCAATGAGCCTAAACATTTACGTAACAATGCTAAGAAATCTTCGGCTTTCGCGCGGGAACTGGTATTAATGACGATGATATTTTTTTCTGGGCAAACATAGCCTTGAGTATCGCTGATGCGGGAAAACGCACGCGGCAGTAATTCAAAGGTGATATCTTCTTTAAACTGTTCTTTTTCTTTTTTCGTCGCTTTGCGGCTGTGTTCGTGTTGCAGTTGCTCGACCTTTTCATCGAGTCTTTCTTTAACCACCGATGCCGGTAGCATTTTTTCTTCTTTACGGGCGTTCAATAAAAAACAGCCATTGGTGTGATGCAATAAACGCTCACCATGTTTGCCTAAGGCATTGGACCAACCAAAACGGGATAATTCCGTTGCGCCACAACGAGCAAATACATGCTCATGCAACGCCTTTTCTAAGTCTTCTTCGCTATGGGTAAACGGTTTAGTGAAGGCGAAAATGTATAAATTTTTAAACCACATGGTGAAATTCCTTGCCCAACATATTAAAGTGGGGTCTTAATAATCTGATAATAATTTTTTCTAGGACAAGCATGATAACCAAACTATTACTGTTAAGTATATCTATTTTTTTAGTTTCGAGATTGATGGACGGGATACGCTTGAAGGGCTTTTTTACGGCAGTGGTTGTTGCCGTGGTGTACTCGGTTGCCGACTTATTTTTGTGGTGGTTGATGGTATTCTTCACTATGCCGTTAATTATATTAACTTTTGGTTTATTTGTGTTTGTACTCAACGCCATTTTGTTGTGGCTCACCGATCAAATCGTTGACGATTTTGAGATCAAAGATCTGCAAACCACCTTCATCGCCTCATTAATTATTTCGGCGATAAATTTAGTGTTAACCGTGATTTTTTATTAGTTTGCTTGCTAACGAATCTGATAGCTTTCATCGACCGGGAATTTAATGCTGAAGCTGCTGCCCTGGCCAAATTCACTTTCAATGATTAACTGGCCTTTATGATGATTAGCGACATGCTTAACGATAGATAAGCCTAAACCCGTACCGCCGGTGTCACGCGAACGTGATTTATCCACCCGGTAAAAGCGTTCACTTAAGCGCCCTAAATCATCGGGCATGATGCCACAGCCATTGTCTGTAACTTTGAACAGGCAATAACCCTCTTGTTTCTTCCAGCAAATATTAATCTTGCCACTTTTGGCGGTGTAATTCATCGCATTGACAATTAAGTTAGAACAGGCACTTTTCAGCTCAGATTCAACCCCTAAAATACCCAACCGCGGATCGATTTCAAAACTGATCTGGTGCTGCTTGGTTTTATTGAGCCAGCTAATATCTTCAATTACCTGTTCGATGAGTTTTGGCATTTGCACTTGCATGCGAATGTCATCATCTTGATGCACTTCAACTTTCGATAACACCAACAGTTGTTGCACTAGCCGGTCCATGCGGGTCACTTGTTGCTCGATGGTATCAAACGATTTGCTCCAATGCGCCGGTAAGCTATCATCATCCTGGATTATTTCGACGTAGCCACGCATCACAGTTAACGGCGTTTTCAATTCATGCGAGACATTGGCAACAAAATCTCGGCGCATTTTTTCGAGTAAGATCAGCTGGCTGACATCGCGAGCTAATAATAAATATTGCTGATCGCCGTAGGTCATAAAACGAAACTCTATTTGTTTGGCCGAATCTCTTGGCGAAGTAATGGAACACGGCTCGCTGAAATCGCCGGATTTTAAGTATTTTGTCAATTGTGGTGAACGTACCAGGTTGGTAATTACTTGTCCGGCATCAAGCGGCCAACGTATGCCTAATAGTCGGTTGGCTTTTTTGTTTGACCAACGAATAGAATAGTCTAAACCTAACACTATGGCCGCATCAGGCAGCGCTTCGGCACCATCGCGAAATTGTCGAATGCGAAAGTTTAACTCTTTTTGCTTATTACGATAATTTCTGATGCGTCGATAAATGCCATCGTAAACATGGCCCCAAATGCCATTGGATTCAGGAGGATGCAACAAGTTTTTTTGCCAAAGCCAGTCAATTAAACGGGTTAAGTGCCGATAATTCCATGCCAATGACACTATCACCGCCGCCAGTATAAATAAACCAAGGTTGCTGAACCAGTAACCTAGCAAGGCAATTACCGCGAAGACAAAGCATTGTTGTAACAGAAATTGCTGCAAAGAAAAGCGAAATATCATATAAGGTTATAACTCAGTATTGATCATTCAAGCTGTGGTGAATCATACCAATTTGATTAATCATTAACAAAGAGCAGATATTTAATCAACGCGGTATAACAGTTATTTATAAGCCAACGTTAGAAGAGAAGCGATAACCAGCACCACGTACGGTTTGTATGAACTCTTCATGACCTTTACCGGAAATAGACTTGCGTAAGCGCCTTATATGGACATCCACGGTTCTATCTTCAACATAAACATTGGTACCCCAAACATTATCTAATAATTGTTCTCGAGAATATACTCTTTCTGGATGGGTCATAAAAAAATGTAGCATTTTGAATTCAGTAGGCCCAAGTTCAACCGGCTGTTCGTCAATGTTTACCCGATGAGAAACCGGGTCAAGAGCCATGCCTTTGAAATTGATCACCTCTTCTAAGGCGGTAGGTGCGACACGGCGAATAACCGCTTTGATGCGGGCAATTAACTCTTTTGGTGAAAAGGGTTTGGTCACATAATCATCAACCCCCACTTCAAAGCCTTTTACTTTATCATCCTCATCGGAGCGAGCGGTGAGCATGATGATAGGAATTTTAGCGGTATAATCGTTTTGCTTAATTTCTTTGGCTATTTGAATTCCACTGCCTCCGGGTAGCATCCAGTCTAATAATACCAGATCAGGCAAAGGATCGTTTAGCAACAACTTTGCTTGCTCATAATCTTCAGCTGCAAGTGCGTTAAATCCATTTTGTTCCAATACGAAAGTGATCATTTCTCTGATTGGCTTTTCGTCTTCTACCACGAGTATTTGTCTGTTCATATTTGTTCCATTGATTACACATTATACCAATTTGATTAATTAAGTGTTCTACTTTTTTATGCGGTAAAACGGATAAATACAAGGCATAAAATTTAGTAAGTAGTTATTTTGCCTTGTAAATATGACACTTTTATGAAAAATATCATAATTTTTTCAATTAATGCACAAAATATTAATCGCTTCTGGCTACTGGCTACTGGCAGTAGTTGATTTTGTTACACGATAGGTGAATTCATCAAATGCACAGCCCGTCGCCAGTAGCTCGTTGCTCGCAGCTTAGAACAAAAAAGCCGCATATAGCGGCTTTCACGAAGACAACAAATTGTTTAGAATTTGTATTCAAAACCTGTTGCTAGATAACTCGCATCTTCATCACCGCTGACATCTTCATCTAAATCAAATGCCGTGTAGAAGGCGAAGATTTTAGCATTTTTCGCTAATGCGTAATCTACACCAGCAGTAAATGCAGATTTCTCAGCTTTATCGCCGTAATCTTCTTCTGAGGTTTGCAGCTGACCTTTTAAAGTAAAATCGTTCACTTTATATGCGGCAGAAAATAGAAAGCCGGTGGTTTCTTCACCTGATGCTACAACTTCTTGTGAATGTACAATTGCACCTAGTTTGAATCCGCCTAACTTAGTCGCTACATTAAAACGCATGGCATCAATACCTTCTACTTCGCTATCCATCGCTACAGAAGCATACCATTGAGATTTTTTAAGTTTTTTGTCGCCGTAAAATACCGCGGCAGAAACCCCGGCATCGCCATCGTTTTTAGCGTTTTGATCCTTATCACCTTCAGCAACATAGGTTAAGCCTGCAGAGAAGTTAGCAAACTTAGGTGATACGTATGTTACCGCTTCGCCCATACGGTTTTCACCTTTCCAAAGGTTTTTAATATCCGCTTCGTAATCGCTGAATAAATCAATTTTACCTTGTGACTGCTTAAGCATAGTATCGTTGCGACCCACTAGAACAGTACCAAAGTTACCTTTTAAGCCAATGTATTGGTTACGACCCTTAATGTTATCTTTATCATCATCAGTCATTTCAACTTGAACTTCAGCCTTATAAACAACAGATAAGCTATCACTTACCTTTAAATTTCCGGTTACACCAACACGTGAAGCATTTGATTTTACTTCGGTTTCTGATTCACCACCTTCATCAGATACTTGCAAACCAAGGTTCGCTTTTCCGTAAAAGTTAATTTCGTCTGCGGCCATTGCTGGTGCTGCTAATGCTGCGACTAGTGCCAATGCCGTTGAAGTTTTTACTAAGTTCATAAGGTTACCCTGTGAGTAATTTTAAATAAGTGGATATATTAAGTTTTTAAATTGACGCTAGTTTGCCATGCGTATATTACACTTTTGTGACAATGTGTATTTTTTTTGACATTAAGATGAAATGTTAATGAAATGTCAATGACAAGCTACATAAAAGATTTTTTTATCATTGTCATAAAACCGTAATATATTTTTTCTAAGATAGCATCATCAACTTTACAAACATTTATTTTTTAACATTAAATACACTCTTAGGAGAACACGATGAAACTGAAAAGCCTATTAACCGGGATTGGCCTAGCGGTTGTAACACTAACCAGCCAAAACGCCTTAGCAATCGATAGCAATTTACCGGCCTATACCAAAGCAAGTGGTATTTCTGGTAACTTATCTTCAGTTGGCTCCGATACACTAGCCAACATGATGACCTTTTGGGCAGAAGAATTTAAACGCACTTACCCAAGCGTAAACATTCAAATTCAAGCAGCTGGCTCTTCAACGGCTCCTCCGGCGTTAACCGAATCAACTTCAAACTTAGGGCCAATGAGCCGTAAAATGAAATCAAAAGAAATTCAGTCGTTTGAAAAAAAATTCGGTTACAAACCAACGGCGGTTCGTGTTGCCATTGATGCTTTAGCCGTATTTGTTCATAAAGATAACCCGATTAAAGGCATGAGCATTCAGCAAGTGGATGCGATTTTCTCTAGCAACCGCAAGTGTCGTGGCGAAGCCGATGTTGACCGTTGGGGTGCATTAGGCTTACAAGGCGATTGGACCGGTAAAGACATTCAACTTTACGGCCGAAACTCAGTATCAGGCACTTATGGTTACTTTAAAAAGAAAGCTCTTTGTAAAGGCGACTTTAAAAATACGGTAAATGAGCAACCAGGTTCTGCTTCTGTGGTCCAGTCAGTTTCAGCCTCATTAAACGGTATTGGCTACTCAGGTATTGGTTATAAAACCTCAGGTGTTCGCGCATTACCGTTGAGCAAAAAAGGTGAAAACTACGTAGAAGCCAATATGGACAACGCCATTTCGGGCACTTATCCATTATCTCGCTACTTATATGTGTATGTGAATAAGCACCCGAACAAGGCGCTTGCACCTAAAGAAGCTGAGTTCTTAAAAATGATACTTTCTAAGTCTGGCCAAAAGATTGTTGAAAAAGATGGTTACATTCCACTGCCAGCAAAAGTTGTAATGAAAGAATTGAAAAAACTAGGCATTAATTTATAAACAAATCGCCCAACGATTCATTTAACAAGCGGCCTTAATTGGCCGTTTTTTTTGGTAGAGAAGGCTACGAGCGATTGGCTACGAGCTACGAGCAGCTTGGTTGGCGGGGTTTCAACCTCGCGTAATTGCCGCAGGCGCAGCAATGAGCTTCAATCAGATTGTGTTGATTTAAATATCCTATGAAACTAACACGATATGCCAATCGCTCGTAGCCGGCTGCCATGCTTTTAGCCACGAGCTTCAGGCAGATTGCATTCATTCCAATATCGCTCACAGCCAACACAATCTGCTTGTACCTTGTACCTTGTACCCTGTACCCTGTACCTTGTACCCTGTACCTTTTAACTCAAAGCCAACACTCTCTGCTCGTAGCCCCTAGCTTCTTTTTGCCCGTAGCTTTTCGCTTTTCGCCATAACCTTTCTTTATAGGCTGCAAAAACTTTATCAATTTTCAATTGTTAAAAGTTCCTTTATTCTGAATGTGTAAGTTAAGTTAACCACTAGCTATGAATTTGTTCAATTAAGGTGATGTCATGAGTGAAGTTAAAAACGAAGAAAACTATTCAATTTTAGAGTTATTGAATAAATATTACTCCCCGAAAAAACACGGCGCCAATGATACCCTTAGAACTGAGCAGAACCGTACGACATCTAAGCATTATGCGCTTTTAGATGATGTGACTGAAAATTATGTCCTTGGTTATAACTAATTCAGCCTTCCCTGAGTGGTCAGACGGATCTGACCGCAGTTTTATTTCCTGGTACAAACCTAATACCCCCCTGGTGGTTTGCATTCCCTCATCCATGAAGTAAACATTCCCTGTCCACCTGCTATGGCTCGGGATTATAAGCATTCAGATACAAAAAAGCCGACTTTCGTCGGCTTTTTTGTTCAGGGTATAAAAGATATTATCTATTTATTTTCGCCACACTTACTTTTTTTATCTTTTTTACCTTCGCCACATTTGCCTTCACCACATTTACCTTTAGCTTTAGCTTTGCCTTCGCCGCATTTGCCTTTCATCGCTTTTTTGCCTTCGCCGCATTTGCCTTCGCCGCATTTGCCTTCACCGCATTTGCCCTTCATCGCTTTTTTGCCTTCACCGCATTTACCTTCGCCACATTTGCCTTCACCACATTTACCTTTAGCTTTGCCTTCGCCGCACTTGCCTTTCATCGCTTTTTTGCCTTCGCCACATTTACCTTCGCCGCACTTGCCTTTCTTAGCTTTTTTTCCTTCGCCGCATTTGCCTTCGCCACATTTTCCTTCGCCGCACTTGCCTTTTTCTTTGGCTTTTTCATCACCAAAATCGGCAGAGGAAACGACACTCTGTGCTTCAAAAGGGTTGGCTTCTGCTTTTGCCGGTAAGCTAGCAAATAACGTTAGCATCAGGGCACTTAAGGCTGCTGTTAATAAATAGTTCTTAAAGATTTTCATAATTTTCTTCCTACGTTTATGTCATAATTTTATTAGAGTTACCTAAAACACCCAAGTCTAAGGCTACAGATACAGACCAAGGGAGTATTTAAATAATTTCACTTGTTCTAAAATTTAGCAAGTTTTTATTAAAAAACAATAACTAATAATTTTTATTTGTGAAATTAATCAGTACACTTGTGTAAAATTCAATCAAATAATCCGGTGGCGGGCCTGACGGCTTATGTGCAGGAATTGAAATTACACTCGGCGTCCGCAGACTGTAATTTTTTTAGCAATAAAATCAACGCGTTTAATAACAGCCTGCGGAGCAAGTGGGCTGTTAATGGTATCGGTTAACGACCTATAGCCAGCCGCGGTTTTGTCTGCCGTTAGCCAGTTGCTTGTTGCTGCTGTGCACGAATTTTTTCGGTGACTTCAATTAACTGGCCCTGTTGAAAGCTGTATATTTTGTCTGCCGATAAAATGGTATCAAGACGATGAGCGATAATGATACGAGTAATATTAAGCTGCTTTACCGCATGGTTTACCAGCGACTCTACCTCACTATCTAAATGCGAAGTCGCTTCATCCAAAAATAAAATTTTAGGCTGTTTATATAACGCCCGCGCCAGCAGCAAGCGTTGCTTTTGGCCACCCGACAAAGTATTTCCCATATCGCCTACCAGGCTGTTATAGCCCATCGGCATGGCAGCAATATCCTTATCTATAGCAGCAAGTTGCGCCACAAAAGTCACTCTGGCAAAGTCGACCTGTTCGGCAAAAAAACAAATATTATCAACAATAGAGCCACTCAAAAGCTGATCGTCCTGCATTACCGCAGATATTTGACTGCGATAATGGCTTAAACCCAAATGTTTAATATCTACATCAGACACACACACTTTTCCATAACTTGGGGTGAATAACCCCAGCATCAGTTTTAACAACGTAGTTTTGCCACAACCCGAAGGTCCAATAATGGCCACCGACTCACCTTGGGCAATGTTAAGGTTTATCTGTTGAAACAATAACGGCTCATGCGCACAATACTGAAAACCGACATTAACGAGTGAAATTTCGCCGCTAAGCTGTGCATTGGCTGGCGCAGTAAAATGGCTGTTATTTACCGTTACCGCAACGGCATCAGTATGGTTATCGCCGGTCTTTACCCCTGCCGTGGTACGCAAGTTTGCTTCTTGTTTACACTGAGCAATATCGGCAAGCCGGTTTAAATGCAGCGATAACATGTTAAATTCGATCAACTTTTCAATTAAATTGACCATCTTGGCAATAAACTGCCGTTTATAACTCATAAACGCAAACAGCATGCCAACGGTTAACTCTCCTGAAATCACCAAAGTAGCAGCAAAATACACGACCAATACGTTTTCAACCACAAAGATGCCATCGTTAAGCCAGCCAAAGTGGATCTGAAATTTTCCCAGTTGAATGCTGCAATTTACCTGCTCGGCATAGGCGTTATGCCACAAGTTTTGTCGCTGAGATTCACCACCAAACAGTTTAATACTTTGTATGCCGCGCACACTTTCCATAAAATTACTTTGCTCTTTGGCTCGCGCGACTATGGTTTCTTCACTTAACTGTTTAAGCGGTTTAAATAGCATGGCACGTACTATGGCGTAGCTGCCAATGGCAATACATACAATAGCCGCCAGCGTTGGACTATATAAAAAGATCATCACTAAGGTCGCTATGGCCATTAAGCCATCCACTACGGCTTCAATAATGCCAGTGGTTAGCATATCTTTTACTTGTTGTAATGATGAAAACCGGGCCACCACATCGCCAATATGGCGTTTCTCAAAAAAACTTAAAGGCAAACGCAACAAATGCTGAAATAAATTCGCCGCCATTTGAATATTTAACACATTGGAAAAATGTAAAATGACAGTAGATCTCAATGCCTTAGTCGCAAGTTCAATGATGCCCAGCAGGGCAAAGCCCAGCGCCAGTACCAGCAACAAATTGCTGTCCTGACTCAGAATCACCTCGTCTACCACTAGCTGCATATAGTATGGACTCGTCAGGGCAAACATTTGCAGCAACACCGATAATAAAAACACTTTCAGTAAGGATGGAATTAAGCCGGTCATTTTTGAATAAAAATCGCTTAATTTCATCCGCACCGTTTGCTTCGATTTTTTAAAATCTTTGTTCGGGCTCATTTCCAGTGCCACGCCAGTGAAATGTTTGCTCACTTGAGTTAATTTCAGTTTTTTCTCACCAAAGGCAGGATCATGGATGACAATATAACTGCCAGTTACCTTTTTCAGTACGACAAAATGATTTAAATCCCAATGCAACACGCAAGGAGTGGTTAATTTCTTTAAATCATTAAGTTCAAGCCGCAGTGCCCGTGATGAAAAGTTTAACGCGGCACAAATGTTCATCAACTGCTGTAAGCTTGCCCCTTTTAACGAAATTGAAAAATGTTGCCTAAGCCAGTTAAGATCGGTTTTTAACCCATAAAAATTAGCAACCATGGCAATCGCTGCCAAGCCACATTCTGCCGCTTCGGTTTGTAATATCAACGGCAAACGGCTGAATCCCTTAAAGCGTAATAAGGAAACCGGGTTAGATATCAGGGCTGAGCTATCCATTAAATTCTCCCCCGCAAGCTATATAAAGGCTCTAACAACCACTGCCATAAACTGCGTTTATCAATCACGATATCGGCTTCTAACAACATCCCCGGATGCAAGGCCAAATTATTACCATAAGCGAAAACATGCTGCTGTTCCAAATCTACGGTAACCTTATAAACCGGCTCGCTTACTCCTATCGGCAAAGATAAATCTTCCGGCATTAACACCGCTTTCGATACCTGGCTAATTTTTCCGGCGAATAGCCCGAAACGTTGATAGGGAAATGCCTGATAACGCATTAACGCTTGCTGGCCTTCATTAACAAAGCCAAAAGAATGGGTTGGCACTAATAAAATGGCCTGCAGCTTGGCTTGTCTGGGCAAGATGGTAAGCAAAGATTTATGGGCTTGCACCGTTTGCCCTATTTTTGCCAATACGTTGGTAACACGACCACTGCGTGACGCTTTTATTTGATAACTTTGCTTAAATTGCAGTTGATAAATGCGTTGTTTAACCGCCACAATACGATCTTTCAGGCTGGCTTGTTTTTTCGCCAGCAATAGCGGCTTTTGCACAATTTCAAAACGCGTTTGTTTTAACTCAGAGTCAACACTAAGCAGGTTTTGGCTGAATTCATCATGTTGTTGGCTTAAGGTTAAATACTGCTCTTCTAGCTGGCTTACTTGTTGTTCAGATAAATGGCCATCAACATATAGTTTTTTGCCATTGCTTAGCTGTTTTTGGCTAAGGGTTAAATGTTTACTTAAGGTGCCCTGCTGATGCTGTTTCTGGTTGCGCATTGCCTTTAAATGCTCAAGCTTGGCATTCAGTTTATCGGTGCCTAACTCACTCAGTATTCGTTCATCGTTTATTTCTTCAGACAATCGATATTGTTGCAAACTGAGATCATTGAGCATTTGTTGATTAATATCTTCACCATTGACCAACTCGCTGGCAATTTCAATTTGCGCAATTACCTCGCCTTTAACTACCTCATCACCTTCTTGCACCAGCAAATTGGCCAGAACCCCAGGGCTTTGAATAACAGCTTTCACCAAACCTCTGGTCGGTTGCAAATAGCCTTTTACCGACTCTTTGCGAGTATAGTCATGATGAGTGAGATAAAATATTGCAATGGCAACAATTAAAATAATGAAACTTATCAACAAACTAAAGGCAACAGGCTGGGCAAGAGTAACAACACCGGTGAGTTTATTCGATTTGTGGACTAAGGCCTCTTGCCGAAATAAGCCAGCCCCATTGGGCCTGGATTGTTCGGCCGGTTGAGAGCTTGCCGTCGCTTTAGTACCACTAGGTTTAGACGTTGCTGAAGAGGTCTCTCCAGATATAGTTAGTTTCGACATAAAGCACCTCCAATGTGCATTTCTCTTAGCAAGTTAATTAACTATCTGCTCTACTTTTTCACGAGGACAAATGGATAAATACAATGCATAAAATTTAGTAAGCAGTTATTCGTTTTAACCATTAAAAATGAGCAGATATTTAGTCAACCTGGTATGTCCGGTCAAACAAAGCCAATCCTTTAGCTTTAATCTTAATGGTGTCTTTATCTTGCAATAAAACATACTGTTGTGCTGCTAATCTCGATGAAACAAGACCGCAGTTAAAAACAGTACGGCGCTTAATGTCATCATTAACAGGTTAACCAAAGTGGTTTCATCAACCGATAAAAAAACACTTATCGCCAAAATAATTAAAAAGCCGATTGCCAAACTGTATTGCAGTTTTTTCTGAGCGAGTTTAGATATTTGCATAACATAATCTTCCTAAATAGGCTGCGCATGGCTAGTCCCGTTTATTGTTTCTAAATTTACCTGTTTATAGTTGAGCATTAAGGGTCATATCAGCTAGCAACAACATAAAACAAGGCGCCATACACCAACAAACCAACCGTTAAGCCGGCAACAAACCCTTTCGCTGCAATTCTGAGTAAAAACTTGCTTCTGTACTTTCCTTTTACGGCCTTGTTGTAGCTTGCGATATTCATTATTCATTATTCATTATTCATTATTCATCCTGAAGATAATTGATACCAAGTTGATTAAATATCTGCTCATTTTAAATGGTTAAAACGAATAACTACGGCTTTATAAAATTGAAAAGTAGAATAACTACTTACTAAATTTTATAAATTGTATTTATCCATTTTCCCTCATGAAAAAGTAGATCACATACTTAATCAAATTGGTATGATTCGCTATTCTCTCTGGTTGTACAAATCTAGCAAGTAGCCAGATTAGCCAAGTTATCAATAGCGATACCGATTTTTGCCATTAAAAATAATTAGCAAGAGTGTTGTTACTATCTAAGCATTGCCGATTATTCATCGGCCTAAAATAGCTAAAGCTTTCTAGGGTATTTTATTAACCAACTGAATATCTTAGATATTAACAGAGAAAAACAGAGAAAACAGGCATCCCCTAAATTCCATTTATCTGAGATTTGTGTTGTAATTTCCTTTCATCACACCATTAAATTTAGGTTGAGATTAATGTTTGGTCAAACAATAAAAATGAAAAAAAATCAAATAAAGCGCTTACAAAACACAATCATTTGAATTAGAAAGAAATTTATTTTGTATTAAAATTTGCTCCGGATATTTCAAGTAAATGCTAATTTTCTCTGGTCACTTTAAAAAATTATTAATAGTCAATCATTTATGATAAAAATAGCTTTTTTTGCGGCGAAATCTGTTTGTTTTTCGTTATTTATTAAATGAATTTTTAATTTGCATGATGTAAAAATTCTGCCTATTCTGTAGATCGTTAGTTTAATATTTATCGTATTTATTTCATTGAAGTACGGTTACATTGCACTAGCAGCAAATGGCTATCAAAAACATGGAAATTTAAATAACACAGTTACGATAACCCGATATTTGTGGTTCTTTTAACCACAGGTGATTACAAACAAAATTTGTTGAGTTTTACCTTTTTACTCAATGACATAATAATTTTTCAGTTAAGGATGGCAACATGAAAAGTTTAATGAATGTTATTTTAATGACAACAAGGTCCTCAGTTGAACTTGCACCAGCTTATCGCATTATTTTGCAGAACGTAAAGCACTGGCAAGCCCTAACACCTTATCCCTTTATCTTCCGACAGCCTGGCTAAGCCGTTGAGTCAATAATGCACAGCAAAACCACTCCGGTGCTCTTTTGCAATAAACATTAACTCCGGCCCACAACATCACAGATAACTTTTGTTTAATGCAAATACTTTATTTGTTGATAGGCTACATTTCACTCACAACCAGATTATTTACCTGTGTGTAAATATTACATGTTGATGGATTAACATGTATTGCCAGGATGGCGAACCAATGGATTGGTTTTTGCAGGAAGCAATATGGAAGAAGTAGGTCAAGGATGACCGCAGGGCTACCGCTTAGGATGAGCAGAGTCCTTACCCAATAGGCTATTGCAAAGTGTTGGTAAAATCGCACTGAACAGCAATAGTTTTGTCAGGGAGACAACAGCTTTGAAGGAACAAGGCTGGTAAAAAGGATAAAAAGGAGCTGTACAACATTTAAATTACATTGGCAGTTTTACAGGAGTAACTCGGCTTTTCGATATTTTTATGTTGTTCCTGCTTATTCCTGATACCAATTTGAATAAGTATGTGGTCTACTTTTTCATGAGGTAAAACGGATAAATACAATGCATAAAATTTAGTAAGTAGTTATTCGTACTTATCAATTTTATAAAGCCGTAGTTATTCGTTTTAACCATTAAAAATGAGCAGATATTTAATCAACTTGGTATTAATCATTTGTTTTGCTGTAAATATAAGATATATCAGGCAGGGTGCATTGGCTTTTCGCCTTAGCCTTATATTTACCGGCAAATTATACCGTTGCAAAGGAGTTGCAAATGGCTAGAAAACCTAGAATTTATATTCCCGATATGCCGTGTCTTATCTATCTATGTGGCAATAATCAACAACATTGTTTTTATTGTGACGCTGACTATCAATATTTTTTGCGCTTACTTGCCAAAGCGGCCAATAAATACAACATTGCTCTGCACGCTTATGTCTTAATGGATAAACACATTCAGTTATTGCTCACCCCCAGCAGCAAACACGGAATTTCCCGATTAATGCAATACCTTTGCAGCAGTTATGTAAGGTATATAAATAAAAGGTATCAGCGTAGTGGTTCATTATTTCAGGGCCGGCACAAAGCCAGTGTTGTCGATGCCAACAATTACTTACTCGCCTGCATGCGACACATAGAGTTTGAGCCCGTAAGAGCAGGTGTTGTCTCTCACCCGTGTGAATATCCCTATTCAAGCAACAAACAAAATGGCCAACACCAAACGTCGGCAACCTATCCAATAGAACTGTGCAAGCCTATGCAATACTTAACGCTGGGCGATAATTTGATCAGCAGAAAAAGTAATTATCAAAAGCTTTTTAGCAATGCCGGCAATAACGCCGCCAGCCAGTTAATTAGCGAACGGCTGCAACATAATTATCCCATTGGTAATAAACTGTTTATTGCTGAGCTGGAAAACAATCATCATTTAATTTTAAAACACATGAAACCGGGTCGCCCGGCAAAACCATTGCAAGTAACTTTGCCGATCATTTTTTGTTAATTACAATGATAAGCTTTTTAAATACGCTGAAAATTCACCATTAAGATCTGGATGACGCAAACCGTATTCAATATTCGCCTTCATATAGCCAAGTTTCGAACCACAATCGTGTGATTTACCGGTCATATTAAAGGCTTCCACAGTTTGCTCATTCATTAACATGGCAATCGCATCGGTTAATTGAATTTCATCACCGGCCCCTGGAGGCGTCATTTCTAATAATGGCCAAATTTCTTTTGCCAATACGTAACGGCCAACAACGGCCAGATTAGAGGGTGCGTCTTCCAACTCTGGTTTTTCCACAATTGCCGTCATTGCACAAGATTCACCCGGTGACACGGCCGTGCCGCCACAATCAACAACCCCGTAACTGCTTACTAAATCCATTGGCACCGGTTCAACCATAATTTGGCTCGCTTGGGTTTCACCAAAGCGGGTGATCATGGCGGCCAGGTTTTCAGTTTTTAAATCCGACGCGGCATCGTCAATGAGTACATCCGGTAATACCACGACAAAAGGTTCATCACCAACAATAGGCTTGGCTTTTAATACGGCATGCCCTAAGCCTTTCGCTTCGCCCTGGCGTACGTGCATAATAGTGACATGTTTTGGGCAAATGGCTTGAATTTCATCTAATATCTGGCGTTTTACTCGCTTCTCTAACGTAGTTTCCAACTCAAACGATTTATCAAAATGATTTTCGATGGCGTTTTTGGAAGAGTGGGTTACCAGCACAATCTCGTTAATGCCCGCCAATATACATTCATTGACTATGTACTGGATCAGTGGCTTATCCACCACCGGCAACATTTCTTTTGGAATGGCTTTGGTTGCGGGTAACATCCGAGTACCTAAGCCAGCAACCGGGATAACCGCTTTTTTGATGATTGAGTTTATTTTTGTTGAAGTCAAAACAAGTAGGTCCTTTAAATAATTATTGCGGTAAATCTATACCGTTATTGGCCGTAGTATACGCGAATAAAAAATTGAAATTAAGTGGCATTAATTGATTTAGCCAAATTAAGTAAATTTAAATACCCGGCAATCAATTTGAAAAAGATGGCAACTTTGTTTGAATTCATTTAACCCTGCAACATTGTGAAATTGATATAAACTTATTACAGAGAAAAATGTTCATGATAATAAATACTTAAGGCCTGTTGATATGGATATCAGTTTTAACCACCACGGTGCAGTAAATGGCGTAACCGGGTCTTGTCATCAAATAAACATTAAGTTAAATAAAAACCACAAAACCAGTGACAATGCCGAAAATTGGCCAACAACGAGCTATTTAATCGATTGTGGACTGTTTCAAGGCGCAGAAATGACTGCCGCAACCGATAATAATGATGGCTCCGCTCAACAACACCACAAAGCAAACGGCAAGATAAACAATAGTGCAAACAATCAGCACAGTATTAACTTTCCCTTAGACAATATTTGTGCGTTATTAGTGACTCATTGTCATATCGATCACGTTGGTCGGATCCCCTATTTGTTGGCAGCCGGATTTACCGGGCCAATCTACTGCAGTGCGGCAACAGCAAAGTTATTGCCTCTGGTAATATCCGATGCGGTAAAAGTTGGCGTCAGCAGAAATAAACAAATCATTAATGCCGTAGTTAAACGGTTAAAGCAACAATTGGTAGCCGTTAACTATAATCACTGGCAAATGCTGCCGGTTAGCCAAGAACAAAGTAAACAGGGCGTTGAAGTTAAGGTGAAATTTAAAGCCGCGGGCCATATATTAGGCTCTGCCTATATTGAGCTGGCTATTGCCAGCAAAATCACTAAGTGCAAACACAAGGTGGTATTTTCCGGCGATTTAGGAGCAAGTTATACACCGCTATTGCCAAAACCGAAATCGCCCTATTCATGTGATACTTTAATCATAGAATCCACCTATGGTGATAAAAACCATCATGGCAGAAAGCAGCGTCGGAAAAATCTTGAGCAAGTGCTAAAACGTTGTGTCGATGATAATGGCGTAGTATTAATTCCGGCGTTCAGTATTGGCCGTACTCAGGAGTTGCTCTATGAAATTGAAGAGATCTTGCATCGCTTGCATAAAAAACACAACTCGACAAACACCATTGACAGCGAACAAATGCTTAACAACATTGATGTTATCGTAGACTCGCCACTGGCCAGTGAATTTACCGAACACTATCGAGAGTTAAAGCAACACTGGGACGCCGAGGCGCGCTGTAAATTAGCCAATAATCGCCACCCATTATCGTTTGAACAGCTTTACACCGTAGGGAGTCACCAAGAACACCAAAGTGTCATCTCCTATTTAAAACAAAAACAAAAACCGGCAATCATCATTGCCGCAAGCGGTATGTGCACGGGGGGCAGAATGGTAAATTACTTACAAAGCTTTTTATCCGATAAAACAACAGACGTGCTATTTGTCGGCTATCAAGCGAAAGGCACCTTAGGTCGGCAAATACAGCAGAACAAGTCGCGCTATAACAGCCCTTATGTGTTTATCAACCACATCAAAGTCGCCATCAATGCCGGTATCCACACCCTAAGTGGTTATAGCGCCCATGCCGATCAAAGCGATCTGCTTGGTTTTATCAAAGGCATGCGCAAAAAGCCCAATAATATCCGTATTGTTCATGGTGACAGTGAGGCTAAAATGGCATTACAACTTAAAATAAAGCAATTATACCCACATATTAAAGTACTAATACCACACTAAATCCTTACTTAAACCTTGCTGAATGTTCCTAGTGCCAAGTCTAAACGCACTCCGGTTTTAGTTAAAACAACATTATTAGGCTACTTCCCTGATTCAGATCAAACCGCGCAAATAAAAAGCGATTAAGGTAATAACAGGGCAAATTAATCGAATAATTATAAGGTACTCACATGGATAAAATTCTAGTAATCGCCGATGCTGACTTTGACAAATCAGTCGCCATAAAACAAGCCGATAAATTGGCTAAAGCCTACGACGCCACGTTACATGTTGTCTATTTTTATTATGAAGACTTACGTGGCTTAGGAGAAAAAGGTACGGCTTTTAAGCAAACAATTCTCGATAAAATGGAAGAGAAAGCAAACGATCAACTCGCCGAGGTGTGTTCCAATAATAATTGCACCTATGAAGTTGTTTGGCAGAAAAACATTCAAAATTGGATATGTGACTACGCCGACAAAGAGCAACCGTTAATGGTCATTAAAACCGGTAATCGCAGCGAAACCATGTTTTATACGCCTACCGACTGGCACCTTATTCGCGAATGCCCAACCCCCGTGTTAATTGTTGCCGAAGATAAGTGGCATAAAACCCCAAACATTCTAGCCGCAGTCGATTTACAAACCGAACTTGCCGATAAACAAGCGTTAAACCACAAAATCCTGGCGCAAGCGACATCGATAGCCAACAAACTCAATGCCAAAGTTCACGTTTGTTACACCCCGCTATTTTCAAAACTGTTGCGTGATCTGGGCGTACAATTCAAAGACGAAATAGAACTTCAGGCAGAAAAAAACCTGGCGGCGGTGATCAGTAAACTGGCGCTGCAATACGATATAGATCCGCAAAATTTCCATATCCATGCCGGTAAACCAGAGCAAGTGATCCCATCAATGGCTGCGAAATATCATGCCGGGGTTGTGGTTATTGGTAGCGTGGGCAGAAAAGGCTTGAGCCAAAAATTTATCGGCAACACTGCTGAAAATATTTTAAGCTTTTTAAAAACCGACATCCTGGCGATCAAGCCCTAAACTTAAATTATAATTACGGCGCGACCTTGAAGAAAAGGGATAACGATGAAAAACGATATATTGGTGATATCCGATCAACAAGAGCAAAATTATACGGCTATTTTGCAAGCAGCAGAACTGGCCATCGCTTATGATTGCAATTTGCACATTGTAAATTTTTGCCATGAAAACCTGCGCGGCATTAATGATATTGAACAGGCCAAACGCAAGGTAATTCATAATTTGCATGAGCTTAATGCCCATAAATTAGTGAATAGCCTACAAGGCAAAGTAGAGTACAACTTTGAAACGGTATGGGAAAAAGACATCCATACCTGGGTTAGCCACTACGTGCAAGAGCATAAACCATATATGGTGGTGAAAACAGGTCATCGCAGTGAAGCACTGTTTTACACGCCAACCGATTGGCATTTGCTCAGAGAATGTAATGTTCCTATGCTTATTGCTGCCGATCATAAATGGCAGAAAGCCCGCAACGTACTGGCGACGATAGACTTAGAAACGGAAATCGGTGACAAAAAACAGCTAAATGGTAAGGTATTACGAAATGCGAGTATCATTGCCAAGCACATTAACGCGGAATTACACATTGCCTATGCCCTGCCATTTTCTCCATTGCTGAGAAAACTCGGTATTATTGACAAAGATAAACTCGAAGATGAGCACAAAACTGCTCTAAAAGAGCAGATGTCGCTGCTGGCCCAAAGCTACGGCATTAAGGCTGACCACATCCACATCAAAGCCGGTCAAGTTGATAAAGTTATTACCAGTATTGCCGCTGATTGTAACGCAAGCATTGTGGTGGTTGGTACAATAGGAAGAGCAGGTTTAGATCAAAAGCTTATAGGTAACACCGCGGAGAGTATCTTATCCTTACTGAAAACAGATGTGCTAGCGATCAAACCATAAAAACCCACCAACCAACCCTTTCGATGCTCGATACGCGATAGGAGGTCCCACATCTCGCTAATGCTCGTGGTGGGATGACGTTTAACTGTATTAAGAAAGTTTATGCCGTCATCCCCGAGGAGCACTAGCGACATCAGGGACCTCATTCGGGCGAAGTGTGCTTGAGTTGGATACGTCGTTGGCGAAACTTCAGTCTCGCGCAATGGAGGTAGCCACCTTAAGTTGCCTGCCAAGAAAAAAAAAACGAGCAGTGTATGCTCGTTTTTTAGTTTGGGTTATTCCAATGACTTTACCATGGGTTAAACCGGATCTTGATCAAGTTCACTATGCTCGACAGTGGCTCTATCTTCTGCGCCATGCATCCATTCGACCAGCTTATCAGCCATAAAGAATACCAAGCCACCAGCAATAAAGCCACTCACCGCTAAACCGGCAAATATTGAGAAGG
The DNA here is from genome assembly GCF_000764205.1 of Thalassotalea sp. ND16A. Lineage (GTDB taxonomy): Bacteria > Pseudomonadota > Gammaproteobacteria > Enterobacterales > Alteromonadaceae > Thalassotalea_A. The sequence continues at coordinate 116,804 of NZ_JQDZ01000085.1, forward strand.
CATTATTAATTTGCTCAGCACCTTCGCCGATCATGCTGCCAACCAAACCCGCTACTTTATTGGCAATTGCCGAACAAGCAAACCAAACGCCCATCAATAACGAGAGGAATTTAATCGGGGCTATTTTGGATACCAGAGATAAACCAATGGGTGAGATGCAAAGTTCACCAAATACCAAAAATAGATAGGTAATGATCAAATATAAAACACTGACTTTTACATTCAGATCACCACCTTGCTCCATAGTAGCAGCAACCATAAATAAGAAACCCACACCCACTAACAGTAAACTGTAGGCAAACTTTTTCGGCGAGCTTGGCTGTTTATCACCAAGTTTGGTCCAAAGACCGGCAAATATCGGGGCAAACGCCACCACAAACAAGGCACTTACCGCTTGCAACCATGATGCCGGCATTTCCCAGCCTAGAATGTCTCTGTCGGTAAAGTCTTTGGCATAAATATTTAATAAACCACCGGCTTGTTCGTAGCCCACCCAAAAGACGATAGAAATCACCGACATGATCACAATCACTTTCACTCTGTCGCGTTCCACTTGCGTTAATGGCCTGTCCTTGGCACTAACGCCGGTGCCGGTACTCATACCATGAGCAGATGGGTTAACACCAATATCACCCAGGTATCTTTTCGCCATGGCTAATTGCATCGCCACAGAAATCAACATCCCCACTCCGGCAAAAACGAACCCTAATTGCCAGTCAATTTTTTCGCCAACGTAACCAATCACTAATGGTGCGATAAAGGCACCTATATTAATCCCCATATAGAAGATAGTGAATGCGCCATCGCGACGAGTATCACCTTCTTCGTATAAATCACCGACTAAGGTCGAAATATTGGGCTTAAATAAACCATTACCACAACACAATAAGGTTAAGCCGATATAGAACGCTGATTCTGCGCCGTCACCTAACCATTCTTGTGGTGTCCCTAAGGTAAAGTGGCCAGCAGCCATTAACAGGCCACCAATAATTATACTTTTTCGTTGCCCTAAAATATTATCGGCAATCCAGCCACCTAACACCGGAGTTAAGTAAACCGCCATAGTGAAGGTACCGTATAAACTCAAAGCATCGGCATTTGACCAGCCAAAGCCGCCAGACTCTACCGTTGATACCAAATACAGCACTAATATGGCGCGCATACCGTAGTAACTAAAGCGTTCCCACATTTCGGTACCAAATAATAAGAATAATCCTTTTGGGTGTCCCAGAAGGGTAGAAGATGGTTGGTTCATGTTGCTCTCTTTTTTATATAATTTTTTATAGGAGTAATAACTTAAATTGCCAATGAGCTGTTTATTACTCAAAGATAAGTTAGCTCTATAATAGGGGATTTCATAGCTATAAGTACAGTCTGGGATGTTATTAAGCAAAAATACCGGTTAAGCTACCATTTGCTCAACATAGCAGGCGCATTTGCTTTTGCGGTTTTGGCTAACTTCTTGATTAAAGCAAATGGGATTTGTGGGATCTGATAATCGATTGAAATATCAGCTAACATGGTTAACCAAAGTTTGGCCGTCATCTCAGCATCAAATAATGCCCTATGGAATGCGCCTTCACCATCCAGGTTTTTATACCTTACTAAGGTGCCAAGCTTATGATTAGGCGCTTCTTGATAGATCCGTCTGGAAGTGAGTAGCGTACAAGCAAACTCCCCCGCATATTTATGACCGATCCTGTCAAACTCCGCATCCAAAAACTTTTTATCAAAAGACGCATTATGGGCAAGCAGGTTTTCATCACCAATAAAATCAGCAAATCTGGCCATCACTTGCTCACAAGGGTCTGCAGTTTTTAACATCGCATTGGAAATGCCGGTGTAGTTTTCAATAAAAGCGTTCACCGGGCGGCCAGGGTTCATCAATTCCTGAAAAGTATCAACCACCACACCGTTGCTAATTTTTACCGCACCAATTTCAATCGCCCTGTCTCCCTGTTGCGGAGATAATCCAGTGGTTTCAAAATCGAGTACTATAATTGAATTGGCATTAGGGTTTGGCATGTAGACAGAACTTCTTATTGATAACTTTTGACAAGTCATTATGCCTGATACCAATACGTCTTAATAGAACAAAATGGCTTATCGCCCGGAGTTGTTGAGAATTGGTTGGCGAGAATTCATTCTCGCGTAATGGCGATAGCCAGCTTAAGTTGCCTGCGGCAGGAACGATGCGAGGTTGAAACCCCGCCAACCCATAGGTTCTGAGCCCTGGTTGGCGGGACTTTAGTCTCGCAGGTTGATAATAACCAGTTACGTTGATTACGGCAAAAATGCGAGGTTGAAACCCCGCCAACCAAAGTAGTTAACTTACACCACGTCAACCTGAGGAGCTTAAGCGACATCAGGGACCTCATACGGGCGCAGCGTGCTTGAGTTGGATACGCCGTTGGCGGGACTTCAGTCTCGCGTTATGGCGAAAGCCACTTTAGTTGCCTACGGCAATGACGCGAGGTTGAAAACCCCGCCAACCAAAGTTTCTAAAGCTCTATACGCGGAAGGCGGTTACGTTTAGAAGCACGTTGTGAATTGAGGAGGTTCCGGCCTTCGCCTAACACCGATCAGTTAAGGAAAACGATCGGTTGACAGGAAAAAGGATCATACGACAATAGCCCCTTATATTTAATAAGGGTTATTTTCATGCTTTCAAATTGGTTAATTGATACAGAGTTATTTGC
>NZ_JQDZ01000086.1 GCF_000764205.1 Thalassotalea sp. ND16A
GCAAATAACTCTGTATCAATTAACCAATTTGAAAGCATGAAAATAACCCTTATTAAATATAAGGGGCTATTGTCGTATGATCCTTTTTCCTGTCAACCGATCGTTTTCCTTAACTGATCGGTGTTAGACGAAGGTCGGAACCTCCTAATTTGACAGTGAGCTTCGCATTCTTTGTTAGCGGGTTTTCAACCTCGCGTCATTGCCGCAGGTAACTCAGGATGGCTTTCGCCATAACGCGAGAATGAAGTCCCGCCAACCAGGAAGAGCATAACCTTAAGCCACGTATTGATCTGTGAATACTTAGGTTGGCGGGGTTTCAACCTCGCGTCATTGCCGCAGGCAACTCAACGTGGCTTTCGCCATAATCCTAGAATAAAACCATCTGAGGTTTCAGTTGTAAAACTCAAGTCCAGCCAACCAGGAAACCTAACCGGCAGTGTGGGAGTTGATAGCTCAGCAAATAAGCTTAACTGGCAGTTTTAACCTTCCATTGTTATCAGAACTGATAAAAATGTTTAAATAATAAATCATCTTTTCAGGTTATTATCATAATGAATAGATTGTTATTTTCAGGACCTTTATCTAAAAAATAACTTTCTATCTATTAAATATGATTAAATGGGTTAGTAATCTCTCTAAATCCACATAGTTTAGTTAAATTATTTACTTAAGTTATATTTCCAAATTTTTACTGTTGCGAGTAGATAATGAGCAATGTGACGTTTATATACCCTATGTTTGGCAGGGGCCGTGTAAAGATTGGTCAAGTGAATAATAAATTGGATTAATTTATATAAAAGTGTTGACGCCAGCTTAAAAATGCATAGAATACGCATCCACTTCCTAGGGACATCCCAACGAAGAGTTTTGATAAGTTAAGTCAGCCAATAAGCTTATTTAACTCCAACAAAACTTTTTGAAAAACTTTTCAAAAAATAGTTGACATCAAAACTGAGGTGCGTAGAATGCGCATCCTACTTAAGGCAAGCACAGCGCGCCTTACAGTACTAAAGAGCAGCGAATGCGACTGACTCTTTCCATAAGTTTTCAACTTATGATTCTTTAACAATTAGTTATCATGCAATTTGTGT
>NZ_JQDZ01000087.1 GCF_000764205.1 Thalassotalea sp. ND16A
GCTGACCCAATACCAGCAATGCATACATTCAACGCCTAATACGAGATCATCTAAATAAGGTTTTAATAATTCATGAAGTGCTAATCGATCTGCTTTAATCTGTTGATGTAACACCTTTTTTCCGTCACTATCTAAAATACAAACGTATAAAATGTACGCATGAAGATCGATTCCACAATAATATTTGTGAGAATTGGTATAGAATTTCATTTGAGTCTTCTCCTTTTGGTTTTGTCGCCTTGAAGTCTAGTTTAAAGCTGGACTTCAAGGAGAAGGCTCAATAAGTATCAAGTCATTCAAGCAGAACAAATAACAGTTGGTTTTTGCTCCTGCGTCGCTTATTTTAACCAACTATTATTTGCCTCTTAGTGAGGTATTATATTTTTCAGAGAGCGCGGTTAACATCCATACTTTTGTGTAATATTCTTACAATTAAAATATGGTCTGCTTTCTTTTTTTTGTAATATATTACGTGGCTTCCTTGAGGTCGCTTTCGGTAACCTTCACGAATATAATCACAATTAACACCTAACATAGGCTCTTCTGCTAATTGGTGAAAAGAATTATCTAATAGTTTTAAATAATCATTTCGCTGTGCTGTTCCCCAAGTTAATTGAGTGTATTTGGCTATTTTAATTAAGTCATATTTTGCTTTATTCGATAATTCAAATTTAGACATTAATGATTATCTTTATCTAATTCAGAAATCATCGATTCATATGAGTAATCGGCAATACCACTATTTTCACCTTCAATAAGCATATTGCGTAAGTTCATAATTTTAGTTTCTTGATCTTCTAATGCTCTTAAACCAGCTCTGACTACTTCACTTGCAGAACCATAACGACCTGAGTTAAGTTGCTGACTTATAAATTGATCAAAATGCTCGCCTAATGTTACGCTCGTATTTTTAGCCATAATGTAAAACCCTTTTAATACCAATATATATTGGATTATGGTATAAAAAATATAACAAGGCAATTAAACGGACAAAAAACAGTTGGTTTTTTGCTCGTGCCTCGCTAATTTTAGCCAACTGTATTTAGCCGCTTATTGCGGCGTTTATATGCATTGAGAAAGTTTAATTTTAGCTGAATTTGAAATAGGGAAAATATATGAAGAAGAATTTTATTTTTAATACTCTACTGCTTTTTGCACTAATGGTGAGCAATACAAGTCAAAGTCAGGATAAATTGCCAGTGCTCGTAGGGACCTACTTAGGACAAAAACCTCCAGGTTTGATTCCAAAGGCTTTCGCTCCTGGTGTTATCTCAACAGAGGGATATGAATATAGCGGCGTTTTCACCCCTAACATGGATGAATTTTATTTCATTAGAGGCAGTGAAGACAATAAAAAACAAGAGTTTGTTATTTATCAGAAAAAAGATAATCGATGGTATGGCGAGGTTATGTCTTCTCGGTTGGGGCAGCCTGCAATCTCTCCTGATGGCAAAACCATGCATTTAGGTAGGCGCTTTTTAGAGCGTACTAATAACGGCTGGTCAGAGAGGAAGAACCTTGACTTACCTTTCACTGACATTCTTATTATGCGTCTTACATCGGCCTCAAATGGCACTTACTATTTTGATACTTGGGATGAATCGAATGAGGACTTTCCAATACGCTATTCACGAATTGTAGAAGGAAAATATGAAGTTCCTAAACCATTAAGTAAAACCATTAATACAGGAACCCAGTTAAACCATCCTTTTATCGCCCCTGATGAATCCTATTTAATTTGGGATGCAATAAGAAGTGAAGGGCATGGTGACTCTGATCTTTATATCAGTTATCGACAAAAAGATGGCTCTTGGGGGGAAGCCATTAATTTGGGGGATAAAATTAATACAGGCGCTTGGGACGCAGCAGGGTATGTTACACCTGACGGAAAATATTTCTTTTTTAATCGGACGATAAGCCCAGGTGTTGGTGATGCACTTCCAAATGTCGATATATATTGGGTAGATGCACAGTTTATCGAGGCACTCAGGCCTAAAATATAATACATATAACAAGCCAATCAAGACGGGACTGCTAAAGCTTGGCTTGGCTCCGCTCCGCTTCACATTTTAGCAAACTATTATCAGTCCCTTATTGAGGCGTTAGGCATTTAGGAGCAGTCTACGAAGCATGGTAAATAAATTAACAAAAAGGAGCTTTCATCGTCAGATTTATGGAGGAGTGCATAGAGATTACTGGGTTTATATTCCTGAACTCTACAAGGGAGATACCCCCGCTAATTTGAAGGTTTTTCAAGACGGGTACTACTATATTGACGAAGCTAAACCTATGAGGGCACCCCAAAGAATTGATAAACTCATTGCTTCTAATAAAATCCCTCCCACGGTTTGTGTTTTTATAAATCCTGGTATTATCAAAGAGCCAACAAAAGCAGAACATCATCCAGACACACTGCGTAGCATCGAGTATGATTCAGTTAATGAACAATATACTCGGATTCTCATCAATGAGCTTCTACCTGAGGCATTGGCTGGCCTAAACATTTCTCAAAATCCAAAAAATCGAGCAACTGTGGGCTTCAGCTCAGGTGGGATATGTGCTTGGTCAATTGCATGGTTTCGTCCAGATTTATTCGGTAATGTGCTAAGCCACTGTGGTAGCTTTGTTGGTATTAGAGGGGGAGGTAAATTTCCATATCTAATAAGAAATGAATATCCCAAGCCCATTATTTTCTGCTTATTAAGGCGTTATATGTATTTAATAAGTTATTTATCGTCGTCAGAACTAAATCATCTAAAAGTCATAAGGACGTCAGGTATTTTGAAGCCGGATTGGTTAAATTGGCCGCTGTTCAATCACATTTAAGCGACTTCAATAGAGAAGTTACATAATTCGTTGATTTCAAAATAAGGAATAAGTTATGAAGCGTGTTAGCACTGCAATTGTTCTACTGTTTTCTGTTCTAGCGATGAGCAACACTAGTTACAGCCTAGATGACATCCCCATCCCAGATGGTCCCTACCTCGGTCAAACACCACCTGGCGCAATACCTGAGGTTTTTGCGCCAGGGATTGTTAATAGAGAAGAATCTACTGATCTTGAGGGTATGTTCGGATCGGATATGAATACCTTTTACTTCGTTAGAGAGGGTGAAGAATATGCAGGCGTAGTTAAAGTTGGAGCATTTAAAGGAGATAAAGTTTCCTATGGGCTGGCAGTCATTGAATATAAAAACAATAAATGGCAGCAGTCTGTTGTCGCGAAGGCTGCGAGCGAACCATCGATATCTCCCGATGGCAATACCATCTTGTTCAAAAATGGATATATAGAACGCACAAGCGACGGTTGGTCAAAGATGAAAAGTCTTGCTGAGCCTCTGGCAAGTATCGAGATTATGCGGTCTGCAATTTCAGCTAACGGAACCATTTATTTTGATACCTATAACCGAGCACTGGATATTCCGCTGCGCTATTCACGTTTGATTAACGGCAAATATGAAGCGCCGAAATCACTGGGCCCGCAGTTTGGCATCGGCAGGTATAATGCCCACCCCTACATTGCGCCGGATGAAAGCTATATTGTTTTTGATAGCGTAAGAGACGCTGGCCACGGCTCATCTGATCTTTACATTAGCTTTCGAAGGGGAGATGGCTCATGGGGCCCTGCTGTCAATCTGGGAGACAAGATAAATACCGATGCCTCTGAAAAAAATCCAAGTGTGTCACCCGATGGCAAATTTCTCTTCTTTGATCGTCGGACAAAACGTGGAAACGCAGATGTGACTATCTACTGGGTGGATGCTCAGATTATTGAGACGCTCCGACCCAAATAGCAAACCATATAACAAGCTACTCCAGCGGAGCAAGATTTGCTACGCTCCCACTGCCCGCTGAGTAGAGCGTTATGTACTAAGGGCTGGTATCAATATCCCCTCAAAAGGTGAGTCAGATGAAAATGTTAATTAAGGAATGGTTCAGCAAGTGGGAGGAAGGTGATTTCTATCATTTACCAATCTCTGAAAATTTCAAACACACTAGTCCTTTTGGAATTATTGATGGCAAAAACAATTACATCAACCTTATTGAATCGAATAAAGATAAGTTTTTAGGCTATCAATTTAAAATACATGACGAAATATTTGGGGATAATAAAGCCTGTATACGTTACACCGCGATTCAGGGCGATTTTTCTTTAGACGTTAGTGAGTGGTATTTCGTAAAAGGTGGGTTAATAGAGGCTATTGTAGCTTACTACCATATTGGTGAAGTTCGAGATGAACGCAAACTTAAGTAGGCTCAATTAGCACATAACACATATGAGCCTTTTCCCGTCAACAGGTAATAGAAGTTTTTTTAGCTGCCGCTAGGCAGCTAATTGTTAAATCAATAAACAAACTTGTTTACTTCGCACTGTCAGACAGTTGTTAAATTACTTACAGCAAACACATATTGAGGCTCTCTTATTGTGATCTCATCACTGCCTGTTTCGTCAGTCCATTGGTTGAACAGGGGCACTAGACATTCATCGGTTAACCTTAATCTGGCACTACTCAAGATAATGATTCAGCCCGCAGAGGGTGTTCAGTTAGTTTCAGGCTCAGCTAAGGTGTAAGCAATTTTGTTTATTGCATTAATGCGCACCCACAAGGTGTCTAATCAAGTCGTCTGGCTTGTACATCTGGTATAAGAGTCGTCATGTACTAATAAACGATTCTTCGGATACTCCAACCATCCAGTTAGGTGTTCAGCTCACCTTGTGGTGCGACTTATCTGGCTAAAAACTTATCATCATCAAATACCGTTTTATTCTTTAACATGTAATACACGCAACGGCCCAATTTGTGGGCTAACGCCGATAATGCTTTGGCTTTGCTCATGCGTTTTTGTAATTTGTTTAAATAGCGCCTCGCTTTATCATTGCCTCGAAGATACAGTACCGCCGATTCACTAAATGCCCACTTTAAATGACCGTTACCAATTTTATTGCCGGACGTTCCATAAGTTTTACCTGCCGATTCAGCTTTGCACTTAATTAACCGACAATATGAAGCAAATTTTTGAACCGATTCGAATCGTTCTATATCACCAATTTCATACAAAATCGTCAGCGCCAAGATTTGGCCAATGCCTGGTACTGTCCTCAATACAGCAAGGTACCCGGGGTTATGTTGTCGAGCTTTGCTTTCTATGAAGGATTCTAATTGCTTTAATTCTTTTTGATAGCAATCGAGCAGGGCTAAATCAAAATCGACATTGCGTTGCACTACAGAGTCT
>NZ_JQDZ01000088.1 GCF_000764205.1 Thalassotalea sp. ND16A
CACCACCGTGTACTTTAGTAAGAACCGCAGAGATAGCAGCTGTTAAAGTTGTTTTACCGTGATCGACGTGACCAATGGTACCAACGTTAACGTGCGGTTTATTACGTTCAAATTTTTCTTTAGCCATGATAAATTACCTTTAAATAATAAATTAAAACCAATTCAAAAAAACCATCACTGGCCAAATTGGTAAGTTTTAGAGTTAAGATAATTTGTTTAGATAGATTTGGGATTCTTTACAGGATCCAAAGAAATGGTGCTAATAGGCAGATTCGAACTGCCGACCTCACCCTTACCAAGGGTGCGCTCTACCAACTGAGCTATATCAGCGCTTATAAAGAATTGGAGCGGACGGCGGGAATCGAACCCGCAGCTTTAGCTTGGAAGGCTAAGGTATTACCACTATACGACGTCCGCAATCTAACAGATTATCTTTACTCAAAAATGGTGGAGGGAGGTGGATTCGAACCACCGAAGGCGGAGCCGTCAGATTTACAATCTGATCCCTTTGGCCACTCGGGAACCCCTCCAATTATTTTTGACACTAAATTATAAGTGTATTAATGGTGCCGTCTGCCGGAGTCGAACTGGCGACCTACTGATTACAAGTCAGTTGCTCTACCAACTGAGCTAAGACGGCACACCATTAAGTGCTGCGAATTCTAGAGGAATGCTTTGCGGCTTGCAATAGCTAAATTAAAAAAAATTCAGTTTTTTTTCTGGCTGCTGTTTTTTTGTTCGACATTGTTAGAAAAACATTAATTTTTGTCTGATATCAACCATTTTAAACATCAATATTGTTGATAAATTGATTTTTCACTATACAGCAACGGTGTTTGTCCGTGTTGCTCATGGCTGAATGTATCGTTTCATCCCCTGAAAAATTAAATCTGCGATAAAGATGCCATTAAATTTTCCTAAACGGTTTAATTCTTTGCCGTTGCCGCCGGTAAAAATTAATTGCTCAACCTGAACCCCATCTTGTTTTGCCTGGCTAATGGCATTATTGATTGCGCCGGTAGTTGCTGACCAACAACCTAAATTAACATTGTCATTGGTAGTTTGACCAAAAGCGGTGCGTTCAATTTCGGCGATTTTACCAAATACTTTGTCGGTATTATCAAACAATGATTGCATCATCAATTCCACGCCAGGAATAATCCAGCCGCCACAATGTTGTTTTTCTTTGTTGAGCAAATCAAAAGTGGTGGCTGTGCCGGCATCAACAATAAGCACATTGTTATTGGGAAATAATAGCTGAGCTCCTAATACGGCTAACCAACGGTCAGCCCCCATAGTGGAATATTGCTGATAGCTGTTTTTCACCCCGAAGGTCTCTGCTTCGGTGAGCAATGTTTTGAAGGTGATCGAATGAGTTTGTGCCCAACTTTGTAGTTTATTAGAAAACGACTGATTTGATACCGACACTAAGAAAATACTGTTTAACTTACTGAATGTATCTAATTGCTCGAAAAACTCTTCGATAGAGCAATGTTCAATAGCTGAAAGCTGGTTGTTTTCAACTTTAGCGTACTTGACTCTGGTATTACCGACATCAATTAATAAATCCATTACCCGCCTCTTAAACTTACTTCGCCACCATAGATAGGCTGCTGTTTACCATCAATTTCTAACAATAATGCCCCGCTGGCATTGATGCCTTTACAGATGCCACGGGTTTCTTTGTCGCCAGTGATTAACTTTACTGGTTTATTGTAAAAGTAATCTTGTCGTTGCCAATCACCAAGCATTGGCGCCAAACCAAATTGATGATGTTGCACCAGGCGCTTGCTAATTTGGGCGATGAGTTTCGCGGTTAAAAGATTTCTGTCGATAGGTTGATTTAAAATGAGTTGTAAATCGGTCCATGGCTGGTCTATTTTGCTGGCACCAATTTTTGGCATATTGATATTTAGTCCCAGACCAATCACGCAATTTCCTGGCCCTACACTTTGCCCTTCCAACTCCACTAAAATGCCAGCTAATTTTAAGCCATTAACATAAATATCATTTGGCCACTTTAATTGCACATCTACGCCGTATTCGCCTTGCAGTACATCACTAACGGCTATGCCTACCACCAGAGAAATGCCCATTGCTGCCGACATACCCTGTTCCAGATGCCAATACATAGAAAGGTATAAATGCGAAGCAAAAGGAGAAACCCACTCTTTGCCTCTGCGCCCACGGCCAGCAGATTGATATTCTGAGACACAGGTTTGCCCATGGGTAACATTATTGGGTAAGCGACGCATCAAATAGGAGTTAGTCGAGTCGATTATACTGTGGACTTCCACTTTGTTGGTTAAACTTAGTGTATTGAGCTCGTTAACGATCACTTGCTGATCCAATAAGGTGATAGATTCTGCCAGTTTATAGCCTTTGCCTTGCACCGAGAAAATATCTAAACCCATCTCATTCAGCACTTTAATGTGTTTGGAAATGGCAGTTCGACTGACGTTTAATTGCTCAGCCAAGTGCTGCCCTGAAATAAAGTGACCATCGGCCAATCTGCGGATTAATTCTTCACGTACTACTTTTGCCATTATCCAATGTCTTCTATCTGTTGTTCACCACAATGAGTAATAAACCTTACTTCCGGCTCAATATTTACCTGGAACTTGTTCTTAACCGTTTGCTTTACCAATCTGGCCAGGGCAATGATATCTTGGCCGCTAGCATTGTTTTCGTTGATTAATACCAATGCTTGCAGCTTATGCACGGCGGCTCCGCCTACGCTAGCTCCCTTAAGCTGGCATTGGTCAATTAACCAGCCAGCTGCCAGTTTCATCTTGCCATTAACTTGTGGGTACGCTGGCATCATTGGATATTGCTTTACTAACGCCTGATAGGATGCCTTGTCGACAATTGGGTTCTTAAAAAAGCTACCGGCATTGGGCAGAATGTCAGGATCGGGTAACTTACTTTGTCGTATCGCGATCACTTTATCAAAAACTTGTTTAGGTGTTGGCTTTTCGCCTAAGGTATTTAAGCCTTGATACTTCAATACTGGTAGCCATTGTTTTTTTAGACTGATGCCAACTGCACAAATCACGCCTTTATTTTTTAAAGAATTCTTGAAAATACTATCGCGATACGCAAATAAACACTCGGCTTTGCTTAAGCGCCTGACTTTATGCGAGGAAAACTCAAACCAGTCGACATAATCACAGATATCCGCAAATTCAACACCATAAGCACCTATATTCTGAATTGGTGCTGCACCGCAGTTGCCCGGAATTAACGCTAAATTTTCAAGTCCTGGCATGTTATTGGCCAGGCAGTGTTGTACCAATTGATGCCAATTTTCACCGCTAGCAACATGCAGTTTATAATCCGCGTCAGTTTCCGTCACCGCAATGCCTTTGAACTCAGGACAAATGACTGTGCCTTGATAATCTTCGATAAATAACGTATTGCTACCGCCGCCCAAAATATAAAAATGTTCAGGCAAAGAGGTTGCTAGCTGTTGCAACTGTTGCAAAGAGTTTAATAGATAGATATCTTTTGCTGTTGCCGCTAAAGCAAAACTGTTGCGATTATCTAACGGGTAGTTTTGATGGTGCATGGATTTCATTATTTTATTCTTAGCGAACGCTGATTGTAACGAATAAAGAGTTAAGTTTCGAGTTTTGCGTTGCGAGCCAACTCTAAAGGGTACAAGATACGGGGTACAGGGTACAGGCAGCAATGTTGATGTTATTCGCTCACAAATATTTCCAAACCTAGTTTGAAAGCCAATAGTCAAAAAAGAAGGTTCACTTGTCACTACCGCGATCTGCTCGTGGCCCGATGCCCGTAGCTTATTCTTTCAATTTAAACTATCTAATCGCCTACGCAGGCAGCCTGTACCTTGTACCCCGTACCCTGTACCTTTCATTTTCACTTTCTGCCAGAAGCCTTTTGCTCGCAGCTAGTTGCTTAAATAAAAAGAGGCGCCGAAGCTCCTCTTTGTTACATTCTATTTATGAAACGGTTTGCTATATTTATGGACTGCGTCGATAAAGTAGCCCGCGTGTTCCGGGTTAACGTCTGGATGGATACCATGGCCGAGGTTAAAGACATGACCCGTGCCAGTATCGCCAAAGCCATTTAAAATGGTTTGTACTTCCTGTTCAATTCGCTCTTTTGGTGCATAAAGCATTGAAGGGTCCATGTTGCCTTGCAATGCAACTTTATCGCCTACGCGCGCTTTCGCATCTTCAATATTAATGGTCCAGTCAAGGCCAACCGCGTCACAGCCCGTTGCCGCAATAGATTCTAACCACATGCCACCATTTTTGGTAAACAAGGTAACTGGTACTTTACGGCCTTCGTTTTCACGAGTTAAAGCGTCAACGATTTTCGCCATGTATTGTAGTGAAAATTCTTTGTACATTGCCGGTGATAACACACCACCCCAGGTATCGAATACCATAACCGATTGCGCACCCGCAGCAATTTGAGCATTAAGGTAGGAGATCACTGAGTCGGCTAATTTATCTAATAATAAATGCAATGTTTGCGGTTCAGCAAACATCATTTTTTTAATTTTAGTGAAAGCTTTTGAACTGCCTCCTTCGACCATATACGTGGCTAGTGTCCAGGGACTACCAGAAAAACCAATTAGTGGCACTTCGCCTTTAAGTTCTTTACGAATAGAGCGTACCGCATTCATTACATATTGTAATTCACCTTCAGGATCCGGATGGCCAATTTTTTGTACATCCGCAGCACAAGTGATTGGACGCTCAAATTTAGGACCTTCACCAGTTTCAAAATACAAGCCCAAGCCCATAGCATCAGGTATGGTTAAAATATCACTAAATAAAATTGCGGCATCCAAAGGAAAACGACGAAGCGGTTGAATGGTAACTTCGGTAGCTAGTTCGGTATTACGGCAAAGTGCCATAAAATCGCCAGCATCCTTGCGAGTTTCTTTATATTCAGGTAGGTATCTACCTGCTTGACGCATCATCCAAACCGGTGTGTAATCAACTGGTTGACGTAATAATGCGCGAAGATAAGTATCATTCTTTAATGTAGTCATTGTTTTGCTTATATATGGTGAGTGTATAAATATTGGCGTTATTCTACCCAAAGTTATGTCCAGATTCCATGAGAGAGATCAAACTTATTGTTAATTGGCTATTTTTTGTAAAAAAATGTTGCACAATTGAAACTCCTTTGTTATAAATTTAGTAAGCTTTACCGAACAACAATAAGAAGCTAGTTTCTACTAGACCTTACAGCGAGCATTTCAGGCCTTAACTTTGTTAAGGCCTTTTTATTTGCCGAAAGAAAATTTTTTCTAAAGCACTATATCCATAGGGATCAATAGGATATGAAGTTCACTTGTTTAATTTTTGCTATGATCTTCAGTACCAAGATCGTCGCACTAGGTAGTAAAGGGCACTGGTTAGTATGTCAACTTGCGTTCGAGCAGTTAACAACTCAACAGCAAAATTCGATAAATGAATTACTCACACACTTACCTGCTAAGGAGGTGCGATTATTAAATTCTTTTTTGCATAAAAAATCGACCGCCGCCATCTCTTTTGCCGAAGCTTGTAGCTGGGCAGATGCAATTAAGAATCAAACACCCTACACACACTTCAAAGCTTGGCATTTTGTCAACCTTGCCCGGGAGCAAAAACAAGTAAATGCCTTTGCTTGTCAAAATAATTGCGTGCTTGATGCCATCAGTTTTCACCAGCAACAGTTCTTGTTAGTTAAGACTGCGCAGAAAAAAATTCAGGCATTATTATTTCTGGCTCATTGGTTAGGTGATATTCATCAACCATTGCATGTCAGTTATCGCTCTGATTTGGGCGGAAATAAAACCAAGGTAATAGCAAAAAACAGGGCTTGTAAGAATTTACATCAAATTTGGGATTCATGTTTACTGGCTCAATTGACCAAACAACAATGGCTGTTGCAATTAACAACCCCGTTAAATTTTTCTGCAAGTGATGAATTATCAGCAATCAATATTCAGAGTTGGGCGAATGAATCTTTCGCCATATCAAGGCGACCCTCGGTTGGTTATTGCCAACCCAGTAAAACAAATTCGAGTTGTTTGGCAAGTTTAACCCCGATTAAATTCGATCAGGCCTATAAAAACCAGCATACCCCTTTGTTGACGCTACGCATTCAACAAGCAGCGCGGCGATTGTGGTTATTTTTAAGCACACATATTTAATATCTCTCTAGAAAAAAACATTTACATTGGCAAACGAAAGTCATTATAAAAAATATCACGGAGAGCAGCTTGCGGTATTTTTATTTAGCGCTTAGCAATAACATTTGAAAAAACATGTTGCATTTACTCGTAAAATTCAGTGTTATATAACTAATGTCAAACACTCCCGTAAATTTCGGAGGGAAAATGTTAAATCGTTTAGAACAAGCACAACAACAATGGGGCGGTTCTCTTAATGCCATTGATAATTGGTTAACTGAGCGACAAGATGTTCTTGTTGGTTATTGCCAATTGGCCGGCTTACCTCCATTTGACCAAGCAGACAGGGCACTGCCGAAAAGTGCCGATATTCAGTCTTTTTGTCAGTTATTGATGGATTACATGTCGGCAGGTCATTTTGAAGTATTTGATCAAGTAGTAGCTCAGTGTAAAAAAAATGGCCCGTTATCTTTAGCGCTTGCGCAAAAACTTTACCCGCAAATAGCAAAAACCACCGATGTTGCCCTGACGTTTAACGATAAATATGCTGAAATGTCTAGTGATGCCATACTTGATGATTTTGATCAAAGCTTATCGGCGCTGGGACAGTTTTTAGAAGAACGCTTTGAATTAGAAGACCAGTTAATAGAAGCGCTTTATACCAAACATAAATAAGAGACTAGGTACAGGATACAAGGTACAAGCAGACCGAGTAAAGTTTAGGGTTAGGGTAACGGTTGATAGATGTGCTTCGGGCTACGGGCTACGGGCTACGGGCTACGGGCTACGGGCTACGGGCTACGGGCTACGGGCTACGGGCAGGATATTTTATGTTATTAGAATGTCAATTTTTCAGAGTTAACTATGTTTAAGACAGTCCCTATTTCGAATGCTAATGCGATCTGCCCGCAGCTCGAGCCATAAGCCAGTAGCCTTAGAACTAGAATATTTTACCCAATAAAAAACCAGGCAATGCCTGGTTTTTTTGATTCAGTATTTATCTGTTACCGATATTATTTTGCGGCTTCGGCTTCGGCTTTTGGAGCTGCGGCGGCAATAATTTCAAGTAACTCTACTTCAAATACTAACGTCGCGTTACCTGGAATTGGGCCAGTGCCGCTTGGACCGTAAGCAAGGTCTGAGGGGATCACAAACTTGTACTTTGAACCTACGTTCATTAACTGTACGCCTTCCGTCCAACCTTTGATCACGCGGTTTAATGGGAATTCAATTGGCTCGCCACGATCGTAAGAACTGTCAAAAGTTGTACCGTCAGTTAGCGTACCTTTGTAATGTACTTTAACAGTATCGCTAGCCATTGGTTTTGCACCTTCAGCTGCGGTTAACACTTGGTATTGTAAGCCAGACTCAGTAGTTTGCACACCTTCAACTTTCGCGTTTTCCGCTAAGAAAGCTACACCATCAGCAATATTTTTCTCCGTTGCGATAGCGGTTTGCTCTTGTTTTTTCTCATTTACTTTTTGATCTAACGCCATAAGAAGTTTTTGAATTTCTTCTTTTTCAATTTGGGCTTTACCATTTAGGCTTTCAGTGAAACCAGCCATTAGCAAATCTTTATCTAAAACAATACCAAACTTTTCTTGTTCGGTTAAATTGTTGTTCATGTATGAACCAATAGACGCGCCTAGAGCGTATGCTTGTTTTTGATCTTCTGTTTCAAGAGTTACAGCTTTTGCAGTTGTTTCTTCTTGACAGCCCATCATTGCCATTACAGCAACAGCCACTAAAGTTGGCTTAACGAAAAATTTCATTATTTTCTCCAAATAAAAGCACATATCAGGAGAAATCCCCAAATACATAAAACATTATTATTAATAGTCATCATATACTAGCGACTATTTTTTCAAAAAAACAGTACCAAAATTAAAGAATCGTGGTCTATTTACGCTATGAAATTAGATATGGAGACAAAATTGCCATTTTAAAGAGATATTAATGAATGAAATGAATAAAACTTTATTGCTACGTCTATATTAGCGATAATAGCCGCAAATATTTTTAAGGTAGCTAACATGGCTAACGAGCAACAATTGTCAAAGTTACAAGACAGGATCGATAATCTTGAAACAAAACTCGCTTTTCAAGACGATATCATTGAACAACTGAACCGGGAAATTGCCGTGCATCATGAGCAACTCAGTGATGTTAACGAACAACTACGGTTAATTGGTCAACGAGTGAAAGACATGAATACAACTGCGGTTGGCAGGTTAGAAGATGAAACCCCACCACCACATTATTAAATGGTGGGGCAAGCTACGGTTTAAAAACGCCGATAACTTGCTCAGTACTGCGCACTTGTGGCTCAACTTGCTCTTCGGGTTGAGACATTTCCATGCCACAACTTACGCAGGTCACTTTTTCAACGCCATGTTCTTTATAAAGTGCCATCGTATCCCGGGCTTTGCATTCGGGACAAATGGCACCAGCAATGAATCGTTTTTTCATCTGATTAATTAACAACTAAATAAATTAAACTAGTAGAGTTATTTTACCTGTAAAATTGCTCTGACAAAAGCAAAGGATTTCAACTTGATACTGGCATCTGAACTGAGTTTTGACCGAGGCGTAAAAACTTTAATAAAATCATCAAGCTTTACCATTCACCCGGGTCACAAAGTTGGCTTGGTGGGAGCAAACGGTTGTGGTAAATCATCACTTTTTGGTGCGTTTTTAGGGCAATTGCAAATTGATAGCGGCAATTTAGATATTCCTAAAGGTTGGAAAATTGCCACGGTAAAGCAAGAGACCCCTGCTTTAAGTCAAAGCGCGCTCGATTATGTGATGGATGGCGATAGTGAATTTCGCCATTTAGAAAGTCAATTAGAACAAGCCCGAGTTGACGAAAACGGCAACCAGGAAGCGCATCTGTTAAATCAAATCGATGTTATCAACGGCTATAGCCTACCGGCACGAGCAGGCGAATTGTTGCACGGGCTGGGCTTTAGTCAAGATCAGCTAAGCAACAGTGTCAGCAGCTTCTCCGGTGGTTGGCGCATGCGCTTAAACTTAGCACAAGCGTTGATCAGTCGTGCTGATTTACTGCTTCTCGATGAACCCACCAACCATTTAGATTTGGATGCTGTGTTGTGGTTGCAACGCTGGTTGAAACGCTTTGACGGCACCTTGGTACTGATTTCTCATGACCGTGACTTTCTTGATGATGTCATTGGTCAAATCCTCCATATCGAGCAGCAACAAGCGAAACTGTATTCTGGCAACTATTCAAGTTTTGAACGCCAACGCGCCGAACAGCTTGCCCAGCAAGATGCGATGTTTCAAAAACAACAACGCGAAGTAAAACACCTTACCTCATTCGTCGACAGATTCCGTGCGAAAGCCAGTAAAGCCAAACAGGCGCAATCAAGATTGAAGCGCTTAGAGAAACTGCCCGATTTAGCTCCGGCGCACTCAGACAGCCAATTTAGCTTCGATTTTGAAAACCCTGGTTACATGCCCTATCCACTGCTCTCCCTTGAACAAAGTGATTGTGGCTACTCTGAAACCGCAATTATCCTGGATACAGTGAATATAAATTTAGTGCCAGGCAGTCGCATTGGCCTACTCGGCCGAAATGGGGCCGGTAAATCGACTTTAATCAAGTCTTTAGCGGGTGAGCTGGCGTTGCAGGGTGGCAGCCGCTACTGTGCGCAAGAACTGAGTATTGGTTATTTTTCCCAGCACCAGCTTGAGCAGTTACGCGTCGACGAAACTGCGGTTAAGCAAATTCTGCTGGCCAAACCCGAATTTACCGAACAGCAAGCACGCAATCATTTGGGCAAGTTTGGCTTTAGTGGCGATCAGGCATTGAATGTCATTAACACCATGTCGGGTGGTGAAAAAGCCCGTTTGGTGTTATCACTTATCGTGCTGGAAAAACCGCAACTGTTATTACTCGATGAACCCACCAACCACCTGGATTTAGAAATGCGCCAGGCCTTAGTGTTGGCGTTGCAAGAATTTGCCGGTGCCATCATCTTAATCGCGCATGACCGATATCTTTTAGAATCTTGTGTCGATGAGTTTTACATTGTCGGTAATGGCAAGGTGCAAAGCTTTGATGGCGATATCGACGATTATCAAAAATGGCTTGATGATGACAAAAAGTCCGCTTTCGCTCAATCAAAGTCACAACACCAGGCTAACGCCAGTAATGAACCGAAAGTGGATAAAAAAGAACAGCGTCGCCAACAAGCGGAACTTCGTAAAAAAGCCGCACCATTGCGTAAACAAGTTGAGAAATTAGAGCAGCAAGTAGAGAAGTGGCAAGCCGAGCTGGAAATTATTGAACATGAATTGGCCCAGCCGGAAACCTATGAGCAGGAGAATAAAGCCAAACTTAGCGATTTAATGCTCAAACAAGGCAAGTTAAAGCCGCAAGTGGAAACTGCTGAAGAGCAGTGGATGGAGCTGGAAGAAGAGATTGAAGAGATCATGAGTGAAGACTAAAAATTTACTTTCCAGTTAAAGCAAGGCAGAGTATCTCTACTCTGCCTGTTGTTATTTATTCACTGAAAAATAGAATCTAAGAAACTATAGTACAACACCATTTTTTGTCGTTTTCACTTTATGCTTATCCTGCTCAGTAGCGAGCATTTGCGCATTGGTTTTTTGTTGTGCTCGCATCCGCTCCATTGCCTGTTTCCGTTGAGTAAGCATTTGCTCTTTCGATCTTGGACTTTTAGGCTTTAAACTACCTAATGAGCTTTTGGTTGCTACCCGTTGTGCAGCCTTCGATGCTGGTGCTGAATCCTTAGCTTTTAAGCTCATTAGTTGCCGGGATAATTGCGCCACTTCCTTTTCCGCTTTTACATTGTCAGCTTCTAATTGTGCAATTTCGCTACTCTTCATTGCACTAATGACACCAACACCTAAAGCAAAACCTGCCGCTAAAGATAAAATTATTTTTTTCATTTTAAATCCGTTCCATTTTAAGAGTTAGCCAAGAAATAAGCGACGATCACAAATTGGAACAGCCGCTATTCGTGTTCTCTTACTGAATAACATTCACACCATTAGCTTGCAATTGACTGATTTGTGATTGGTCTGCCAAAGGAATATTTGTTATCGCTAAATCCATCGGTCCATCATGATTCAATAAAGGTGATAAATCAGTGACTTGAGTATTTGAAATATCTAACCATGCAAGCTTCACTAACGAGGCAAATGTTGAAATATCTGAGATACCATTGTCGTTAACATACAGGTTCGTTAAACCAGCTAAGCTGTCTATTCCAGTTAAGTCGGCAATTCCGTAGCCACCACAGTTTAAATTGGTGACATGTTGGGCATATGTATCCGTAGGATAATTAGCTAACACACAATTTGCCAGGTTAACGTCAGTAAATACGACATCGGCCAGAGTCATCGCACTGCTTAGTGACGGGTCTTCCGGGAAGGCATCTTCCGCGTTAGGCACACCATCATTATCGATATCATTGGCATCGTATTGATAGTATTCACCTTCAACAAAAACCCCTCTGTTAATAAATTCATCCACTTGAGATATATCGTTAAGAGCCACATTGTTCAGGCCGAGATACGATAAATGTTCTGAGGTAAATAACGGTGACAAGTCTTTAATGTTAGTGTCATTTAAGTTCACATTATCTAAATTTGGTAACGTAGCTAAAATACTAAAATCTTCAATGCCAGTGTTTTGCATTGCTAAGCCAAATAGGTTTGGCAAACCGGCAAGAGGCGTAATATCGGTGACGTTAGTCCAATAAAAAGTTAGCCCGCCAAGGTTCTCTAAACCAGACAGAGGCGTTAAATCTGCAACCTCAGTGCTGCCAAAGCTTAACCAATTTAATTCATACAACGAACTAAGCGCGGCCAAATCCGTGATCGCCGTACCATCTACCGATAGAGATGTTAACTGAGTCAGATTGGCTATCACAGTGATGTCTGATACTTGCGTATGTGAAATATCCAGGTTCGTTAGATTGACTAAACCGGATAGCACAGTGACATCTGTTATCTCGTTTCCATTTACGTGCAAGGTGGATAACTTATCAAACTGTGCAAGGCCGGTTAAATCGGTGATCCCTTGGTAACCACAATATAGCTCTCTGACCGATTGCGCATAATCAGTTGGCAGATAGTTGTTTAGAATACAGTTTTCCAAGTTCACATCGGTAAATGCGATGTCAGAAATTAATAAAGAGCTGTTCAGTGAGGCATCTTCGGGGAATGCATCATCCACATTTGGCACACCGTCACCATCAATATCGTTTTCATCGTATTGAGTAACCGTACCTTCAACCGACTTCCCTTGTTCTTGCAATGCTGTAACCTGAGACGGGTCCATCAAGGTTAACCCGTCAACTCCAAGCCACCACAAATTAGGTTTATCAAGTGCAGGAGCTAAATCATGGACTCGAGAATTCGTAAGGTTTAATGATGAAATGTTATCTAAATCATTAACAACACTTATGTCTGACACATGAGTGTAGGCAGCTCTAAGCTCAGATAAGTTATCCAAGTTGGTAAGCATACTGATATCGCTTATCACAGTATGTGAAATATCCAACATCTGAAGTTTAGTCAAACCTGCAACGGCATCTAAGCTGGTAATATTCGTGTCACTAATGTCTAACCATTCAAGCTTCACTAACGAAGCTAATGCTGAAATTTCTGAGATATCATTGTTATTGATATACAGGCTCGTTAAACCAGTTAAGGTTTCCATGCCCGTTAAGTTGGTAATGCCCAGGCCTGTACACCATAAACCAGTGACATGTTGAGCATAAGTATCTGTAGAATAATTGCTTAACACACAATTTGCCAAATTAGCGTCGCTAAAAACGACATCGGCCAGAGTCATATCACTACTTAGTGATGGGTCTTCCGGGAAGGCATCGTCCGCATTAGGCACACCATCATTATCAATATCGTTAGCATCGTATTGATAGTATTCACCCCATACATTGACGCCATTACCTGCAAGCAGGCTTACTTGATTGATATCGTCTAAACCCACTTGGTCAAGACCCAAATTCCAGAAATTACTAAGCATCAATAAGGCCGATAAATCACGTACCTGTGTATTGCTTATTTCTAAGTAGCTCAGATTGGTTAAAGTCGCCAATGCACTGATATCTGCAACTGAGGTATTGTGTATGGTTAAATCATTCAGATTAATTAATCCTGAAATCGGGGATAAATCAGTCACTAACGTCTGCCATAAATTTAAGCTCGTTAAATTAGTTAACCCTGACAATGCTGTTAAATCTGCAACATCAGTACTACCAAAACTTAACCAATTTAATTCATACAATGCACTAAGCGCAGCCAAGTCGGTGATCGCCGTATCATCTAATGATAAAAATGTTAACTGCGTCAAGTTAGCTATCGCAGTAATGTCCGCTACTGGTGTATAAGAAATATCTAGATTCGATAGTTTTGATAACGTTGTTAAAGCTTCTAAATCAGAGACTTGTGTGCCACTGACATTCAATTCTCTCAAAGAGATTAAATTACCAATACCTTCGATAGAGGATAACTCTCTTCCTCCACAATATAAATGTTCGATTGACTCAATAAATACATCATGTTGATTATTTTCTAAAATACACGCTAATAATTCTGCATTACCCAAATCTAAAGAGCTTAATGGTGTGCCTTCAGTTAGTTCAGAATTAAAAGGAAAATCATCCGCTCTATCACCAACACCATCACCGTCTGAATCGTTTTGCTCGTTAGCATCGTTTGGCGCCCAATCAGCATTGTCGCCGACACCATCACCATCTGAATCAACCCACTCACCGGCATTTAATGCAAACGCATCATCAACGTTTAAGACACCATCGTTATCCAGGTCATCATCCTGGCTGTCAATGATGCCATCACTATCTGAGTCTAAACCTAAATCGAATACTTCGTAGAACTGGATCCGAGCCGGAATGTAGTTGCGCCACATTGGTGCATTGCCGGTAGACCAAACATCGTCATTCCATTGTTCATACTCTAGAACATAAACACGGTTGCCAATTTGTTGTAATGGCACCCAGGTACGTTTGCGTAATTGGTTACAGCCCCAGTCATCCGGGTTACAGTCACTGTGATACATGCCGTCCCATTCAGACCCATACGCCGTTATTTCGATGGCATTCAAATCACCATACTGCCAATGCCAGGTATCCCAACCCGATTTGTAGTTATTAAAATAGACATCATCGCCCCAAACACGTTTTACCATACCATCGTCTTCCAGACGGAAACCAAACACATGATTCGGATTTAGATTGCCTTGACCATCAAATGCACCTGGATTGGTCAAGGTAAAGCTATTCATCGCAAATTGATTCATTAATGGCGAAACAGAGCTGCCAGCATCATAGTTTGCAACAATGGAATAGTTACTCGTCTTAATGCCTGCCGTTTCAGCAACCACCAACACTTCGTCAATGGTGGCCAAATCTTGGAAACGTGTCATCGTTACCGTACCACCATTGTCATAAGTTAAGACTAAAGACCCGTCAACAATCGACCAGGTATAACCAATGCCACTGACAGATGCACTGCCACTGTAGTCTGCATTAAACGTACCGATATCTGCAGTCAATTGCCACATAGCATCGCCAGTAAACTCATCCAAATTCATTGGCATGCCCCAACTGCTACCGGCGATTTCACCTTCGGTAAACGCCGATACCGTAAGAGCGCTGACATCGCTGAGAGTTACACTGTTTGTATCTTCAACAGAGACGCTTATTACCCCTTCACCCAATAATGCATCGTTTTCCCATTGTTGGGCAAAACGATAATCGCTAATACTGGTTTGCCAGAATGTTTGGGTTGTGGCGTCGGCATCCACTAAATTCCATTTTCGTGAAGATACAGAGTACAATACTTCTAATTGATAACTACCATTATTGTTAACGAAATCATCGGCAACCTGCTGGCTGATAATACCCCTTTCTACCAATTCCCATGGTTCAAGATACGTCACACCTTCGACCGGTGCATTGATGTTCATCACCAGTTCATCATTTGCCAAGGTGTATGTAAAACCTACTGAACCAGCCCCATTAATCGACTCACCCGTTCCGGCGGCGAAGATATATTGACTGCCGGCACCGTGACCTAAGTTGAATGTTGGCTCAACAAAGCGGCCTTCATTAAGGTGTACGTACTGGCTTTTCAGTTCACTTTCGCTGAACGTTTGTGCTGCTGAAATATCGCCATTATCTGGCGCTAAATCAAGATCATTATCAACACCATCGCCATCACGATCGGTATCGGCATTATCACCAATTCCGTCACCATCTAAGTCCGACCACTCAGCAGCATCAAATGGGAAGGTATCGTTGCCGTTGTCTACGCCATCGTTGTCGTTGTCCCAGTCAGAATTATCACCGATAAAGTCGCCGTCAAAATCTGCAGATTCGCGATTATCGAATGGGAAGGCATCGTTCCAATTCATTACACCATCGTTGTCATTATCATCGTCAACTGAATCGGCAATACCATCATTATCGGAGTCTAAGCCTAAATCATACGTTTCATAGAATACAACTCGACCGGCAATATTTGTTCTCCATGCGGGTTCCGCGTTTGGATCCCAGGTATTGTCATTCCACTGTTCAAATTCAAGTACATACACTCGGTTGCCGACTTCTTTTAGAGGCACCCAAGTACGTTGACGGAAAGGATTACAACCGTAGTCTGCAACATTACATTCATCGTAATTGCCATTCCACTCTGACCATTTCGCTTCGAGTTGCACTGAGCCAAAATCGCCCCAAGTCCAAGACCACTGATCCCAACCTGACTTATAATCGTTTAAATCAACATTGCCATCCCAGATGCGCGTTGCACGACCACCAGCCTCCAGGCGGTAGCCAAAAACGTCTTCAGGATATACGTTACCCTGCTCATCGAGTCTGTCGGTATTGGTTAATGAAAAACTGTTCATTGCAAACTGATTCATCAATGGATCAATCGTTGCCTCGCTAAACTCGGTAAGCATTAAGTAACGGCTGGTCTTAATGCCATTAGCATCGGTCACTACCATAGCTTCATCAATATTTGCCAAGTTTTGTAAGCGAGTGATCGTTACCGTACCACCGTTAGCATAAGTTAATACCAGGTCACCGTTTACAACAGCCCAATCAAAACTGGCACCATTAAAGTGAGTAGAACCGGTAAAATCATTATTAAAGGTGGTTACATCCGAAGCCAAACGAGTTCGCCCATCAGCAGATAACTCATCTAAACTGGCAGGTAGAGCCCACATTAAGTCACTAAACTCTGCTTCCGAGAATGCAGAAGATGTGAGTGTTGCGGCATCGGTTAAGGTCATGGTGCCTGTTGTCTCTAATGCTACATTTTCAACACCTACACCTAATAACTCATCATTAATCCAAGCTTCAACAAAGCGATATGCGGTCACCGTGGTTTCATAGAATGTTTGCGTGTTAACCCCATCGGCAACTAAGTACCAACGAAGACTGACATTGGCTTCGATGACTTCAACCGCATCACCACCATAAACATTGACATAGTCATTAACTGCTTGTTCTGTAGCAATTCCTCTTTCGACCAAGTCCCATGGATTAAGCCAGGTGTAGCTCTCATTTGGTGTATCCATGTGAATGGTGAGCTCATCATTGGCAAAGCCATAAGTTACGCCATTACTCTGTTGATGAGTAATGATTTCACCCGCATTCGCAGCTAAGTTGTATTGAGCACCACCAATGTAGCTAACTTTGTAAGATGGCTCGGCCAAGTGGCCAGGGTATAACTGCACATAGCTTGATTTCAATTGTGCTTGAGTAAACGTTAGTGCCACCGAAACATCAGAGTTTTCAGGGTCTAAGTCATCTTCATTTAATACCCCGTCACCATCAATATCGGTATCGCTGTTATCGCCAACACCATCACCGTCTAAGTCAGACCATTCAGTATCGTCTAACGGGAAGGCGTCATTGTCATTATCTACACCATCGTTGTCATGGTCAGTATCAACATTATCACCAAGACCATCTTGGTCAACATCAGCCCATTCATTACTATCAAAGACAAAGGCATCGACGTCATTGTTATAACCATCACCATCGATATCGTCATCCTGGCTATCGGTAATACCGTCACCATCAGAATCTAGACCTATGTCTAATACTTGATAGAACTGAATACGTGGTTGGATTGCCATATACCAATTGGGCTCTGCACCATAATTCCACGCTTCTGAGTTGCGCTCTTCGTATTCGATTACATAAACTCGCTCGCCTACTTGCTGAACTGGCACCCAGACGCGTTTGCGCACTGGACTACAATCCCAGTCATCCGGGTTACAATCGGCATGCCAATTTTCATTGCCATCCATATATGCGGTCATTTCAGCTGAGCCAAAATCGCCCCAGTTCAGCTGCCAGGTATCCCAACCCGATTGATAATTATTAAAGTCGACATCTCCACGCCAAACTCGAGTTGCCACGCCATTATCTTGTAAGCGATAACCAAACACTTCATTCAAATCGAAGTTACCTTCATCATCGTAGGCATTTGGGTTGGTTAATGAGAAACTGTTTTGCGCAAAGTTATTCACTAATGGCTCAAGACTGGCATTGCCCCAAGGCGCAATCATCTGATACGAGCTGCTTTTAATGCCGACACTATCAGTCACCACTAACACTTCATCAATTTCAGCAAAGTCTTGATATCGCGTCATCCGCACAGAGCCACCACTTGGGTAGGATAATTCGAGCGTTCCATTATCAAGTGACCAAAGGAAGGTGCTACCACTGATCACATTAGAGCCACTGTAATCTTCAGCAAAGCTTGCAATATCTGCGGCTAAACGATATTGGATATTTTCACCCGATTCATCCAGGTTCGTCGGCATTGCCCAGTTACCGGCAATTAATTCTGCCTCGGTAAACCCGGTTTGGGTTAATGACGCTAAATTGATTAACTCAGTTGAGCTTGAATCTTCTAAGGTTACAACGTCAGTTTCTATCCCAATCAGTTGTTCTTGGTCCCAAGCATTTGCAAAGCGATATTCGGTTACTGTGGTATCCCAGAACGTTTGTTTATTGCCCTCACTGATAACCAGATTCCACTTACGAGAAACTACGGTGTAGAAGATTTCTAATTGGTAATCACCATGGTTATTGATAAAGTCATCGGCAGCTTGTTGACTGACCACTCCAATGTTTGCTAACTGTTGAGGATCCCAGTAACTCGTAGCTTGAACCGGGGCATCAAGCGTCATCACTAGTTCGTCATCTGCTACGGTATAGCTAAACGTGCTAGTACCTGCTGACGAAATACTCTCACCAAGACCACCGGTAAAGCGATATTGAAAACCATTGCTGCTGCCTAATCGGAACGTTGGCTCTGCACCGTGACTTTCTGATAGGTAAATGTAGTTGCTATGTAGTTCTGACTCAGTAAAGGTCATTGCCGCTGTAATGTCAGCATCTTCCGGTGCTAAATCAACGTCGTTATTAACACCGTCACCATCAATATCGGTATCGGTGTTATCACCTTCACCGTCTGCATCTAAATCAGACCATTCGGTGCTATCTAGTGGAAAGGCATCGTCATCATTGTTTACGCCATCGCCATCTTTATCTTCATCAGTATTATCACCAATGCGATCACCATCCAAATCTGATGATTCCGCGCTATCCAATGCAAATGCATCGTCAACGTTTAGTACACCATCG
The DNA here is from genome assembly GCF_000764205.1 of Thalassotalea sp. ND16A. Classification (GTDB taxonomy): domain Bacteria; phylum Pseudomonadota; class Gammaproteobacteria; order Enterobacterales; family Alteromonadaceae; genus Thalassotalea_A. The sequence continues at coordinate 18,859 of NZ_JQDZ01000088.1, forward strand.
TTGTCCATGTCATCATCTTCATTGTCGGCGATACCATCATTATCGGAATCTAAACCTAAATCAAATACTTCGTAGAATTGAACCCTAGGCGCAATATTAACTCGCCAAATAGGATTTTCCGCATCAGAGAATAACCAATGCTCATCATTCCATTCTTCCCATTCAATCACATAAACACGATTGTCTATTTGTTTAATAGGCTTCCAAAAACGTTTTCTTAGTGGGTTACATGTATATTCATCAAGAATACAATCACTGTGGTATACATCACTCTCATGATAATTAGCGGCCATTGAAATAGCACCAAACTCTTCAGTTTGCCAATGCCAAGTATCCCAACCTGATTTGTAGTTATTTAAATCTACATTACCATCCCATATGCGGGTTACTTTGCCATCAGATTCTAATCGGAAACCAAATACATCATTGGGATCTATATTTCCATCCACATCAATAGTATTCGGGCTGGTAAATGAGAAACTATTGAGGGCAAATTTATTCATTAATGGCGTAAGTGAAGCATTGTCATCGATTGGAGCCACAATAACGTACTTACTATTGGTATTACCGTTGTAGTTACCGACAACAAGTACTTCATCAATATTTGTTAACGATTGCACTCGAGTTAACGTAGCTTGGCTACCATCACCCAATGTCACTATCAATTCATCACCGCTAATTTGCCAAGTAAAGGCACTTTCCGATAGTGCTAAGCTACCAGTAAAGTCAGCACTAAAAGTAGCAATATCCGCGGTAAACATTTGCTGCATATCACCCGATTCATTATCTCCACCAAGAGGCATTGCCCAAGGTCCAGCTAATAATTCAGATTCAGTAAACGGGGTAATGGTTAAAGATGCTGCGTCAGTTATTGTTAAAGAGTCGTTAGATTCAATAGCAACCACGTCATTTTCCAGACCAATTAATTGTTCCTGGACAGATAAGTCTTCAAACCGGTAGTTTGTGACATTGGTGATCCAGAACGTCTGAGTATTAACACCACTACCGGTTAACTGCCAACGATCTTCGGCAAATGAGATAAATACGCCAACTTGGCTCTCACCATTAAGGTTAATATATTCATCAGCCGCTTGTTGAGTAATTACACCGCCGTTAACCAAGCTAGAAACATCCATATAACTTAATGATTCAACAGGGTTAGTTACCGTTCGAGTCATTACATTGTTTAACAGTGCATAAGAGTAATCCGTACGACCAGACCAGTTTAGGTCATAACTAGCCCCTTCATTAAATGAGTACTGGCTACCTGTCTGATGGCCAACACTGAATGTTGGTTCGGAAATACGGCCAGCCATAATTAATACATAATCAGCCTTTAAATCAGCCGCAGTAAAAGCTTGTGCTGTATGAATATCCTCATCATCTGGCGCTAAATCAACGTCGTTATCAACGCCATCACCATCGCGGTCGGTATCGGTGTTATCACCAATGCCGTCGCCGTCTAAATCAGACCACTCGCTATCATCTAACGGGAAGGCGTCATCTTCGTTAGCAACACCATCGTTGTCTTGATCAGGATCTATGGTATCCGGAAGCTCATCTCTATCGGTATCGACATAATTAAATGCCGCTTCGATGTCAGCTTTGGCAATATCGTTAAATAGTATGGCAGGTTCTTGTGAAGAACCTGCTGCAGCAACATAACCAACACGAACAATAGTTTGATCGACTTCAAGCTGACTATCCTCCACCAGGAACATAGTTTGCTCTTCAGCATCCCGTTCAACGCTATTGTTGATCCATTCAGGGGTAGTGAATGTGTAAACAGTATTGCTGCCAACTTGCACTTCAGTAAGTGGAACCTGATCTATTTGCTCATATTGCCAAACATGGTTTTGGTATTCGATAAATACGACTTGTTGGTTTGCACCATTAAATTGGCCATCGTCAGATACTACATACGCTTGGATATAAGTGGAACCTGTGCCACCAATCCAAATTGCACTACCAAAAGTACCTACATCATTACCCGCAACATTGACCACATCAGCCATTGAAAGAGCAGGCACAATACCTTCATTGCTATCTAACCATGAAACTGCCACCGCATTATCGCAAGTTAAGTTATTATCGAACCAGTGATGGTAGTTGCTGTCACAATAGAATGAGTACGAAGCGTCCTGTTGAGTGATCGCCGTATAATAAGCTTTCGCCCCCACGGTAAATATAGTTGATTCAGCAATTACCGTTTCAAACTCTTCATCCAAAATGGTAGTAAGCGGGAATCCTTCAATATCCAACTCTTCGAAGTCGAGGAATAATGTTTTTTCACTGCTGAGAAGTGTTAAGGTTTCACCTTCTGCACCATAGCTGTCAGCGGTGTATAGGTCAGGATCATTAACGATACCAGTTTCTGTTACTAAGAAGTCATTGCTAGGCTCATCATCTGCAACCCAATCGCCTAATACAGAATCGTAGAAAGTAATCACTTCCTCTACGCCTTCATTGATATCGCCTTTATCGAAGTAAACCGCGGTGATTTCGCCGTTTTCTTCCTCAGTGTCACCTTCAAACCAGGTAACACCGCCAACCATGGCCGCTTGCTCATTAACGTCTAGTACACGAGTTGCCGTAATGTTTGCCGCCTCGGTACAAGCATCGCCTACATTTTCTTCCGTAAATGAGAATGCAAAAGTATCGGTAGCTGAGTCATACAGACCATCTGCAGAGACAAAGCTGCCATCATTGAATGAGAACGTGCCATCCAAGTTCACCGTGCCGTTAATACCTCCGCCTTCAATATCTACTTCTTCATGACCGACAATATGTAGTGTTTCCTCAGTCATTGTGACGACAACAATTTCTGCTTCTACCGGCGCTGGTGAACATTGGCCGTCAACACCGGTTTGCGTATATTCTTGCTTGATCAACCAACGACCATTCAGATCAAATGAGTAGCCATCACATACATCACCAATACCGTTATTATCAGTATCTAGCTGGTCTTCATTGGCAATCGCTGGACAGTTATCTGAATTATCGCCTACGGTGTCGCTATCTGTATCAGTTGTTTCAGTGGCATCAGTCGGAAATACATCATCAGCATTTAATGCACCGTCACCATCAATATCGGTGTCAGTAGCATCTGAGATGAAATCGCCATCGAGATCGGCAGGAACGTCTGTAGCTAATAACGGGTCAGTGCCTGCGACCGTTTCATCCGCATCGGTAAAGCCATCGCCATCATCGTCTGTATCGGCATTATTACCGGTGCCATCGGCATCGGTATCTACAGTTTCAGTGGCATCGTTAGGGAAGGCATCATCGTCATTTAATGCACCATCACCATCAATATCGGTATCGGTAGCATCGGAGATGAAATCGCCATCGAGATCGGCAGGCACGCTGCTAGCGAGTAGTGGGTTCGTACCTGCTGCCGTTTCATCCGCATCGGTATAGCCATCGCCATCATCATCGGTATCGGCATTGTTACCAGTACCATCGGCATCGGTATCTGTCGTTTCTGTGGCATCACTCGGGAAGGCATCATCAACATTCAATACACCGTCACCATCAATATCGAGATCGGTTGCATCCGAAACAAAATCACCATCCATATCAGCAGGTACATCTGAGTCTAATAATGGGTCTGTGCCCGCGGCAATTTCATCAACATCGGTGAAGCCGTCATTATCGTCATCGAGATCGGCATTATTACCGGTACCATCTGCATCTGCATCTGCAGATTCTGAAGGGTCCATTGGGAATAGATCATTAATATTTAATACGCCATCACCATCAATATCGAGATCGGTGGCATCGGAGATGAAATCACCATCTAAATCGGCGGGTACGCTTGACTCTGATAATGGATCGGTGCCAGCTGCAGTTTCATCTTCATCGGTAAAACCATCCCCGTCATCATCGGTATCGGCATTATTACCGGTACCGTCAAGATCCGTATCTGTGGTCTCTGTTGCATCATTCGGGAAGGCATCATCATCATTTAATGCACCATCGCCATCAATATCGGTATCAGTGGCATCAGAGATGAAATCACCATCCATATCTTCTGGCACATCGGTAGCTAATAGAGGATCACTGCCGGCGGCAAGTTCATCTTCATCGGTATAGCCATCATTATCGTCATCAAGATCGGCATTGTTACCGGTACCATCACCATCAGTATCGGCTGATTCTGCCGGATCGGTTGGGAATAAATCATCCGCATTTTCTACACCATCACCATCAATGTCGGTGTCAGTGGCATCGGAGATAAAATCACCATCTAAATCGGCGGGTACACTGCTGGCTGACAAAGGGTTTGTGCCGGCGGCAACTTCATCAACATCGGTAAATTGATCACCATCATCATCAAGGTCGGCATTATTGCCAATACCATCTAAGTCGGTATCTACTGATTCGCTGGCATCCATCGGGAACGCATCACTGGCGTTATTTACGCCATCGCCATCAATATCGGTATCGGCATTATCGCCTTTACCGTCATTATCTGTGTCAACACTTTCCGAGGCATCTAGTGGGAAACTATCATCGCCGTTTGCGACACCATCGCCATCAATATCAGGGTCTGTGTTGTTACCTACGCCATCACCATCGGTGTCAACGCTTTCACTGGCATCAAAATCAAACGCATCATCGGCATTTAACACACCATCATTATCGATATCGTCATCGCTGACATCGGCAATAAAATCACCATCAAAGTCGGCAGGTTTACTGCTGGCATCGAGTGGGTCAGAGCCAACCGCTATTTCGTCAGCATCTGAGTATTGATCGTTGTCATCATCGAGATCGGCATTGTTACCTACGCCATCCGAATCGGTATCTAGCCATTCATTAACGTCAAGTGCAAAGGCATCATCAACATCAGCAACACCATCATTATCGTCATCACTGTCCGGGGTTAAACCACCGCTATCGGCAAGGCCATCACCATCGGTATCAACAAATGTTTCACTTGGTACCGCAGCATTATTGTCATCAGAATCTTGCTCGGTTGGCCAGCCGTCGTTATCGGCATCCACCGCATTAAACTTAGCGGCATCTAATGGGTAGTCGTCTTCCGCATCAACGACTCCATCGTTATCATCGTCGTTATCACAAGCGTCACCAAAGGCATCGTCATCGGAGTTCATTTGGAAGGTATTGGCAACTAAAGGACAGTTATCGCTATTATTACCCACGCTATCTTTATCGGTATCGAAGCGTTCGGTCGGGTCAAGTGGCAAGGCATCGACATTATCAAACACGCCATCGCCATCAGAATCATTGTTTAATGTGTCTGTGCCCAATAAAATTTCAGTTTCATCGGCTAAACTATCGCCGTCGTCATCTTCATCGTAGTAATTGGCAATACCATCATTATCGGTATCTATTGAGGCAAAACCATCGTATGGAAACAAGTCATCAGCATTGGCAACATTATCGCCATCAATATCGCTATCACTATTATCACCAATACCATCCATATCCAGATCTTTTGACTCGTTAGCGTCTAATGGGAAAACATCATCCACATCCGCTACACCATCATTATCATCATCATTATCGGCGGCTAAGCCACCCGTATCCGCCTGGCCATCGCCATCGCTGTCAAGGTAATCAATACCGGGGTTACTGGCATCGCTGTCATCTGGATCTTGGCCAACAGGCCAGCTATCGTTGTCTTCATCAACCGCATTGGAACGTGTGCTATCGAGTGGAAAATCATCGGCATCATCCAATACCGTATCATTATCATCATCGGTATCGGCGTTATTGCCAATGCCATCTAAATCGGTATCTGTGGTTTCAGTAGCATCAAACGGGAAGGCATCACGGTCATCATCGACACCATCATTGTCATCGTCATTATCTGAGCGTTCAGTATCAATGGTTGTGGTGCGAGCACCATCGACAACAATGTAGGCCACATCTGGCATACCATCCTGGTCAAAATCACTATCTGCTGCAGCATCTTCCGGATACGCATCAATCGAATTTAAAACACCATCACCATCAATATCGGGCGAGGTTTCAGCCGGCGCAAGTTCAATTACTTCTTCACTGTCTGCAAACGCGGTGGTATCGGTGTCGGTATTACCGGTTTGCTCGGTTTCTTCAAGGAGAAGTTCTTTTACGTCACTTACCGTTCTGCCTTCGGGATCATTGGGGATCGGCAAAGTCGCAGGATCTTGTTCTAACACTTCCAGCGCCGTTTCGGGATAGCTTTCAGTTTCGACGCCATCCACAGCACCATCAATGATACCGTCAGATAAATCGGCGGCTAAATCATCAACGATGCTATCGGTAGTAATGTCTGAATCGCCACTCAATTGTTTAATTTCATAAACCACGGCAGTCAACGCTTCTACCGCACTTCGGTAAGCCGCGGTTGAGGCTTGCTCACCGGCAGAGTCAGTCGTTTCATTAATCAGTGGTGGGGTATTAAATAGATCGACATCGTCTTCCAGACCAAAGCCAAGAGTTGATTTTACTTGCTCTTGCGCCACCGGGATTGCCGCTAAAATCTCAGCATCGGTGACCGTACCATCATCATTACCGGTATATGGCGCAACATTAGAATCGGCATTTTTAAAAATAAGCGAAACCGTCATATCGGTTAACGGGGTGGCAAATATTTGCTGTCCCCCAGATAACATCTCATCCGTTAATAGGGTTTTCATTACCTCAATCACCGGGTATTGGCCGGTGGTAATATCTGTGGTGCCTTCTGTTGCACTAATTTCTAGAATATAAGGGGGGGAGAGAGGGAAAGGGAGAGATAAATTTTCAATTTGGGCTGACGCATCGGTATTACCGGTACCGGCAACCGTACCAAAGAAGTTTTCATTGTCCGGATTAATCGCATAAACGGTAACATTGGCTGCCGCCAAAGGCCCTTTTACACCACTACCGAAAATCGTTATCGTATCTGGTTCCGGATCCGGATCTGGGTCAGGAGTTGGATCAGGGGTAAATAAAGGAACCTTTACCTTAGGTTCAGGTTTTGGATCTGAATCACTGCCACAACCATAAATAACGGTTGCAGAGATAAAAATGAATAATATTTTTACATATTTAGAGAACGCAATGCGCAAGGTGAGCATAGTGATAAGTCCCTTTATTTGTTGTTATTTTTTGAAATGTAAGGTAAATCCGGATCCTCACATTTTTGTTATTAATGAAATATGATAGCGTTTTCTTAACAAAAAGAAAACACTTTATGAAATACTTTGTAACATATGACCGTAGAGCAATAAACAATCAACTGGGGAGTCAACGTACAAGTACAAGAGCAGGGAAGATACAGCGAATATTTGCCTAACAATAAGAGCAGTAGGTAGAATAACTTAACTGCTCTGCTCGATGGATGGCGTTACATTTTTTTTACATAATCACTAATAATCACGATGCGAGTGCCGTTTACTTTGCCTTCAATATGTAAGGGATTTGAAGTCAACGAAATATTACGCACCGCGGTACCCCGCTTTGCAGTAAAGTTTGCGCCTTTCACCACTAAATCTTTGATCAGCACTACATTATCACCGCCAGCAAGAGGGGCCTTGTTGTTATCTAACGTTGCTTCATCCGCTTCTAGCGCATCTCCTGCGGCAGAATCGGCCCATTCACGCACGTCATCTTCTAGATAGATCATATCCAGCGCATCCTGGGCCCAGCTTTCGCTATTCAAACGCTTAAGCATACGGTATGCCATTACTTGTACGGCCGGTACTTGTGACCACATACTGTCATTTAAGCATCGCCAGTGATTCATGTCATAATCAGCATCGGTACTGTTGATCTGAGTAGCACAGTGTGAACAAACCAATACGCTTTTATCTGAATTTGGCTCGGCTACTGGCGGAACTTCATAAATAGAAAGGTTATCTTGTGCGCCACAAAGCTCACATTTATCGCCACTGCGATCTCTAAGGGTTTGTTCGAGAGACATGTGCATCGTCCTAGGGTTAGTGAAAACTCGCTATTATGCCTAAATTTACCATGATTACCAGCAACCGCTTAATGTTCCGCCGTTAAAATCACCGTTGTTAGCCAACAATGGTGAAATGCTGTTTCTTAATTGCATAGATAGCACTATGATTATTATAATATTTTTTGAATTCCAGGGAGTTAAGATGACTAGTTTGATTAAAAACATAGGCTTGAGTATAAGTCTTTTATTCGCCGCTGTTGGCTGTCAAAGTCAGCCCGGGGCTGACGTTGCAACTAAGCAATTAACGTTAACCGGGCAAGTGTGGCAATTGACCACCTTAGCCGGAAATAAAGCGGTTAGTGGCGACAATAATAACACCGTCAATATCGAGTTTTTAGCGGAAAACAATACATATCGAGGATTTGCTGGCTGCAATAATTATTCCGGCAGCTATATGGCAAAGGCTGAAAAACTTGAACTTGGTCCGGCAAGAGCCACCCGTAAATATTGTGCACAAAGCTCAACGCAAGAATCGGTTTTGTTTAAAGCAATGGCTGCGGTCAGCACTTACCGCATTGACAATAAAACTTTTACCCTCAAAGATGATCTTAATCAGGTATTAGCGGTATTTATCGCCGTCGCCACAAAATAAGCTCTATTCTCGCCTTTGTTTAGCAGTTATAATTTCACCACTAAACAAAGAGAACCTAATGATAACAAACAGTTCATTCAAGCCGGCCTGGTGGTTAAGTAATTGTCACTTGCAAACCATGGCTGGAAAAATACTTCGCAGAAAACAAACCATTACCGTGATCAACGAAACCGTTGAATTACCCGATGGTGATTTTGTCGATCTTGCCTGGACGGAAAACCCCGAACACACTCCAGAAAAACCCATTGTTTATGTACTGCATGGCCTTGAAGGCTCTATTGACAGCCACTACGCAAAAGGCATGATGGCCGCCATTAAAAATAAGGGCTGGATTGGTTTATTGATGCATTTTCGTGGTTGTAGTGGCCGCCCCAATCGCCAGGGCCCGTCGTATCACAGTGGCGATACCTGGGACGTACATTACTGTACCGAGTACTTAAAACAACGTTTTGACCAGCGACCACTCGCCATTTTAGGTTTTTCATTAGGTGGCAATGTATTGGCCAATTATTTGAGCGAAGATGTAGATAACCCCTATCGATGTGCGGCCATATTATGCGCACCATTACACTTGGCAAGTTGCAGTGAACGCATCAGCCATGGTTTTTCTAAGGTTTATCAAAAGTATCTGGTGGATATGCTTAAAGAAAGCACCAAAGAAAAAATAAAGCTAGGACTGATCACCCATATCAATAACAATGAACTTGATAATATCATCAGCTTATCTGATTTTGACGAACAGGTTACCGCACCTATCAACGGTTTTGAAAGCGCACAGGATTATTACGATAAAGCCAGTGGCATTAATATCTTAGATAAAATTTGTCAGCCCACCTTAGTGATCCATGCCTTAGACGATCCTTTTCTATGTCATGACTATCTGACAAGGTTACCAAGCAACAATAACATCAGCTTTGAAGTCAGCAACCGTGGTGGTCATGTAGGTTTTATTAGTGGTAATAACCCATTCAAACCCAAATACTGGCTTGAGCACCGAGTGTTAGATTATATTGCTCAGCACTTTAAGGCGGCTAAATAATGATTATTCCCATAGAGCAACTCAGTAATGATGCCCTAGACGGCATTATTGAGTCGTATATTTTAAGAGAAGGCACCGACTACGGTGCCTTTGAATGTTCTTTGGATGATAAAAAACGACAAATAAAAGCTCAGTTAACCTCCGGGGTAATCGTCCTGGTGTATTCTGAGCTGCATGAGACAGTAACCTTGTTACCTGCTGAGAAATTCTCTAGTGCTGAGTAAAGGTTAAGACAAAATTTACCGGTACCGCACTACTGATACTGGGTAACCCCGCTATTTGTTGTAATTTCAATAAGCCATCGGTTAACGCAAAATCCTTAGCATTAATGATCACCGATTGAATACTGGTTATTAATAACTTGTTGTCACTCACCCTGACCACGTAAGTCGGTAGTTGTATTGATTGCTTTTCACCATGCAACTCAAGTTGACCTGATAACATCAACTTCCTACCTTCATCTATTTGCAATTCATTAATAAATTGGCTGCCAATATTGGCCGATATGGTCGCCTTTGGAAAAAGATTGGTTTGAAATAACATTTCCTGCATGCGCGTATCGCGTATTTCAATATTGGTATCAACACTGGCTAAGTGAATAACAACTTTCGCTGCACCACTACTATCAATAACACCAGTTAATTTGCCAAAGTGATGTACTTCGGCAATATTTGCTTTTTTAATGCTGACAAAAGAGACTAACGATTGCTCATTGTCTAACTGCCATGCAGCTAGCGCCTGTTGACTAAAAAGCAGAATCAATAGAGTTAAAATGGATAGATATTTTTTCATAGTATTTCCCAGAGTCTGATGAACAAAATTTGTACCGCAAAGATTAACAGCCCCTAATATTCCCGTTCACAACGATGCGGAATAATGACATCATGCCAATTAATATTGGCATTGCCAACGCCGACAAAGTCTGGGTTCATTAAGCTCTCTCTTTTATTGTAAGACAAACTGTTTAATTCACTATCTAAAATAGTGCCGCCAGCCTGTTCCAAGATGCATTGACTGGCCCCGGTATCCCATTCACCTGTAGGTCCTATTCGTAGATAACAGTCCGTCGTCCCTTCGGCAATTTGGCAACTTTTTAATGAACAGCTACCTAGCTGAATATGTCGATAATCAAAACTGGCATTTAAGAATTTTTCGATTACCGCAAGTTTTTGCCTACGGCTTACGCCCACATTTAGCGGTCGTTTACCATCATAATCGGCCACCTTAATTTGTTTAGTACCGCTAGCATCTTGCTTAAATGCACCATGTTCGGTTTCAGCAAAATAGGTAACGGCATGAACAGGCGCATGAATAACACCAATTTTAGGCCAGCCATTTGCAACCAGAGCAACGTTCACGGCGAAGTCACCGCTGCCGGCAATAAACTCACCGGTACCATCAATAGGATCTAACAACCAATAGCGTTGCCAATGTTGCCTTTTTGCCAACTCCAGATAAGGGCTCTCCTCCGAGATAATTGGAATATCGGGAGTTAAACGTCCTAATTCTGCCACTAAAATGTCATTAGCCGCTAAATCGGCGCTGGTTAATGGCGATTCATCGTCTTTGGTGTATTGTTCAAAGTTACCCTGCTGATAATATCGCATTACTTCAATTCCGGCTTTTTTCGCGGCATTTATCGCTATGGTCAACAAGTGTGAGGTCTCTAACATATTATCCTTTCAGTAAATCTTTCACTAGCATCAAGGCGGAAATGCTGCGAGCCTCGGTGAAATCCTCTTGTGCTAGTAACTCTTTGTATTTGCTAAGTGGCCAGTGAACAATTTCTAAAGGTTCCGGTTCATCACCTTCTAAGGCGCTATCAAACAGGCCCGTTGCCAGAAAAATGTCCATGGTTGCATTAAAAAATGCCGGGGCTAAACTTACTTTATGTACATAAGTAAGTTCTGTTGCCGCCATTTTAATTTCTTCCTGTAACTCTCTATTGGCGGCGATAATGGGCTCCTCGCCGCAATCAATTAATCCTTTTGGAAAGCCTAATTGATAAGAATGAGTGCCTGCACAATATTCTCTGACAAGTATCATGGTATCGTTATCCAGCATAGGCACAATCAATACCGCGCCACGACCACCACCTTTAATTTTTTCATAGGTACGTAATTCATTATTGCTAAACTTTAAATCAATGGCTTCAACGGTCACTAAACGACTGGCTGCCACCTGCTTGCAGGCAAGTATTTCCGGTAATTTAAGTTTAGCGGGTTTTTCCATGGTCATTGCACCTATATGGCATTATCAGTTTAAAATTGAGGTTTTTGAAAAGTATTGCTTTCACAACAAATAATTAATGAAATTAGTATAAAAAATGCCTACCATATTTACTATCGAAAATTGATATTTGGATACAGCATTGTTGTGTATCCTTAATATACTCAATTAGCCCGTTGTTTTACAGGAATAAATCCATGTTTGATTGGTCAAAAATCCACACCGTTTTACTCGATATGGATGGCACTCTGCTTGATTTGCACTTTGATAATCACTTTTGGTTAGAGCATTTACCGAAAAGGTATGCTGAGCATGCGCAAATAAGCCAGAGTGAGGCGGCTGACTTTTTAAAATCTCGCTACCAACAAGTTGAAGGTACCATCTCCTGGTATTGCCTTGATTATTGGGCAGAGCAAATCAATATGCCGATCAGAGAGCTGAAACAAGAAGTACAACACTTAATTAGCCTTCGCGCCGATGCTCATGATTTTTTAATCGCCTTAAAACAATCCGGTAGAAAAATCGTCCTGGTTACCAATGCCCACCCTGACAGTTTGTCATTAAAAATTGAACGTACGCAATTAGATAAATACTTTGACGAACTCATTTCTACCCATCAGTTTGGCGCAACCAAAGAATCACAGTTATTATGGCAACGCTTGCAACAACATGTTGGTTTCAAAAACGAACATACTTTGTTTGTTGATGATAGCATTAGCATCCTCGATTCCGCCAAAACTTACGGCATTAAACATTTATTAGCGATAGCCAACCCGGATAGCAAACAGCCAATACGAGAAGTGACTGACTACCCTGCCATTACCGATTACTCAGTATTATTAAACAGCATCAAAAGTCAGCCTTTCGTTTAGCACCATGCTATCACGGCGTTATTCAGCTTCTGGTATATTGGCCAATACTGCCGTTAATAATTTCCAGTACTCGGCAACGGTGGCAATTTCGACTTTTTCATCCGGAGAATGCGGAAACTTGATCGTTGGCCCAATAGATACCATGTCTAAATGTGGGTATTCGGTTTTAAATAAGCCACATTCAAGGCCGGCATGAATAACCATAATTTCGGGTAATTTATTGAATTTTTGTTGGTAGGTTTCACGTACTATATTCATAATTGCCGAATCGGTGCTTGGTTTCCAACCCGGGTAGGCGCCAGAGAACTCTACGTTGGCCCCTGCTAACGAAAACACAGATTCAACCATTTCTTCAGTTTCTAGGCGACCATCGTCATGCAAACTTCTGATCAAACAAAGGGCTACAAACTTAGGACCTTTACAACGTAGCACTCCCAAGTTTAATGATGTTTCTACCACGCCTTCGATATCATCACTCATCCGAATAACACCATTGGCACAACCATTAAGCGCACTTAAAATAGTGTTTTGGCAATGCTTGGTCCACATTGTATCGAAGGTTTCTGGCTGAATTAATAGCATAGAGACATCGGGTTCAACTACGGCTAAGTTATGCTTAATGGTGGCAACATATTGCTCAAGTGACGACTTTAACTCAGCAACATGCTCAGCTTTAACCACAAAACTGGCATTGGCTTCACGCGGAATGGCATTGCGTAAGCTGCCGCCGTTGAGTTCGGTTAACTGAATAGCAAATACTTTGCTTGCTTGTAATAAGAAGCGCACAAGAAGTTTATTGGCATTAGCTCGGCCGGTATGAATATCGACACCCGAGTGACCGCCTTTTAACCCTGAAATTGACAAGTTAAACGACTCATAGCCAGCAGGTACCGCTTCGTTTTGCAATGTAAAGGTGGCACTGGCATCTACACCACCAGCACAGCCCATGTACACCTCACCTTCTTGTTCTGAATCGGTATTGATCAGGATTTCACCATCTAACCAGCCAGCCTCTAAACCAAAAGCGCCGCTCATGCCCGCTTCTTCATCTATTGTCACTAACACTTCTAACGGGCCATGAGCAACGTCATCACTGGCAAGCACAGCCATCGCCGACGATAAACCAATACCATTATCTGCTCCTAACGTTGTACCATCAGCCGTTACCCAGTCACCATCAATATAAGGACGGATTGGATCGGTTAAAAAGTCGTGCACAGTATCACTGTTTTTTTGCGGCACCATATCCATGTGGGCCTGTAAAATTACCCCTTTGCGATTTTCCATGCCTTGCGTTGCCGGCTTTTTAATGAATAAATTGCCTACCGCATCTTCTTTAATTGCCAGGCCCTGCTCTTTCGCCCAAGACTGGATCCACAGGGATATTTTTTGCTCATGTTTCGATGGATGCGGAATACTGCAAATATTGGCAAAAATGTTCCATAAACGATTCGGTGATAATTGATTTAATTCACTCATGATATTTTCTCTAATAATTTTAATGTTGTAATAATTCTAATAACTTATATAACTGCAAAGGCATTAATATCGTCGATATTAATGCCTTCGTACTTTTTCTCTAAAACAGCTCTCTGACTAACAGCCGGCCATCAGAAACTGCCACTGCTCGGCATAATTTTCACTGGGCTTCTTTTCAAAACCCGAGCGCACATACTGGCTAATTTTCCCTTCACAATAGGCCAGCATGATATTGGCCAGTGCCAATTCATTAATTGGAAAATTCTTGCCTTCACGCAATTTCCGCTCGCGCAGAATTTGTTTAAATTGTGTTTCCAGTTTTTCAAATAATTGATGTACCCGTACACGTAGGCGCTCATTTTCCCCGACTAACGCATCGCCCGCTAATATACGGCACATGCCAGGGTTGCGCTCGGCAAAGATTAACAATACGTGGGTAATATGGTGGCAACGCACCAGGGTTTCTTTTTGATCCGCCAAAATCAAGTTGATGCGTGAAAACAATGACTCTTCAATGTATTCGATTAATCCTTCAAACATCCGCGCTTTTGATGGAAAGTGACGATATAGCGCCGCCTCAGAAAAACCAACTTCAGCCGCTAACTTGGCGGTGGTAATTCTTTGCCCGGGGCTGGTTTCCAGCATGTGAGCCAGACATTCCAATATCTGTTGGCGACGATTTGTTTTTTGTTTATCAGACATATTATTTTTATTTCTTATATTATTCGTATTGGTTAATGACTCTAAGCTTTGTTGATTTTAACAGATATTTTGTCTGCTTCGCTAATCATCAAGCATCCTGTCATTAATCGTGGCCACCAGTTGTTTGGCTAACTCCACTTTATTCGTTAACGCTAATTTTTTTTGCCCACTCAGCCAGAAAACCATTAACGCATTATCGTCGCTATTGAACCCCTGGCCTTGTTTGGCGACATTATTCGCGGCAATCATATCCAGTTTTTTACGTTGTAATTTACCTTTGGCATACTGCTCAACATCTTGTGTTTCGGCAGCAAAACCTACGGTAAAGGGTTTATTATCTAGCGCGGCAACATCGGCAACAATGTCCGGATTTTTCACCAAGGCGATGTTCATCGCATTATTGCTGTCTGTTTTTTTAATTTTTTGTTCGCTCACCTTAGCCACTCGATAATCGGCAACCGCAGCACAAGCAACAAACACAGTCGCATTGGCAACCTGCGAAAGTGCTGCCTTGTGCATCTCAACAGCACTTTGCACATCAATACACTGGCAATTATCTGGCACTGCCAAGTTTACCGGTCCGGCAATGATAGTAACCTTTGCCCCCAAATGTTGCGCGGCCTGGGCGATAGCAAACCCCATTTTACCGGATGAGTGGTTTGAAATATAACGTACCGGATCGATAGCTTCGCGGGTAGGCCCGGCAGTTATCACCCAATGTTGACCAGCCAACAAGTCCGCATGGTTATCATCAAAGAAGTCGAGGCAGTGCTGCACAATTTCATTAGGCTCAAGCATGCGGCCAAAGCCAACATCCCCGCAGGCTTGCTCGCCAGCACCTGGCCCCCAAACATGAACGCTGCGTTTTTTAATCGTGTCGATATTTTGCTGAGTTGCTATTGCATGCCACATTTGTTGATTCATTGCTGGCGCAATAGCAATGGGCGCGGCTGTTGCTAAACAAATCGTTGCCAATAAGTCATCTGCCATGCCAGCACTTAAGCGGGCAATAGTATTGGCGGTTGCCGGCGCAATTAACACTAAATCGGCCCATTTGGCTAGCTCAATGTGCCCCATCGCTGCTTCTGCCGCCGGATCGAGTAAACTTTCAGCGACCGGATTGCCCGATACGGCCTGCAGTGTTAATGGCGTAATAAAGGCTTTGCCACCATTAGTTATTACCACTCTTACGTTGGCACCATGATCTTTTAAGCGCCTAACCAGTTCTGCACATTTATAAGCTGCAATGCCACCAGTTACCCCTAAAACGATATTTTTATGCTGTAAAAACATCATCACCTGCTAAAATTTAATTACCCAACCGGTAATACAATGAATAAGTGTCGATAAGATAACACGTTATTGTGAATACGCGATAATATTTGTGTGCTTCGATTAGTGAGTATTCACCTTCTTTTATCGTTTGTTGTTACTAAGGTATCATTTATTATTCAACCTGAACGGTTCAGGTTATCTATTGCAAGGAAGCAGTGATGTTAAAAGATTGGCCCAAAGAAGAACGTCCCCGCGAAAAACTGTTAGCCAAAGGCGCTCATAGTCTAAGTGATGCCGAATTATTGGCGATATTTCTGCGCACCGGAGTAAAAGGTGTAGATGTGGTCGAGTTATCCCGACAGCTATTAATGCACTTTGGCAGTTTACACCAGGTGTTTGCCAGTGACTGCGACAGTTTTTGTCAACATTATGGTTTAGGTAAAGCTAAATACGTACAACTGCAAGCCTGTTTAGAAATGTCGCGCCGTTATTTGGCGGCAAAATTAATCAAAGGTGAAAGCCTTACCTCTTCCAGTCAAACCAAAGAGTATTTAATTGCAGAGTTAAAACACGAAGACTATGAAGTGTTTGCCATTTTGTTTTTGGATAACCAGCATAATATTATTTGTTTTAAGAAGTTGTTTTTTGGCACTATCGATGCCGCAACGGTTTATCCCAGGGTTGTCGTGGAAACGGCATTAAAAGTAAAAGCGGCGGCGATTATTTTATCCCATAATCATCCATCGGGTATTGCCGAGCCAAGTTTAGCCGACAAACAAATCACCCAACGGTTGATAAAAGCCTTAGCGCTGGTCGATATTCGCGTGCTTGACCATATTATTATCGCTGGCCATCTTACTTGCTCGTTGGCCGAACGCGGCGATATGTAGTCAATAAATAGACAGATATCGACGTTTTATTAATTTTTATTAAAATTAATTGCTTAAATCGCTAATTTTGGTTGGGATCTTGGGGAAAAATCCGTATAATCGCGGCCATTACAAACATCAGCTTAATTTCTAGCCGATAAAGCTTGATCATTTAAACGGACGTATATATAATCTGCGGCCTTTTCAGGATCCCGTGCGACGGCCTGGGATTTACAAGCTCGAGCTGAAATATTTATTGGAGTGACTCACATGTCTAAGATTTGCCAAGTAACAGGCAAGAAACCGATGGTAGGTAACAACCGTTCTCACGCGTTGAATTCTACTCGTCGTCGTTTTTTACCAAACCTACAAACTCACCGTTTTTGGGTTGAAAGTGAAAACCGTTTTGTAAAATTACGCTTAACTCCGAAAGGAATGCGTATTATCGATAAAAATGGTATTGATTCAGTATTAGCTGACATCCGTGCCCGTGGCGAAAAAGTTTAAGGAATTTAACCATGCGCGATAAAATCCGTTTAGTTTCATCTGCAGGTACTGGTCATTTTTATACTACTGACAAGAATAAAAAAACCATGCCAGAAAAAATGGAAATTAAAAAGTTTGATCCGAAAGCTCGCAAGCACGTGATCTACAAAGAAGCTAAAATCAAGTAATTGATACCCTGCTTTCAAAAAACCCAGCTATACGCTGGGTTTTTTTATTTCAGGGATGAGATAACTTAGATTTTCCATGGACCACTCCAACACATCCTGTGATCATGGCATTCATTACATCCCTGTAAATCACGAAATAAAATCTGTTATTTCAGCGATGAAATAATTACTCTTCGGCCTCCTTATCTAATAGCAAAGGCCCAACCCCATCATCAGCTAAAATATCTTCAGGATTGTAAATCGGGCAGTTTTTCATCGATAAACAGCCACAACCTATGCAACCCGTTAACGAATCTCTCAGTTTTTCCAGATAAGCTATTCTCTGGTTAAGTTGTTGTTGCCAGGCTTTTGACAGTGTGGCCCAATCCTGTTTATCTGGTGTGCGCTGATTTGGTAACTGCGCAAACACTGCTTTCACTTCTTCTAATGAGATGCCCATTTTTTGCGCCGCTTTAATTACCGAGATACGCCGTAACACATCGCGTTTGTAGCGCCTTTGATTGCCCTGGTTACGCCAACTTCGAATCAAGCCCTTTTGTTCATAAAAATGCAAAGCTGAAACGTTCACACCGCAACGTTTTGCAACTATGCCGACACTCAGATTGGCTTCTTCTAGCATAAGTTTATCTCATTGATTTAAATTATATTCATCATAGGCAAAAAAACACTTTACCTCAACCTTACTTGGGGTTTTATGCTATGGCTAACTTAATAGAATTAACCAACAGGAAGATAGCCATGAATACTAATCAACATAAAATTAGCAAAGAAAATACCGTTGCCCATACCAGCACAAGCTTACTTACCAGCAATTTCTTTCAACTATTTATTCAAACCATGCAAAACAAGTAACCGTTAATTAATCACAAATCATCAAATACTATAGGACAAACTATGTTGCACTTAGAACACTTGAACCTGGTCGTCAAAGACATTCCGGATACGTTAAAATTTTATCAGGCAGCCTTTCCCCATTGGCAGGTGCGGGGCGGTGGCGAGGCCGAGTGGTATGGAAAATTAAGAAATTGGCTGCACTTTGGCGATGATTTTCAATACCTTACTTTTAACGATAACGGCACAGGGGAAAATCGTGACCTTACCGGTCATCAAATTGGTTTAAGCCATTTTGCATTTGTCACCAACAGTATTGAAGCGGTGATAGCCAGATTGGCAAAAGCTGGCTTTGCTATAGATAAGGATGGAGCTGTGTCACCATATCGCAATAACGTCTATTTTATTGACCCAAGCGGCTATGAGGTAGAATTTGTTGAGTATTTAAGTGATGTGCCAGAACAACGAAATATCTATGACGATTAGCGATAAAACTGATTAATCCTTCATGATTCTGCTTCTTCATCATAGCTGTGGCGGCAGAATGCCGAAAAAATAAAAAGGTAGTAATTAATATAGCGACATTAACTACTACCTGCACTGTTATCGATTGTTAATTAAAAACGGAATTTCTTATTAGAATCTCGCAGATATAATTAATGACGAGGTAGCAGCTGACAAGTCGGCACTATCACCAGCAAAGTCTTCATAATCACCGACACTGCGTAAACCCAACACGAAATCAAGCGATACCATTTCCCAGTTATACCCGATACCACCGTTGAGTTGAACACCTGAGAAGTCTTCATCCACATCAAAGCTTGAATACTCTAGGCTTTCACTATACACCCCACCACCGATGTAGGCTTTAAAACCTGGTGACATCAAATTGGTACCATAATAGGCAACAAGATCAAAACCTGACACTTCAAGTTTCGATTCATCATCATGCTCAAGTGAATAGTATTCACCTCGAATTGCAACCTTGTCAGAAAAAGCATAAGTCGCCGATAAGCCGAAACCGGTGAAATCATCATCACCTTCATCTTCATCGTCAATGACCAGCGCATAAGTGCCAACACCGACATTCCAATGTTTGACATCATTAACCGTTTGTTGAGTTGTATTGGTATCTGCGGCAACAGCGGTATTGGCCAGCGCCATAGCGGCTAACAGTGCCGAAGTAATGTGACGTTTTTTCATGGTATTCCCTTATAATTAAAATCTTTTTATATTAATTGGTTACATATAAATAACGGACACGATTATTAGACAGATTTAATGAAATATCAAAACAATTCACCGAGTTCATTTAACATTTTTGTAACAAACAATAACGGAGAGTTCTTGACCTTCTGCCCTGTTTGTTTCAAGATCTTTTTTCTTATTTTAAAATTCAGAATACTAATGCCAGAGTTACCCGAAGTTGAAGTATGCCGACAAGGCATTGAACCACATGTATTAAATCGAACTGTTGCTAACGTTATTGTCCGCAATAGCAAAATGCGCTGGCCCATTACCCCGACCATTGATGAAATTTGCGGCGAAAAAATCATGGAAGTGAGCCGCAGAGCAAAATACCTGTTAATAAAAACAGCAAAAGGCACTCTGGTTCTGCATTTAGGCATGTCGGGCACCATTAGGGTGATCCCGAAAGATAGCGCGGTAAGTAAGCATGATCATTTTGATTTGGTGTTAAATTCGGGCATGGCATTAAGGTTGAACGACCCAAGACGTTTCGGCGCAGTATTGTGGTTAACCCAAGATGTCGCTGAGCATCCACTATTGGCAAAGCTTGGTCCAGAGCCTTTATTGAATGACACCTTTATTGATGGTTACTTATTTAAAAAATCCCGTAACAAAACCGTCCCGGTTAAAACCTTCATCATGAATAACCATGTGGTGGTGGGTGTCGGTAATATTTATGCCAACGAAGCATTGTTTCAAGCCGGAATTTTACCGACAGCAGTTGCCGGTAAAATCAGCCAAAAACGTTATAACAATCTAACTGACATAATTAAAAAGGTATTAGCAAAAGCCATTAATCAAGGTGGCACTACGTTAAAAGATTTTACCCAGGCAGATGGCCGCCCTGGCTATTTTGCTCAGTCTTTACAAGTATATGGTCGTGGTGGTGAGAAATGTGTAATTTGTGAAAGCGTATTAAAGGAAATTCGCCAATCGGGCCGTGCCAGTGTTTTTTGTCCCCAGTGTCAAAAAAGCTAACGCCAAAGGCAGCGTTAGCTTTTAATTAAATGCTTAGGTGGCCTAACTTTTTTCTAAAGCCGACTTCACCACAGGGTGAACAAACTCGCTCACATCGCCGCCATGAAGCGACACTTCTTTAACTAAGGTTGAGGAAATAAAAGAGTTCTCTTCAGCCGGAGTTAAAAACACGCTTTCTAATTCTGGGTATAGCCGGCGATTCATATTCGCTAACTGAAATTCATACTCAAAATCTGACACCGCTCGCAAGCCTCTGATTAACACTTTGGCGTCACATTCTTTGGCAAAATCTACCAGCAAACCACTAAACCCTTGCACCGACACATTGTCTAAGTGTGAGGTTATTAAGGTAAGCATTTTCACCCTTGCGGCCAAATCAAATCTTGGCTTTTTGCTTGGGCTAGACGCAACCCCGACGACTACATGGTCAAAAAGTAATGCCGCTCTTTCAATTAGATCTGCATGGCCGTTTGTTACCGGATCAAATGTACCGGGATATATCGCTTTATTTTTCATGATCAAAATATCGTTAAATCAATGATTTATTGTGTTGGTATTTTAGCCTCGATTAAACACAAAGCAAATAACTAAACGGGTATTTTTCATTTCTAATTTTCCTGGATGAGTATTATTTAAAGTAATTACTCAAAAAACTTCCTATTTGGTTAATTTTGATAGTATGATGGTCGTATATAGATATTCATAATTAATAGAGTTTCGTTGTTAATGAAAACCAGAGATAAAATCATTGTTGCCAGTATTGAACTTTTCAATGAAAAAGGTGAACGCAATATTACCACTAACCATATTGCCGCCCACCTTGGGATAAGCCCTGGCAATCTTTATTACCACTTCCGTAATAAAGAAGACATTATCAATGCCATTTATAATGAATATGCCGACGATTTAATTACCCAGTTTAAGGGCTTATCGGATACCAAAAACCCATTAGACAGCATTCTGCTCTATATGGATATTGTCTTTCAGTTAATTTCTAAATTCCGCTTCTTTTATAGCAACTTACCGGTTTTACTCAGTAAAAACCCAGCGTTAAAAAAACGTTACTCAGAAATCCAGCGACAAATCATTAAGAAAGTCTCAACCATGTTGAAATCTTTAGATGAAGCGGAAATATTGAGCATCAAAGAAGATGAGCTGGATGATTTAACCTGTTTGCTGCGCATCACCACAACATTTTGGTTAAGCTACTTACAAACGCAGGTTGGTGAAGATCCAGAAATTGATGATGCCAGTTTGTACGAAGGGCTACTCAAGATTTTTGCCTTACTAAGCCCCTATGTGACCGATAAATCACGAGCTGATTTTGAAACCGCCAGAAGCCAATATAAACAATTAAAGCAACAAGCACTAGACCAACAGTTAGCGGTAAACCAATAAACTACTTTCTTTTATGGGAATACCAATCTGCATAAGTAGTTGCTCAACTCAGTCCTTATGCAGACAGCTATTATAGCCCTGCATCAACATCTGCCAGTTAGTCTCAGAAAATTGAAACGCTGGCAATTTGGCAAGTTCCTTGTTGAACGAACGTAACAACCTGTCCATATTACGCTGTTGCCATGGCCCCGACTTAGTCATCACCTTGCCCTGATCAAAATCGATTAACCAAACGTTATTATCACTATCGAGCATGATGTTGTGGGCGTTTAAGTCATGATGATAAATATTTTTTTGATGAAAGCGTTTGATGCACTTACCGATTTCCCGCCAAATATTATCGGATAATGATGATTTCGTTAACAGCCCGACCAAATCTGTAGCACCAGCAATAAGCTCAATCAGGATATCGGCCTGATAGGTTAAGCCAGTACGAGTCACTTTAAAGGCTACCGGTTTCGGTGCCGGTAATTGCCATTGTTGCAGTTGCTGTAGCAATAAAAATTCTTTCGCCGCACGAGTATTCATAATGCCGGTGAAGATGTAGCTATCATCAATAAGCTTGCCAACCAGACCTCCACGATAATAATGACGCAACACCATGTTCGTCACCGGATGTTGTATGAACCAAGCTGTGCCACGACCCACGGCTTTGCCCAGTATTGCATCTTGTTGTTGCCAATAGCCACTGCTGAACATATCGACACAAAAATCAGGCAGTAAATTTTGCTGGTACAGACAGGTAATATTTCCCTCTTTAAAAAGATTAAGTGATGAATGTTTTACAAATCTCGACAGGTTCAAGATAATAGGCCTTTATGAATAGCAAGTTGATTAAATATCTGCTCATTTTTAATGGTTAAAACGAACAGCGACTGCTTTATAAAATTGTTAGGTAGAATAACTACTTACTAAATTTTATGCATTGTATTTATCCGTTTTTCCTGATGAAAAAGTAGATCACAAACTTAATCAAATTGGTATAATACGTTATTTTCATGTTTATTGTGGTGAATCCTTTATGCTTGGTCAACTATCTAAGCCAAAATCTCTTTGTATTCTAAGGCTTTCTGCCATTGGTGACGTTTGCCATGCAGTGGCTATGGTACAACAAATTCAAAAACAATATCCCGAAATAGACATTACCTGGGTGATTGGCAAAGTAGAACACATGCTGTTAAAAGATTTACCGGGTGTCGAGTTTGTCATTTTTGATAAATCTAACGGTTTACAAGGTTTTAAAGATCTTAGGGCGACAATGAAGGGCCGAAAATTTGACGTACTGTTGCATATGCAGGTCGCCTTACGTGCCAGCATCGCCAGCTTATGCATTTCGGCCAAAGTGCGAGTTGGCTTTGATAAAAGTCGTGCCAAAGAAGGCCAATGGCTATTCACCAACCGCCAAATTGCTCCACAAAACGAACCGCATGTATTAGATGGCTTTATGGGCTTTGCCAAAGCGATAGGCGTTGCAACCTCTACACCGAGTTGGTTGATGCCATTTGGTGAAAGCGAGCGCAACTGGGAAAAAGAAAATATTCCACAAGATAAGTTTTATGTGGTGATATCAGCTGCGGCCAGTAAAGCGGAACGTAACTGGCACCCGCAAGGCTATGCACAAGTGGCCGACTATTTAATCGAGCAAGGATATCAAGTCGTGCTTTGTGGTGGGCCAACTGAGCTTGAACGTAATTTAGCTGCCGCTATCGAAAATAATGCGAACAGTAAGTTATTAAATCTGGTGGGAGAAACCAATCTAAAACAATTATTAGCAGTGTTAGAGTCTGCCAAGTTGGTCATTGCGCCAGATACCGGCCCTGCTCACATGGCGGTTACGGTGAATACGCCAGTCATTGGCTTATATGCCCACTCCAATCCCAAACGAACTGGCCCTTACCCGTATCAAAATCATGCCGTGAGTGTCTATGAAAAATGCATTAGCGAACAACAAGGCAAGCCATCTAACGAGTTACCTTGGGGAATGCGGGCTAAAGGTGAATTAATGTCGCACATCACCTTTGATATGGTGAAAGCAAAAATTACCGAAATATTATAGATTTAAAATATCAGTTAGTGCATCAATACTTCTATCTGTCGCCCCCTGATTGGCAATGACTACATCATAAGCATTCTTGCCAATTGATGTAGCCAGTTCATAATCTGTCAATAAGCAATGCAATTTGACCGCAAGTTCACTGTTCTTTTCTAATTGCACTATGCCGTTAGCATCGATTAGTTTTTGCGTGATCTCTTTAAAATTAGCCATATTTTCCCCCACGACAATGGGTTTTGCAAACAACGCTGGTTCGAGCGGATTATGGCCGCCAACATCGGAAAAGCTGCCTGCTACCATACAAACTTCGGCTAACGCATAAACAGCTAATAACTCCCCTAACGTATCAATTAGCCAAATATCGGTGTCTTCACTGATCGCCTGTTGGGAACTGCGGGTCACAGCGTTAAACCCTTGCTCTGCACACAGCTTTGTTACACTGCTAAAGCGTTCAGGATGACGAGGAACCAGTACTAAAAGTAATTCAGGGTTATTGTCTTTTAACTGTTTATAGGCATTAAGCACAGGTAATTCCTCACCTTGATGAGTACTACCTAGCACCAGTAATCGTCTCTGCTCAGGCACGAATTGCTGCAGCTCCGAAACTTTCTGTTGCAGTTCATCGGTAACGCCAATATCGTATTTTAAATTACCCGAATTACTGACTAAATCAGTGTTAGCGCCGATTTCAATAAAGTGTTCCACATTATCGTTGCTTTGGCACAATATTGCCGAAAACTTATTCAATGCCGGAGTAATTATCCAGCTGAGCTTTTTATAGCTATTTAGTGATTTTGCCGATAACCGAGCATTTATCAGCAATAATTTAACATCCGATTTGTAACAGCGATGAATCAGTGTTGGCCAAAGTTCGGTTTCCATCAGCACAACCGCTTTTGGCTTTAGCAAACGAAAAAACAAATGCACACAGAAGGAAATATCTAATGGCAAATAACAGTGTTGAACCTTATCGATGTAAAACTTTTTGACTTGTGCAGATCCGGTTGGCGTAAATGTCGTTACCGTTATCGGTAATTTAGGATACGTGAGTAATAATTTATCGATAAAGGGTTTTGCCGCGATCACTTCACCAACACTGGCAGCATGAACTACTATGCCACCCGGCTGCATATTCGAAGGTAGCCAGCCAAAGCGCTCACTTAATCGTTGTCGATATTCTTTTTGTGAAAAGGAACGAACAATAAGCACCAGCAATAAAATTGGCACCAAAAGTAGAATCAACAATTGGTAGAGGCGTATCGATATTTTCTGTTTAGTCAAATTTTATCTTCTTATATAGCTGCATGGTAAACAACGACGATGCTTTGATATTGCTTATGTAAATTATAACCATGAGTCGTTACAGAAATAAACATCATCTTTCAAAAATTGCATCCAGAATAATGGACGAGTTGGTTCGCTCAACCCCGTCTAAATTACAAATATGATCCAAAATTGCTGACAAGTGTTTGAGCGATTGGATCTGCAGCACAATGAGCAAATCATATTCGCCGCTGATTGAATAGATATGACTTATTTGGTGTGTTTTTCTTAAGGTGATACAAATCTGTTCTCTTAAGTTTGGTTTTACCTTCAAGGATACATTGATGGTGATTAAATGTTTGCTATAGTTACTTCCCAGCTCCACCGAGTAGGATTTTATTACGCCATTACTTTCAAGCTTATTGATTCGATTTTGTATGGCGGTTCGAGAAACATTTAACGCTCTTGCGATATCGGAAACGCTAGCTCTGGCATTACAGCGAAGAATTGACAGCAACTCTTCGTCTTTTTCACTAATCATCAATCAATAGCCTCACTAAAAATCAAACCACACCATGTCAAAATGACGCAAAAGGGTGTCATATCGAAATAATTATAAGACATTTTGTACATCTGTAAACTTTTTTTTATCCATTCTAAGGTGGATAATATGTCTAAATCACTTACATTTATAATTACTCTTAAGTTTACCGATAAACGTACTAACCGAGGCTGATATGTCATCTAATTTTATTAACCATCTGCAACAACAAATAAATCAAGTAAAAGAAGAAGGCCTTTATAAGGCTGAACGCATTATTACTACCGCTCAACAAGCCGACATAGCGGTTAGCAGTGGCGAAGATGTGATTAACTTTTGTGCCAATAATTACTTAGGTTTAGCCAATCACCCAGAACTTATCAACGCCGCGAAAGGTGGTTTAGACGACCATGGCTTTGGTATGGCTTCAGTGCGTTTTATCTGTGGCACGCAAGACATTCATAAAACGCTTGAAAACAAGTTAAGCAACTTCTTAGGCATGGAAGATACCATTCTGTATTCTTCATGTTTCGATGCCAATGCCGGGCTATTTGAAACTATTTTAGGGCCTGAAGATGCCATTATTTCTGATGCGTTAAACCACGCCTCAATTATTGATGGCGTGCGTTTATGCAAAGCCAAGCGTTTTCGTTACGCCAATAACGATATGGCCGCGTTAGAAGAGCAATTAATTGCCGCCAATGAAGCCGGTGCTCGGTTCAAGTTAATCGCCACCGATGGCGTATTCTCAATGGACGGCGTTATTGCCAACCTGAAAGGTGTTTGCGATTTAGCCGATAAATACGATGCCATGGTGATGGTAGATGATTCACATGCCGTCGGCTTTGTTGGCGAAGAAGGTCGGGGCTCACATGAATACTGTCAAGTGATGGACAGAGTTGACATTATTACCGGCACGTTAGGTAAAGCCATGGGTGGCGCTTCTGGTGGTTTCACAGCGGCGAGTAAAGAAGTGGTTGAATGGCTACGTCAACGTTCTCGTCCTTACCTTTTCTCTAACTCTCTTGCGCCGGCAATCGTAACCGCTTCGATTAAAGTCATTGATATGCTGGCCAACGGTGGTCAGTTACGTAAAACCTTAAAAGACAATGCCGCCTATTTTAGAAACAACATGGAAGCGGCCGGCTTTACTTGTGCCGGTGCTGACCACGCCATTGTGCCAGTAATGCTTGGCGATGCCAAAGTCGCATCGGATATGGCCAATCGTCTGCTGAGCGAAGGTATCTATGTTATTGGTTTCTCCTTTCCGGTAGTACCCAAAGGCCAGGCGCGTATTCGCACGCAAATTTCGGCGGCACACACCCGTGCGCAGTTAGACAAAGCCATTGAAGCCTTTACCCGTATTGGTAAAGAAATGGGGGTTATCTAATTCCAATCTACATAAGGAATTAGCCATTCAGTGAGAAAATATTGGAATTATTTATGAAATCATTAGCGAAATTAAAAGCCGAACCGGGCATTTGGATGACAGACTCACCAAAGCCAGAAGTGGGTCATAACGATTTATTAATTAAAATCAACAAAACCGCCATTTGTGGGACCGACATTCATATTTACAACTGGGACGAGTGGTCACAAAAGACCATACCGGTACCTATGGTAGTCGGGCATGAATACGCAGGGGTAGTGGTCGATATAGGCCAGGAAGTAAAAGGCTTTGCTGTTGGTGACAGAGTGTCTGGCGAAGGCCATATTACCTGTGGTCATTGTCGTAACTGTCGTGGCGGCCGTACTCACCTGTGCCGTAATACGGTAGGTGTTGGTGTTGACCGCACTGGTAGCTTTGCCGAATACCTGGTGATCCCGGCTTACAATGCGTTCAAATTACCGGATGAAATTTCTGATGATTTGGCTGCAATTTTTGACCCCTTTGGCAATGCTGTACATACCGCATTATCGTTCAATTTAGTCGGTGAAGATGTGCTTATCACTGGCGCCGGGCCTATTGGTATTATGGCTGCAGCGGTTGCCAAACACGTTGGCGCCCGTCATGTGGTCATTACCGATATCAATGAATATCGCTTAGAGCTAGCGCGTAAAATGGGCGCAACCCGCGCCGTTAACGTCGCGCAAGAAAGCCTAAAAGATGTGATGAACGAACTGGGTATGACCGAGGGCTTTGATGTCGGCATGGAAATGTCAGGGGTGCCAATGGCATTTCGTGACATGCTGGAGAATATGAATAACGGTGGCAAAATTGCCATGCTAGGCATACCAGGGCAAGACATGGCAATTGACTGGAGCCAAGTGATCTTTAAAGGGTTAATCATTAAGGGCATTTATGGTCGTGAAATGTTTGAAACCTGGTACAAAATGGCGTCATTAATCCAGTCGGGGCTAGACTTAACACCAATTATCACCCACCACTTCCCGATTGATGAGTTCCAGCAAGGCTTTGATGCCATGCTGTCGGGTAATTCAGGAAAAGTGATATTAAGTTGGGATTAAGCTGAGGTTAAGCTTCGGGCAATTAGCTACGGGCTACGAGCTACGAGCAGGGTATTTGATGAATTCACTTATCATCTAACAATACCAGTACTGCCCGAAGCTCGTAGCCCGAAGCTATGAATATCTTTTACTTATATCCGACAGGCAGGAAAGCCTTTTAGGGTGGTTGATTTAAGCTTCGAGCAATTAGCTACTGGCCACGGGCTGTACATTTGATGACCTCACCTACCGTGTAACAATACAAATGCTGCCCGTAGCCAGAAGCCAGAAGCTATTAACATTTTTACTTATACCCGGCAGGCAGGGAAAGCCTATAAAGAGTGATTTATCTTTAAACCTTAAGAAAATAGCGTATGCCAGTAGGGTTTGGTAGAATGGCAACATTAAGTAACTTATAGAAAGAGAATCGCGTGTTAGCAGATGATACCCAGTTTAAACATATTAATGTTGAACAAGTGCATTCAGGTCTTAGTGACAAAAAATTTGTTGTCGTCGATATCCGAGATGCCAACGCATTTGGCATAAACCATATACCTGGCGCTATTCACTTAACCAATGACAATGTCACTGATTTTTTACGAGATGCCGACTTCGATGCGCCTACTGTCGTCTGCTGTTATCATGGCATTTCCAGTCAACAAGCGGCACAATTTTTAATTGGCCATGATTTCAGTGACGTGTATTCACTAGATGGCGGCTTTGAACAATGGGGCAATACTTACCCTAGTGATGTTGAGCAAGGTTAAGTTTTATTATTACCATGTTGCCATTAGTTAATATCCAACAAAAATCGGTCGCCATTCAGTTTAGTGATTACCTAACATCGATTGGTATTAACAGCTCTACAGCGCCAGCACTGGATGACAATCACCATGCAGATGGCTGGACTGTGTTGTGCCAGGAACATCAACAGCACAGGGCCAAAGTTGAATTCGAACAATTCATGAGTAACCCAAACCATCCAAGGTATCAGGCATCCGCCTGGCAAAGCGGGCATTCGGTAAGTTTCTCAGGTAGTTCAGGGCTAACGAAACAAATAAAAAGTAATTTTCTCGCCCAGGCAGGGGCTTTTACCATTAGCGTTTTTATGCTGTGCTGGCTAGTTTTTGCTGCCACGTTTTTAATTTTCGGTAATAGTCTGTATCAACTTATTCTGATCAACCAGTATGGTGATATTAGTCAAACATTAAACCAGCCCTGGCGCCTGATAACACCGGCTATTTTCCACTACTCTTTATTGCATATCGCGTTCAATACTATGTGGTGGTGGCAACTCGGTGGGCAGATTGAAAAACGTTTAGGGCTCAGCAAAATAATGACCTTATTTATTGCCTCGGCATTGCTGTCTAATGTTGCTCAATTTTACATCTCCGGGCCGAATTTTGCCGGTTTATCTGGCGTTGTCTATGCCACAGTTGGCTTTGTCTGGTGGTACGGACATCTAAATCCAGATAAAGGTATTGGCCTTTCCAACACCATTACTGGCTTTCTGCTGTTTTGGTTAGTGCTCGGTTTTACGCCATTTATGCCAATTAATGTTGCCAATACCGCTCATCTGGTTGGTCTGCTTTCAGGTATTGCTTATGCCATGATATTGAGCAATATGACTCCTAATAAAAATAAATAGAGCACTCAATGTTCGAATTAAAGCAGCAATTTCCTATTGGACTCGATGTAAACTGGGTAAGTGCCGATAACGCGCCAACTCTGCAGCGGTTGAATGACTGGCTATTAGATCCGTCTTCCCTGACCGCCCGGTTAAAACAGCATTGTAGTGACTTTAAAGTGCAAGTGCTTGGGCAAAAAATAGAAGGGTGTCAGGCGCATGAAGCCAATGACAAAATATTGCTCGGTGAGCAAGTTCTGGTGCGCGAAGTGGTATTGTTTTGCGACGATATACCCCACGTATTTGCCCGTAGCCTGTTACCATTAAGAAGCCTCACTGGCAAACAACAAGCGTTGGCCCACCTGGGTGAACAATCGCTAGGACAAGTGTTGTTTAATGATCCGGCATTGCGCCGAGAAGTGGTTGAAGTAGCAGAGATTGAGCCAAGCCTAAGAGTTTGTGAATTGGCCGCAATGTTAAACCTGAAAGTGAACCATAACCTTTGGGGCCGACGTTCATTATTTTTTATCGAGGACAAACCGCTGATGGTTGCCGAAGTATTTTTACCAGGCGCCCGTGCCTATATTCAGCAGGAATTGTAAATGGTTTCTCTTTCGCAAAAATGGCAAACAACGAAATTAATCACTCGCATGGATAAACCGATCGGAACTTACTTTCAGTTTATGGTTGACCAGGCGCCCGTGGCTAAATTCAGCAGGAATTGTAAATGACCACTCTTTCGCAAAAATGGCAAGCAACGAAATTAATCACCCGTATGGACAAACCGATTGGCACCTATCTATTGTTGTGGCCGACGTTTTGGGCACTTTGGGTTGCTGCTGATGGTTTTCCCGGCTGGCATTTAACCATAGCCTTTGCCTTAGGTGTATTCGTGATGCGCAGCGCCGGTTGTGTGATCAACGATTTTGCCGATCGAAAAATCGACGGTGATGTCAAAAGAACCAGTCAGCGACCGTTAGTGAGTGGGCTAATGAGTAGCAAAGAAGCATTGCTGTTATTTGCACTGTTAATCATCATCGCATTCGCCATTGTGCTTACCCTTTCCTGGTACAGCATACAATTGTCCGTCATTGCCGTGATTCTTGCTGCCAGTTACCCGTTTATGAAGCGCTTTACTCATTTCCCACAAGTGGTGTTGGGCGCCGCGTTCAGTTGGGGCATGATCATGGCCTTTGCCCAAATTCGTGGCGAAATTCCTACTGTCGCCTGGTTATTATTTACTGCCAATGTATTGTGGACCATCGCTTACGACACCATGTATGCCATGGTGGATAAAGACGATGACGTGCGCATTGGCGTTAAATCAACGGCGATTGCCTTTGGCCGCTTTGATAAAGTGATCATCGCACTGTTACAAGTCAGCACCTTAGCCTTGTTAATCAAAGTAGGGCAAATGCAGCAGTTTAATTTGTTTTACTATGGTGGTGTTGCCATTGCCGCAGGCAGTTTTTTTTATCAACAAGACTTGATTAAGCAACGCGACCGAGATGACTGTTTCAAAGCCTTTTTAAATAACCATTACGGGCTATTGGCCGTATTGCTCGCTATCATTATTCAATATTCAATTTATTAAGGTTATTCATGCTCAGTTACCGCCATTCATTTCATGCAGGAAATTTTGCCGATGTGTTAAAGCACATAGTGCAAGTGGAAATATTAGAGTACTTAGGGCAAAAAGATAAAGCCTTCGATTATATTGATACCCATTCTGGTGCCGGTTTATTTAATTTAAACTCAGAGCACGCCACCAAACTGGGTGAATATTTAAATGGTATCGGTAAATTAAAACAACAAAACTGGCCGGAATTAAGCGGCTATTTTGATGCGATAAACAGTCAAAATCGTTGGCCGGGTAACAACAGTGATGAATTGCAGTTCTACCCGGGTTCACCGGTTATCGCTCAGCATTTTTTACGTGACATCGATAAGGCCTGGTTATATGAATTGCATCCGGCAGATTTTGAGTTATTAAGGGCCAATATCCAGCAATCACGCAAAGTGAAAGTGAAAAATGAAGATGGTTTTAAAGGTCTGCTTGGCTTGCTACCACCACATTCGAGGCGAGCACTGGTACTGATCGACCCGCCTTATGAGATAAAAACCGATTACGAGAAAGTGTTTACTACAGTCGTCAATGCCCATAAGAAATTTGCTACCGGCACTTACGCCATCTGGTATCCGGTGGTGGACAGAAAGCGCATCGATACATTGGAACACAGTTTTATCAACAGTGGTATCCGTGATATTCAACGCTTTGAATTAGGCTTATCTGCCGACACCGATGAACGTGGCATGACGTCATCTGGCATGCTGGTGATTAACCCACCATGGACGTTGATGAAGAAAATGCAAACGTTGTTACCGAAACTGGTTAGTGCTTTGGATGAAGTCGAGGATAACGGCAACAGCAAAGGCGCATTTTACAAATGTGATGTGCTAGTAGCGGAGTAATTGGCCACTTTAGTGACTTAGTTATCTTAAATATTTTAAGTGTCTTAAGTGCCGTCCAGACTCTCTTTAATCAAATCCATAAACGCCTTGCCGTAGCGGGCAAGTTTGGTATCTCCTACCCCGGTAATGGTTAAAAACTCGGTCGAGTTTCTTGGTTTTATCCGAGCCATTTCAATTAAAGATGCGTCATTGAAAACAATAAATGGCGCGATATCCTCACTATCGGCGATGTCTTTACGCAACGTGCGTAATTGTTTAAACAGCACCTTGTCGTAGCCTGCTGTGGCTTTATTTTGTTGCCAGTAACTTTGATGCTGTAAACGTGGCCTTGCCATCATCAGCGGCTCTTCGCCTTTTAACGCCGCTTTCGACGCATTGGTTAAGCACAGCGCCGATTGCTGCTCGATATCTTGCTGTAATAACCCTAAATGGATTAGCTGGCGGATCACTGAGAACCAATAGCCGCGGGTTTTATCTTTGCCAATGCCAAAGGTGGATACCGTTTCATGTTGTTGTTTTTTGACTTTATCGGTGTCTCTGCCACGCAGCACATCAATGACATAATGAATGTCACCACTTTGGTTGATGCGATACACACAAGAAAGCACTTTTTGCGCATCAACCGTAGCATCATAGCGGCTTGGAGGATCCAGGCAAATATCACAGTTACCACAACCCGAATGCGTGTACTCGGCAAAGTAGTTGAGTAGTACCTGCCTTCTACAGGTTTGTGCTTCGGCAAAACCAGCCATTGCCGAAAAACGCTGCATTTCAACATTGGCGCGTTGTTCATTGTCATTCTGGCTTATGCGTTTTTTAATTTTATCGATGTCCTGATTATCGTATAAAAATAACGCCTCGGCGGTTAGGCCATCACGCCCCGCTCTGCCGGTTTCCTGATAAAATGACTCTAGTGTGCGCGGCATTTCATAATGCACCACAAAGCGCACATTCGGCTTATTGATGCCCAAGCCAAAGGCAACAGTGGCTACCACAATGCGAATATTGTCTTTGGTAAAGCCATCTTGGATAACGCTGCGAATTTCGGGTTCAAGACCCGCATGATAGCCAGCGCAATTAATCCCTTTACTCGCTAAAAAGCCACTTAATTTGTCCACTTGCCAACGGCTATTGCAATAGATAATACCGCTGTCATCACCACATTGTTTTAAATAATCAATAAGTTGTGATTCACCATTATATTTTTCCGTTAAGGTATAACGAATGTTAGGGCGATCAAAACTGTCCAAATGCACATAAGGGTCATTGAACCGTAACTGATTTAAAATATCTTTACGGGTAGTCACATCGGCGGTTGCGGTTAGTGCCATCACCGGCGTGTAAGGAAAGTGCTCTTTTAATTTACCAAGCTGAGTATAAGATGGCCTGAAATCATGGCCCCATTGCGAAATACAATGGGCTTCATCGATGGCAAAAAAACTGATTTGCATAGCCGCCAACGATTGCAAAAAGTAATAGTTCAATAAGCGCTCAGGCGCGACATACAAGACTTTAATTTCACCACTGGCGATGCGTTGCATGGTTTGATTAATGGTTTGTGCATCGAGACTGGAATTAATAAATGCCGCACCAATGCCTTGTCGTACTAAGCCATCTACCTGATCTTTCATCAAGGCGATTAACGGCGAAACCACTACGGTTAACCCTGGCATTAATGTCGCGGGTAATTGATAACAAAGGGATTTACCACCACCGGTTGGCATCAACACCAAACAATCTCTGCCTTGTAGTAAGCTTTCTATGACTTGCTGTTGACCAGGACGAAACGTTTGATAGCCAAAGTGATGGCTCAAAGAGTGCAGTAAATCAGGAGATTGAGTAGGTGTTTCGAGGTCTGCTTTCAAGAGATTATCGTTATTTTTGTTAAGTTCGTACATTTTACCCACTAAATGCCATCACCGGTAGACATTTTTCATCACTAAGATAATCTATTGGCTGAAGTGATTGATTTAGAGTGAATTATGGAAAAAGAAATAATTTTTGAGCAGGTTACCGAGATGTGGAATACTCGCATCGCCTTCAATCAACTGCTGGGTTTTAAAATAACTCAAATGCAAGACGAATACGCCGAAATCCAGTTTAACTGGGACGACAAATTGATGGGCAATCCGGTGCAAAAAATTCTCCATGGTGGTGTCACGGCTTCGGTATTAGATATGGTTGGCGGTGTGGTTATTGCTGCCAATATGATCAGCCGTATTCAGACTCCTAATAAAGAGAGTATCCACGCCAAACTGACCAAATTAAGCACTATTGATTTACGCACCGATTTTTTAAGGCCCGGTCGAGGTGAAACCTTTATCGCCACCGCCCGCATTATTCGTCATGGCAGTAAAGTGGCGGTGGCCCGTATGGAATTACATAATGAAAAAGGTGAACACATCGCTTTCGGCACCGGCACCTATATGGTGTAATACCATTAAACAAAATTACCGAGTTATGGTAGAATCGCGCGCAATTTAGCGGGCAATAATATTAAGTACTTGATGAGTCAACAATCAGACAATAACAGTGGAATAATTAATGCGCTTTCGGCGTATGCGATGTGGGGCCTTGCACCACTTTATTTCAAATTACTCGATCAAGTTTCGGCACCTGAAATTTTGGTGCACCGCATTATTTGGTCTTGCGCCTTATTAGTCATTATTGTGCTGGCGATGGGCAATTGGCGTAAAGTACAACGTATTGTTGGCGATGCTAAAATGCTGGCCTGGCTACTACTCACCGCGCTCATTTTAGGCGCTAACTGGCTCATCTTCATTTGGGCGATCAACAACGGCAATATCCTCGAAGCCAGCTTAGGCTATTTTATCAACCCATTATTTTCGGTGGCTCTGGGCATGATTTTTCTTGGAGAGCGCCTAAGAAAATGGCAAACCATCGCCGTGCTGTTAGCCTTTATCGGTGTGGTGATACAATTATTTAATGTTGGCAGCATACCGGTAATCGCCCTAAGCCTTGCCGGTACCTTTGGCATTTATGGCTTATTACGGAAGAAACTCATGGTTGAATCTGTCCCCGGTTTGTTAATTGAATCGGCGTTAATGCTACCGTTAGCCATTGTTTACTGGCTGTTCTTCATGGATACGCCAAGCAGCGATATGTTTGCCAACGAAACCAGTTTAAACATTACCTTAATTGCTGCCGGGCTGGTCACCACGGCGCCGTTATTATGCTTTACCGCCGCGGCGAAACGCTTATCTCTGGCCGCTCTTGGATTTTTCCAATACCTTGGACCAACAATAATGTTCATTTTGGCGACAGTGCTTTATAACGAAGCATTGATTATTGAAAAACTCATTACCTTTGTGTTTATTTGGGCCGCGATTGTCATTTACAGTTGGGATTCCATGCGCAAACTCAAACAAGCCAAACTGGCGTTAAAGCACTAACAAGACCGGTTTAGCCTATGGTCTTGCCAGTGCTACATTGCAGTGCTCATTTTTTGGCGCGAGTCTTACCTTCGGCAGACATGATCCACTTAGGGTTTCGCTTTAATGACTGGATATATTCGGCTTTGCGAAAACGTAACGCCGACCAATCTTCATCAATCGCCACTTGCCGCACACCTTCGAAACCCGCCTGCCCTAATGGTTGCCAGCCTTGATCGCGCGAAATATCACTTTGGTAATTTTGTGACGATTTTTTCGGGTAAGCAAACCACAGCACGGCATCACCATCGAGTTTACCGACAATTGCCTCAATAAACGGATGCAATTGCTGTTGTTGCTCGGCAAAACATAAACAAAATTCAATGGCGTCTACCTTCTGCACATCTTGCAAAACATCTATACCGGTCAATTGCTTTAACTCATCAGAAAAACTTAAGGGGGCATTTAACACCACAATTTGTTGCTGTTGTTTTAAATTAAGCTTGTTAAATAAGGCAGTCATACAATGCACCAATGATGTGAATGGGGTTTAATCTTAGCACTAAATGCGGAAACAGATTCATTACCTTTTTAAGACAAAGGGTAAAGTTTACCGGAGATAGTTAATGATACTACTGCTGAACGGCCGCGAAGGCACCGGCACGACGGAGCTTGAATCAATTTAATTTCATTTCAGAATAATATCGTTACAAATTAGTAGCTTTAATGTTTGTTAAAGCTTTTTATTTTATGAAAATGATGCTAATAATTGACTAACTGCAATTAGTTGTCGGCTATTTATAATAATTTTTAGTTGTAATTCAGGATAATTATAAACAACAAAAGGACTAGGGAAAATGTTTAAACTTTCTAAGTTAAGCAAATCGATTATATTGTGTTCAGGAACCGCTTTACTGTCTTCCATCAGCTATAGCGCAGTGAGTGCTGAAGACGAAGAGAACATAGAACGGATTGAAGTGACAGGCTCGCATATCAGACGAACAGATATGGAAGGGCCATCGCCGCTGACCAGTTTATCCGCAGATGATATCGCAAAATCCGGGGTCACCGACCTCATCAGTTTATTCACTAAACTGCCAATGGCCGGCCAAGGCACCTTTTCAACCCAGGCGAACAGTAGCGACGATACCGCCAATGGTGGTTCCAGCGTTTCATTACGGGGCTTAGGGGCTGACTCAACGTTAATATTGGTCAATGGTCGCCGAGTATCGGTAAGTCCGTTTGCCAAAGGCATAGATACCGCGTTTGTCGACATTAACAATATTCCATTAGCCGCAATAAAGCGGGTCGATATCCTCAAAGATGGGGCATCGGCCACTTACGGCTCTGATGCCATTGCGGGTGTTATCAATATTATCTTGCGTGATGATATCGAAGGCGTTGAAATCAGCGCCAAAATTGGTGACACCGCCGATGGCGGTGGTGAAGAAGAAAATATCAGCCTGGTTTGGGGCAATAGTACAGAAACCACCAGCCACACCTTTGTATTGGATTATTTCCGTCGTGGCGAGATCCTCTATGCTGACCGCGATTATTCGAAATCATCCAATCAAAGTGCGTTACGACCGAATGATCCAAATGCAACCGATTTCCGCAGTTCCTCAGGTATTCCTGGCACTATTGCTCTCGCCTCGGATTCAACGATTCGTATGGCAGATACCTTCGGCAATGATGTTTGTCCTGCGGAAGATATTGTTGGTGACTTATGTCGCTATGATTATGCGCCTCATATGTCTATGGTACCGCAAACAGAACGCTTCAGTTATAACTACATGGGCAAATACGAAATAACTGATAATCTTGAAGGCTTTGCTGAACTTAACGGCCAAAATGCCAAGACCATGATCCGTGGTGCCGGCAGCCCAAGTTTTAATGAGTTGTTTATGTCTGGCGACAACGCCAATCATCCACTTGCCGACGATCCCACTCATGATTTTTATCAGCAAGATCTCACCATGCGTCGCCGTATGGTCGATATTGGCAATCGCAAAAAAGAAGTCGATACCGATTACTATCGGGTGATCATGGGCTTACGTGGCGATTTTGGCGATTGGAACTGGGAAGCCGCATACAGCTACATTAAAAGTGAATCGGTGGAAATGGGTGTCGATGGCTATCCAAACTCTCAGCGGGTGCAAGAAGCCATTGACAGTGAACTGTGGAATCCGTTTGAACCATCATCAAACTCACCTGAGTCTTTAGCTTTTATTGAGACCAATACCACCCGAGTGGGTAAATCTACCAACAAAACCATTGATGCGAAAATTTCCGGGCCAGTGTTTGAAATGCCGGCAGGTGATTTAATGATAGGTTTAGGCGCCGAGTATCGTGAAGAAACCATCAGTGATAACCCAGATGATCAATTTTTACGCGGCAATGTGTTTGGTACCGAAGCCACTCAAGCCAACGGTAGTCGTGACAACACCGCAATTTTTGCTGAGCTAGCGATCCCGGTATTGGACAATTTAGAAGTGCAACTGGCGGTACGTCATGAAGATTACAGCGATTTTGGTACCACAACCGACCCGAAAGTATCGTTTTTATGGGCACCACTAGACAACTTAAGCCTTCGTGGCTCCTACGGTACCGCGTTTAGAGCACCATCGTTGCACCAGTTAGGCTTAGGCCGAACCGATGAATCGCCGAATTTAGTCGATACCATACGCTGTGATGCCGTAGGCAATATCAACAAGGCCTGTGAGCCACAAGAATATACGGCGGTATTTGAAGGTAACCCTGATTTGGGTCCGGAAGAATCCACCAGTTATAATCTGGGCGTAGTATACAATATTACCGATAATGTGAGTTTCTCGGTAGATTATTACAGCTACGAGATCGAAGACATCATCGACTCAGACACACAATTTGTGTTCAGTAACTTTGGTGACGATCCGGATGTGGTTGAGCGCTTGCCATCGGCAATACCTAATGATCCTGGCGAAGTCGTGCAGATATTCGATTCATTCCAAAACATTGGTGATTTGGACACATCCGGCTTAGATTTGGATTTGCGCTGGAACTTAGAGACCGGCATGGGCCAATTCAAACTGTCGTACGTGCTTAACTATGTACTCGAGTACGAAGACAAACGTCCTGATGGCGAAGGTGGTCAACGCATCGAAGCTGAGGCTGGTGATTTTGAACAACCAGAGTTTAGATGGACCGCTGCAGTAGACTGGATAAGTGGAACCGGCGACATTGGTGCCAATGCCTCCATTAACTACATTGATGAGTTTGAACAGGATGCATCAGTGCAAGGCCCTGGAGTTTCAAAGTTAGATTCCTTTGTCACCGTGGATGCGGCAGTGAATTATTACGGTTTTGAAAATACCGTAATTACCTTAGGGGCAACCAATTTGTTCGATGAGGAGCCACCGTTTGCCTATCATGACTTTATGGGCTTTGCGGTAAATGTTCACAGTGGCCAAGGTCAATTTGCCTACTTAAGAGCTAACTATAAGTTCTAGAGTTATTGCAAATGAATTAGCAGAATTTAAACCATCCGTGGTAATTCTAAGTTAATTCATCCCGGAATTAAAAAGGCTTTGCAGGTAACTGCAAAGCCTTTATATTTTCCCACGATTTTCTGTTATTGATTAAATCGCTTCTAATCGGGCATAAGCCACAACCAACCACTTACTACCATGTTCGCTAAAGTTCACTTGTACCCGAGACTGTGCGCCCGTACCTTCAAAATTGAGCACTACGCCGTCACCAAATTTTTGATGTTTTACTTGCTGGCCTAATTTAAAACCACTGTTTTCAAAGGTTTCCATGGTAATGGTATTACTGAATCTGCCGGTGGTTTTCGGTTTTGATACCTGGTTGCGCATGCGGATTTCATCCACATATTTATCCGGTAATTCTTTCAAGAATCGGCTCTGGCGATGATATTTTTCCTGGCCATACAAGCGACGCGACTCGGCATGGGTTAAATACAGCTTTTGCATCGCCCGGGTCATGCCAACATAACAAAGGCGGCGTTCTTCTTCTAAACGGACAATGTCTTCCGCCGATTGTTGTGACGGGAACATGCCCTCTTCCATCCCCACCATAAATACTAACGGAAATTCCAAACCTTTGGCCGAATGCAATGTCATTAACTGCACGGCCGCTTCATATTCATCGGCTTGTGATTCACCCGCCTCTAATGCCGCATGAGTTAGAAATGCCGTTAGCGGCGTTAGCTCTTGTTCTATTTCCGGATCCACCTCAAAAGTGGAACAGGCGGTGACTAATTCGTTTAAGTTTTCGATTCTCGCCGCCGCTCTCTCGCCTTTTTCCGCCTGATACATGGCTTTTAAGCCACTGTGCTGGATCACATGATTGGCTTGCTGGTCGAGATTTAAATTACTCGAGTCATCTTCTAATTGGCTAATTAAATCGACAAAGGCTTTGATGGTTTTGGCGCTTCGGCCCGATAATTCATCATGCTCGAGCATATGGATACAGGCATCCCACAAAGTGGAGCCATGGCTTCTGGCTGCATCTCTTACCAAAGTTAGAGTTTGGTTACCAATACCTCGAGTTGGGGTATTAATCACCCGCTCAAAGGAAGCGTCGTCATTACGATTATTGATAATGCGTAAATACGCTAACGCGTCTTTAATTTCCTGGCGTTCAAAAAATCGTAAGCCGCCATAAATTCGATAAGGTATTTGTCCTTGCAACAAGGCTTCTTCTAACAACCGCGATTGCGCATTACTGCGGTATAACAGCGCCACATCATCGAGTGAATTGCCATCAGCCAGCCACTGTTTAATCCGGCCGGCAATAAAGCGGGCTTCATCGAGTTCATTGAAAGCGGTATACACCGAAATAGTTTCGCCCGCATCATCCTCAGTCCACAGGTCTTTACCCAAACGATTATTGTTATTGCTGATCAGTGCATTGGCAGCGTTAAGAATGTTGGCGGTTGAGCGATAATTTTGTTCAAGACGGATTGTTTCGGCCTCAAAGTCTTGGATAAAGCGCTGAATATTTTCAATTTTTGCGCCGCGCCAGCCATAAATGGATTGATCATCATCACCAACAATCATCACGTTACCGTGCTTTTTGCCAAGCATGTTTAACCAGGCATATTGAATGGCGTTGGTATCTTGAAACTCATCCACCAAAATACGTGAAAAACGTTGTTGATAATGTTCAAGCAATACCGGATTATTCAACCACAATTCATGTGCGCGCAATAATAATTCGGCAAAATCGACGAGTCCTGCTCTGTCGCAAGTCTCTTGATAGGTTTGATAAATTTTTACAAAGGTTTGTTCGGTCGGATCAAACTGGCTATCGATGTGTTGTGGGCGCAAGCCCTCATCTTTTTTGCCATTGATGTACCACATCGCTTGCTTGGGCGGCCATTTTTTCTCATCCAACTGTAAGGTGCGCACTACGCGTTTGATTAAACGTAATTGATCATCGGAATCGAGCACCTGAAAACTTTGTGGTAAGTTTGCTTCCTGAAAATGCATGCGCAATAAACGATGGGCCAGGCCATGGAACGTACCCACCCACATCCCGTGAATATTGCCACCAACGGCCTGCTCCACCCGGCCACGCATTTCTGCGGCCGCTTTATTAGTAAAGGTGACCGATAAAATACTGTGTGGTGAAATTTGCTCCACTTGCACGAGCCAGGCAATACGATGCACTAGCACTCGGGTTTTACCTGAGCCGGCGCCAGCCAATACCAGCATATTTTTCGATGGCGCCGCTACCGCATCACGCTGGTTATCGTTTAAAGAGTCGAGTAAATCTGAAACATCCATAGTTATTATTAGCTTTGCAAATTAGGAGAAAAATAAAAATTGGCATTAGTATAACAAGCATTATGAACACTGTATGTAAAAACAGTTAAATAATTGACCTTTCTTTTTCCATAAAAAACAACCATGTTATAAAGAGGAAATTATAATAAGCCGAGAAGAAAATATCATGAATAAACTTGCACTCTTTATTTTTTCATTGTTATCCGTCGCGTTAATCAGTTGCAGCAACCAAACGACAGCACCTGAAGCAGTTTCAACTACAACCACAAGCCCGGCAGTCGCACATTCGGCGCAAATAAATACAACCACTGCGCCCTTCGATCGCCAAAAATACCAGGCCGAAGTAGAGCGTGGCATGGCATTATGGAATGTACCCGGCATGGTAACGGCTGTTATCGAAGGCGAGAACATTGTTTTCCAGCAAGGGTTCGGCAAAACGGCCATAACCAATGGCGAAGCGATTGATATTCATACTAAGTTTTCTATCGCATCAACCACCAAAGCTATGGTCGCTACCGGCATATTGATGCTAGTGGACGAGGGCAAGCTTGGTTTGGATGATCTGGTGATAGAACATCTGCCAGAGTTGCATTTGAATGCCGCTGAACTCACTCAACAAATTACCATCCGAGACCTACTGGCGCATCGAACCGGTCTGCCGGCCACCAATCTATGGACATTTTATCAACAATACCCCTTAGCAAAACAAATACAACTATTGAAAACTATAGAACCGGAAGCCGGCATTCGGCATTCGGCAGCGGCTGATTTATCAAAATACCATGTACGCACTCGCCGGGTTGATCATCGAAAGGGTAAGCAAGATACCCTGGGAAATTTTCTTAAAAGAGCGCTTATGGCAACCTCTTGGGATGAATGAAACCTATGCATCCCTTGACCAAATACCGTCATCACAAAGCCATGTACTGCCTTATATGATGATCGAAGAAAAAATCACTCAGGCTGAGTGGAGCTTACCCAAAGAGCATATTGATGCCGCCGGTTCAGTTTGGTCATCCATTCATGACATGAGTTTATGGGCACAGTTTTTATTGCGTAATGGCACCACCAACGAAGGCAATCAACTTTTATCATCCGCAAGTTATAATGAAATGTTTACCCCTCAACAATTGAGTTCAGCCGACGACTTTTATCCCACCGTCGCGTTGACCAAGCCTAACTGGATGACTTATGGTTTAGGTTGGTTTCAACAAGATTTTCAGGGCAGAATGATTGATTTTCATACTGGCAGTTTATCTGGGTTAATTGCCCTTATCGGCTTAGACCGGGCCAATGATAAGGCGGTGATAGTACTGGCAAACCAAGACCATGCTGAAATGCGTCATGCCCTGTTATGGCAAGTTATGGATCAATCGCTTGCACCGAAAGATTGGAACCAACTTGTATTTGATTTATACCAACAACAGCAGCAACAATTTAATGCTTATATTGCAGACTTACTGAAAAAGCAAATTAAGAATACCTCGCCCAGTGTCGAGCTCCAACAGTATGTAGGTATCTATCATAACGATAAAATCGGCGAGGTGAGTATCGTTAAAAACGCAGACTCTAACAGCCTACAACTTGTGTTCGGCAGTAAAGAATACCGGCTGTTGCATTGGCACTACGACGCCTTTTATACCGACCACCCAAAACAAAGAGTGCCGTTTACCGTGGAGTTTTCGCTCAGCTTTGAAGGTGAAATCAAAAATGTAGCTATCTTCCGTCAAGATTTTAGCAAGATAGGAAATTAACCGCATTAATCGAAAACCGGCCCGCCCCCTCAGCAACACCTGCCCTGGTTTTATGATGATGATTGTAAAATCAGGTTCTGCCTTTGATATATGCTCGACAATCCGTAATCTATTTGATTTATCGCAAATAAAAATCGCATAAATTATAAGTATTTTCCGCATTTTACCGCATACTTATAGCATAACAAGATAAGAATTTAACAGGAGTCTAAGATGACTGATATTAGCAAAATTATGAGCACAGATGTTTTTACCTTAACCCCGGAGCAAAGCCTTAGCGATGCGCGGCTGATGATGACGGAAAACCGAATTCGTCACATTCCAATAGTTGATCAACAACAGTTATTGGTTGGTATTATTAGCCAAAGAGATGTGCTTGCAGCGGAAGAGTCGAGTCTATACGGGATAAAAACCGATTTACGAATCGAGCGTGAGCAACAAATAAAAATCGGAGATTTTTATCATAAAAAACTGGTGACTATTCCACCACAAGCGACAGTGCATCAAGCCGCACTTTATCTGCAAAAGCATAAAATCGGCTGCCTGCCGGTGGTTGAAAACAACAAACTATTGGGGCTGGTAACAGATAGTGATTTTGTCAATGTGGCGATTAATTTACTGGAAGTGATCAGTGAGCCGCATGAGCATGTCTATTAAGGCAAAGCGGCTAACAAAAAATCTGTAATTGTTCTACCGAATCGAACTCGGCATGGGGTAGCACCTTTAACGGTTTCTTTTTGATGCCAAATTCATCATTGTTTACCCAAATGGTTTGGCAACCGGCAGACAGCGCACCATAAATATCGGCATGAGTACAATCACCAATATGCAGCAGTTCATCTGGTTGAATATTAAGTTGCTGACAAGCTTGATGAAA
The DNA here is from genome assembly GCF_000764205.1 of Thalassotalea sp. ND16A. Lineage (GTDB taxonomy): Bacteria > Pseudomonadota > Gammaproteobacteria > Enterobacterales > Alteromonadaceae > Thalassotalea_A. The sequence goes on from NZ_JQDZ01000088.1 coordinate 63,221, forward strand.
CATATCATTTTCAGGTTTTTGCAAATTACCGGCGCCGGCAAAATAACTGTGTTGAAAATACTCAGCAATGCCAATTTCATCAATACCGACGTTACCATTAGAAATGGCCACTAACGGATATTTTAGCTTAAGCCTGGCCAATAGTTGGGTAACGCTTGCTGGCACTTGTAGATTATTTCGATGACTGAGGAAATGGGCCAACGCTTGTTCTGCTTTCAACTTGGCCTGTGCTGCAGAATAGCCTAATTGTTGAATACCCGATTGCAGACAAGCAATACGTAATGCCGTTACGTCATGACAAAGTTCGGGTTGATTGGTTAAGCAAACATTACGATGCTGCCACCAAAAATCCCGGCCTAAATTTGCACACTCAGGTGCCGCCGCAATTAAGTGGCTTTGCAATGCTTGTTCGGCCTTGGTAATGACCGGATGGTTATCGTATAACGTATCATCTAAATCAAAACTAATGGCTTTAAACGCTGACAATCTTCGATAAAAACGCACCTTAGAATCCTACTTTCTTCAATTGCTGTACTAGTAGTTTAGCAACAAGTGTACGAAATTGGTTTAGCAATAAGGTATCCATCGATGGGGTAAAGTGTTCCGCATCGTTTGAGCTAATCGCGATAAAGCCTAAACAGCTTTCAGCATCGCTAAGTTTTACTAAGACCACAGAGCCTGCCACTTGATCGGTAAAAATCGCCTGTTGTTCATTAAACCGCAATCGACCAAAATAATAATCCTGATTTTCAAAACGCTTGGCAATTATTGCGCTGCAATCGTCTTTGACAATAGTGTCATGGCCAATGGCAATATCACTATTGGTTAAATACAGTTTAAACGAAGCTAAATTCAGTAATTGCGTAGTGGTTTGCTCTAACGCATCTAAAAATGTGGATAAATTTTTGCTGTCGATCAAGGTTAAATATAAGTCGTTATAAACGGTGAACAAACGTTCATTGTAATTGGCAACCGTTAATAACTGCGTGATTTCTTCTTCGAGCAAATGAATTTTTTGACGCTGAACTTGTTGCTGACGTTCCACCAGAGAAACCACGCCACGCTTGCTCTCTGAAAACTTAAGATTTGCCATCACTTGCGGATTTCTCGAAAAGAATCCAGGATTCTCAAGCAAGTAAGTACCAACTAACTCATCATTTAACAGATCCGTTTCAACATCAGTGATACTGTTACCTAACACTTGTGTTTGGTTTATTTTATTTTTGTTATCTAACGCTTTACTGTCGCTCATAAGTGCAATTGTCCATCAAATACATGTTCTGCTGGCCCGGTCATTTTCACTGGGTGACCTGGACCTTTCCAATAAATCTTCAATTTACCACCCGGCAGCTCAACGGTCACATTATTGGCCAGTTTCTTTTGGGTAATACCAACGACAACAGCGCCACAGGCGCCACTGCCACATGCCAGAGTTTCTGCGGCACCTCGTTCATACACCCGAAGTTTGATAAACTTTGCCGAAACCACTTCCATGAAGCCAACATTGGCGCCTTCTGGAAACCTTTCGTGCCCGGCTAATTCCTTTCCTAGCGTTTCAACCGGAGCATCAAGCACCGAATCCACGGTAACCACACAATGCGGATTACCCATAGATACGGTACCACAAAGCACCGTTTGCTCGTCGGCACGTAAGATATAGGTGCCTTCCGTTTTTTGTGCGATAAACGGAATTTTTGCCGGTTCAAATTCCGGAATCGGCATCGCCACCGTAATTAAACCATCTCGCTCAATGTGCAACGTCATTTTGCCAGAAGCCGTTGACACCCTAACTTTATTTTTATTGGTTAAGCCTTTCATTTTGACAAAGCGGGCAAAACAACGGGCACCGTTACCACACTGATTTACTTCACTGCCATCGGCATTATAAATGCGATAGTGAAAATCTAAATCGGGATCATAAGGTGGTTCAACCACCAATAATTGGTCAAAACCGACACCAAAGTTGCGATCGGCCAATTTGCGAATTTGTTCATTCGACAAATAAATGTTTTGGGTAACGTTATCCAATACTAAAAAGTCATTGCCCAGGCCGTGCATTTTGGCAAAATTCATTAACATAGTTGTCTTTACTTTCCTGAAAAATTAAGCGTTCTCAACCCTGCACCTTTAACAGTGACGGGTTATACCTAAGGTAAAATGGCTTCGCCCTGCCATAACGATTCGATGCTTTCACGTTTGCGGATCAAATGCGAACTATCGCCATCGACCATCACTTCAGCCACTCGCGGACGTGAGTTATAATTTGAGCTCATGGTAAAACCGTAGGCGCCGGCACTGCGCACCACTAATAAATCACCGGCAGCAATCGCCAGATCGCGGTTTTTACCTAAAAAGTCTCCGGTTTCACATACAGGGCCAACCACATCGTAGTTCTGGGTGCTAGCATCATGGTTAATCTCTACCGGCACAATTTCTTGCCATGCTTGGTATAGTGCCGGACGAATTAAATCATTCATCGCGCCATCAACAATGGCAAAGTGCTTATCTTCATTGGTTTTTAAAAACTCAACTTCGGTCACTAAAATACCGGCATTGGCCATTATCGCTCGACCTGGCTCGTAAATAAGTTCCAAATCATAGCCTTGCACTTTATCGGCGATAGCTTTGGCATACTCACTTGGGTGCGGTGGGGTTTCACCTTGATACGGAACCCCTAAGCCACCGCCAACATCCAAATGTTTTAGGTTAATGCCGACGTCGCTTAAGTTATCGACTAACACTAACACTCGGTCAAGTGCATCTAAAAATGGCTTAACTTCGGTTAACTGTGAACCAATATGACAATCTACCCCTCTTACTTCCAGGTGTGACATTGCCGCAGCTTTTTGATAAACCGCAACGGCATGTTCAATGGCGATGCCAAATTTATTATCTTTTAAGCCGGTAGAGATATACGGATGCGTACCAGCATCGACATCAGGGTTTACCCGCAAAGAAATCGTCGCCTTTTTATTCATGCGACTGGCAACGTCATTTATCCGGGTCAGTTCAGCTTCCGATTCTACGTTAAAGCAATAAATGCCTTGCTCTAATGCATACTCAATTTCATCGGCTTTTTTACCAACACCGGAAAAAACCACTTTCGCCGGGTCACCACCCGCTTGAATCACTCGCGCGAGCTCTCCTTTTGAGACGATATCAAAACCACTACCAAGGCGAGCCAGTACGTTTAATATGGCAATGTTTGAGCTGGCTTTTACCGCATAACAAATCAGATGTTTCATCTCTTTCGCGGCCTGATCAAAAGCATGCCAATGGCGCTCAATGGTGGCACGCGAATAAACGTAAAGTGGTGTACCATAAGTATTTGCTAATTCAGTTACTGAACAGTCTTCAGCAAATAAAGAGTCATTTTGACGGTTAAAAAAGTCCACTGGCTTTGATCCTGAAATTATCGGGTTGAATGGTTAAAAAATAAAAAGTTGATTATTGCTCTGCAGTTTCCGTTTGTTCTTGTTCTTGCGGTTTATTCTGCTCGCTCGGGTCGGTTTGATAAAGCGGCCCTTTCTGACCACAAGCGGAAATTGTGCAAAGCAGTGCTGATAATACAACAAATAACAGTTTTTTATTAAGCATTTTATTGATCGCATTGATTGTTTATTGGCATTATAATCGCATGCGATACAACAAATACCAAGTTGTTGCGGCCAATATGGCCAAGAAATATTGATATAACTCACATTTGTGAACGAAATGATAAAAATTAAGGGTTAATAATGAACGATAGCCAGTATAATCTAATTGCCGACGACCTACTTTTAGCGGTGGAAGAAGCCATTGAAGATTGTGGGGTCGACATAGATTATGAAGGTGTTGGTGGCCTGTTAACATTAACGTTTGTTAATGGCACGAAAATCATCATCAATAAACAAGCCCCATTACATGAAATATGGGTAGCGACTAAATTTAATGGTCACCATTTTGAATATCAAAACCAACAATGGAATGATAAACGCGGTGGTGACGAGTTTTGGCAATTTTTATCTGCGGCGGTTAGCGTGCAAGCTGACACAAAAATTACTTTAGCAGCCGAATAATACCTGGTTGATTATGTACGTAATCAATAAGCTATAAATTAGCCAAACATAAAGATACTGAGAATACTATGACCCAACAAACACTAAAGATAGCGACCCGTAAGAGCGCCCTGGCCCTTTGGCAGGCAGAATTTGTGAAAGCACGTCTTGAACATTTCCATTCAAATTTAACGGTTGAATTAGTGCCTATGGTGACCAAAGGTGACATCATATTAGACTCTCCGTTGTCAAAAGTGGGTGGTAAAGGCCTGTTTGTCAAAGAACTTGAAGTTGCGATGTTACAAGGTCGAGCCGATATTGCCGTACATTCAATGAAGGATGTTCCGGTTGAATTCCCGCAAGGGTTAGGTTTAGAGATTATTTGTCAGCGCGAAGATCCACGTGATGCGTTTGTCTCGAATACCATCGCCGGTTTTGCCGATTTACCACAAGGCGCCATTGTTGGCACTTCAAGTTTACGTCGCCAATGTCAAATAAAGGCACTACGCCCTGATCTCGACATTCGTGATTTACGCGGTAATGTCAATACCCGTCTAGCCAAGCTTGATGATGGCCAATACGATGCTATTATCTTAGCGGCTGCAGGCTTGATTCGCCTTGAGATGCCAGAGCGCATTGCCGAATTTATTGAACCGGAAGTTATGCTACCAGCCAATGGTCAAGGGGCTGTAGGTATTGAGTGCAGAACTGACGATGAGCGCGTTAAAGCATTACTGGCACCACTTGAACACCATGAGACTCGTCTTCGTGTGTTAGCAGAACGGGCAATGAATCGTGCCTTACAAGGCGGCTGTCAGGTGCCAATTGGCAGTTACGCGGTCATTGAAAACGATGAAATTTACTTACGCGGTTTAGTGGGTGCAACCGATGGCAGCCAAATTTTGCATAGCGAAATTCGCGGCGCTTTAACCGATGGCGAAGCCATGGGTGGTCGTTTGGCCGACACTTTGTTAGCCGATGGTGCCGATGTGATTTTAGAACAGGTATACCGGGAAGCAACTTAAACACAACACCGAGTAGTAACTGAGCCGATGAAAAATAACAAGCTACGCATACTATTAACTCGACCTTTAAAAAAATCTCAGCAGCTGGCTAAGGTCATTGCACCTTTAGCCAGCCATATCGAGATCACCCCATTGTTTGACTATCAAGCAGGCGAACAACAACCGTACTTACCACAGCAGCTCAATGAATTCAGGCCAGACATCATTATCTTTGTCAGCCCGGCAGCGGTGGATTTCGCATTTTTGCAAAACCCTGTTCAGTCCAAATTGACAAGTGCTCTATTTATCGCGGTAGGAACGGCTACGGCCGATGCCCTAAAGGCGCATGGAATCAAAAACGTGATCACTCCTGAGCAGCAAAATAGCGAGGGATTATTAACGTTAGAGCCATTACTAGCAGTAGAGAATCAACACATATTAATCGTTCGTGGTAATGGCGGTCGCGAATTAATTAAACAACAGCTTGAACAACGCGGCGCAAAAGTTGCCTATAATGAAGTATATAAACGCCAGTGGCTCACTTTAAATCACGAGCAAACTATTGATAAATGGCGAAAAGATAAAATTAATTGTATTGTAGTAACGTCTAGTGAATTGTTGCAACACACATTAAGTTATATCGATGATAAAGACTGGGCCAATGACTGTACTTGGCTAGTGGCGAGTTCTCGTATTGCAGAACGAGCCAAAGCACATGGTCTAACGACTGTAATCAATGCAAGTGGTGCAAGCCATCAGCACATATATCAGGCATTATGTAAGCTTGTCCTTAACACAAGCCCTTAACATTAGCCTTAAACATAACTTCGGCAACGCGGCCAATGGATGTAAAGATGACCGATAAAGAGAACAACAAAACAGAGAACAGCAAACCCGCAGCAAAAGCGGATGCGAAAACTGAGAAAATAAGCGCAGCCAACGCCACCAAAATAGCCGCCCAAGCCAAAATTCAAGCAAACGCACAAGCCAAAAAAGGTGCTGTAAAAAGTCCGAAAACAGCTGCGCAAGCGGCTGTAAAAACCAAAGCAGCGAGCAAATCGACAACACCTGCTATGCCGAAAACTGGCAAACAACAACGTTCAAAAACCGCCGTGTTGGCGTTATTACTGGCCATCAGTGCCGGCGCTGGCGTGGCTGGCCATTACTGGTGGCAGCAACAACAAAGCACGGCCCTTGAACAGCGGATAAACACCAGTACAACAGCTGGTATTGAGCAATTAGATAAACATTTGCAACAACAAATAAGCACCTTGCAACGCCAACAACAGCAGCGCATCAGCCAATTGATCGGCGAAGTGGAGCAACGCAGTGGCAGTCGTATTCGCCAGTTAGAGCAAGAAATCGAACAACTGTTAGATAGCCAGCCACATAACTGGCAAATCACCGAAGCCGAATACCTGACTCGTATGGCAGGCCGGGTGCTATGGCTAGAAAAAGACACGGGTACCGCCATTCAACTCATCGAAGATGCAGATGCGCGCGTTAAAGAGTTAAAAGATCCGCGCATGCTGAAAATACGTGAAGTGCTACACCAGGATATTGAAAGATTAAAAGTACTTCCTAAACTGCAACGTGACGACATTATTTTAAGCTTGATGGGATTAAGTAAACAAATCGATCAGCTGCCGCTAGCCACCGTACAATTACCAGAAGAAACAGAGTTAAGCCAAAGCACCGCGTTAACTGAAGATGTCAGTGACTGGCAACAAAACCTGGCCAAGTCGTGGCACAAATTTAAAGAAGAGTTCATCACCATTCGCCGCAGAGCCGGTAACGTTGAGCCGCTAATGGCGCCGAAATTAGAACAAAATTTATATCACAATTTAGCATTAAAATTTCAGCAAGCCCAATGGGCAGTTAGTCAGGGCAATACCGAGTTGTATCAAGCAAGTATCACCGATATACAGCGATGGCTTGGCCAGCACTTTGATATGACGGTTGTCGACACGCAGCAATTTAACGCCCGTTTAGGCGACATAAAAAGTCTGCCAGTGAACGTCGACTACCCAGAATCATTGGCGTCACAGCAAGCATTACGGGCAATATTAGATAATAAACCAAAGAAAAGGTTATCTACGCCAAAACCACAGAGACCGATGCAGCAGGCGCCTAAACAAGCTGTACCGGCAGAAAAGGCAGCGGCAACCGAAGAAAGCAAGATAAGTACGCGAGGAGAAAATGAGCCGGAGGGCAACGCATGATCCGCTCAATAATAAAATTATTCTTACTATTGGCGCTGATCGCGATTGCGCCATTTTTAATTGACGAAAAAGGCTATATCTTAATTGCCATGGGCGATTTAACCTACGAGTTAACCGTAGTGAGTGCCATTATGCTACTGGTTATCGCTGCGTTTATCTTTGCTTTCGTCTTATGGGGTACTCGCATCGGCTGGAAATTCAGTTCGAGAACCTGGCGTAAAATGGCGTTTAGCAACAAAGCGAAAGCGAAACTTGAATTTCAAAAAGGCTTAGCCGCGTATTTACTTGGCGATTATCAACAGGCCGAAACGCTAATGGCCAAATGCGCAGAACGGTCTGAACTTGCCAACAGTGCCTGGTTAATTGCGGCAGCTTCGTCGAAAAAGCAAGATAATGCGGCCAAAACGGCCAATTATTTACAGCTTATCGCTGAACATCCCGACGCTCAGGAAAACTTTAGTTTTGAAACGCTACTGGTCGCTGGCCGAATAAATTTAGACGACAAGCAATTTTCAAAAGCGCGAGCCTTATTGGATGACAATCATAAATTAATTGGTCACGATGGCAGATTGTTGGGCCTGGAGATTGAAGTGTGTCTGCATGAAAATCGTTTTGATAAGGCAATCGAACAATTAAAACCGTTACGAAAAAACAAACACCTGGACAAAGATAAAGTCACCGATTGGGAAAAGCGCTCCTTTAGTGGCTACTTTCAACAGCTCAGCCAACAACAAAGTATCGAAGCTGTGGCCAAATACTATAAAAGCTTAAGCCGCAAAGAGCGACAAAGTGAAGGCATAGTATTAGCTTATGCGGATTGTTTAAGTGCCAATGGCTTAGTCACCAATTTAGAAGAGTTAATCCTGCCGCTACTGAAAAAAGATGCCTCACCGAGCTTTATTCACGCCGTAAAAAGATTACCCATTCAGCATAGCCAACATGTTATTGCCGCCATTCAAAAGGTGTTGCTAAAGCAGCCGGAAAACATCTTATGGCTCAGCGCGTTGGCACATTTGTGTGCGGCCAATAAAGAATACGATAAAGCCCATAAAGCATTTACCGCGTTGCTGAAAATAAAACAACTACCCGATGATTTACTCGGCTATGCAAATTTACTGGAAAATATGGGTGAACATCAACAGGCGAACCGGGTGTACCAAGAGTTGTTGAATGCCTAACGGCAAACATTGACCTTTATGATGACAGTATTTACTCAATCTTTAATGGCCTTCACCTTGCTCTGCATTGCTTTAGCCAGCTACGCCGGTGATGCCAAGTTTGTCTTAGAAAGCGATCCCAACATTGGTCAGATGCAACTGTTTAAGACCAGTGATTTATGTCAGGTCGCCAAAAACACCACGCGTTACATCGCAGACAGTCAAAATAGTAGCGACATTGACAGTGAGGCGCTACATCCAGGAAAGTTAATTAGCCCGGCGATAACCTTTATCCGAGTTAAAAAAACGTTAGATTTTATCTGTCAAACTTACACCGAAGATGTACGGGCAAAGCAGCAAAGTCGGTTACAAAATACCACCTTTTTAAAGCAGAACTTTGATTTTTACCGCTGGTATCCAGACACCGAGACGGCAAATGCCATCAGCCAAAAAAGCAGCAATGCGGCCAAAAATCGTTTACTCAATAACATTCCGGCCGATAAATTATTCATTACTAAATATTACACCAAGTTATTAACTGCCAGCCCGGTTAAAACTGCGGAATATAGCCAGGCCTTGTATGCCTTGCCATTTGATGAAGCGGGCTTAAGCCTTGGCCAGGCAGAATTAAAAAAAACCAGCTTAACCCGCTTTAAATACAGTCGCCAGGAGGTAATAGCAGGGGTACTGGAACAGCAAAAATTGGCGAAACCTTTAGTGTGGATCACCCAAGACGGTTTACACGATGTGTTATTGCAGGGCACCGGGGTGTTAGAAGTAGACGGTACTACCCGCTACTTTAATGTCCATCGTAATAACGGCATCCCTTACGATTACAGCATTGGCAAGGCGGAACAGGCACGCTATTGGTATTTTGCCGAAGTGCCTTCAGTGATGGGTTATGGGAAAACGCTGGCCAGCAAAATCGCGGTAAAGCCGCACGTCACCTTTGCCGGTAATATAAAAGAATTTGGCCTTGGTAAACTGATCATGGTTAATTACCCATTAAACGGGCAATCGACTAGTCAGATTGGCATTTTGGCCGACACCGGTGGTGCCTTTGACAATAACCGCTTCCAACTGGACTTTTTAGTCGACAGTTACTATGGCTGGAACGATTACCACTTAGCCAATAAGCACTTACCTGATTACGCCAATACCTGGGTTATGCTAATCAAAGAGTAAAAATTACAACAATCTTGTTCAACAAATTCAATTGCTGATAACAGCAGATAAAATATTTTTATACCAAGGGACTCAAACATGATCAAAGCATTAATGATTAGCATTTTATTGGCGCTATCATCTTTTACTTTCGCCATTGAAATTAGCGAACTGAATCCGGTTCAGACATTAACCGTAAAACCGAAAAACTTTAAAGAAGCGATAGAATTTAATATCACCCTGCCGCAAAGTTACCAAAAAAATACAGACAAAGAATACTTCATCATTTTTGATTTACATCCACGCAGTCAACCCTACCTGAGTGGCTTGCATGATTGGCTGAGTCACAATGGTGAATGGCCCTGGTTAGAAACTATCGTGGTCACTCAGGCAAATTATCATCCAGAACTGGCGAAATTGTTCGAAAACACCGTCAGCAATCCAAATAACCAGGACATCTTAGATTTTTTTGAATTTGATCTACTCAACGCCATCGACAAAAAATATCGCACTAATGGTTTTAGAATATACAGTGGCTTTATGGGGAATGGTGCCCTCGGCTTGTATACCTTACTGAATCGTCCACAATTATTTAATGCTTATATTATCGCCAGCCCTACTCTTGCCGATGACTTTGCTGCCGTCAGTTCAACCGCCAACACTAAGCTAGCAAAATTAGATGACAAGTTGTGAGCTTACGGCGGGATAGTGTGACATGGCAAGTTGAGTTATTTAGAATGGCGCTAACCCAGTCTATGACTGAGTTATCTCTTGATTTTGTTGGTAGTTCCAAGGGAGGTAATGCTCAGGATTTTC
>NZ_JQDZ01000089.1 GCF_000764205.1 Thalassotalea sp. ND16A
TTCAACGACTAATGCTATTGCATCAAGCTTAAATTCTTTTGAATATTTTTTACGTGCTGTCATTTTTTTTCTCCAGTTAAGTCTATTATCTCTTAACTGGGGTAGTCGAATCCATTAAACCACGTCAGCCCTTATCGCTTTATGATTAAAGTCAAAGGGGTTTGAAAGATATAATTTATCCCTGTAAATTACCTAAAGTAAGTTACAGGGTTGCTATAGACCAAAAAATACTGTTTTAAGCCAGCAGTATTTTTTATAGCGAAGTAAATTACTTAATAAAACGTCTTGTTGCTAAGCCGATTAATCCCAAGCCAAAAATGGCGAGTGTTCCTGGCTCTGGCACTGCTGTAGTAGTTAACGATAACATCGGCGCACCGTTATTTGCATTTTCTTTACTTGCAAATTGAAATGAGCTATCTGTTCTTACCGAATTTACTCGTCTTAAACCTAAGGTAACTAAGTTATCTGAATCATTGTTGATAAAGTTCACTAAAGCGTCGTTATCAAGTGTAAAACGATCGCCAACATTTATGTCCTTCAATGAGAGAGTTCCCAATAATGAAAAGTCGCTTGTAAAGCCATTCGAGTTAACATTATTTCCCGCAGCATTGTTCCAAGTAATGGCATTCTCGCTCCAGTTATTACCAACCGAGCTATCAAGTAAACCATAAACTTCGACATCAAATACATTGGCGACTAATGCATCATTATCGGTGAGGATGTTATAGGTTAATGCTAAATCAAATGAGGCGTTAGCCACGGTTTCAGTAATATCACTTAAATCAAAACGAATATAACTCTGACGATGCCATCCATTATCACCATCATTTCTCAACAATAGCGTATTAGCACTCCCGTAATTGCTATCCTTTTTTCCATTATGAATGTACGAGTCGGCACCATTACCAAAATTGGTATCTATCTCAATAAGCCCAGCATTGGCAATCGACATAACGGACAAATTTAACGCAACAAATAATGGTTTTAACATATTTTTTTTCAATTGATGATCCTTACTACCTGGTTTGTAGCTCTTCTGAGTAACACATTGATGTATGGTTATATGATAAGCATAGATCACACCAGACTGTAAAACCCTCAATTTTTCAGGTACATAACTCATCCCTTAAATTAAATAAATGAAAAGATGTAAAAAAAGCTGACACAACTCTACGTAGTGATTAAAGTTCATTTGATTTTTGAATGGTATATACCCAAGCCACTTCAAAATACAGGATTCAGCTGGAATTAGAAATGCCTTTAGACAAGGCATTGATTGAAGAGAATAGTTATTTTATTGTCGAAATTAATAACGATGTATGAAGCGTTTCTAAACCAGCCATTCAGGGATGTCTGAGCAAATCATGTTCATCGTTATGTAGTTAATTAAGGGGGCAACCATTAATAAAATACAAGCCTTGACCATGAGTCGCTCAGGCGTCCTGAAACGAGCATTTTGAAGTCGCTTGGATATACAGTCAAAACTACGACTCTACGCCTGATTGATAGCGGAAGAATGTGTTGACATTACCCTTGTCAGCATGTAAGATGTGTGATATGTGACAAGTAATTATTACTTGATAAAAGCCTCTAAAGTTAGCTCAACAGCGATAGTCAGTTCATTTCAACAGACTGAATTATTCGATAATAAGAGGTAATTCTCAAACTATAATTGAGAAAATAGACGGTACTTAGATTTAGCAAAGCGTAATAGTTTATCTATTTTATACCCGTTACCATTCGATATGCATGTTTCAGAGCGGTTGAGCGATTTCAATTCAAGGCGCATTGATGAAGGAATGGTTATTCCCTTCGAAGTCACTGTAACGAAGAAGTGGAATTGCTCAAACGCTTCTACGATGGGTTTAAAATGACTTTATGCTGCGGTAAATAATCAAAACATAGAGTGACTATGCTTAAATTATTCTCCTTGCCTAAAGGCATTTTAATTCCCACTGAAATCGAGCACTTTGAATGGTAACGGGTATAGTAAGGTGACTTGAGAAAATCCTTATTGCCAAACAATATCAAACTAACAAAAAATCTTTTATCCTTTTGGATTATTTATGAAAAATATAAAAAATTATCGTTCCGCTATTATCAGTTTAATTATGCTGTTGGTTTGTAGTTACAATTCTCAAGCACAAAGCGTTGATGAATTTAAACAAAACAGTGCTAACTTAATTGAAAGATTAATTGGCAAAAATGATATTTTTCACATAGAAAAAATTGAACCTAAGAACAATAAGTCACTATTTGAAGTTGAATTAGTCGATAAGAAAATTGTTTTACGAGGTAATAATATTACCGCAGTCGCCAGTGCTTTTCATACCTACCTCAGAGTAACCAAACAAGCTCATTTCTCATGGGGGAGAGATAGAGTAGATAAAGTAACAGTCCCTGCTTCATTTGATAAAATAGTAAAAGCCAGCCCTGTTGACCTTTATTATCAATTTAACTTTACCGCACATGGTTATTCAACCCCCTACTGGTCATGGGAAGAGTGGGAAAGAGAAATAGATTTAATGGCGTTAAATGGTATAACACACCCTTTAATTATTTCAGGTATTGAAAGTGTCTATATTTCAACATTTATCCATTTTGGCTACACCGAAGAAGAAATCAGGAGTTGGTTAGTACTTCCCGCCCATATACCTTGGCAACTTATGGGCAATATTTACTCAACGAATGACGCTATAAGCCAGAGTTTAGTTAATAACCGTAAAGTATTGGGACGAAAAATTGCCAATAGATTACGTGAACTTGATATGACCCCCGTACTTCCAGGTTATTATGGGTTAGTCCCCAATGATTTTGCCAACAGAAATAGTGCAAGTGAGTCGGCAACCGAGCCCTTTATTCTACCTCAAGGAGGCTGGGCTGGTGGTTATGACAGGCCCTCGTTAATAAACCCAAACCAAACAACCTTTTCACTACTTGCTAAACATTATTATACCGCCATCGAGGAAGTGTTTGGCGAGGTTAACTACTTTGCTGCGGATCCTTTCCATGAAGGTGGAAAAACCTCAGGCATTTTAGTACCCGCTGCAGCCAATAAAATCCAACAGTCAATGCTCGACCATGATGAAGACTCAGTCTGGGTTTTGCAGGCTTGGCATGGGAATCCAAGAAAAGATCTCCTTAGCTCTCTCAGTATAGACAATACCTTGGTGATAGATCTGTGGGGAGACGAAAGCCCCGCTTGGAATAGAGATGGCACTAACAATGCCGCATTTGAAGGCATGCCTTGGGCATGGTCTATCATTCAAAACTTTGGTGGCAACTCGGGTTTAACAGGGAATTTAGACACTATTGCTCAACAGTTTTCACCTTTAGGGGTATTTAACAATGCCAACCAAGACAATTTGATTGGTTTAGGTATGGCCATGGAGGGTATTGAACAAAACCCTGTAGTGATGGACTTTATGTTTGATATGCGTTGGCGCGACAGAAATGCAGGCTATCAGGATATAGGACAATGGCTTGATGATTACAGCGAAAGAAGATACGGAGCAACCAACCCGCATGCTCAAGCTGCATGGCGGATATTAGCTGATACCGTGTATCATTCAGGCCCATACCACCGAGAGGGAACCATCGAAAATATTTTTACTGCTCGCCCTTCGCTTACAACCTTAAAAGCTTCTAGCTGGGCTCCTAATTACGGGCCATATTATAATGAAAAAGCACTCGAGAATGCCCTTTCTTTATTAGTCGAGGCAGGCAGTAAATTAAAAGATATAGAAACATACCAATACGATCTTATTGATGTGGCAAGGCAAGTTGTTGCCAATAAAGGCAGAAAAATACTGGCCAAACTAAATAAAAGCTATCAGCGAAAAAATGTAGCCGACTTCAAAAAACAGAAGGATTTATTCTTAGAAGCAATGTTGGTTCAAGATGATCTCTTAAGCTCTATTGAAGAATTCACCCTGAGTAACTGGCTTAATAAAGCAAATACATTTGCCGACAATGCAGACGATCAAAAAATCTTTGAAGAAAACTCAAAACGAATTATCACTACTTGGGCACCGATAGATTCTAATTTACAAGATTATTCAAACCGTGAATGGTCTGGTTTAATTAAAGATTACTACTACCCAAGGTGGGTAAGCTTTTTAAATTATAAAGAGGCTTTATTAACAGGTCATACTGAAGCTACCCCGCCAAACTTATGGGTATTTGAAGATAACTGGGTTAAAACTCAAGCAAAAGAAGAAACCAACCAAGAAAACTTAAAAACACCTTATGAGTTAGCGAAAGCGCTTTTACTAACCGTTAATGCTCAGTGAGCAGACAAATCACATATCTCGTTAAGAAATGACTTTCCCATGACGAGATAAGGGAAACCACACACTCCCTGTGGTACTTTTGGGGGGAGCTTTGCTCCCCCTTTTTTTTATAACTATCACCCGTCCTAAATAAACTTAACTTGATATTTTTTAATTATTTTTCATCTAGAAGTGTACTCATACAGGACTCAAATCTACAAGATTTTCAGTCCCCCTTTGTCAGCATTATACCTTATATCATTCCGTATAAAAAAGTGACCACTTAAAACAGCATTGCCACATTAGAGCCATCAAAATATACCTAGTTTAAGTTATTTCACATCAAGCATGTTTTGTTAGGTTATCATGGTGTTCCATGCGTTCTCAAAGGACGAAAAAGGTAAAGGTTTATATACTGTGTTATTTATTTTGCTAAGAACACTACAGGAATGTATCAAATTAGAGAATACAGGAGCACATTCTCCTGAATAGCCATTACCTACAATCAACGCCTTGCCTAAAAGCCTTTAAATTATCACTAAGCGATCACTTTCTTATACGATTGTTGATATTAGTAGCACTGACAAACGGCACTGCCTATGCTTATCTAGCGTAATATACCCGTGACCATTCAAAGTGCAGGTTTCAGTGGGAGAAAAAAAAGATTTAAACAAGGTATTGATTGTGGGGAAAGGTGTTCCCTCGCCAAAATCAATAAGGCAGTATAAATCGTTTGTAGCCCCATCGATGAAGCTCTTTGAATGATTACGGGTATAATCTATTGCTTTGATAATAACAGTATTAATTCCAATAAGTTTGAACGTGCCATCGGGAATACGAAGGTACTGACGTGGTAAAAGGCCCTAATAGAGAGATTCTTTTAGCGATATCAATCGTAAAATATCTTGGATTACTGAGGGGCATTGTTAAGTGGATTATTGACAAAATATCGACTGGAAAAAATCCAGTCGATATACTTTGAAACGAGCCAAGCCCTGCTTTTTACAGGACAATATTTATACTATTTTACAGAAATAGCGCGTAACCGAAATGTATACTGGTAAGATTTGGCTGGTAACAGATATTTTTTCATTGGCCAAGAGCGCCAACTATCAATACTACCCAAACCCATTTGTTGGTGATCAATATCAAGTTCAACAAGATCTCGCGCGTGAATTTGGCCTGCGTGTTTTTGTTTTTTAATATTGTCTGCACCTAAACCTAGTTCTGCAAGGGTATAGTTTAACGCACTGATATTCAGTAAGCCCTCACCTTCAATAGCAAGTCCAAAACCCTCTTCGTTGGTGATTTCCAACCAACGCACATCAGTTTTATTACCGACTTCCTGTGGGCGAATATAAGGATGATATTGCTCAGCTACCGTACTTTGATATATGCCAACTAGGGCACTGAGTTTTCTATCAAAATAAGACTCATGAGGCCCACGACCATACCATTTAAGTTGCGTGAAAGTGGCTGGCAACTGCATTGTCATACCAAATTTAGGTAATACTGGCAGTGCTTTGGCAGTGCCAACTGTGAAGCTATTATCTACCTCCACCATACCGTCAGCATAAATGCTGTAAGTGCTGCTATAGTTTGCACCTGCTAACAATTGATAATCAGCTTTAGCGATAATTTTATTATCTGAGACACTAATCCAGTTAAAGTCAGTAAGACGAGCATTTTTCCATGCATCACGCCATATGCCAAGCTTGTTATGAATTCCAGCACCATAGTCATTATCTGTAATAGGGCGCCAGAAGTTAGGCACTAGTGGCTTAAGCATTAATTCATTGTCAGCAATGGTGTAAGAGTCTAGCGCTCCACTTTCAAGATTAAAACGCACAGTGAAGCGCTCTGCTCCATTATGCCCAGTAATAGTAGCCTTGCTTTTATCAAATGACAGTAACCCTTCTGAATGTTGACCCTGTTCACCAACAATAGTCGCATGGGGATTACTCAGCGCGATTTGATCTTTAGCAAGTTCATGAGCTATTGCTAAGAAAGGCTGCGCGCCCTTAAGTTTGAAACTGGCATTGATAAAATACTCTACACCGGCTTTCATTTCCGTTGAAAATGGAATTGTAATTGTTGTTTTTGTGCTTGGCTCAGAGGAAAGCTCTTCAATAATACCTTGCTCAACAACAACACCATTTGCGATCACCTGCCAATGTAGCGCAACCGATGATAAATCGGTAAAAGTAAACTCGTTGTGTAGTTCAAACTGTTTGCTTGACTGATCTGTCATGCGTAACCAAATATTTTGGTATACCTTTTTGACTTCTTCAAGTGCAGGGCTAGGACGTCGATCTGGCATCACTAAACCGTTATTAAGAAAGTTATTATCGCTAGGCGTGCCTTCTGGACCAAAATCACCGCCATAAGCAAAATAGCGCTCACCGTTTTCTTGCACCAATAACCCTTGGTCAACCCAGTCCCAGATAAAACCACCCTGTAAGCTAGGGTACTCTCGGATAGTATCCCAGTAATCGGTCAAGTTCCCCATACTATTTCCCATCGCATGAGCATATTCACACATGATCAATGGGCGGTAAGGTTTACTCTGAGCGTATTCAATCAACTGTTCTACTCGCGAATACATAGGCACAACAAGATCGGTATGCGCGGCTTCTTCGGCTCGCTCATATTGTACTGGTCGGGTTTTATCTTGGTGCTTCATCCACTGATAAGCCGCTTGAAAGTTGACGCCGTCTCCTGCTTCATTACCCAGTGACCATATAATGATAGACGGATGATTTTTGTCTCGTTCAAACATGCGCTCAATTCGCTCTAAGTGAGCGTGTTGCCACGCCTTTTTCTTCGCTAATGAACGTTCGCCATAACCCAAACCGTGTGACTCTACATTGGCTTCATCCACTACGTACAAGCCGTATTGATCAGTTAACTCATACCAGCGAGGATCATTTGGATAATGAGAAGTACGCACCGCATTGATGTTATTTTGCTTCATCAACTTTATGTCTTCAATCATTGACGCTTCTGAAATGACGTGCCCAGTAATCGGATCATGCTCATGACGGTTTACCCCTTTAAGTAATACAGGCTTGCCGTTAATCAATAATTGCCCACCTCTGATTTCAGAGGTTCTAAAACCTACTTTTGAGCGGATCACCTGGAGAGTATTGTCGCCCTCAGCTAAGGTTATTTGCAAATTGTAGAGATTAGGATGCTCTGCTGACCATTGAGCAACATCAGTAATGGTGTGATTAAAGTGGCTATTGTCATTTGCTGGCTTTGAGGCAGTATAAAGCATTTGCCCATGCAAATCTGCCAACTGAACACTGACGGTTGCTGTCTGGGTAGCCAGCTCAGAGAAGTCGAGCGCTAAATCAAACAAGCCATCTTTGTAACTCGTGTCTAATGCGGCGGTAACCGTATAGTCTTTAATCTGACTTTTTGGTGTCGCGTAGAGATAAACATCTCGCTCAATACCGCTAATTCGCCAAAAATCTTGTGCTTCAAGATAAGAGCCATCGCTCCAACGATACACTTCCAGCGCGATGATATTTTCACCTGGGTGGACAAATTGGGTTATATCAAACTCAGCCGGTAATTTACTGCCTTGGCTGTAACCTACTTGTTTACCATTAACCCAAATATAAAAGGCTGATTTTACCGCCCCTAGATGAATGTAGATATTTTGTCCTTGCCACTGTTCGCTCAATGTCACTGTCTTACGATAAGAGCCAACAGGGTTATAACCATTAGGAATATCTGGCGGTGTTGGGTTATCCATGTTGAAAGGGAATGATGGATTGACATAAATAGGAATGCCATAACCGTTAAGTTCCCAGTTTGCGGGTACGGCAAGTTCAGGCCAGGATGAATCGTTAAAGGCTACCTGATAAAAGTTTTCTGGTCGATCACTGGGATCTCTCACCCAATTAAACTTCCACAAGCCATTAAGTGATAAAAAGTTTTTCGATTGATGCTTGTTATTCGCCTTGGCAAGCGTCTCACTTTCAAAGGCAAAAAACGAAGCCCTTGCAGGCAATTTGTTAATGCCGACCACCGCTGGATTTTCTAATTCCGGCTTTAAGTCTGACGGCTCTGGTCCCTGAGACAAAATGCAGCCTTGTAAGGCCAATAAAGATAATAACATTACTGTATAGCAACGTTTCATCACACAGTACTCCTAAAAAATAGATATGAAATAAGCCTACAGATATCACCGAAGGCTACGAAAAATTAGCTCGACTATAGCCGATCTAATTGAAGGTGCAGTAGAAGCGTTTTAGCGATTATATTTTTTGCAAGCCATATTGCTTTATCCGCTGTAATAATTCTCGATGTGGTAAGAGCATCCCCTGTACTTTAGCCTTTTGCTGAAGGATAAGAGAGTGCTTCTGCTCAGCTTTTCCTTGCTCCGTATAACGATAAGCAATAGCGCTAATGTCAGTATTAAATGCCATTCCATATAGTACATACAGGTAGTTTGTTCGGTAAAAAACCTCTTGCTTGGTGATAAAATCATAATCACTGGGTGGTCGTTCACGCCACAGTGCTAGGTTATCAAGTAATTTTTGTGGCGTGCTTTCTTGGCTGCGATTGTCTCGCCAAAATGGTGTGTCATCGCGATCAGACAAATAGTAGTGCAACTTGATAAAGTCAATAACTCTGTCCCATTGATACCGCCCGCTTTTATTAAAACGCTCAGCGATAATAGGCATAGTACTCATTTTACTTGGTAACAGTTCAGCCAACATTTTTGCTGTATCATCAAAAATTAATAAACCCGTTGCTTCTAGCGGCTCAACAAAGCCTTGAGATAGCCCTATCGCAACACAATTTTTTACCCAAAACTTTTCGCGGTAGCCAACGTTCATTTCAATGCGACGACAGGGTAACTCGTCAACTTTGTCACCGATAGACTGCCTTAAATAATCCCTAAATACTTGCTCTGCTCTAGCATGACTAGAGTATTTTTCTGAATAAACGTAGCCTGTACCGCGGCGCTCACTTAAGCCAATATCCCAAATCCAACCAGCCTCTTGCGCGGTTGAAATAGTATAGCTGGGTATAGTTTGATTCGGGTCAGTGTAAGGCACTTGAATAGCCAAGGCATGATCAGCAAAGAGTACATCATTTTTACTGATGAAGTTAACCCCTAACGTTTGCCCTAACAAGAGTGAAGAAAAACCAGTGCAATCAACAAACAGATCCGCAAAAAACTCGCCTTGATTATCTGTGACTACGGAATCTATAGCACCGCAATCTGTTAATCTTATGTCCTTAACTTCAGCAAGCACATGCTTAACGCCCAGTTTTTCAACTGCATGACGGGTTAATAACTGAGAGAATTTAGCTGCATCAAGATGATAAGCGTAGCCATTGATGCCCGCATATTCTTCATGAGTCATTAGCTTAGGCGCCAAGTGTAGATCGCTCACATAACTCTGTATGCCAATTGTATCGGTATAAGAATGCCCCTCAAATTGACCATTTAACCAGTAAGGGGTTAAATCAAATTGATTGCTATCGATGTAATCAAATGGATGGTGGTAATAATTATTATGACTATTTCCCTTTGGCTTCATCCAATTAACAAATTTAATACTCTGTTTAAATGTTGCATCGCATTCTCTGATAATATCTGTTTCACTTATACCAAAGTAACGCAAACTCTCTAAAATAGAAGGCACAGTCCCCTCGCCCACACCAATCGTTGGGATATTGGGGGATTCAATTAAGGTAACTCTTAACCCTTGCGGTGTATTAGACCCATGCTTTTTCGCTAGATGACAAGCCGTTAACCATCCTGCAGTGCCTCCACCAATAATGACAACCTCTTTTACTAAATCATCCTTATGTATATCAGTCATGATTGCTCCAAGTGGCATTGTTTATTGAGTATAATTTTTAGCATAAAAAAGGGCCAAGTAAAACTACTGGCCCTTACACAGTGTACTAACTATTTATTAGAACGAAGCTCTAACACCTACGGTGAAACGAGCACCTGTTGCTGTTTTAGATAGGAAACGTGATGTATACGTGCTGTACGTACGTGTATCTTCATCCGTTATGTTTATCCCTTCAGCAAAAATACTAAAGTTGTCATTTAGATCATAACTTACCGATGCATCAAACTGGCCGTAATCTTCTGATTGCTCAGGCTGACCGTTCTTACATGTAGTACACTTAACATATTCACCACGCCAGTTGTAAGCAATTCGCGCTTGTAACGGACCGTTTTCATAGTAAGTAATTAAGTTATATGAATCTTTTGATAATCCTGCTAACGCAAATGACAAGTTTTCTTGACCTGGTGTAAAGGCAGCAGAACTATCCATGTAAGTATAGTTAAACTGAACACCAAAGCCATTATCAAAGTTATGCATTAGAGCAAACTCAAGACCTGAGGCATCAGCTGAATCGCTGTTATAAGGTGCGGTATTATCAAAGTCAAGCATCATTGCATCACTAGGAACATCATCAATATAAGTAGGGACTTCTAATGTCACTTGACGTGTTTGAGTAGTTATCCAATCTTTAATCTCTTTATTAAAATAAGTGGCACCAATATAGCTATCATCAGAGTAATACCATTCTACCGCTAGATCAAAGTTCACTGAAGTATACGGGTTTAAGTTAACGTTTTGACCTACTATCGTGCCATCAAACTGAAGTTCGTTATTAGCATCATATATACCTGTACCACTATAATTTTGTGTTGGTGTTAACTGTGATAATTGCGGACGCGTCATTGTTTCAGAATAAGCAACACGGGCGACTACATCATCAGCGAGGTCAAACTTCAAATTCATGCTAGGTAATAATTTGCTGTAACTTGAACTTGCGCTAATATCTTGACCTGATGCAACATCTAGAATGCCAGCACCTTGAGCTGAGTCAATGTTAAAGCCGACAAGATCATTACCGTTACCGTATGAGGCGGTATCAGTACTGATGTAACGTAAACCAATATTACCAGACCAACCTTCACCTTCTAATATCGCTTCAATATAAGCTGCGGTGGTTTCTTCTGTCACTTTCCATGACTTGCCAGCATTATGTTCAGGCGCAAATGCGCCAAGTGGACTACCGTTTGCCCCTTCAGGCATGTATGCTTGCGCTGCAATAAGTTTTTCTCGTGCATTCTCAACTGCTATTGCGGCTGCCGCTTCAGCATCAGCACGTGTTGCATGAGTTGGATCACCGTTTTCAAAATTGTTAATGATTTGGTTACCAAAACTAGGTAATTGATCAAATATTTCATCACCTAAGAAAAAGTCGACTAAATCTTGTGGGTTGTAATCATACCAACTGTTCACTAAGCCAGCATTCCCTCCCAAAATTCCACCCGATGGCGAAACCGTGTTCATCATACTAGCCGGTGCATTATAATGAAAACCTCTATAATTGCTAATTACCGTACCCCAATTAGTTTCTTTTCTTTCATTAATTTTTTCACGGTCTGAATAATAAACGCCACTTTTAATTGCAGCAAGCACACCCATGTCATCTAGCGTCCATTCAGTATCAATATGTAATTCAGTGATATCATCATCACGGTTTGTCTGATTAAATGAAACTGTATTGGCATAATACGAATCCGGCGTACCAGTAAAGTCAATCGCTGGGCCATCCCATGAAAAGGCGTCACCACTTAAGGCAAAATTAGTAACATTTTGTGTTGGGTTAGCTAAGGTGCCTCCAAAGTTATCACCTGAGCGCGCTTTAGCACCAGAGGTTTGTAAATCGAAATCGACTGTGAAATTATCACTCACTTCCCAATTAGCATTTATACCTACCATGGTCGTAGTCACATCACGACCATTTATTCCCTGGTTAGCGCTGTTCCATTGACCTGTACCTAGCCTTTCACCATTTTCCCACAACTGATAGACACCTTGTGAAACAAGCGGTTTAGGCACACGACTAAGTGATTGAACGGTATTATTTTCATCAATAACTGAGTTAAAGTTAGGATTTGAAAACCAACGAGATAATGAGCTAGTTGAGTCATCAACGGTGAGTTTTGAATAAATAACATCAGTTGTTATTAATAAATTATCAGACACTGCCCATTGCCCAACTAATGAAGCACCAATGCGATCACGCTCTTGAACTTTGTAAGTTTGATCGGCACTTTGTGGGCGCCAAGCTTTTTCTGTTGTTGTAGGCCCTTTAGGATCACTACCCGGGATAACAAAATCTTCACGATAACGACTAACATTAGCTGCATCCGTACGTCCTTCACGACTTTGATATGAAAATGCTGCTAAGATACCAAAATCATCATCGAAGTTTTGGCTAATTAAGCCTGATACCGATGGGTTAGTTGTTTCAGCTAACGTATCATAAATGGCTTTAGTAGAGCCTACAGCTCTAAAGCCTTCAATTTCAAGAGGCTTAGCTGTTTTTATGTTTACTAAACCACCGATACTGCCTTCAGCCATTGATGATCTAGAGGTTTTATAAACGTCTGCGCCACTGATTAATTCTGAAGCTAACAGGTCAAATGAGAATGCTCGGCCACCGCTATCTGTTGGCACTGTACGATTATTAAGCATTACACTATTAAATTCTGGACCAAAACCACGAATTGAAATACTACGACCTTCACCCGAATCACGGTCAATCGTTACCCCAGTAATTCGTTGTAAAGATTCAGCAACGTTTTGATCTGGAAATTTACCAATATCTTCAGCAGCAATGCCATCGACAACAGAACCTTCAAAACGTTTATTCTGTAAAGAAGAGACCAAACTGCCACGAATACCCGTGACTACAATAACCTCAGTATCATCCGCTTTCTTTTTATCTACGCTTTCTTCAGCTACCGCAGCACCAGAGATGGTTATTGGAGCCAGTACAGCAAAAATTGCGCTTGCCAGTTTATTTTTCCTAAACATTAGATTTGCATTATCGTTTGAAATATTTTGCATTTTTATTCCCCTAACATGTATTTATATTCTTTGACTTCACAGTCAAACTATCAGACTTCATGTTATCATACAAGTAAAAATGTGTCTTTATTGCTCAATAATAAGCATTAGTGTTTAAAAATGTTAACTTCAGGCTATAACAAGATCGAGCTACCCCATTCTTTAGCGTTACCACTTAATTTTTTATAGCTATACCCGTTACCATTCAAGATGCATGTTTCAGAGCACTTTGAATGGTAACGGGTATAACAAGCACAGTTCATAATATAAAAATTATTTATAACAGGTGTTTATCTTAATTATAGCGTTATCTTCCTGCTCATTATAAATTTCGACTAGGCTTAACATTTGCTCTTTAGCAATAATTATTGCGCTTATTGCGACCAAATAGTCTTTTTGATGTAATTCAACAATGTCATTATTACTGAGCTGCTCAAAAGCAAGCTCATCAATCGTATACAAGCCCTTGATATTATGTGTTTTCTCATCCTTAAAATGCAGCGTAACTTGCCAAGGTTTTATTAGATTTTTTTCTAGCAAGACTAATAAAAATTCTTTTGTAGCTACTTCATCCTCAAAATTATGCCTAAGTTGAGCAAGAGTTTGTTCTAAATATTCACTGTTCATTCCTTCAAGTTCAAACAAGGATTGTCCTTCTTCGGTACTGACAAATTGACTATCGACATCGATAAAAACACTCAGTTTTCCCGAATTATCGGCAGTTTCCAATAAATATAATGGAAACTCTGAACTTGCATTAGGTAAATAATGTGCCCTCCAGCGGTCTTGATGAGAAAACAAGTTTTGATCAGCACTTAAGCCAAATAAAGCAACACTACAAAACTGCCCTGTTGCCTCATCTTTAATAAAGAAAATAGGGAAGTTACTTGCGGCATGACGTAACTCACTGAAGTTAACTTCACAAAATTGCCTTTTATGCATAAAACTAGTATTAGAAGTTACCTTATATTCGCGATGTTCATGTTTACTTAGTGGAATAATATTCATGTTATTTTCTTTCCTTTAAACCCGATCTGATGTGGAACGTTAAATAATTTCAAGTACCATTCAACGTCAAGTTGTAAGACATCATATACCAAGTATAGCTATTATTGTGAAAGAATAATAAATTATAGCTATACTTGAAAAATAAGCCTACCAAAACATGGGGCTTAGTTTTACTCTGTAGCTATAGAAGATGATCATAGAAATTAGCAGTTACCTCCAAAGTTAGAAATTCTAACTTGTGTACTCATGTTTATACCTGTTCCACTTGAAGATGCAGGATTCTGACCTGGTCAACCAAATTCAGTCACCCCAGTTAAGCAACCATATCTAAATTGTTTATCATCGCTTCAAAGTTATTTGGACTTTGGTAATCCAGATAAGAATGTAGGCGACGACTGTTGTACCAC
>NZ_JQDZ01000090.1 GCF_000764205.1 Thalassotalea sp. ND16A
TTGCTCAAATGCAGCAACAACGTTGATAAGTTGATCTTGGTTCGACATGTTTGCGTCCTGATGAATTAGTCGCAGTCATTAAATCAGATCGAAAAATAGAAGTTGAGCTATGCTCTCGTAAGCTCACGCATTATCTCTAAGGGGCGTTTGTTGAAAGTGCAAATCCATTTCATGCGCCCCCTCAAGTAACTCAATAAACTTATCAAAGCCTAAATCGAGGGCAATAGGCAACCCAATAGCTGACCAAAGAGAGAAGCGCCCACCAACCCAGTCCCACATATCAAAAATATTTTCTTTATTGATACCAAAATCAACGGCATTCTCTGTATTCGCACTAACGGCAACAAAATGTTTTAACACTGATTTTTCATCGAATGACGAAGCAATTAACCAATCTCTTGCGGTATTAGCGTTAGTCATCGTTTCTGTGGTGGTGAAGGTTTTGCTTGAAACAATAAACAACACTTTTTCAGGGTTAAGGGGTCTTAGTACATCAGCAATTTGTGTACCATCAACGTTGGAAACATAATGAACATTTAAACTATTATCACTATATTGCTTAAGTGCCTCAGTGACCATTTGCGGGCCTAAATTAGAGCCACCAACACCAATATTGACAATGTCGGTAATGCGTTTACCTGAATAACCGCACCAATGGCCTTCTCGAACACTAATGCTAAATGCTTTCATTTTCGCTAAGGTATGTTCGACTTGTTCGGTTATATTAATACCGTCTAATAAAAAGGGCGATTTGGCTCTATTTCTTAACGCGCTATGCAAAACAGCTCGATCTTCCGTGCGGTTTATTTTATCGCCGTTAAACATTTTTTCACGCCACGCCTCTAAATCACATTCTTGGGCAAGGGTGACAAGCTTAGTCATGGTTTCTTCAGTAACCAAATTCTTAGAATAATCGAGTAACAAGTTTGGCAACTTAATTGAAAACTTATCGAATCGTTCACTATCATTTGCAAACAATTCATTTAAGTGGACTTGTTTACTGTCCTCGGCATGAGCAAGCAAGGTTTGCCAACTGGATAAAGATGTTCTACTAGTCATTATGCGCTCCGTAAAGGAATAAATTAATTGAACGAAAGGGAAATATAAGAGGATTTTCTATGGTTTTATAACCAGAAATTCAACTATGATTTTATCATGCTTGTTCTTTAGCCATAAAAGCAGAAAAAACATCCTGATTAATGACCGCACCTTTATGCTGAATAACGCACGCAGAAACCCGGCAAGCATGTTCAATAGCTTCTTTACTCGAAGAACCATTCATTCTTGCACTTAAGTAGCCACTATTAAAAGAGTCACCCGCAGAGGTACTATCGACAACCGAATCAACCTTAGATATACCAAGAATAAACGTCTCAATAGGTGATCGATAAAAAATATCATCTGGACCATTTTTAATAATTAATTCATTAATGGCATGATCACTTAAAAAATTATCGACATCACTAAATGAGTTAAGATCATACAACAAGGTAAAATCCTCAACACCAGCAAACACTATGTCACTTATGCGTAAGGCTTGTTCAAATTGACTAATTGCATCTTCCGTACTTTTCCATAAACGGCTGCGAAAGTTAGAATCAAAAACAATTTTCACCCCCGCTTGTTTTAGCTCGACAAGTAACAGCCAGAATGCTTGGCGATCTTCATTCGCTAAAATGGCAATAGAAATCCCTGAAAAATAGAACATATCGCATTGTTTAATAAGCTTTCGCTTAGCGCTATCTTCAAGTTGTGAAATAGTTATTTTCGCCGCAGAGGTATCTCGCCAATAAACAAAGCTACGCTCACCTTCAGCAGATATTTCAATAAGATAAGCCCCTGTTTGCCTTTGACTAACCCGCTGTACATACGAAGTATCAATACCACTAGCTTTAAAATCGTCAACCATGGCATTACTCAAAGCATCACAGCCAACAGCGGTCAAAATAGAAATATCTACCGCACTATTTTGCAAACGTTTAAGGTATACCGCAGTATTATAAACATCTCCTGCAAACGCTTGTTTATAAGAGCTATTTCCAGCTGGAGAAAACTCAATCATACATTCCCCCATAACAACAATATTCATCACTTTGTTCCCTTTTACCACACTTACACATAAGACATCATACAAGCTGTTTTATCAAATTGATACAGTTACTTATTACATAAATCACTATTGCAATAATATTTTCAAATAACATTTAATAAAATGGTCTAGTTATAGTATCATTATAAGATAACTTATTAGTGCGATGGAGATACACTTTGACTGTAATAGACTTTAATTTAGGGCATATGCAAACCACACGTAGTTTAACTAATGATTTAGTTACATCACTTAGAAAAAAAATTTTAGACGGGAAAATGGATCCGGGTACAAAACTGCCTGCAGCTAAGGATATAGAAGAGCAAGCAGGAGTAAGTCGAAGTGTTGTACGCGAAGCTGTAGCCGCACTTAAAGCAGAGGGCCTTATCATAAGTCGTCAAGGTGTCGGCATGTTCGTTGCTAATAAAGCAAAAATACAGACTTTTGAAATTGACTCAAATGAATTTAATTCAGTTGAAGATGCTGTAAAAATACTTGAATTGCGTATGGCCGTTGAGTTAGAGATGGCATCAATGGCTGCAAAAAACAGAACGGCAAAACAAATGCGGGCTATTTGGGAATCATTAGATAAGTTTGATGAACAAATAGAAAGTGGAAATGACGCTGTTCAAGAAGACTTAGCATTCCATTTATCCATAGCAGAAGCATCAGGTAACCCCTATTTCAGCCGGTTTATAAAGTTTATTGATGAAGGTATTATTCCTTCGAGAAATATTGTCATTAACAATGAATCAGGCATTGATCCAAAACAATATTTAAAATCAATACAAGATGAACATCGAAAAATTGCCTCTGCGATTGAAGCCAGAGAAAATGAACAAGCAAGATATGCAATAATGGAGCATCTAGGTAACAGTCGTAAACGTCATCTGAATATTGTTAAGAATTTAAAAACTAGCACATAATTATCCGTTAATTTAGTTTGATTTAGCTTTTTCTTCATTCAGTAATAGATGAATCAGACGAATGACAAATAAAACAATGAGCAATAAAGGGAACCTTACCAATGGGAGGTTCATATACGATTTTCACCTGTCCTGTCACTTAACTAGCCATATATACCCAAACCGCTCTTATTATTAATATATTCTCAGCCATAACTGTTTTGGGATAGGAAACAAATAGTATTTAATTACAAGGGGCGTTATTGAACAATAATACCAATCAGATTAATTAATGGTACAAATTTTAATGAGTGTAATTTTCAAGAACAAGGCGCTTGATTGAGCAATAGCTAGCAATTGGGATTGAAAGCAACGATGTTATTAAATGGTTATAGCCAGGGACTTGAGGGATATGATTGTGCAATCCGACATGAGGTTATTCCCAAGTCATTAATTTAATCGTTAAAGCATTAAATCAATGACTTGTCACCTTCCTCTAAGTGGCTACTTTAATAATCCAAAGTACTTAGGTAAAAATTCACTAATAGCGGGAATATAAGTGACCAACATTAAAGCAAAAAACATTGCTATATAAAGTGGCATCATAGGCCTAATGATTTTTTCAATAGATGTTTTAGCCACCGAACAGCTTACGAATAGCACCGCACCTACTGGCGGTGAGCACAAACCTATGGATAAGTTAAGTACCAACATAATACCAAAGTGGATAGGCGACATACCGATACTTTCAGCAACAGGTAAGAAAATGGGTGTAAAAATAAGCACCGCAGGTGTCATATCCATAAAGGCACCCACTAATATCAGTGTCAAATTGATAATTAATAAGATGATTAATGGATTTTCACTGATAGTTAATAAAAATTGACTGATACTTTGTGGAATATTCTCGTAAGATAAAATCCATGACATTGCCGATGAAGCTGCAATCAAAAACATGACAATGGCAGTAATGCCTGCAGCTTTGAGGATAATACTAGATAATTCCGTTATTTTTATTTCTCGATAAACAACAACAGCAAGAAATAATGAATATAATACCGCAATAGCGCCAGCTTCCGTCGCCGTAAATATACCTCCAATAATGCCACCGATGACAATCAATAACAGTAACAAGCTCGGAAAAGCCGCCGCTACCTTTTCAATAACAGTGAAAAAAGGTAAGACTTTACCACGAGGATACCCTTTTCTTACCGAGTAAATAGCACACACTAGCATCAAGAAAAAGGCAACTAATAAACCAGGGAAGTAGCCTGCCACAAAGAGTGCAGATATTGACACTCCACCACTGGCAATTGCATAAATAATCAAAATATTACTCGGGGGAATGATCATGCCTGTTGTTGCAGCCGTAGCCGTTACCGCAGTGGCAAAATTTCGATCATAACCTTGCTTTTCCATTTCGGGGATCATAAAGCTACCGATTGCGCTGGTAGCTGCGACTGCCGAACCTGATATACCGCCAAATAAGGTACAAGACAACACATTAACCAATGCTAAGCCACCTGGAAACATACCAATTAACGCCATGGCACATTCAATTAATCGTTTAGCTACCCCACCACGACCCATAATAAGGCCAGATAAGATGAAAAATGGAATAGCAAGCAAAGCAAAGCTGTTCACACCACCAATCATACGCTGTGCAATCGTAGTAACCGCGGGGACAAAATCAATACTAAAAAGCATGGTCACCAGTGTTGCGATACCAATACTAAATGAAATAGGCACATTTAACGCCAGTAAAATAAAAAAGGTAACGATTAAAATAAGACCCGTAAGTTCCATTATTTTATTCCTTCATTTACAGTTTTAGAGTTTTAGAGTTTTTCAGGGTTAAAGACTCAACAACCGCATAAAAACAAAAAAGTACACCCGTGATCGGCATAACAAGGTAGACCAACCCCATAGGGAGGCTCAAAGCCGGTGAAATTTGTACTGGGTCAAAACTTAACTGTACTAATTTACAACCGCCAACAATCAAGACAAAAGCAGAGAAGATAAACACCACGAGATGAGAAAATAATTCTACTTGCTGCTGCTGCTGAGGTTTCATTTTATTGGTTAAGATATCAAGTCCTAAATGTGCTTTAGTACGGTAACAATAGACCGCTCCAATCATACTGATCCAAATTAATAAAAATCGTGCTATTTCTTCAGAGACAGAACTTGGCTCGTGTAATAAATACCTAGACAGTACCTGCCATGAAACAGAAGCCACAATGAATATCATTAAGAGCATTAAAAGCTTTTCAATGACTAAATCTAACCACGCAGTAAATTTAACCATCATCACTCTCCGATATCGTGGTTACTTGCTTTATTTGCTTCAATAATCGTCCTATTTCAGTATTTTCATAGCTCGAATGAAAAGGTACAACAGCCTCAAAAAAAGCGGTTTTATCCGGATATATAACCTTAACACCTGCAGCTTTAACTGCGGCTAAGGCGCCCTCTTCAGCGGCGAGCCAAAGAGATTTTTGAAATTCAACGGCATCATTCATTGCTAATGTTAACCACTCTTGTTGCACAGTACTCAGCGCATCAAATATGTGTTTACTGGCAATAATGACATCAGGAACAGAGGTATGTTCGTTTAAAGAGTAATAGGGGCAAATTTCATAATGACGAGATAGATAGTAACTCGGTGGATTGTTTTCTGCGCCATCAACCACTCCTTGCTGAAGGGCTGCATAAAGCTCTCCCCATGCAATAGGCGTTGCTGCACCACCAAAGGTTTGCACCATTTTAATGGCTGTTTGACTACTCATCACCCGAATTTTTTTACCGACGATATCTGTAGGTACATTGACCATATTTTTACAGGTATAAAAACTTCGGCTCCCAGCATCAAAGTAGCCTAACCCTGCCAGTTTTGCTTTTCCTGTTGCCGCTAAAATATTTTTACCTACACTGCCTTGCAAGACCTGCCAGCGGTGTTCTCTACTTCTAAAAATATAAGGTAGGCTATACACCTTCATTTCAGGAACAAAGCCTTCCATCGCTGCTGCCGATACTTTTGTTATTGCTAAACTACCAATTTGTAATAACTCAACCATTTCTCTTTCAGAGCCCAATTGCCCATTCGCATAGAGCTTAAGTGACATTGTCCCGTTAGAGTAATGTGTTAATCGTTTAGACATAAAAGCAAGCGATTTATGCACCGCATGCTTAGTGTCTAATGTATGACCAACGCGTAAAACCAGATCATTTTTTGACTGTCCACCACAGCTACTAAGTAGCAGTGTCGACATCAAAACTAACAATAATTTAAACAAAACAGTACCCTTTCAAGCCTACAACCAACAAGTGGCCACTTCACATCAAGCTTAACCCATAGCTCAGTTAGTCGCCATTGAGTTAAGCTTAATGAGATGATAACAAGTTACCTTAATTCATTTGGCATGTATTTATCCATATCGTCATAATCAAGATTCTCACCTGCCATACCCCAAATGAATGAATAATTTGAGGTACCCGCGCCACTATGAATTGACCATGCAGGAGAAATCATTGCTTGCTCATTGCCAACCCACATAACACGTGTTTCTTTTGGCTCGCCCATAAAATGAGAAACGGCTTGGTCTTCAGCTAAATCAAAATATAAATAAGCTTCCATACGACGATCATGCTGATGTGCAGGCATGGTATTCCAAACACTACCAGGTTTTAAACACGTCATGCCCATTTGCAGCTGACACGTTTCAACCACACCATTAATAATCAATTGATAGATTGAACGTTCATTCGAGGTTTCTAATGAACCAAGCTCTAAAACATTCGCATCTTCACGTGTTACTTTCTTATTTGGGTAAGATTTATGAGCAGGTGCTGAATTTAAGTAGAATCGTGCTGGTGAATTTTTATTTACACTACTAAAAATCACCGTTTTGTTACCTGCACCTACATATAGTGCTTCCTTATTATTTAGAACAAACTCTTCACCATCAACGCTCACAATGCCTTGTTCGCCAATATTAATAATACCTAGCTCACGACGATCTAAAAAGTTTTTTGCTTTTAATGGGTCTATTGCCGATAATTCTAGCGCGGCATTAATAGGCACAACACCACCGACAATGTAACGCTCATAGTGGGTATAGACTAATTTAATTTTGTCTTGTTGAAACAAATCTTCCGACAAAAAATTCTCACGTAATTGTTTGGTATCAAAATTTTTCGCTTCATTTTGACCAATAGCATATCTGTTTTCGTAATCAATACTCATAATTTTACCTTTTATTATCTTGCTAACCAGCCGCCATCAACCGCCAATACATGACCATTAACATAATCACTTGCTTGTGCTGAAAGAAAAGTTACCGCACCCACTAATTGTGCAGGCTCGCCCCACTGTCCAGCAGGTATTCTTTTTTCAATGTCTTGGTTTCTTTCAGGATTATCTTGTAGCGCTTGGGTATTATCAGTTCGAAAATACCCTGGTGCGATAGCATTCACTTGTACATTCGACCCAGCCCATTCGTTTGCTAGCGCTTTAGTTAAACCAACCACACCATGTTTACTGGCCGTATATGCAGGAACAGTAATACCACCTTGAAAAGAAAGCATGGAAGCGATATTAATGATTTTCCCCTGCTTATTCTCAACCATGTTTTTACCGATAAGCTGGCTTAGTAGAAATACAGAATTTAAATTAACATCAATCACTTGTTGCCACTCATCTAGTGGAAAGTCCACTGCAGGATGGCGCGCAATCGTGCCTCCATTATTAACCAACACATCAATACTATTAACTTTTGCATACGCTTGTTCTACTAACGAACGTACCGCTTCAGGTTTTGATAAGTCAGCAGCTAAGGTATAGGCCTTACGCCCAAGAGCTCGGATCAATACTGCTGTTTCATCAACACCACCTTCACGTGAACTACAGCAAATAACATCGGCTCCCGCTTGGGCAAGCCCAACCGCAATCGCTTGCCCTAATCCTCTACTTGCGCCGGTAACCAAGGCCGTCTTCCCTTCTAGAGAAAATATATTTTTGTCCGAATTTGTGCTCATGCCCACCTCATTAATTTAAAAAACAGCACCTATGATTAATAAGGATATCAGTCTTCATGTCATCATACAACTGATTAGTTTATCATTTCACAAATGCTAGTTTTTACTTACCGATTAAAACGTAGGCCAAGCTAGATATACCCCAGAAATCCTAAGGTATAGGATTGTGACATGCTAAATTATGCAACCATCAAGCTTTTCTATAGGAATTTTTATAAACAAGTCGTTCTCAGTCCTAATAGCTAGCCATTAGGACTGAGAGTAAGGACATTATTGAGAATTTAAGCCATTTAAAAAATAACTTATACCCTTACCATTAAGGGGTAATCAATGTGTTAGATCATACTTTGAATTGGCTAAGTTGTGCATTAATTCCGTCAGAAAGTTGTTGTAATGACACACTATTATCAGCCGTGCTCTCAACCGCACTTCTAGTGATTTCAGAACTGTCAATAATACCATGGATGTTTTGGTTTATATCTTCAATCACCACGGATTGCTCTTCACATGCTGTCGCAACAGATGTGCTCATATCTGATATTCCTGTGGTGAGGTTAGAGATCTCTTCTAGAATTTGGCCTGCTTGATTCGTTATGTCAACACACGTAACAGATTGCTCTTTACTACTCATCATAGAAGAAACTGCTGTCTTTGAGTTTATCTGTAGTTTTTCAATCATAGCTTGAATCTCCATGGTAGAATCTTGTGTTCTTTTTGCTAATTGACGCACTTCATCAGCGACAACGGCAAAGCCCCTACCTTGCTCTCCCGCTCGGGCAGCTTCAATCGCTGCATTTAAGGCAAGTAGATTGGTTTGGTCGGCAATTCCTCTGATCACATCGAGCACTGACGTGATAGCGGTGCTATCGCTATCAAGATTATCAACTGCAGTTGAAGCGGTATTGATTTCTTCAGAAAGCTTATCCATATTCAACACGGCATCTTTGATAATATTAAGACCGAATTCGGTTTTGTCACGAGAGGCACTTGCCGCAACAGAAGCATCAGATGAATGTGATGCAACTTCTTGCACTGTTGCCACCATCTGATTAGTAGCAGTAGCAATTTGAGTGAGTTTATTTTCTTGGTCTAATAAGCTGGCTTCAGAAGTAGTTACAATGCCAGACAAGTTATCAGATGTTTTTAATAAATCTACCATGGTAGTATTTAGTTTTAGTACCAAATCTTTAATTTGAGAGTGAATAAAGTCCATACTGTTTACCAGTATTGAAATCTCATCGTTACCCGCTTCTTCAATAGTGGCAGTAAGATCGATTCTACCATCTGATAACAGCATACTTTTAAGATGTTCAACGTTTTGGTTTAATCGAAAAAAAACTTTTTTGCCAATATAAAATGCCCCCCCAAATAAGGTAAGTGCAGAAACTATTTGCATCATGGTAGATACCGACAACCAAAATGAAAGCTCTTCATTGCCTTGGTCAACCTTTGCTTCAGTTCTTTGCTCAAGAGCACTAAAAAAGAGGGTGACAGGCATCATAATTTTAGTAACCTCTTGATGATATAATTCATCAAATAGGATTCTTAAGGCAAATGATTGAGCGCTTTCTCCTGTGTTTGCTTGAAAAGGGCCATTAACTATCATTCCCGCCTTAACCGATTCAATAGCTTGGGTTTCAGTGCTAATCAAATCATTAGAGGCTTCACTTGCTTGCTTTAAAAGGTTTAATTCTTCAACAGAAAAATTTAATTCTTTCATGATATCGCTTTGTGATTTTTTTACACTCGGATATAAGCTTTTGTTTACATTAGTAGGTCTTGGTATTTTACCTGCACGCCAGTTAACAATATCCATGTATTGGTCAAGGTATTTTTGTTCACCTGTGGCAACATAAGTTCTAGCAAGTCTAGTTAAGTTTATCGAGGTATGCCTAAACTCGTCAGCAAGTACAAATGAAAGATATTTTGTAGTGTTATACTTCAGTTGGCTTTCATTTTTATTCGTTGTAACAACCCCCGCAACAATGGAAGTAACGGTAGCAATTAAGACGATTGATAGTGCAATGATAAGGGTGTATTTTATTTTCATTCGAACCTGTTTTTTCTTTTTAATTGCTACTGATTATACCGATACATATTAGAAATAATAAAGATAGAATACCACATTCATTTTTGAATACTGACAGCATATGAGGTTAAGCTTAATCCTGAGTAAACTGCATGGACACGTGCTTTTTAAATCCCTATGCCCCAGGTATTATTGACCGAGACACTGAGAGATTTTCACTAGGAGCTGTAAAATGATAGTTCTAAGTTTTATCCGCTTGGTAGTATTTAATTAATTCTCTTGTAGAGCTATCGTGATCTTGATTAATGTGCCCGCTATATAATTCTTCTGAAATTTTATTGGCCAAGCCTTTACCTAATTCAACGCCCCATTGATCAAATGAGCATATTTGTAAAATAATGCCTTGGACAAAAATTTTATGTTCATAAAGCGCAATTAAACTGCCTAAACTTTTTGGCTCTAAGCGTTTCAACAATATAGTATTAGTCGGACGGTTTCCTTTGTGTACTTTGTGTGGCGCAACTTTATCAATATAACTATCGGTGCGACCTTTCGCTTTCAAATCTGCACGCACTTGCGCTTCATTTACCCCTGTCATTAATGCTTGAGTTTGCGCAAAAAAATTGGCCATTAAGGTTTCGTGATGCCCTTTTACTGGCGTAACACTTTGCACAGAGCCAATAAAGTCAGCTGGCACAACATTATTACTTTGATGTAAATACTGATAAAAAGCATGTTGCCCATTAATGCCTAACTCCCCCCATATTGAAGGTACCGTTGGGTAGTCAACTGGCGCACCATCCCAAGTAACCGACTTACCATTACTTTCCATTTCGGCTTGTTGCATATAAGCTGACAGCATATGTAAGGATTGATCATAAGGTAATATTGCTTGAGATTGGGCGCCAAGAAAAGTGCAATTCCAAACGCTAAGTAATGCTAAGATGACGGGGGCATTATCTCTAAGGGACGTTTGTTGAAAATGCAAATCCATTTCATGCGCCCCCTCAAGTAACTCAATAAACTTATCAAAGCCTAAATCGAGGGCAATAGGCAACCCAATAGCAGACCAAAGAGAAAAGCGACCACCAACCCAGTCCCACATATCAAAAATATTTTCTTGATCGATACCAAAATCAACGGCGTTCTCTGTATTCGCACTAACGGCAACAAAATGTTTTAACACTGCTTTTTCATCGAATGACGAAGCAATTAACCAATCTCTTGCGGTATTCGCGTTGGTCATCGTTTCTGTGGTGGTGAAGGTTTTGCTTGAAACTATAAACAACACTTTTTCAGGGTTAAGCGGTCTTAGTACGTCAGCAATTTGTGTGCCATCAACGTTGGAAACATAATGAACATTTAAACTATTATCACTATATTGCTTAAGTGCCTCGGTGACCATTTGCGGACCTAAATTAGAGCCGCCAACACCAATATTGACAATATCGGTAATGCGTTTACCTGAATAACCGCACCAATGGCCTTCTCGAACACTAATGCTAAATGCTTTCATTTTCGCTAAGGTATCTTCGACTTGTTCGGTTATATTAATACCGTCTAATAAAAAGGGCGATTTGGCTCTATTTCTTAACGCGCTATGCAAAACAGCTCGATCTTCCGTGCGGTTTATTTTATCGCCGTTAAACATTTTTTCACGCCACGCC
Organism: Thalassotalea sp. ND16A; assembly: GCF_000764205.1. Taxonomy (GTDB): domain Bacteria; phylum Pseudomonadota; class Gammaproteobacteria; order Enterobacterales; family Alteromonadaceae; genus Thalassotalea_A. The sequence continues at coordinate 11,728 of NZ_JQDZ01000090.1, forward strand.
TCTAAATCACATTCTTGGGCAAGGGTGACAAGCTTAGCCATGGTTTCTTCAGTAACCAAATTCTTAGAATAATCGAGTAATAAGTTTGGCAACTTAATTGAAAACTTATCGAATCGTTCACTATCATCTGCAAACAATTGATTTAAGTGTACTTGTTTGTTGTTCTCGGCATGTTCAAGTAAGGCTTGCCAACTGGATAAAGATGTTCTACTAGTCATTTTACGCTCCGTAAAGGAATAAATTAATGGAATTAACGGGTATAGGCCTATAGACAGAAATGCACTGTGATTTTATTAGTCTTATTCTTTTGCCATAAAAGCAGAAAAGACATCCTGATTAATGACCGCACCTTTATGCTGAATAACGCAAGCAGAAACACGACAAGCATGCTCAATAGCTTCTTTACTCGAAGAACCATTCATTCTTGCACTTAAGTAGCCACTATTAAAAGAGTCACCCGCAGAGGTGCTATCAACAACAGATTCAACCGGGGAAATCTCAACCTCGAACTGTTCGATTGTTGACCGATAAAATATATCGTCTGGGCCATTTTTAATAATTAATTCATTAATGGCAAACTCATTTAGAAAGTTATCAACATCACTAAAAGAGTTAAGATCATACAACAAGTTAAAATCCTCAACTCCAGCAAAGACCAAATCACTGATACTTAAAGCTTGATCAAATTGAGAAATAGCATCGGCTTTGCTTTCCCATAAACGGCTGCGAAAATTAGAATCAAAAACAATACGTACCCCAGCTTGTTTTAGCTCTGCAAGAAATAGCCAGAATGCTTGGCGATCTTCTTTAGCTAAAATAGCAATAGAAATCCCTGAAAAATAGAATACATCGCATTGGTCAATAAGCGCGCGCTTAGCGTTATCTTCAAGTTGCGAAATGGTCAATTTCGCCGCCGATGTATCTCGCCAATAAACAAAGCTACGCTCACCTTCAGCAGATATTTCAATTAGATAAGCCCCTGTTTGCCTATGACTTACCCGCTGTACAAACGAAGTATCAATACCACTAGCTTTAAAATCATCAACCATGGCATTACTCAAAGCATCACAGCCAACAGCGGTCAAAATAGAGATATCTACCGCACTATTTTGTAAACGTTTAAGGTATACCGCAGTATTATAAATATCTCCTGCAAACGCTTGTTTATAACAACTATTTCCAGCTGGAGAAAACTCAATCATACATTCCCCCATAACAACGACATTAACCACGGTTGCCCCTCAAATTATTTAATAATAAAACGTCAAAACATACTTGTGCGATATCATACAAGTATGTTTATTGAAAGATTACAACCGATATTTACATTTTTTGTCAATCTTGTATGAAAAATCAATAAAAATGTCAAATTATATACTTCAACGCTATAACCTATAAAGATTAATGAAGATTCATTGAATTCTATAGACTTTAATCTGGGTCATATATACCCAAGCCACTTGGAAATGCTCGATTTCAGTACTCTCAAGTCGTTTGGGTATACAATCAACGCGAAGTTTGACTAATTATTTAACCTCTTAGCAGGAAAATTCTAGATAATAATATTAGGGGCTGTTGATCTTTCAGGGTTAAAATTTATTCAATTGAAAACGGGTTTAATCGCGGCGCGAGCTTTGTATCATAGTTATTCTATTAAAAAAGCGAGCAACAATGAGTAAATTTGTTTTAAATGAACCCTAAAGGGCAGCACTTGTTTGAAATTTATACTACGTTATCGTATGTTCGTGTAGCCAGCTACACGTCACATACTCTGCCTTGTCTAAATACCAAACAAGTTGCTGTAAAAGTAATCTCGAAAGATCAACAGCCCCTAGACCTGAACAAAACTGCCCGCAGCGAAGATATTGAAGAAAAGCGGGTGTTAGTCGCAGTGTTATACGTGTGGTAGTCGCTACTCTAAAGGCGAAAGTCTCATTATATACCCGATCCACTTGAAGATGCATGATTCAGCTGGAATTAGAAACGCCTTTAGGCAAGACATTGATTAAAGAGAATAGTTATTCTATTGTCAAAACCAATAACGCAGCATAAAGCGTTTCTAAACCAGCCCCTTGGGGAAGGCTGAGCAAATTATACTCTGCGTTACATTTCTTTTTAAGGGAATGACCCTTAATAAAAAAATGCGCCTTGATCATGAATCGCTCAGACTTCCTGAAACGAGCATCTTCAAGTGGAACGGGTATAAGTCGACAAGGTGTTTTCTCTTCTAGAGAATCATCACTAAACATGAGACCGCAATTTAGTATCAAACGGCATATTGAGACTACCTAGAGTTTAAAAGTATAGTGTTGGCGGAGCATTAACTAGCTAACTAACTGTTATGATTATTCATCCTACCCTACAGAGACTATATTCCGATTGTGTTCCATCACCCCTTTTGTAACCCAAATTAATATATCCCTTTCTTTTTACTTGTATGATATCTTATAGCTATAAGAGGGTACTTTATCAACAAATAAAGCAGCAATTACAACCTAACAAACGCAAAATAGAGAGAAACACGAGATGAAAACAACACCTAAGTATTTATTACTGGCCGTCAGTGCCGCATTAACTATTGGTTGTGCCCAGCAGGCTACCACCGAAACATCACCTTCTTTAGCAAAAAAAACTACTACCTACAATAAGTTAGTAAAAAAAGAGCAACAGGTGGTTAAGGCCTATGCCAAGTTTGTCTCCATACGAGAAGATGATTTTGCTTGGGAGAATGATCGAGTAGCATTTCGTGTGTATGGTCCCTCTTCACTAGCAACCCCGAATAAAGCCGCCAGTGGTGTCGACTGCTGGCTGAAACGTGTTGACTATTCGATCATTGATAAATGGTATGATAATTATCAAAATAACGTCAGTTACCATAAAGATTGGGGCGAAGGTCATGATCCATACCATACCGGCATATCACGCGGCACAGGTGGTACGGCACTTTGGATAGACGGCACTCCCTACCCTGCTGGCACATATAGTGCTTCACGCATTATTGATGACAACCCTAGCAAAGTTGTCTTTGAACTTGATTATGTCTGGCAAACCAAATTAGGCCAAGTATCAGAAACTAAGCAAATAAGTCTTGCATTAGGCTCACAATTATTTGAAGTCACCTCTAGCTTTCTCCTGAACGGCCAACCAGCAAAAAATATAAGCATTGCCATCGGTATTGCTACTCATGATGAATTAGCCAACGTCAGCTTAGATAAAGAATCAGGCTGGGTAGCTGCTTGGGAAAAGCTAGCGGGCTACCATTTAGGCACAGGTGTGGTCATGGCTCCAGAGCTTGTCGACGACATAATACATCTTCCTTCAACCAAAAGAGATGAAAGTCACATTTGGCTAATTTCTCATACCAATGCACAAGGTAAACTCAGTTATGCTGCTGGCTATGGCTGGGAGCGTGCAGAGCTGTTCACCACAGAAAAGAAATGGCAAGAATACCTCAGTACTTATCCGATAAAGTAAATTATGCTTGCTACCAATAAAGACAGATGCTTGACATAATCAAGCATCTTCCAGTGGTTACCTTATTAAAAAGTAAAAAAGCACCCCAAAAAACTGGCGTGTTTTCTTACTTTTTTGTATTCGGTGCTCAATGACTAATAACTTACAAAACGTACTTTAATATTTTAATGAGGCTGCTGTTAATTAGAAGCTTTTACTGACACTAAAAACAAAACGCTCATCAAATATTTGTCGTCCTTGCTCAGAACCATAAACCTTGTGCGAGCTATCTACATCTGAGTCGTGATAACGAAGGACAATATGTAGACCATAGAAATCTTTATTAACGCCTAAGTTCCAGTGAGCCCAGCCCTCAGCGCCTTCGCCAGATAATTCTTGGTAACCAATACTCCCTAACACTGTTATACCATTCGCAAAGGTTTTACTTGGGTGAACCGCGTAGTTAATGCCAGTCCAACCCTCAACACCAAACCAGTCATTTAGGGTAGGGGTTAGTTCAAACTTTAGCTTTACTGGACCAAAATCTTTAATAATCTCCATCCAGAGTTCGGTGTAATCCATACCTTCTACGCCAGGATAGGTGTAATGAAATACAAAAACGTTGTAGCTAATATCACTTTCACCAAAAGAACCAAATTTACCAATATAAGGTGCTAACACAGCTCTAATATCAGGGGTCAATTCAAACTTATTGGTAGCGCTAAACAATCCAGCATATACCGGTGAACATTGAAAACGCTTGATTTTATTGAAAATGAGATCATGATAGTACCATGAGAAAAATCGCACTCACAATAGAGAAACAATCAGCACTAGAAACTCGTCACAAAAAATCATGTGGCAAACGTGAAAGTGATCGCATTAAAGTCGTTTTACTGCGTCATGAAGGTTGGTCAACACCAATGATCGCGCAAGCATTACGCATGCATGAAACGAGTGTGGTTCGTTTTATCGATGATTATCTCGACAGTGAAAAATTAACGATAGAAAGTGGTGGCTCAGATAGTCACCTAACAGATGAACAAACACAGGAACTCATTCAGCATTTATACCCGTTACCATTCAAAGTGCTCGATTTCAGTGGGAATTAAAATGCCTTTAGGCAAGGAGAATAGTTTAAACATAGTCACTCTATGTGTTGATTATTTACCGCAGCATAAAGTCATTTTAAACCCATCGTAGAAGCGTTTGAGCAATTCCACTTCTTCGTTGCAGTGACTTAGAAGGGAATAACCATTCCTTCATCAATGAACCTTGAATTGAAATCGCTCAACCGCTCTGAAACATGCATCTTGAATGGTAACGGGTATATACTCAAATTGGTACATTGCTAACGGTATATTAATGAGCGGCAAGAAAGAAACAACCAAAGGCGCTAGCAACATGAAAATCAGGCGTAGCCGTGTCTGGGTTTATCCAGCTAATCCACTCAGCCCGCTGTTTTTCTGGGGTATTTTTAAGATCGGCCCTGAACAGTCCAACATACACTGGCTGTAGCGCGTTAAATGGTGGAATTGATAGCAAGGCTAAGCTTTTCAATGATATGCTCCCCTCTATGCTGTAACCATTGACAGTGTTAACTGCTGACAATAACAAATCAGTAAAATGCCATTGCGGATCAAATTGACGATAAAATGTGCTGTGGTAGTCAAGTACCCTGCCAGCAGCGTCTATTTCAAGCGCAAAATAGGAGTTCAAGGTCAGATCTTTACTAAAAAATATTTCCACCCTATCTTCCAACACCACGGTTTCTTCACCTTGCCAGTGCTTTTTTAGCGCAACACTGCTATCAGTACTACTAAAATGAAAATACAAGTGACTGTCATCAATCAACGCCATAAAACGGGTTTTCTGAGCTTGGGATTCTTTCCACGGTAAGGAGAAGTCGCTAATAATATTGGCTTTAGCCCAAGCAGGATCCTCAGCTAGTCCATCTAGCGCAATTGAATTGTTGGCGATTGTTGTTAATTGATAACTCTTGCCACAAGTCGACGATGTGGCGTAGAGCGTGGCGCTATAACTCAAACAAATAACAAAAATGATGAATAACTTAACTAGCATGAGGTTTCCTTTCGTTAGCAGTTATACCAATCAGATTAATTAATGGTTCAAATTTTCAAGAACAAGGCGCTTGATTGAGCAATAGCTAGCTATTGAAAGCAACGATGTTATTGAGTATTTGAGCCATTTAAAATGATCACTTAGTTAGTCTGATTGGTATTAGTTGGAAAATACTTATACCAAGTTGATCAAATGATATTAGCCATTAGGTGGTAAACAGATGAAATATAGCTAAGGATATTGTTAATAGCTTTTCTCTAGGAGCGGTAATCAATTGCCTAATGACTATAACTACCTCTATCACAGAAATATATCTGTCATATATTGGCATAGTGACCTGGTCAACCAAATTCAGTCACCCCAGTTAAGCAACCATATCTAAATTGTTTATCATCGCTTCAAAGTTATTTGGACTTTGGTAATCCAGATAAGAATGTAGGCGACGACTGTTGTACCACAT
>NZ_JQDZ01000091.1 GCF_000764205.1 Thalassotalea sp. ND16A
TTGCTCAAATGCAGCAACAACGTTGATAAGTTGATCTTGGTTCGACATGTTTGCGTCCTGATGAATTAGTCGCAGTCATTAAATCAGATCGAAAAATAGAAGTTGAGCTATGCTCTCGTAAGCTCACTAAGGATTTGCTGGTACCTAGACTTCGAGTCTAAACAAGGGATTTACGAATATCGTAACTCTGCCCTTGAAACGAACGGATTTGCGATCACTAGTGAGCTACAAAAACAGTTACCTCAAGAGTTTAATCAAAAATATTTCGATGCAACTCAGCGGGGTCTGATATTTTCTTTCTTCTATAATGAAATCCATGATTTTGTCATGGAAAACATAGATGATCTGAAATTTTTTAACTTTACCGGTGTTAGTAAGGCAATATTTTTTGGCCTAGAAAGCCTGGAAAATTGGTTGGATTTATGTGAACAATCTTAGGGGACGCAAGTCCCCTTCTTTATTTTTGTATAAACAATTCCACGTACACGTTTAACCTTTGAGCATACGCTATAGCCGACAACATTGGTGGAATTTCTTGTATATTGCTGTAACCAGCCAATGTCAGGTTGACATTTCTTCTCATCATTAGCTTTCCACTCAATAATTGCGAGTGGGTCGTTAACAGGATCTTGCTTTGCATTTTTGTGTTCTAGATCGGCCAGCGACGGCTCTATAAGTAACTCTATATCCATAATTTCTAACACTCCCCCTAAAATTCCCCCGTTATGAAGCTACTTATTAATGCAGCATTAGTTATATATTTTTTTTGCGTTGAAACAACCTGCCGTTGACAGTAACTCAACATCCTGACGGGGTTTCCGAGCCCTGTAATAGACTGAACAATTAAGTTAACCTCTTAAACGTTCGCGTTTCGTGTGTTGTCGGAAGCACATATTAGTAATTAGCGTGCGTCATTGCGACAACCGTTAATTTTTGAAAAGCGCACATGCTGTAAAAGAGAGCCAAGTTGGCTCTCTTTTTTCATTATAGTCGTTGTGTTTAAAGTAACTTAAGCAATTCGCCAGCTGACCTGAATCCATCTATATAGTCTGGTGATGCACTAGGGGCGTCTTGGTGCTGCTGCAACATTAACTGAAACTCCTGCTTATCCACTTTGACTAAATGACTGTCACTATGCTTGTATTCTGGGTCCCAAAACAAATTAAATAATGTGCTACAGAATGAATTAACGTATTTAATTTCATCTTTCAAAGTAAAAATTTGCTCACCGGAATAATTTTGTTCATTAGACTCCAGTAATATGCTGATTTTCTTATCAATTTGGCGAAGAAATCGTTCTCTATGCGAAAATAACAACACACGCGTATATAATCCGTCAACAGCATTAAGTTGATGACTATATTTTTTCAGGATGTCAGCACGTACATCACTTTTGCCACTTTTAAGGTTCTTACTGTTCGATGCTTCAACTTCAACGGCATGAAACTCTTTACCGTTGAATAAAAGGCCGTCAACCGCCCTTTCTTTGCGATTAGCGCCGAATGTACCATATCCATACTCTCGTAGTTCTTTTTCTGTCACAAAGGCGTTATAGCTCCCACAACGTAATCGATCAATGATGCACACCTGAATAGATAAGTCGTGGATCTCGTTTTTGGAGTTATGGCCTGAGGTGTCGGTTGATTGATTTATAGACAGGTTAGTTTCAAATTCGGCGTAGCGTTTACCCTTGGCAGTTAAATAATAGACTGCACCATCTTTGGAGCCAAAAGACTTCTTTTCCGTTAAATAGCCTTGCTTTACCAGACGCAACATTAACTTATTTACTGCTTCTCTGGATAACCCCATCAAATACTCGAACACTATTTTAGAGCTGAAGCCAAAACGCCCCACCCAATATAACACTAAAATGGTACGGTCCATCCCAACCTTTGCCATATCTGATGATGCGCCGATAAACAAAAAACTGGTACCCAAATCAATATAATGCTGAAAATTTTTCATTAAAACTCCGCTGTTAATTAGTTGTAATAACTAACAAGGATCGCACTATGGGAAATTTACAGGACCTAGACTGAAGCCAAGCATTCTGCTTGAACGTAGCAACGCAAGGCTTTCAGCTTGCTGTGTTCATTTTCAATGAAAGAATAAACGTTGTTTATTAATTTGAAATCAGTCACAAGCCCCATTTTACGCAGTGCCTGCTATGGGGCATACGATGCTGCGCACCTAGTTCAAATTTCAACTGCCATCCGCGTGACCGCTGATTTAGCCACTCGAAGCTTGCTATTTTCGGGCGGTGGGACACCGTAAGATACCCCTCAATAACATCGGCTCTTTGAGCCGAACAGTTTCACTCAATCACGTTCCTCATTGCGTGAAATTTCGCTAAGGCGAAACTCCGACTGGCTAAATCCGCGCTGCGCGAGGATGGCAGAGCTTCGCAAAACTGAAATTTCATTTAAGATTTTGCTACGCGCATGTAAGTTTGCGTTGCAAACGCTTTTATAATTTTCTCTTCGAAAAATTTGAATTTAAATCTTCGATTTTAGCGTTTCTGCATAATTCAGTTTTCTGTGCCGTAGCCATTTGTGAAATCATATACATGAACAATTTACGAATATCGGACTAACGCATTTAAGGTTACCACTTTGCTAGCAAGTGGGTGTACGACCATTTACAAGATTGAAGTAAAGTTTGGGCCCTTACATGTTCACTATAACTAAACATTAGGAGTAATATCGACGGATACAAATAACAGCAGGCACTATAAAAAGCACACGTAATTCAGTGAATCATTGGAGGAATTGTCACGACTAGAGAAACTTAATTAACAACGCCTAGGGGAAGAATTTTAGTGGCGTTCGCCTACGAAGAATTCTTTTCAATATACAGGAAAACGCTATAATTTTCAATGAGTTTAATTTATTAAAAGGAAACGAAATGGGATTATTTAATTGGCTGTTTAATTCAGGTTCTTCAACATCAACGCAATCATCTAGTGGACCGTCGGTAAATTGTGACGGCACCCCGATGATAGAAAACTCCATGATCGATGTTACCGGCAAAATTTATGGCGACTGCGGCATTACCGACACTTGTTCAAATGATATGTTTGATACATCGTCATCGTTTGATTGCTTTTCATCGACTGATGATATTTTCTCATCAATAGACGATAGCTTCACAAGTTTTGATGATTTTTAGCATGGGCTACAACCATAACCTAACGTGGTTAAGACAAACGCCGGAAACGTGCAACTGTGAGTATTTAGCGTTTCTTTTACCTTTGATTGTTTTAGTGGCTATAGCTGTAATTATCAGAAGCGGAGACAAGTAATCTTTTTAGTTTAAAATATTTTTTCTTTGTCTTATTAGCTGTCGACTATAACATCGGCGGTAAAACCGTATTGTTCCATTTCTTTATGCACTTCGGCCAGCTCTACATTCAATTGCACAATGTATTCATTTGCCACATGATAAAAGAGGCCAGCATCAGACTCTTCAAGTTCTATACTAAATTCACCTTGTTTCAATCGTTGAATTAGTTTGTTAAATGCAGACTTAACATTATTGGCATTATCGTCAGATATCGGTATCGAAACGTCAATTTCACTCATCTCGATAAAATATTTATCTTCTGTTGAGAGTAACTTTGCACTAACGGTTTCCATATATTTTTCCTCTTTCTCCAAAGGCTACTTCGCCGCCTTCAAGTGTGGTCATGCTTATTTTTTTCCAATCCAAAACCTTATCTTGTTCAACCTGGCATACAAGATTGTTTGAAAAAGGATTCCCTGAATATGTAGCGTAGCCATCTTTGTCATGGCATCGATATATTGAATTATAAGGCAATGTTCTCACCGCAATGTTTGCGTCATGGGTTGATATAAATACCTTCTTACCTTGTCTAGCCTTTTCATTAATCAACGGGATTATTATGTCATTAATATATTGATTTCCAAGACTTCTTTCTGGCTCATCTAGTAAATATACTTGCTTATCATCGGCTAACTCACTATGTAGGTTAAGCATCGAACACTCTCCGTTAGACGGGGAGTAATCATCTCCAGACAAAGTAAAACGTCGCCAAAATAATAACAGATCACTCATACTTACAATCTTACTAATATCTTCTATCGAATTTAACTGAGTGATGCTATCAAATAAATTATCAGACAATGCTTGCTTTTCGATATCCTTAATAGCACGAGAGAAATCTTTTTGGTCACTTTTACGTATTTGCTTGATTGGCGAATATAGGGAGTCATGGATCGTACCATCCTGTAATTTAAAACTAGTTACACAGTCTAATTGCCCTTTATTTACACCTAGTGTACCGACAGCTTCGACTTCATCTGCAATTGCCTTATTGATATTAAGGCAAACTTCTTGAGCATTACGTCTAATTTTCAACCTATTGCTGGCAAATAATTTAAAACCAGTATCTATGGGTTTGCTTAATGCACCTGTTTTACGTGCCACTTCATCTCTAAAGCACTTTGATGCCGAATTTGTCAGTTCAGAACTTTTCCAGTCGACATAATATTCCCAAGAGCGTCGCTTCAGGTTTGTGGCTAAGGCAGATAGGTGTGCCACAAGATTTGTACGCTCTTCTTCACTACTGACTTCTATAACGGGGGTGTTAGACGACAGGAACCCTATCATTTCTTGAACTTTATTGTGCGCATCAGTGTAATCTTTCAATTTTGTCTGTTGAGCTTCCAATAACATTGATGAGAGATCTTTAATCTTCATCTTCCCTGCATTCTTATTTCGCCTTTCCGATCTGAAGTAATCTCGATACTCATGTAAGCTGGTTACATCCTGTTCTTTTGCTGATTTAATGAAAAGAATTTCATCTTTGCAATCATGAACGGTTTTAAGCTCAAAATTCTTATCGATATCTTTCCCTTTAATATCAAACCTATCGCCTAACTTATCTGGCGCAGATTCAAATACCGTTGCATTAACGCCGCTATTTGAATAATGCTTAGCGATTGCTTCAAGTATTTTAGTCTTGCCGGTGCCCTTTGCTCCAAATAATACATTAATGTCACTATATGAATTTATAAAGATTTTAGTATCATCTTCAAAAGGTTGAAGTGTCAGTTCATCGCTTTGTTTGTGATTAATAGCAGTGTTGATAGCCGACACATCTTTTTCCAATAAAAGACAGAACTGCTCGAAGCTATCTACAGATAGCCTTAATTCGGGCAAATTTGCAGCCTCATCGGTATATTTATCCCAATCTTGAATATCTGAACCGTATATTGACGCATGTCCATGGGCGATAAATATCCCAGCGGATATTGCACTTGTAGCTTCTTTTATTACTCGTTTGGGATTTACACCTAGAGATAATAGTCGCTCTATACTCTCTTCACTCATATCAGGCTTTTTTCCCATGTAATGCGCAATATAAAGAGGTTCAAGCTCTTCAAAGAAGGACACAGTATCTTCGAGTGAAATAGTGAAATTATCGGGTGTCTGACCGACTGTTGCTTCAACAACTTTCTTATGAAACCTATCTCGTCTTTCGGGAGAGACTATCACTATTAAATGAGAACGCTTATTATCATCAAGCACATCGAGTTCTATTCCAGGCCAAATTTGAACTGCACCATCAACTTGAGCCAACATCAAGTTAAATTGCTCAAGATCAAAATCATTATGGTTGGTAATAGCTACAACTTTAACATCAGTTGACTGGATAATTTCCGAGAATCGTTCTGGGGTAATATTCCTCGATGGTGCGTCACCTTGTTTTGTCTTCTTAGTGTGAACATGTATATCTATTTTCACTACTTACCTCACTAAAGCTAAATGTTAAAGTGTTGAATTTTACTAACTCGTCCAAGAATTACTCAAGACTTCCGCTTGTTTCAAGCATAAAGTGATGGCCTCATCTGCACCATCCGGTGGGTATTTCCAGCGTCTTAGAGCGCGGCGCACAAGGTTTCTGAGCCTTGCCCTTACACTATCGCGTTTTTGCCAATCAACTGTGGTCGATTTTCGAAGTTGTGCGGTAACGTGCTTGGCTAAATCTCTTAGGTTGTTGTCGCCTAACTCCCGCACCGCGCTTTCGTTATGTACAAGTGCGCGGTAGAAGGCAATTTCATCAGGGTTTAACCCTAGCTTTTCAGCTTCGGCCAGGCTTTCTTCCATTTCCTTGGCCATCTTGATCAGCTCTTCAATAACCTGAGCTGTTTCAATGGCGCGGTTATGGTATTTGCGTAGTGTTTCTAAAATGCGCTCTGAATAAGCCTTTTCAGATACAACATCATTTATCATGCGTGCCTTGATTTCGTCTTTTAGTAGTTTTTCTAAAAGCTCTACCGCTAAATTTCGCTGTGGCATGTTACGCACATCGTCTAAGAACTCGTCGGATAACAAGCCAATGTTTGGTTTATCCAGTCCAACAGAATCAAATATGTCGACAACCCCCTCGGCAACGATTGCATTATCTATGATTTGCTTCATCGCCGAGTGTTTTTCATCATCAGTAAGGCTTTTATCACTGCTGGTAAACTTGGTTAAAGCCGACTTCACTGCGCTAAAAAACGCGATTTCTTTTTTGTATTCTGCGGCTTCATCGAGCGTACTACACAAGGTGTATGCTTTTGCCAGTGGCGCCATTAGATCAAAGAAGCGTTTCTTGCCATCAAGTTTTCCTTGTGGGTTCTGTAAACTAAGTATGTGGTTCATTGTGCCGGGTAGCAGTTTTAAGGCGCTTGTTTCAAAATCTGAATAATCAAATCCGTCCATCATCGCTTGAATGATTTCCAGCTTTTCAACCATTATGGCGAATGCTTCATGGTTGTCTAAAGCAGGCTTTCCTTTACCTTGTGAGTCGGTATAGGTTTTCAATGCGTTTTTAAGCTCATTGGCAATGCCAATGTAATCAACAACCAAACCACCGGCTTTATCTTTAAATACTCGGTTCACCCTGGCAATAGCCTGCATGAGGTTATGGCCTTTCATTGGCTTGTCTATATACATGGTATGACAATTAGGCGCATCAAACCCTGTTAGCCACATATCGCGGACTATGACTATTTGCAGTGGATCGTTAACGTCTTTATAGCGTTTTTCAAATAATTTTTTGGTTTCTTTGTTATGAATATGAGGCTGTAATAATGACTTATCTGATGCTGATCCAGTCATAACAACTTTAATTGCTCCTTGAGCAGGATCATCACTGTGCCAATCTGGACGAAGTTGTACCAGAGCATTATACATTTGCGCACAAATATCTCGGCTCATACACACAATCATTGCCTTGCCTGGAAACGTTTCTATCCGTGTTTCATAATGATTGATTAAATCTATAGCTATTTGATCAAGCCTCGGCTCAGAACCGACAAGTTTTTCAAGCGCCGCCCATTTAGATTTGGTGCTTTCTCTAACTGATGAATCTTCTTCATCTTCAATAACTTCATCTACTTCTTCATTGAGATGCTCAATTTCATCTTGCTTTATATCTAATTTCGCAAGACGTGACTCATAATAAATTGGCACAGTCGCACCATCGTCAACGGCATCTTGAATATCATAAATAGACACATAGCCGCCGAATACCGAACGTGTATCTTTATCTTCGGCAGAGATCGGCGTACCGGTAAAACCAATGAATGATGCATTTGGTAATGCATCTCGCATGTATTTTGAATAACCATAAGTGTACTCACCGGTTTTAGGGTTAAATTTAGCTTTATCACCATACTGGCTTCGATGTGCTTCATCACTTACAACCACGATATTGGATCTGTCACTTAATATTGGATGCGCAGACTCTTCAGCTAACAATGCAAATTTTTGTACCGTGGTAAATACGATTCCGCCGGATTGCTTTACCGTTAAAATCTCTCTTAAGCTGTCTCGGTTATCGGCTTGTACTGGTGTTTGTTTAAGTGTGTCGGCGGCCATTGAAAAGGTGTTAAACAATTGGCCATCTAAATCGTTTCTGTCGGTAACAACTACGATGGTTGGGTTATTCATGGCCGCTTGAGCCATAAGCTTACCCGCATAACACACCATAGATATTGACTTACCCGAGCCTTGTGTATGCCATACAACGCCCGCTTTACCAGAGCCGGGTTTGATCGATTTATCTAAAGTCGTATTATATTTAGCGCTAACATCGGCAACCATAGGTAAATCAGATTGCCTTGTTGCAACCACTGTTGCTTGTACCGCAGCCCTTACCGCATGAAACTGGTGATAACCGGCAATTTTCTTTATTAAAGCACCACCAGATTCCTCAAATAAGATAAAGTGACGAATATAGTCGATAAACAATTCTGGATTGAAAAAACCTCTTACTAGGGTTTCAAGACGAAACTCAAGCATAGGTTTATCATTTTCATTATCAATGGTACGCCATGGTAAGAAACGCTCTTTTGATGCGGTTAAAGAACCAACTCTGGCTTCTACACCGTCACTAACGACTAATGCCTCATTGAAGATGAATAGATCGGACACTTCGTATTTATAGGTTTGTAATTGCTGATACGCACTCCAGATATCAGCCGATTTATCTGCGGGGTTTTTCAGTTCAACGACCGCAAGCGGTATTCCGTTTACAAAAACAACCACATCAGGACGCCGATTGCCTTTGGTGCCGGTAATAGTAAATTGATTAACCACTAAAAATTCATTGTTGTTATGATCATTAAAATCAATAAACTTAACATAATCAGCACACTCTTTGTCGTCTTGATTAAATTCAACCTTTATTCCTTCCAATAAATATTGGTGAACCAAGTTATTATTCTTGATAAGGATAGGTGTTTCAGGCTTGCTAATTACATTAATCGCTTGTTCAATTGCAGTATCAGGGATGTGGGCATTAATTTTTTTTAGTTGACGAAATAATCGATCATGTAAGATCACCTCCGAATAATCTTTACGCTCTGGGCAGTCGCCATCCGGTGCTATGTCATAACCACAAGCATATTCATAGCCTATTTCTTTAAACCACTGTAGGCATAGCTCTTCTAACTGGTCTTCGGTGATCATCGACATATTATTATTTTAATCCTTTAAATTCTTTCCAACCGAGGTCAAACGGTATTTTTGTAAACGACTATTTGGTTTGTCGGGTTTGGTCATTTCAATAATGCCGTTTTCCAATGCCGGTTTAATGTATCTTTCTCTGAAAGACTTTCTGTCCGATAACCCTAATGCCTTTTGTAATTCATCTCGGCCCATATCGCCATTTAAATACTGTACTAGATTTTTGACTTGGGGGCTAACTTGAGGGGTGACTTGGGGGCTGTCGCCATCTAATTCATCTGAAAGTGCATCAAATGAATTAATCGCATCAAGGATCATCACCAACATAAACTCAATAAATGGCGCAGAATCGCTTTTAATTGTACTTTGATTGATCGCTTGATAATACTCACCTTGGTGCTGATGAATTAAGCTTTCAACGGGAATATTTACAAAAGAAATATTCCATTTACTAAGCAATAGTGATTGCCACAACCGCCCCATTCTGCCATTACCATCAGAAAACGGGTGAATAAATTCAAATTCATAATGAAACACACAACTCGCGATTAGTGGATGATCATCATTAGATTCTAGCCAAGCAAGTAAATCTGCCATCAATTTTGGTACTCTGTCGCCCTGCGGTGCCATATGCACAACTTTATCACCCGACATTACGCCGACGCCACCTTGCCTGTACATTCCGGCATCTTCAACAAGACCAAGCATTAATTCACGGTGTGCGGCCAACAAATCATTATTAGATGAAGGCTGCCAATCAGCAAGTCTTTCATATACGGCCAAGGCATTATGTGCCTCTTTTACTTCTCTTAGTGGCGCTATTACCCTTTTCCCATCTAATATGGCGGTAATTTGATCGGTAGATAAGGTATTGCCTTCAATTGCCAAAGAGCCTTGAATTGTACGAATGCGGTTAACACGGCGTAACTTAAAGTCTTGCTCTCTTTCAGACAATACAGTTAAGCGGCCCACGGCTTCACTGATATCTGCAACTAAAGACAGGATTTTACTGGTTAAAGTAAATGGCGGCTTATACATAGGCTTTAATATTTTTCACTTTGTGCTTTAACTAATTTATTAAGTTCACCTAAGTGAGGCTTAAGTGCTGCTTCAAATCGGATCATATGGTCAATTAGCCATTCGATCATCTCAGGCCAGTTATCTTTATTTTTACCATCAAAATCTGATCTGATCTGTACCCTAGATGACTTTTTGTCGTCTAGGCGGAACCACTCTAGCTGATCGCCAAACTTACTTTCTATGATGTCCTTGCGCTCAAACATCCAATCATACATAAACTTGTTGTCTTGGGTATCTTGTTTTGAAAACCAAAACTCAACGCCAATCTCTTTGACGCCACATACCATAGTAAACGGACAACCACTGATGCCTGAACCTGCATTTAGCCAATGGTCCTTGCTGGCATTTTTATTATTGTATAGATCGCATTGGCTGGTTTTAAATTCTTCAAGTGCCATTTCCCAAAATGCTAAACGCATCTTGTGGCGATTTTTCAATTCCCCCACCACTTCTTTTTCTTCGGCTTCTTTCACACTCATGCCGATCATAAGCTCTTTCGCTTCTGGCGGCGGAATGATCTGATCAACGTTTAAAAACAGTTCTTCTGCGTCATTTATTAATAACGAATAAGGAGTAACCTTAAAGCATTGCAATTGAATATTATGAGTTAACAACCAAAGAGCTGTGCTCGTCACTTCTTTTCTATAATTTGCCGCAACAAAAACTAATCGCTGGTTATTACCTGCGTTTAGTACAACTTCAGAAATATCAGGAACCGATAAAAATTCACATATCGAAGACTTGGCATCGCCACCACCGCAATACTTGTTTAGGTATTCTTGATATATCTCGATTATTTGGTTTTTACTAAGACTTGAACAATATGATGCATACTTAAGTGCCTGCCACACAACGTCGCGGCCGGTATCATCAAGCTTGTTTTCAATAACAACCAAGCTGCCATCTTTATCAAGCGCCAGAAGATCTAGGCGTTCACGTGTATCATCAAAGCCGTCAAACTCTTTTTGGATAATCAGCAAATCTTCGCCCAATGCATCGGGTTGATTGGCTAACCATTCTTGTAGGTGTTCACGCTCTTTAAAACCCAGATCTGAAAAGCTTTTGTTTTTAAGGCGCGAGATGCGGTTGATTGATTTGTCTATTTTGAACATATACTAGCTACTTCCTTCTCAAAAGAATCAGACATTTTCACTATTTCTGAAATTAATATATCTTGTTTCAAAAGCCTAAGAGATAAAAATAAAAACCTAGGGAAATTGGTTTTATTTAAATAATGTTGAATGAATTGCAATAAATCACCGTCACTCCTTGATGCACTTTTAATTTCATCATATTGATTTGTGTACCAGTCAGGGTACTTTTCTGAGTATAGAGGAAATCGACCCAACTCATATAACGCAGCAATGTCAGCGAAAGATTCCAAACTCAAAGAATCTTTCAACGATATCAATGCAGCATGTTCCAATTTAACATCAGCTTTAACAAACCTTGAAGAATAATCAAATATAGATGTACCTAAAGGATTTACCTCTTTATGTGGGTGATAAACATCCCAACATTCTAAAAACTTAACTAAGTCCTCTTTAGTTAGCTCTTTCAATGTAAGGGGCGCATTAATCAGAAAAGCCATTTCATAGTTAACCTTTATGATATCAATAGCTTTATTGAAATCTCTATTGCTAGACAAGTTATACTTAAGCTTTATAGCTTGTTTTGCATAAACAAAAGCATCATTATGCCATAACTCCTTTGGCGGCAGTTCATCTGCAATTTCAAGCAATTGTGACCTTGAAAGTTTCGATGTGTATGAACCAGTATTATAATCATCAATAAGTGAATATATTAATGAACGAAGTTCTTCCAACAATGTTTTCATAGAAACTAATCGACTAGCTAGATTTCTAATGTTTATTATTGGTGTTTGAGTCAGGTGCTTTATACTCTCATTGCTGAAGGGGTATCTGAAAGTTTGAGCTGTTGGATCAATTTCCCCAATATTATTAATATACTCATCCAGCTTACCCGTAACGACTGAAAAACTAATATCCTTTGCATGTGCACTTTTTTTAAACTCTTTCCAGAGTATATTAATGTCGTGCGTTGCCGTTAACTTAACGGTATCTACGACAAGCTCTTTACGAATATGCGATAGTTCTTGAATAAAATACTTTATCCATAACTCCACTCCATGGCGCATGTTGAAGGCGATAGGATAAATATAATGATCGACTAAATGGTTAGAATCATCTTCGACAACTAATTTACACAATGAAATTGAGGCATCTATAAAGCCTTGTGCATACTCTGGTTGTTGAGGGTTTCCATTATTGCCAACACACGCATTTAAATTTGTAGGTTCATCACCTTTAAATGTTTCATTGAAAATCCTTTCTTCAACTTGGCTCTCAAACACTTACTGCTTCCTTGTGATCATTAGTTAGATTAATTTCACCCGAAAGTAATTTTGGTAGTAATGAATCTCTTAATTGTTCTAGTGTATTAATTTGATTTGAATTGACTTTGATCCGTGCATCCATTGGTTGTACAAGTGTTTCAAAAACAGCAATTAGTTCGGGAGATGGTGCAATAAATGATACTTTATTTAATTCATTCTTATTAATCGAATTAAAAACTGTACCATCAGATCCTGAATCACCCAACTTGTGTTCAATAACACTTATAAATGCGTATGTAAAACTCGTCATGTCAGATTTATGCCTTATACCGCCGACCCCACGTCCTAAACAACACCTTTCATAAGCCATGTTTTTATCGCCAACGGGTGCTCTAACACTTATAAGGGTATCTCCAGCTTCTGCAATCCTTTTAGGATCTGAGGTATAAACTCTTGGAGACGGAAATCTAAATCCAAAATCTCTTCTTCCTTGGAAAAACACAATGCCGTCTCCTTTTTCATTATATGTATCGCCTTTAGGTGACTGACCCATTGTGACATCAAAGTGCTGCCCTAATGTTGATGCTTCCCAGTACTCCGGTATTTCACCAAGTTCACTATCAACGAGTTTATTAGGGAATAAATCTGCTAAGGTTTGAAGTTGTTCGGTGGGAACTATATCACCCGAGCCAGCGATGGATTGCATGGCTGCTTGTCTTTCTGCCTTTATTATTTCCTCAGCAAAAGGTGCTTTAGCCATTTGTGCAGTGTTAGGTGATAAAGGCTCTTTTGCATAGTCAGCAAGCAATGCTTCGCGGGCGGCTATTTTGGCTTTGGTCGGCTCAAAATCAACAAACCAGCTTTTAAATATAGCTTGTGCTATTTGTTCTAGTGTTAAGTTAATTTCTTGATTGATTTTAATTTTTTTATCTATAGCCCAGAGTCTTAATGCCAACTTATTTTGATAATCAGGACAATCAGGTACTCTAATTTTAGCTTTATGAATATGGTTTCGATTAATACCAGGAACAGCAGCTTTATCACTGTATTCTAAATAGTTTATTGTTTTCAAAAAATAAAAAACAAATAAAGGATCATTCCCTTTAAAGTCTTTCACGTATAATGTCGTATTAAGCGGCCAAAAATCAGCTTCAGAAAAGAAAACCTTTCCAATGGTGCCATATCGTCCAGTCACCACCCCCGGAGCTTTTACTTTTGACTCGTTATGAACACCAGAAGAGCCAGAAGAGGAAATTATTTCAACATCTCCATCTACGCGTTTAGATTTAGGTAAATCATAACCACGTTTGAGTTCAATGAAATCACCTAATTCCATTTCACGCCAATTAACACTCATAACCTAACCCCTTTAGGTTCTTCTTAATCTGCTGTTCCATCTTATCGTTTTGCTCAAATTGAGATTTCAATTGGGTTGTCAATCTGGTCATTTTATCGGCAAATACTTCGCCATCATCTTCTTGTGCTACGGCTCCAACGTATCTACCTGGTGTTAATACATAATTATGCTTTGCAATTTCAGCCAATTTTACTGACTTACAAAAGCCAGCAACATCTTCATATGGCATTTCAGGCTCAATGCATAAGCCTTCAATTTCACTTTCTGCTTCAACTTTAGCTTTCCACTCTACTGTGCCTTCAAAGCTTTGGAAATATTTACTTTGCCATTTGTGAAATAGATCAGTTACTGATGAAATATCCTCTTCAGTAAAGTCACGTAATACACGGTCTTTCATATAACCTAAATCACGGGCATCAATAAATAATACTTCACCAGTTCTGTCACGCAGCTCGTCACCCATAGCATTGGTATCAGCTTTTTTGTTCTTGGTTAAGAACCAGATACAAGCAGGAATTTGAGTGTTGGTGAATAATTGCCCTGGCAGTGCAATCATACATTCAACCAGATCGTTTTCGATAAGAGCTTGTCTGATTTTACCTTCGTTACTGGTACTTGAACTCATTGAACCATTGGCTAATAACAAGCCCATACTCCCTTTAGGTGCTAGGTGATGCAGCATGTGCTGCATCCAGGCAAAGTTAGCGTTGTTAGTTGGTGGTGTGCCATACACCCAACGTGGGTCGTCGTCACTTACGCCAGTATCCCACTCCTTCATGTTAAATGGTGGGTTTGCCATGATGTAATCGGCACGAAGATCCGGGTGCTGGTTATTGGTATAGGTTGATGCTGGCTCTTTACCAAAGTTAAAGTCAATACCGCGTATTGCCATATTCATCGCGGCTAGTTGCCACGTAGTATGGTTGTACTCTTGCCCGTATATTGAGATATTTCCTAATTTACCGCCGTGTTCAGAGATGAACTTTTCAGATTGAACGAAAAAACCACCGCTGCCCATGGCCGGATCGTATACTCGTCCTTTAAATGGTTGCAGCATATCAACGATTAAACTAACAATAGATTTAGGCGTGTAGTATTGACCGCCCTTTTTACCTTCGGCTAATGCGAATTGACCTAAGAAGTATTCGTATACGTGGCCAAGGATGTCTTTTGAATTTAAGCTGTCGTGCTTGAACGGAACCGTGGCGATTAAATCGATAAGCTCAGCTAATTTACTTTGATCAATTTTTAATGCGGTGTACTGTTTGTTCAGTACCCCTTTTAGTTTGCTGTTGTCTTTCTCAATGGCTTCTAAGGCATTATCAATAAGTTGGCCGACGCTGCGGATTTTTTTACCTGATAGAGTTTCAATTTCACCGCCAATAACCACCTTGTTATTGTCTTGCAGATATTGCCAGCGAGCTACGATAGGCACCCAAAACACATTCTTTTCGGTATAAAAATCGCGTACTTCAAGCTCTATATTAATTTCTTCTTGGTACTCTTTGCTGTCAGAGCCATTAAAATCTTCAGGGTCAATGAAATACTCGTTGTTAGGATATTTAAATTGCTCAATTAATTGTTCGCGTCGAATATCAAACGCATCACTGGTGTATTTTAAAAACACTAAACCTAACATCACGTGTTTGTAATGCGCAGCATCGAGCGCTGGCAACAGTTTGTTAGCCGCGGTCCATAGCTTTTTTTCTAGATTATTTAAAAAATCTTGTTCTTCGTTTTGCATGTATGTTCTCTTACTGCTTAATCAATGGATAACTTGCTTCACCCCACAGGGTATTCGGATTATCCATCATAATATTTATTAAAATTGGCATTAACTTTGACAGAAAATTAACGGCATCTCTAAGTTGGTCACGGTTAGCGGAACTTTGCCACGTTGCCCCGCCATGAATAATTTGGTTACGTAAGGTATAAAGTCTCGATAATATAACGGTTAATAATGCGGGACTATTTCCTTGCCCTAGGGCCTGGTTAGCTCTGATTTTAGAACGGGTAAAGCGATCTTTATACTCCTGTTCGGAAATTTTACCGTTGTGATGTTCCCAATAGGCCTGGAAGACATATTGATTATCTATTAATAGGCGAATACTACTGGAAAATTCATTCCAAAGTAAATGATGTATCTGTTCTTGTTGATCTAATTCACAAAGTTTTTGTACAAATAATTGAAACGACTGTGTTTCCGTTAATCTTGAAGCATCGATGTCTTGCGAATATGCGGCATTAAATGAAATCCACAAAAAGATAAATTGTGAATCTACGTCATTTTCAGATTGCTCAGAACGATTAAGCCAACTAAGCGCACGGTGAACTCGAAGGCCTAAACTTTCATTAAAACCGCCGCGAATTTCACGTTGTTTAGTTTTTAACTGTAGATAACTCATGATACTATGCCCCAGTTACCCTTGGGATTTGGGCGAAGCCATTTTGCGGTTTTCATTTTCTTTAAGTAACTTATTGCTTGCTCATAAGAAGAAAACTTTTGCTCATCACCTTTTTCACCAACGGTATACCAGCCTTTTTTAAATAAATGCTTGCCGAAGTATGTCCCATCTTTGGCATATGGAACATCGGTGTTTACCGGCACTGAAATTTGATTGGTACTTCTACTAAATTGTATTTCACTGTTTTTTAGAGACCCTCGCACATTCCCCTTATTAACAGTCAAAGGTTTAGGCTCATTTCTCTGGTGTAAAGCTTTTGCCAAATCAACCCATATTACAGCGCCAGAAGGATGATTGTATGCTTTAGGTTGTTCAAATACTTGAATATCCTCAAGCACCCATGCGTAGTTCCATTTATCAAGTAATCCAGCTTCAACCTGTTGTTTTGATATACCATGAAAACCCGATGCCTGAATTAATTCAGAAAAGCTTAATGGGCCAATACAGTCCACAATTTTTGCGGAACCCCAAATTTGGCCTGAGCCTTTTTTAATAAGAGCTATCGTTTCTCTTTTTGCGGTACGCTGACTTCTCATTTCCCATGTTTTTTCGCCACTTAATATTTGGCTTACATATGGATCAGCAATCACTAATCCTGTATTTATATTCTTATTCATTTATTCTTCTGCTGTTTGGGCAAATAGATCTTTGATATCACCACTCGATACCGTGCCGGGTAGTAATGCGTTTTGACTCAAGGTACGTTTTTGTATTAATAATCGATTAAGGTTTAAATCAAAAGAGCGATCTTGGTATTTAGGATGAACTGCTATGGGTATGTACACTTTCACCGGTCTTTTTTGACCTATTCGGTAAACCCTATCTGTACTTTGATCCTCAACCGCAGGGTTCCACCAGCGAGTTAAGTGGATAACATGGTTAGCTGCGGTTATTGTTAACCCCACACCACCCGCCTTAGGTGATAACAGCATTACATCAAACTCATTTTCAGAGTTTGACTGAAATATATCGACATACTTCTTTCTAGTAGCACCATCAACACCGCCGTGAATACGCATAGGTCTGCTTGCTAATTGATATCGTTGTTGTAGGTAACCTGCAAGGTGTTCTTGTACATCTAGGGCCTCGCAAAATACTAGCGCTTTTTCGCCCCTACCGGCTACATCATCTAATATTTTTATTAATGCTGATAATCGGGCTGAACGATTAATCACCCCTTCGTTAATACCGTTGATATCAAAGTCTTCTGCAATCAATGAGGCTTTTCTGATTTTTTGAATAAACTTTAAAATGCCACCGGCTGTCCCTTTATACAGTTGCGCATCTTTTACAAGGTTTTCATACTCATCCGCTTGCAATTTTGGCATTTCAATAACAACTTCTTGAATACTTTTTGTTGGTAAACCATCTATATGGTCCTCTTTTAAACGTCTTAACATAAGGGGAGGAGATGTTTTTTCTACCAACACATCTTTAAGGTTTTGGGCCTCTAAAGGATCAGCTTCAGCAGGTTTCACATAATTATTATGAAACTCTCTGAGCGAACCAAACAACCCAGGTTGGGCGGTATCGACAATACACCACAAATCTTTTAATTCGTTTTCAACAGGTGTGCCGGTAAGCATAACGGTAAAATCTGACGATAAAGATTTTGCCATTTCGGTGACCCGTGAACTTGGATTTTTGATTTTTTGAGCTTCATCAAAAATCGTTACCCCCCAATCCACGGATAAAAAGTATGCTATTTTATCCCTTAATGTTTCATACGTTGTTAGCACCCAGTCAGCTTTAACGAGTTGTTCAGTTCGTTCAACTATTGAAGCATTTGCCAATGATTTCATTGAAGGACCGAAAGCCTTAAAACAATTTCCTAATCCCGGTTGGTGCAAATGAGCGTTTGCTTCATCTTCCCAATTCTTTAGTAACCCTGAAGGCGCGATAACAAGAAAAGGCTTATGGGGGTAATTGCCCTTTTCCATCTCTTCTTTAACCGAAGCAAGAAAAGCTAAAGTTTGTAAGGTCTTTCCTAAACCCATGTCATCGGCGAGCAAAGCCCCTATTGATCCACTGGTCCAGTGTTTGGCAAGCCAATCAACACCATGTTTTTGATGCTCAAATAATGTTATTGTTTTTAATCTCCCAGCAATTAATTCGATGTTACATCTATCGGAATGTTTTATAACATCAAATTCTAAATCTTCGATATTGTCTTTAAGAATTGGTGCTACAACCTGATATGGAAAGTCAGGTGCAGCAGGCCCTTTGTCTTCAAAGGGTTTTATTAATTCGATAAGAGTATTTTTAGTTTCAATAGTTGCTGGAATATCATGGTTGAGGTATTTAACTGATGGTATTTCTTTATCTAGTGCCTCAACCACTTCATTAAGTAAAGTTTTCATATCGTTTGTTGAAATATTGACTAATGAGTCACCAATAGGAACAAAGAGCCTGTCGCCGTCTTCAGGTAACCAATCTCCGTTGCGCTCAACTTTATACGCACAAAGCTTTGGCTCCCATATTCCAATATTTTCAATACGCTGACTAATGAACTCAGGAGTTTCAAGAAAAAGATTCTCCAAATCTTCTGTTATTTGTTCACTTTCTAATTGTTCATTTATGTATTTTTGAGGATTTGAAATAAACGCTAAGCGCTCATCTAAAGGTTTGTTTTGATAATTTTTGACAACAGCTAAAACTTTTGTCATCCGCTTAGGTAACACCACGTAAGTGCCATGACCTATGGGATAATTTCCTTTAACCGACGACCAGTTTTTAAATTGTTTTGCAAATTCTGCTTGTCTAGCTTTAGGCACAGCATAATTGATATCTGCCTGGCCTTGATCAGCCCAGCCACTATTTTCGTCACTACGGATTAATGTTGGGTTAAAGCCTCCACCACTATTAATATCTAATGTAAATCTATCGGCTCTACAAATTGTGATGGTATTTAACTGCCCTTCAATAATGGCATCATCTGGAAGTAGTTCTTGTATTATCCCCCAGCGGATAAACCGCTCGTCTCTTTCATCAGTATGAAAACTATTAAACCGGTCAATTTTTTCCACTAATGAATAAATAGGGTCTAGTAAAGTTTCAGTTTTATTCCCCGTTTTAATGAATAGGCCTTCTCTTTTAAGTCCCAAATAAGGTCGGCCATCGCTTCTTAATAATGTGTAACTTATTTGAAAATTTGACTGACTAATAAGCCCTTTTGATTTTATTTTAATTTTACAGTTAGAAGGCGCTGGCAGGCCAAGTTGTTTGATTTCTAATTGGGTAAGGGAGGCTATAAATGATTCATTACAGGTGATTGTATGGTTCTGAATTATAGGGCTGTATTCAATGTCTACGTCACGGAATAAACAATTAGCACACCCCTTGCCATCGTCGTGGCTAAGATCAAAAAGCCCCCATTGCTCTACCGTTTCTTCGCCATTGGAAGAAACGACTTTAAAAGTTATATTATTTCTATTAATTGACCAATGCAATTTAGCTGGACTAGTCATACATATATTCCCTGTAGGCAATTTTTATTCCGGTAAGGTTTTCGATTAATGAAGAAAGTTTATATTGCCAACCGCCGGTATCACTTGAATGGTGGGCCCCGTCATAATCACAATCATTGACCAATGTAGAGCGGCTATACTTGCGAAGATATAAAGGTGGCCGTTGATAGTTACTATCCCAAACACGGTATTTGCCTGAATGGCTCCACTCTGTAATTAAAACATCTGACCTGGTCAACTAATTTCACACACCCCAGTTAAGCAACCAATTTCAAATCAAATCCTAAACTATCATTGCCAGCTTCAAAGTTATTTGGACTTTTATAATCCAGATAAGAATGTAATCTGTGGCT
>NZ_JQDZ01000092.1 GCF_000764205.1 Thalassotalea sp. ND16A
TTGCTCAAATGCAGCAACAACGTTGATAAGTTGATCTTGGTTCGACATGTTTGCGTCCTGATGAATTAGTCGCAGTCATTAAATCAGATCGAAAAATAGAAGTTGAGCTATGCTCTCGTAAGCTCACTGTTATAGTCCTACTTCAATTATTTTGCCTGATAATTTACTTTTCTGCGGTTAATTAATTTTGATGATTTTAGATAACGATATTTTATTGGTTAGATCTGCCTATTTTGATATTCGGCAAATAAACGCGCTTTTAGACCGACGTTAACAGCCAGAGATAGCGGTGAGATCAGCAGGGATAAAATGATAACGATTCGCACCATGAATTTTCCTTTTATAATGTTTAAGGCGTTTGGTTGAACGTTAGAAAAAGCTGAATCATCAATTCATCTTTATTTTTTTACGCCACAGTCTGCTTTAACTCTCTAAAAAACACAAGATACTAATCACTTCGCCCAATACTATGCCCCCTTAATCTCTTGCCTTAGCTGAATGTATTTTCCAGCCACTTTGAAATCGTGGTTAATACTTCGCTATCAATCGTTTCTTCAATTTCAGCATATTCATTTACAGCACCGGTGATAGCGGGTTGAAATAAATGATTTACCCCCTCAAAGATATGGCTTTGCACATTCCCTTCCTGCGCTTTCATCGCATTTACAATCCCTGATACATTGGCATTAGCCGGCACTTGTGAATCTTTATCGCCGTTAAGAATTAACGCATTCCCTTGAAATTTTTGCCAATAGATCAACGGGTCTAACTTTAACCATTGGCTAAATGACTCGCTTTCGGCTCCGGCGATGCTAAGAGTTCCATGTCTTTTATTGACCCATTTATTTATTATCTCGGCTTCTTTTCCTTGTAAATTATCGTATAGAGCCTGAATTTTGATCTTGCGTTGTGCAATTTTCGGCGTATTTAGGATGATGCTATAAAAACGCTGGCTAAATTTAAGCAAAACGTCGGTTTCTGCTGTAGTAGCACCTTTGGCAGCTGGTTCAGTTTGGTCTTGGTCCAACAGCACATCGAGTATCGACATCCCTGGCCCAGCCAATGAAACAATGCCATTTACGGTTTCTAACTGTGCAGCCATAATGGCAACCAGACTTCCCTCGCTATGGCCAATAAGGATAATACGATTCGGATCAACTTGTTCAAGAGACTTTAAGTACTGTATTGCCGCTTGAGTGTCTCTGGCGTAATTTTCCACATCTCCGTCTTTATACTCACCTGATGATTTATAAACGCCACGCTTATCCGCTCGCAATACCACATGACCATTATTAGTGAGATGATCTGCTAACACTTTAAAAGTCCGGTGGCCAGCGTGGTAAGAATCTCTATGGTTGGGCCCTGATCCGGCAATTAACATAACCGCCGGATGTCTTTTGTTCCCTTTTGGCAAGGTCAAGGTTGCTGACAGCCAAGTATTGTCATCTGTATTTTTGTAGCGCACTTCTTGTTCCCTATACCCTGATATATCGGTAGGAGTTTGTTTTCTAACCGTTTCTGGTAAGGCATCAACTTTATTGAGGTCAAGGGGAAATACATGTTCTCCCTGATTAAAGTTCGCCGCAATTTTGTTGTGACTTTTGTCTATCTGACCAACAATATTAATTGGCGCACCAGCCAAATGCAGGGTAAAGGTATCATTGTTCACAGATACATCTGATACCAACATGTACCGACTACCCTGATCAAGGCTGGCGATATTCCCGCCCCATTGACCATCGGCTTTTTTAAAAACTTCTATGCCGATGCGTAACTTAGGCCCTTCAGGGATTTGCATTGATCCCAGCCAAGCCCCTTTAATATCATTTAAATTGGTTTGCGCATTGGCGCAGTGGCTTACCATTAGCAAAATGCTAATCACCAAAATTTTATTCATTATTTTAAACATTGTAATTTTACCTTCCTATTTACCTTG
Source organism: Thalassotalea sp. ND16A (assembly GCF_000764205.1). Taxonomy (GTDB): domain Bacteria; phylum Pseudomonadota; class Gammaproteobacteria; order Enterobacterales; family Alteromonadaceae; genus Thalassotalea_A. The sequence continues at coordinate 1,937 of NZ_JQDZ01000092.1, forward strand.
CTACCTTGTATTGCTAGGTATGCTACAACAACAACCAACTACATAGCAATGCAATGTACTATGCAAAGCACTTTCAAGAACATAAATCTATTCACCAAATACAAACAACGAATTGATTTAACTGAATAAAAACTGAATAAGCAGTGTTTTAACGGTGCTTAATTTCAACTGTAACTAAATATTGCAAACGTATGTATATCGCATTACTATGTATGGAACGATATTTTAAAAGAAAATTTTGTCATGGGATCAGACCAAATAATTGACAGATGGGTACCACAATTTCGTAAAGGCTTATTGGAGTTCATCATCTTGCTAAAATTACAACAAGGCGCAATTTATGGTTATGAATTGGCTGTAGAAATAAAAAAGTTGACCTCCATTGAGGTTGCTGAAGGGACGTTATACCCATTACTTAATCGACTAAAAAGAGATTGTTTAGTCACCTCCCAATGGCAAACGGCCGAAGTGGGGACGCCGAGAAAGTACTATCAAATCACCCCTTTAGGATTAGAAACATTGGCAAAAATGAAAACAACCTGGACCCAGACACACAACTCTATTTTTAATATGGTAATGCAATCATGAATCAACCTTTCCCTATCAAAAGTAAAGTCGCACAAAAGGTTTGGCATAACTTTGAACGCGACTTAGTGCATAAGCTTGCGCCTTTACCAAAAGACGAAGGCAATGATATTCGCCTGGAAATTATGAGTCATTTGTACGAATCTGCGAGTCATGATGAGGCCGACTTGGAAGAGGTTCGATTCATTAATGCCATTGAAAGGCTCGGCTCACCTGAAGAATATCTAGACCCTTTAATTGCCGATATATTACTCACTCAACAAACCATTAAAGGTGATCCCAGAGCCATATATCAAAGTCTGTTGGCGAGTGCGCGGAAAGGATTTTTTCACAATTTGGCAACGCTAGTGTTAGGATTGGGCTATTTTTGGGTGATCATGATATTCATTATGTCAGTGATGCACCTAGGTGATCCCGATGTGGGCATTTGGTATTACCCTAGTGGTAACTTTTCTTTGTCGTTTAGTGCTCAACCCGATGCGATTCAGTGGCAACCCAAATGGTTCCCTCTAATCGGCATCATCACTAGTGCTTCAGCCTATTGGTTGTTAAATAAGTTATTAAGCTATTTGTTCGCAAAATCAAAGTAACTCATTCCTGATGCGGGTATGAATTATTCTTTGCTATAGCTCAAATACAAATCAGACTGACGGCGCAAATTAGAGCTAAAATAAAAGTTAGCGCCATCCACACTGTGTAAAACACCGAGCTGTTCAAACGGGTAAGTAAACTGTTTAACAATCTCACCGGTAACATCGATTTGGGCGATAAACTTGCGATTACTTTGCTGGTATTGCAGATAAAAGCTGTTGTCGGATTTTACCGAGAAGGTTATCCCCTCGATACTCACCATGTCTTGCCAACGATTATTATCCGGATCATACAATTGCATACCATTACTGGTTAGCTGCCAGATATTGTTGTTATCATCCAGGTGCGCATTAATACCAGTAAACTCGCTGATCAAATCATAGCTATTGTCGTTTATATGGTAACGAGCCAGGTGATTATGATTACCTTTGACTAGCAGTAGTAACAAACTATTGTCATCAAACCAATCAAAAACCTGCAAGGCATCAACATTGATGTCTTTTTTGATGAGCTTATCAATATCAAGTTTATGCAGATAAAGTTGTTTATCGGCAATAAAGGCAATGGCATTACCGCTTTTAGACCAAAGCGGTCGATTGATCCTATCAACAACAAATTCAGAATTATTGAGTAGTTTTACATTGTTCTGCTGCTGATGATTAAGCATTTTTAGGTAGAGTTTGTTGCTGCCATCACGATTAGAAACAAACAACAACCTCTTACCATCCGGTGAAGCCATTGGAAAGTAGTCAAGAGCATTGGAGTTAACCATTGTGGTTGCATGGTTGTTACCTGGTTGCCAACGGATAATGTCACTGTCTTCTTGTTGCATCGTAAGTAATAACTTTTCCGGTGAAAGATAATGGGGATACAGGGCAACATCACTATGCGCTATGGTAATATTTTTTGTGCTGCCATCAATAAATTGCAAAAGCAGTTGTTGGTTAATGGAATCGCTTATTAACAACCCTGAATCAGCATACTCCCAGGTAAAATGCACAAACGGCGGCAAGGTATTATCAATAGTGCTTACGGTTAAGTTGGTTAAATTGATCACCTGTATCAAGGTTTCATTTTCAGCCGTTAAACGGCTATAGGCAAGCTGATCTCGTTGTTGATTTAAGCTGGCATGAACAAAACCGCGCAAAGCCGGTTGTGACAGCAAAATACTATGCTGTTGACTAATAAAGTCGAATTTAATCAGTTGATGTTGTTTTTTCTGGCGATGATAACCAATAAATACAATATGGGTTAAATCCAACCAAAAAATCTCACTGATATGGCTGAATTGTTCAAATCGCGCGAGCATCAAAGGTTGCCGACTTAGATCATTTTCTGCCGAAATTAATTGTGAATATAAATTAAGCCCCTGCTCATTTTCCACCACATAGGCAACCTGCCGGCCATCAATCGAATAGTCAAAGCTATGGATATTATGATGCTCTATGCTGATAGCTTGCTGATGATGAGTTTGTAAGTCTTTTTGCCACAGTTGTTGAGTGTTTAAATTAATCTGTCTGACAAATCCGATAGAGCGGTTATCGGGTGACGGTTTGGCAAATAATTCCTGCTCAGGGGTAGAGGTAACATTCGTTGAATATTCAAAACTTAATACCGGTTGTTGAGTGGGCCATAACTGCCACCCGATAAATACCCACAGTAGTATAAGCATCGCCGTTAGATAGATACTTTTATCAGTTAGCAGGTTTATGTTTGTACTCACCTCCTGATATTCTGGATTCACTTTAGTAATGAGTGTCGGGATAAATGAATAACCCTTTTTCGGATAGGTAACAATGTACTTTGCCTGCTTAGGATCGTCTTTAAAGGCTTTTCTTAGCAGCGTAATGGCGCGTTGCACTAAGCTTGAATTAAATATGCCATTGCTCCAAACCGCGGCATAAATGTCTTCTTGAGAGACCACCTCACCACTATGCTTAATGAGCAAAGCAAGGACCGCCATAACTTTCGGTTCAACCGATTGGCTTTGCTGGTTTTTAACAATCAAACAGCGGCCAAAATCCACTTGCCAGTCTTCAAAACAAACTATCTGATCAATGTTATTATCTGCCAAAAATCACTCCCAACTATCTGATTTAATTACCTTAAGAAAAACTTAAGAAAAACTCATTATGTTCTGCATAGTATTAATACGATTAAGAAGACACTATTTATCATATCGAAAGTTAACCATTCACATCATAACAAACTTGAATAAAAGAAGAGAATAAAATGAGATATAGAATTAAATTATTGTGGGTTATTTTAGCCATTATGAGCAGTACCCCAGCCACCGCTCAAACTTTAGCTAAGGCCGAGCAGTTGCTTTCTGAATATACCAAAGAAGAGCAACAGTTTTGGGTTCATCTTCCCGCCAATTATGATGAAAAGAATGCCAACAAATACCCAGTTATCTATTTGCTTGATGGTACCTACTTGCTCAATCATACTGCGGCGATGATGAATTTTTTAGACGGTGCAATGCCAAGTTTAATAGTGGTTGGCATCGAAACGAATAATAGAGTTCGCGATCTCACCAGCAGTTTTGACGACAACCACCCGGTAAAAAATAATGGCCAAGGCAATGTCTTTCTAGATTTTATTGAGTTGGAGCTGATACCTCATATTAATCAAAAGTATCATACCGCACCATTCTCTATCATTGCCGGTCATTCTTTAGGGGGGTTAACCGTACTCAATTCATTGATTAATCGGCCACATTTATTTAACGCCCATTTTGCTTTTAGCCCGGCGATACACTGGAATAAAGCGGCGATGTTGACAGAATTGCAACAAAAATTGCCGCGATTACAGCAACAGCAATTCTTATATGTTGGCAGAGAGCTGCCTGATGACAGCGAAATAGCGGATTTTGCCCGAAAACATCATCAGGCATTAACCGAGTTAAATTCAACATTAGCACAGCATGCAAAGACTAATTTAACCTGGAGTGTGAATAGCTTTGTCAATGAAGATCACATTTCTGTCGCTCTAATTGCCCAGCATTATGCCTTTAAAGCTCTGTTTCCCAAGTGGTTTTTAAAGGCTGATGTGGTAGAGAAAGATGTCAAAAATTTTGACGATTTTTACCAACAATTATCTGCTCGTTACGGATACAATATTTTCCCTACTGAGTATTACTTGTACAGTTTAACCGATTATTTTTTACTTAAACAACAGCCTGAAAAAGCCGTCTACATTGCAGAAAAACGCATGCAGTTTTATCCGAACTCTCATACCGCGCAACGCAGTTTAGCAAAATCATATTTTGCCGTTGGCAACAAAGTACAGGCGATAAATTATATTAATAAGGCGATTAAATTAGCGAAAAAGCAACAACATCAAAATTTAGCGTCTTATCAGGAAATTTATCAAAATTTTTTAAAGTAATGTTGTTAATATCTTAAAACTTTTTTGGGGAGTGGTTATTTGACTCCCCAAAATCGGTAATGAAGTTAATTAATAGGTTTTATAGGTTTGTTTTTTCAAGATTGCGGTTAACGCATTATCGTAAGGCGCTTCAAACTTTACTCTTTCTTCGGTTTTAGGATGAGTAAATTCAATACTTGCTGCGTGTAAGAATAAGCGTTTTAAGCCTTGTTTATTCATAGTCGCAGTAAAACCTTCAGCGCCATATTTGGCATCACAGGCAATTGGGTGGCCAGATACCTGGCAATGGACACGAATTTGGTGAGTACGTCCGGTAACCGGAAACGCTCTCACCAGAGAGCAGCCTTCATAATGTTTTAGTACTCGAAAACGAGTTTCCGACTCTTTACCGTTGACATTATCGACAACCACAACTCGCTCGCCTGATTTCAGTTCATTTTTACGCAAGCCCTCGGTACAGCGGGTCATTTTTGCAGTCCAATGTCCTTTAACCAGGGCATGGTAAAATTTTTGTACGTTCTTATGCCGCAGTTGTTCGTGCAGCGAACGTAATGTGGAGCGTTTTTTTGCCACCACTAAACAACCAGAAGTATCCCGGTCAAGGCGATGCACAAGCTCCAACATTTTTGCTTTCGGTCGTAATGCTCGCAACGCTTCAATCAAACCAAAGCTTAAGCCACTGCCGCCATGTACGGCCATACCGGTTGGCTTGTTGATCACAATTAAGCAATCGTCTTCAAAAATAATCTGTTTTTCCAGCTCAGCGACTTTTTTCAGTTGTGTGGAAACCGGGGCTGCTTCTTCCGACACGCGCACCGGAGCAATGCGCACCAGATCTTCAAGTTGCAGTTTATATTCTGCTTTAATGCGCTTTTTATTAACCCTGATCTCGCCCTTACGAACTAAGCGGTAGATCATGCTTTTCGGCACACCTTTTAGGGTTTTTAATAAAAAATTATCAATGCGCTGACCTTGTGAATTTTCATCAATGGTGATGAATCTCACTTTCGGTCTGTCTTCACTTTCAGCGGCAGATTTATCAGCTGGCTGTGGATTTTTAGTAATATGTTCTTTCATGGCGGCGAGTTTAGCACAGTTTTTTGGAAATTTGCTGATATTAAGCAGTAAAAAAGCAGTAATTTTATTGCCTTATGCTATTAATTAGTGGGATAATGCTTGAGTTATTGAAATTGAAAATTCTTAACAAACTTACTTAAATCGAAACGTAACCGATAAACAAATTTAAATCGTTACCCGTAGATTAATTTAAAAGTAAAAAACGAAGCTCTTAGTGAATCGTAAGAGGTTTGTTGCGGCAACTTCAATGTACGTTGTTTTTAGCGTTGAGCAGTTAACTTTACCCAAAATGGTCTGACAAACCGGTAAACAATAATTGCTACTCGCCCGATATATTGACTGCATTGCCTATTGCTTACACCGGCGTACGTAACTTGCCCGTGTTTGAAGCATAAACAACAAATCCCGCAAATAAAGAGCAATAAACTATTTAAAGTAAGCACGGCATAATGCTGAGTGTAAAAGTTAACTAACGTTATGAGCCAAACACTGTTCAATTTGATCAGTTAATTAGCAAAGCTTGTAACCATTTGCAGATAACCAAAAGATACTAACAGTCCCGATTTTATTAGGGAGTTGACATCCGTGAGGCTGGCAACCCTCTGTTACCCTGCCAACCCATGCGATTTACGCTCGTTGGCAACTTTAACACTCAATAGTGTGTTGTGACTTATTTACATACAGAGTCGCAATAATATGAAACGTATGTTAATCAATGCTACCCAGTCGGAAGAGTTCCGCGTAGCACTAGTTGACGGCCAAACCCTTTACGATTTAGACATCGAAAGCCCAGGCCACGAACAAAAAAAATCAAACATCTATAAAGGTACGATTACCCGTGTAGAACCCTCTTTAGAAGCTGCGTTTGTTGACTATGGCGCTGATCGCCATGGCTTCTTGCCAATGAAAGAAATTTCACGCAACTACTTCCCGCAAGGATACAGTTTTCAAGGCCGTCCTAACATCAAAGATGTGTTAAAGGAAGGTCAGGAAGTTACTGTGCAAATTGATAAAGAAGAGCGTGGCCAAAAAGGTGCCGCTCTTACTACCTTTATCTCACTAGCAGGCAGCTATTTAGTATTAATGCCAAATAACCCTCGCGCCGGTGGCATATCACGCCGCATTGAAGGTGATGAGCGTACCGAATTAAAAGCATCATTAAGCAAATTAGACTTGCCAAAAGGCATGGGACTAATTGTACGGACTGCCGGTGTTGGCAAAGCGTATGATGAATTAGAATGGGATTTAAACGTATTACTACAGCATTGGGCAGCAATTTCAGAAGCCGCAGCTTCACGCCCTGCTCCGTTTTTAATTCACCAAGAGTCTAACGTTATTTTACGTGCTATTCGCGATTATTTACGTCGTGATATTGGCGAAATCGTTATCGACAGACCAAAGATTTTTGATAGTGTTAAGCAGCACATTCAATTGGTGCGCCCGGACTTTCTCAGCAAAGTAAAACTCTATAAAGGTGATGTACCGTTATTTACCCATTATCAAATTGAGTCGCAAATAGAATCAGCGTTCCAACGTGAAGTTCGCCTACCTTCTGGTGGCTCTATTGTTATCGACCCGACAGAAGCGCTAACGTCAATCGATATCAACTCTGCCCGCGCAACCAAAGGCAGTGATATTGAAGAAACGGCGTTTAATACCAACCTGGAAGCCGCTGAAGAAATTGCCCGTCAATTACGTTTACGCGATTTAGGTGGATTAGTGGTTATCGATTACATCGATATGACCCCGGTACGTCATCAGCGTGAAGTTGAAAATCGCATGCGCGATGCCGTTCGCCCAGACCGAGCCAGAATTCAATTAAGCCGTATTTCAAAATTTGGTTTATTGGAAATGTCTCGTCAACGTTTACGCCCATCAATTGGTGAAACCAGCCAAGGGGTATGTCCTCGTTGTAGCGGTACCGGTAATGTGCGTGGTGTTGAGTCATTGGCGTTATCAATTTTACGTTTAATGGAAGAAGAAGCCATTAAAGATAAAACCTCACAAGTGCACGCGCAAGTACCAGTACCTGTAGCCACTTACTTGTTAAATGAAAAACGTAATGCTGTTGGCCACATTGAAAAAAGCCATAATGTTAAAGTGTTAATTTTAGCAAACCGAGACATGGACACTCCGCAATATGAAGTCGTTCGTGTTCGTGATGATGAAACTACCGCCGAAGCCAGTTATGAGATGAAGCTTAACGAAACCGCTGCTGAAGAAGCGGTAATGCCTAAGTTCCAAAAAGAAGTGGTAAAACGGGATGAACCGGTTTTACAAGGCATGTCGGCACCAAAACCAGCTCCAGAGAAACAACAAGCCAAGCCAGCTGCGGCCCAACAGCCACAACAAGCTGAAGCTTCAACGGGTTTAATCGCCGGTATCGTTGCTTTCTTTAAGTCGATTTTTGCGACCGAAGAAAAAGCTCCTGAGATAAAGCCAAAACAAGATAGTAAGAGAAACTACAAAGACAGAGGTGATCGTCGTGGCAGTCGCAAGCCTCGCAGCCAGCAGCGTCGTGGTAAAGGTCAAGGCCAAGGTAGAGATCAAAGCCAAGAAAGAAGTAAAGGCCAAAGCCAAGGTCAAGACAGAAACCAAAGACGTCAGCAGAATAAAGATGGCCGCGATCAAACTGAAAGAGATCAAAAACAACAAAAACGTCAACCGAAGAAGCAGGTTCAGCAAAAACAGGATAAACCTGTAGCTGACAAGCCGAAAGAAGAGAAAGTTGCAGAGCGTCGTCAACGTAGAAATACTCGTAAAAAAGTTCGTGTACAAGAGCAAGAACAAGTGACGGAGCAAGTTCAAATTGCTGCCAAACAAGCTCAAATAAGCGAAAAAGCGAACGCTGAAGTTAAAGAGCAGAAGGTAGCAGCAGTAGCAACTGATGCTGCAGCAACGTCGGAGTCGGATGACAAAGAGCCACGCGTTAGAAACCGTCGCTCGCCACGACACTTACGTTCTCATGGTCAAAGACGTCGTAAAGAAAAGCTTGAAACAGCAGAAATTGAAAATGCAGTAGTTGAAGAAAGAGTAACAGAAGATCCGGTTAAGGCCAGATACCCTAGCGCAACAGATGAAGTGCAAGCAACTCTTGACCTTGATACTCCAGCAGATTTCGAAGAAAAGCCTGTTGTAGAACAAGAAACCGTTGAAGAAGTTGAAGTATCAGTAACTTCTGAGCAACAACAGCACTTACCTTTAGCTGAAGAAGTTGTTGCTGAACCAGCAGTTGCTGAACCAGTTGTTGCTGAACCAGCAGTTGCTGAACCAGTCGTTGCTGAACCAGTCGTTGCTGAACCAGTCGTTGCTGAACCAGTCGTTGCTGAACCAGTCGTTGCTGAACCAGTCGTTGCTGAACCAGTCGTTGCTGAACCAGTCGTTGCTGAACCAGTCGTTGCTC
>NZ_JQDZ01000093.1 GCF_000764205.1 Thalassotalea sp. ND16A
CCGTTCTAAAACACTTACACAAACCTGATCATCAGGCTTTAGGTTATTTCTGCATTCAACGATACTGGTTGCATTTGCTAAGTAGCAAGCGCAGAGCCGTTATCTCCAGCAGCGTAGATTTCGACTGAACGAGCCGTATAATTTTCTAAATTTATGCTGGCGTTATAATCGCGACATTTCGAATTTCCACAAGCACATTGGTAGGTTCGCTGGGACAGTGCCAAATCACTGTTCTTAGAACCACAGTCTGAGCAAAGCTTACTCGATGGAAACCATCGATTTGCAATCGTCAGCGTTCGCTGAAACCATGCAAACTTATACTCTAGCTGTCGCCTGGCTTCATAGAAGCCTACGTCAGCAATATGTCTGGCCAACTTAGCATTAGACATCATTCCCTTCACATTCAAGTCCTCGATAACAATTTCCTGGAAATTTTTCACCAGGTAGGTGGTGAGTTGGTGCAGTGTGTTTCGTCGAATATTGGCAATTCGCTGGTGAAGTCTGGCGATTTTCATCTTTAGCTTTTTATAACCGTTTGATGTTTTCGTCTTTCTCACCAGGCGTCGCTGATAACGGGCAAGCTTTCTGAGTGACTGCTGCAATGGCTTTGGTGTTTCCCAATATCGGATTGAACCACGCGACAGCGTGGCCAACTTGTTGATACCTAAATCTACACCGCAACGGGCTTGGCTTTCACTTGGAAGCATAGAGACTTCGACATCGATTGAGAAAGAAATGTACCATTTATCAGCACGTCGGCTGATGGTCAT
>NZ_JQDZ01000094.1 GCF_000764205.1 Thalassotalea sp. ND16A
TAACACCATTCAGTTAAGAGGATCGTGTTTTAATTGGGTAGCGAGTTTTACTTACTCTAACGGTCCTGTCTTTGGGCCGTTTTCTTTTTTCTGGCAGTATAAACTGTTTGACGTTCTCACGCATAGCTCGAAGCTTTTTCGGTATACTTCCTGGTGTTGCGATAGCACACCACATTAATTCATCTTGAATATATCGCATTGCCATAACAAAGCTTATTCTCAGTGGTGATACATCGGCTTCTTTAGCGATTTGGCTTATTTCAACTCGGATCAAATTATAAGCGATAAGTATCCCCCAAATTTCCTGATAAATACCTTCAACAGTTTTGCTTCTAAGTAGGATATTCTCATCCAGTTGATATTGCTTGATTTCTCCATAGCCATTTTCGATTTCCCAACGTTCGAAATATACGCTTAGGATGTCTTCTGCTGAATATTTTTTTGCATCGGTCAATGAGCTAACCACGCCAATTATATGAGTGCTTTCCTTCCTTTCACCGTAGGTGGTAAGCCTTGCCTGCCATGTTTTAGGCAAATCAGGATGTTGTTTTTTAGCATCTCGTGAAACTGTCATTTCGACAAGAAAGTCATTGTCACCGTATGTTTCTAGTACTTTGTAATTAGTGTTAGATTTAATAGGTGTCATCCAATGGATATTTTTATCTTTTTTCTGCCAGTCTGTCATCAATTTCGCACTTATATAGCAGTTATCGAATATGGTTAGAGAGTCTGATGGAACTGAATCTTTAAGTTGTCGAGCATAGGTTATTTCGCCAGAGCTGCACGGGCCAAACCTCACATCACGTATCATTCGGCTTCTCAATGACATTAGGGCGCACAACCGAGCGACTGGATATACAGACTTTTTCGTCTTTTGATTACTGATATGACCAAAGTGTTCAGAAGTCTCTTTGCCATCTGTACAACGTAATGTCGTGCCATCAATAGAAAATAGCTCTAAGCCATTCCACCTATCATTAGCATCTTCACGCTGACACCAATGCTCTGAAGTAAGGTTGAATAACGCCTTGAGTGGCTTTGCTGTTAGTCGTTCTCTAGCTTGAGGTACCGCGCTAGGAGCAACTGATTCACCAAGTTTATTTGTAAGCGTTAAATCTAATTTAGATACCACTTCACTGATTGGTCTATTTCGATAAAGTCCAAGACCAACGACTAACCAAACAACGAGTTCAGCGGGGAGTTTGCGTCTTCTCATACTCGCTTTATTGGTTTCATCTAATGCTTGCTCAATCCATTCCATAGGTAGTTCTTTCTGAAATACCGATAAATCTTCAGGTGCAGCAAATAACTCTGTATCAATTAACCAATTTGAAAGCATGAAAATAACCCTTATTAAATATAAGGGGCTATTGTCGTATGATCCTTTTTCCTGTCAACCGATCGTTTTCCTTAACTGATCGGTGTTAG
>NZ_JQDZ01000095.1 GCF_000764205.1 Thalassotalea sp. ND16A
GAAAATCCTGAGCATTACCTCCCTTGGAACTACCAACAAAATCAAGAGATAACTCAGTCATAGACTGGGTTAGCGCCATTCTAAATAACTCAACTTGCCATGTCACACTATCCCGCCGTAAGCTCACAATCCTTACGGCGTCATCCTCGAACGGTGTTCTTGATCTTCTTTGCATCACATGTATCCAGGTAAACGATGGTTTATGTTCGATGTCTTCTTTTTTCATATTCAGTCCTTAGTTTTAGTTAACCTCAAATCTAACTAGGGACTGGACATGGGGATTATCGACTTATGTAAAGGTTTATGCCGAGAAAGCTGATGAACCAATATTAAAATGAGCACTGAAATTTGGTAATTCTGTTTGTAGTTGATGTACCGCTTCAACGCGTTCCGTAGGTATTACGCGAGCATATCGTTTTGTAGATTTTCCGTCTTTATGATGTAGTAGCTCCTGTGTCGTCTGAATGTTCTTATAAATTTTTGTTACCAATGTCGCAAATGTGTGGCGTGTATCGTACATTACAAAATTAATCTCATATTCTTTTCTGAAAGTTGTAAAGGTTGTTTTATAGCTCACTAAATGATTTCCTGGCCTTGTTGGTGATGGAAATACCCAGTTACCCTCCTGTGAGTGCATAGGGTGTTTTTTCCACTCCTTAAATACAATAAGCAGTTCAGCTGCTAATGGGCACCACTGTGTTTCTTTGATCTTGCCTTTTGTTGCGCGGATCTTAATTTGGTTATTTTCTAAATCAACATCAGACCACTTTAGTGCCAAGGCATATTTAGGTCTTAACCCGGTTGCTAAACTGGTTAAAATAAGTGGCGTTAAATAATCAGAAAAGCAACAGGTAATGTTCAAATTAGTGAGCTTTGAATCATCACGTTTTTTTAAACATTGCATTAAAAACTTTAACTCTTTTACATTTAGATAACGGTCACTAGCATTATCAATTTTAAACTTTAAGCTTTCACCATATAAGGAGTCACAACATTTAAACAAACCAGTATATTGTGAAGCCTCTTGCAGTAACGCCCTAAGGGTACAAACCCAATCTTTTAAAGTCGATTCTCCGACAGTATAGGGGCTGTCCCCATTTTGGATTTGAGTTGCTGTTCTATTTCGCTTGTATGAAGTAACAAAATCAACAAGCTGCTTGCCTTTGATTTGATCTACTGGATATTGAAGTAAGTGTGGAAATTTTGATTCAATTAATTGAGTTTTACGGTCTACAGTTTCAGGGTTTTTCAAGTATAAAATGTTGGCGTACTTTGGTAAAAATTCGGCAAGAGTAGGCACCTCATGAACTGTATTAGTTTTTGCCTTTAATTGTCTATAAGCTTCCAAATGTTGATCTAGTTTAGATTGAGTTGTTTTGGAAAGATAGCCAACTAATTCATATTTCGCATTTAATTCTCCGGGGTATCTGCCTCTATGGTAAATCGCAATCGCTTGCTGCTGAATATTAGTAATTTTGCCTTTCGATACACCGAGCTTGGCCCGATAAATTCTAAAAGATACACCTGGCATCTTCATTGTTTTGAATTCAAGCATCGGAGTAGTACCTTTATTGTTAGATAAGAACGAAATTAATTTGGCTTTAATGACACATTGGCTTTGATCCGTGACCTTCATAAGTTAAATGTGATTTAATATGTTTGAGTTTAATGAATTTAGCTGAACACCAGCCTGATTGATTAAAGTGATTGCACCGCCGATTAATTGATAAATATTCACTCTGTATTGTTCCTGCTTGTTTAATTGATAACAGGAATGCTAAAAAATTTTTTTTAAATCGCTAAATCTTGATTATGCTTTGTTTTATATTTTTTGTAATAACATCGGGTTATTAATATCAAAAAATAAAAATTATTTTTAGCATAATAAATTTTTCTGGAAAATTATCTATTGATTTTAAATAGCGTCATCTTCTAATTGTCTTGGAAACGTTATGACGCCATATTTACTAAATGAAAAAGAAACCTCGAAATTGCTGTGCGTATCAGTAAGTAAACTGCAAAAAAGCCGTAGTAAATCCTCTAATTTAATCGCTGAACGTAAATTACCACCGTTTGTAAAAGTTGATGGGTTAGTTCGTTATGTGCATGCAGAGATAATTGAATTTGTTAACGGGTTAAAGCGTCACGGGAAAGGCAGTAATGAAATTAAGCAAGACGGTAATGTTCGAACACCTGTTAGTAGAGTTCATAAAGTTTCAAGGCAGAAAGTACACTTAGACAATGATATCCCTGATGCTCTTGCTGGCTTGTGTTCATTTATGAACTAATATTGTCGACAAGCACCTCATTAATTTTTGAGTAAATGTTAAACTTCCACTAATCAAGAACAGTAACACTACAAATGACAGTTGTTGAATAATGTAAATGTAAAAGATTTATTTTGAACTAAAACTACCTAAGCTGCTGTTATTGTGAGATATTAAATATGATATAAAAAGCATATTTGTAGTGACATCAACAATGGAAGTTAGAGCTATGCTGGCTCATCGTGTTTCTAAGGAGTTAAAGTGTTAAGTAGTATTTTTGAATCGTCGACGGGGAAAAAACAATCGGCTAAAACTGTAGTTTCGCCTGAGCAGAAGGTTGCAGCTACCAAACAGAGTGATGTAGACGTTGATGTTTGGTACCCGTTACGAGTGTATAAAGTTACTGTTCAATATAAATTGCTCAGTGAGTTAGGTGAGCTTTCACACTTTATCTTAAATGTGATGGATTCTCATGCTTTAACCTTCACCCAGATAGAAGATGTGACAGGCCTAAGTCAAATGCAACTGACGCCTGTTATTGGTCGGCTAAGAGGTTTGGACCTGTTAAACCACGATGGTATAACCCCTAAAGGTAAAATGCTTGCCTACATACTACGTCATGTTCACGATAAAGAGCTGACGCTTGCTCTCGATCGCCATTACCATTATACATATAAAGACATTGATATGCTGCTTGTGCCAAGTAGTTCATCGGAGCTGAAAGATATTCCATTAGATGCGTTGGTTATCCCTGAGGCCAAACCGTTTAAACATAGCAAGACTGAAGATTGCTTCGCCCAGGAAGAACGCTTTCAACAAAAACTACCAGAGCTTTTACCTAAAGTAATACCTGAATTTGAAGCCTTGTTACCTCAACTTGGTGCTCGTTGGGGTGTCGAATGGAGTGTTACTGTTCGCCAGGTAGATAAAAATAAAGGAATATGTCACAGCCTGCCTCTGAAAAGTTATTTGAATATAAGTGGACAGGATAAAACACATTTAACCTTATATACCCCAGCATTAGTATTGAGCACCAAGTTTACCTTTGCTGAAGGTTTTGATTGGGGAGACAATTTGAGCCCGGCAGAAGAAATAAGCACTGTATATTCTGAAATTGATGATCAAATCTATAATCAAAATAATGCTGTCACAATATCTGACCCTGACTTTTCTTTGCAAGGTGAGCCCGAGTCTCTCTATCAAGATGTTGCACAGGAAATGATCAAAACAAGCATCACACAGTTAAACGATGAACATGAGTTGTTTTCACGAAACCATAGTTTCACCAATGCCTGGCAACAACATCAGTACACTTATCAAGAGTTGATGGATAATTTAACTCACCCAGATGTGATTAGAGGATAACGATGAAAACATTAGAAAAATATTCATCATTAACAGAGCATTTATTGAATGACAGCCGAGTTCAACGCTATGGAATGATGTTAGTTAAACATGGTTTAAAAGGAGCTGCAAAAAAGGTTAATCCAGCTTTAATGGTGTTAGATGCAGGACTGGCTGTACTAGAAGCTTGTAACAGCTATCTCAAATACGCCAAAGAGCGCGAAGTCACACGTCAAATCGTGGCTGAAAACAGATTGATTGAAGCGCAGCTAAGACAGCAACTGGATATCATGAAGCTTGACCACAAACTGATGCTTGAAAGTAGCGAAGTAAGATACCAGTCGTTATCTAGAGCTGTTGCCGAAAGCTCGATAGTCGTCATGCAAATGCAAAAATCCATTAACCAATCACTTAAGCATGCTCAAAAAATGCAACTTCTTGTCAGAGCTGAAAGAGAAAAGGGAACATCTTTTGAGCAGTTACAAACATTACAAAAGCAACTAGATGAATTTCTCCGTTCAGCGATGATGTGCGTCATGAGCGCTGTAGAAGATTAATTAACTATAAGAGAACAAAAAATGAAAAAAGTAACACCAATTGAAGGCGATTTTATTTCGCGTACGACCCAGTCACGACCTGGCGCGATGAAGAAAGGCAATAAGTCAAATAATAACCTTGGCGAGATGTTAAAAAAGTTGGATGGTCAGCAACTCGTGGAGTTGGGAAGCAAAGTACTTGATACAGCCAGTAGTGGTATGGACCTGCTTAAGGAAAAAGAGAAAACTTCACAGGTACGCGCTCAAATTTCATTGGATATGAAAAAAGTGGAAGCAGGGAAACAAGCCGCGGTATTAGACTTTAAGATTAGAACGGCTGAATTTGATGCTGAAGATAAAATAGATCAGCGCAGGCATGCAGAAAGAGTGCTTGAGCTATCAGAGTTTGGTAAAAAGCAAAATGATGAAGATGGTCACATTATGAAAATATTGGATCTAGTCGAAGCTGAAACCATTTCTGCTGAGCTTTTGGCAGAATTAATTAACCAGATAAAAAGCTGAGGGTTAAGTGCCATTTCCAATATTTGCCGCTGCGGCTGGCGTCATTCTTACAGCAAGTGCAGTTGCTTGGTTTTTTGACCAAAAAACAGATGAAGAAAAGCGTCGTCAAAATCGAGCCTATCAAGAACGAGACAATATACGGTCACGCTTTAAAAGTGCTGCCGAGCAAGAGTCAGGCTATTTCACTGCTGCACAAAAAAAACAAGCAGATCTACATAAAACGCTGCTTTTAAAAGAAATTGAACAGTTATCAAAAAAAATCACGCCGATTTCAGAATCCTTAAGTGAATTGTACAAAATTATCCAATCGGAAATCGCAGCAGATACTACTAGTCCCTATCGTCGATCTGCTTTATTAAGGGAGTATGCTCGAATACAGGATGCCCAGAAGCGCCTGGATGAGTACCAAAAATATTTAGAATTTGAAAAACAACAAATAAATGCCTATTGGCAACAGCAGAGATACGGCCAACTCATCGATTTGGATGTTGCAGATGCTTTGCTCCCACTTGAGTGGTTGTATGAAGGGAAACTTGTCTTAGCTGAATTGTCCGATATAGGAAGGTTACAACCTAAGTTCAAACATCGGTTGTTGTTCAGTGGAAGTAGGGAACAACAGCAAGCATTAGCGTTAGGCTGCGGGGATGACTTCCCTATTCTAGTTGTTCGAGAGGGCAATAAAAATGACGGTACTTTTTTTGGCTGTGTAGCAAAGGGCTTGTGCTTTCACGATCATATTCGATCAAATACTCCTGCATTGATGGTCGTGGAACGTTCTTTAGCAAAAGATAAAGCTTATTTAGGAACCCTTTTTGATGGTTTGATAAAAGTTCAGTTACCAGACATGGCTTTGTTACATCCTTCTTTGAAGTGCATTCCAGGTCAAAAACTGTCTGTATTTTTTGATGCTTTCGATTCTACTCTCTCATGCAATCCGGCAGGAAAGCCAAATCAAAGTGGTTGGATGCCACCTCCAACAGTAAGTGCTAAACCTCCTGCTTTTCTTGGGCAAGATCATCTTGAGCTATACATAGAGGTTGACGAGCAACATTTAGAAAACATCACCGATGAACAATTTTACTCTGGACAAAGCCGGTGGACTTTAATTGGTCATGACTATGAAACTAACGAAGTGGTTTTTGGTAAAGCGAGCGTTCAATTAAGCTGTGTGCCAACGATGACTAATGACGGTTTAAGTGTCATTAAAATATCTCAACACAAAACAGCGCAAATCGGCGTTGACTTGCCTTTCGACTTTATTCTGGCGTCAAAAGCTATCAAGCCAAACGAGTATTTTAGCTGGCCCTATGGATTAGAACAGTTGTATACCTTTGTGAGCCAGGCACTAATCGATAAAAATTCTACCAAAGAACGGCTTAAACAAGTCGAATTCTTTAAAAGGTGGCAACGAGTTGTTGATTATCAGAAAAAAGTTGAAAGTGAATGCTTTGTGGAGTTTGATGCCACGCCTGAGTTAGTGGAGAGCAACAGTCATTTTTTGATAATACCGAAAGAATGTATTCAGCAAGCGTGTATCAACGATAAAACGATTATCACTTTTATTAAAGACATTGAGAAGGCTGAGTACCTCTCTTTACATCGATCTTTTCACTTGCTGATTTGGGACGAAGATCGTGGCGACTATTTGCCCGCTATTGATAAAAATCGAGTTAATCATAGTAACATTTCAATTACTTCAGAACAGTCGGTTGAAATAAGAGCCGTGTTGTTTAATTTTAATAATATCAACTTGAATGAAAAGCAAAAATTTAAGTTTGTTGTTACTAAACCTAATCCTGCTCTCAAAAGGCAGCAACAAGCTTTAGATGCGTTATTTGAAGACAGGCTTGTTGAATTACGACTGAAAGATATATTTTTATCTCCATCAAGCTATCAATCTGAATATCTTGCTCACTGGAAAGATAAAGATATTGAATGGAGTGACTCACTCACGCCAAGCCAGCAGGATGTTGTTAGAACAGCCTTGACAGCAAAACACATCGCGATGATCCAGGGGCCACCAGGCACTGGAAAAACAACAACTATCGTAGAAATGTTATATCAATTGATATCTCACAATCCAAATCAACGTATCTTGGTTGTATCACAGCAGAATACCGCTGTGGATAACGCCATTATAAAATTTAAGAAAAGATATCCTGAACTGATCGCTGATGGCGTAAATATTGTTAGGATTGGGAATCCAGTAAAACTTGATGATGAAATCATGGAAGATCATTTTGACAGACTCTATGATGAGTTTCTTTCAAAACAACTGGACTCTGTGAGTCGCATGACACACTTACTAGAAGGTGGTGTCAGAGATGCTTCCTATGAATGGGCTGCGTTGTTAAAAGAAATGATTGCAAATACTGGCAGCAATAAGGTATCAGATGAATTTTTTTCCACAATGTTAGCAGACAAAAATTTAATTGGCGCAACCTGTGTAGGTTTGGCAGCAAGAAAAGCTGGGGTGGATCATTTAGATTTTGATATTGCTATTGTCGATGAAGCTGGTCGTGCAACGGTACCTGAGTTGCTGATCCCATTGCTTCGCTCGAAAAAAGCAATTTTAATAGGAGATCATCATCAGCTACCACCAAGTATTGCACCTGTTCTTCTCGATGATTCTGCAAAAAATGAGTTAGATTTCCTAAAAGAAACTTTCCTGAAAAATAGCTTTTTTGAAGTGCTGTTCGAGCAACTTCCTGATGATTGTACTGCATCATTAAAGGAGCAGTTTCGAATGGCTGCGCCGATTGGAGACCTTGTTGCTGATCTTTTTTATACAAGAAACGGTGAAAGGCAACTTTTTAATGGTGCTGGTGACACGAGCGACACAAGTTCATTTGTTCATCCAGCTTGTTTAATTTGGCAAGATGTCCGTGGAGAACAGAAAAAACCACACAATTCCACCAGCATTGAAAACCTTGATGAAGCTATTGCAATTCGAGATTTTTTGCTTGAAATAGCTAAGAAACAACAAGTACCTATAGACGTTGCCGTGATAACACCTTATGGCGCACAAAAAATGAAAATCCGTCAGCTTTTAAATAAAGATTCAATTCGTCTTGGAAAACTCAATATTAAAGTTGATACAGTAGATAGCTTCCAAGGCAGTGAGGCCGAATTGGTCTGCTATTCGACTGTCAGGACTTATGGGTCGTTACAGTTTTTGTTAGATCGTAAACGTTTGAATGTTGCTTGCTCAAGAGCTAAGCAGAACTTGGTCTTCTTTGGCCATAGTCAATTTTTAAAAAAATGGCGTCCAAAAAACGATGAGACTAACCTCTTTGTAGAAATTTTAAAAAGAACAAAGTTGATCAGCCCGGTCAGAAAAGCCAGAACTAAGGTCAGGGTCTAAGCAAATTTCATATTAACACCACAATGTATAACCATCCATAGGATGTCATCCTATAGCAACGGTTTACTCTAGTAGAGCCTCTTTTTAAAACTTTAGGGGGCTTTACCACTAAATTAAAGTAGGAGATGAGCTCTTTACAGTCAGTTAGTTAGTACTATTTGAAGTTTTGTGAAGTGCTTCAAACAAGTTACAACCCTTAGTATGTTGTGATTATTACTATAAGATGCAATTAATTCAGTTGATGTTCAAAGAAAAATTAATGCAATTTAATTTACAATTAAGAATAAATTTTGAATAATAGATTTGCTCATTTTTGCATATCTTTGCATTAAAAAATGATCAAAAGTGCGATATATGTGCGATGGGATTGAAAAAGTTTGTATATCTTCATGCTGAAGATATAAAAAAAGCCTTATAGAATAAGACTTTGAATTGGTCGGGATGACAAGATTCGAACTTGTGACCTCACGTCCCCCAGACGCACGCGCTACCAGGCTGCGCTACACCCCGACTAATAATTCAAACGTAATGTTAAATAAATTCAAGGAGATTGCAACCGTTAATGCTGAAATTAAATCTGTTTGCCTATTTATTGCTCATTACCTGCGTTTTATTTTGGCTGCTGAACAAATTAATCTGCTGTACACCATCGATCAGCATCGGAAAATCTGAATCATCACTGATTAACGTATCCAACTGAGTTGAGTAAGTGGCGAAATTACCCTTTTGGTCGATAAGTAAATTTTTATCTTTTTTAATGACTAACAGACCCTCTGCGGTAGTGTTCGCATAAATCCGGTCATCTCTTACCCGGTAAATGTTATGGCCATTGCCATAGGTGGCATAAGGGGTGCGACATTCAAACCAATAACGCATTAATGTGGTTTGAATATCCATAACACTGGTTAATTCACTAATTTTTCTAGCTTTGATACCCGGGAATATAAGCAATGCCGGTTTCGGTTTCAACGCGGTTTGGCTATGTTTATTGCCTAAAGAACTAAACCAAATAATGTCTTTTTGCCCTTTCTTTTGTTGTGCTAACAACAGCGCATTAACAAACAGTTCATATTGATAATCGGTTTGATTGTCAAAATAGAATACATGTAACCCCGGTGCAAAACCGTTAAGTTTATCGGCAAAAACGAATTTTGAGATATCTTGATGTTTGGTTTTTGTGTTAAATAAACGTTCAAGACCAAAGGGCTGTTCAACAACACCTTCATCGCCATTGAACACGGTAACAGATGAGTCTAACTCGGTTGCGGCTAATTGTTGAAATAACATCGGGATAGCTTGTTGGTTACCCATATCTTCTTGATAAATGCTGGGTAAGCTATACAAAAAATTGAACCAGGAACTTTTACTGTCGGCATTATCGATATAGTTGAGTAGGGTGCTACCTTTAATCGCTGAGCTGCGATTAAATTGTTTGATTTGTTTTTCGCTTAATATCTTGTCATTTAAAATGATAAACACCGAGCGTTTGGGTTTCTCTAATACCTGACATTGTGGTGCCAATGCCGGGTATTTAGGAATTTCATTGGTAAATTTAAACGGGCTATTACGCCTTTGTTCAAAGTCGGTCTGATCAAAGAGTCCATATTTGGTTAATAGCGTTCTTGCGGTTGACGGGTATGATACCGGCAAAACCGTATCTTGCCTTAACACACTGTATTCCAGTTTGGCGTCAGCCCAAACATGAACCAGGTGACTAAAGAAAAATGATGCCACCAGCGAGGCAATAAACAGCCGCGGATACTTTCTTCGTTGTAATTCACGAATATGTTTCCAGGCGTAATTACTCATTAGCAGTTCAAAAATTAAAATGGCGAAGAAGGCAAACCCGGCAATGCCGTAGAAAGATAAGCTGTTGGTCGCCATTTGCTCTTTCACTAAGCGGATAATTTGTCCGCTTGAGGAAAGGTTTAAGTGATAACCAAGTTGTGAATAGGTGAAGCCGTCAAGTACTAACAGCGTTAATACGATAGTAAAAATAACCGAAGCCGCGCCACGAATCACCCGAGTTACCGGGTACAACAAGGTTAACGGAAATACCGTTAAGACAAAGGTGATAAAGGTAAGGAATGCCATATGGCTAAACCAGTTGGTTAGCATATAAGCCTTACCTATTAGGGTTTCGGGAACCCCTTCGGCATCAAGAAATATAATGGCGATTAAAATTGCCGCACCAATATTGAAAAAGGTAAACCAATGGCCCCAGCTAATCAGGTGAAGAAGACGTTTACTGTATGAACTATTTTCGTTGGTAACCATATAATTAATCGCGTTTATTTGTTATTTTACTTTTTAGTCGATTGCGCAGTGGATTGTTTTAGGGCATTGGAAAATTGTTCTGTCAATGCACTTCGTTTATTTTCAGGAACTTGATTATTAATGATAGTAGAAAGGGTATTTCCTAAACACATTAACGCAAGATCGGTTGATACTTCGTCTTCAACAAGGACATCAAGTAAGTTTTGTACAATTTTTTCTACACGTTCATTAGAATATTTAGATACAATAGGCATTATTTTTTAAATTACATCCATTTTAGGTTTTTGATTGATTAGTATCTAGTTTATCAAAACCTTTCACAAGATAAAACTGACCAATTATTATGAGTTTAATTATAACCAATATCGATCTGCATTATTTAACCAAAGCAGAAGGTATCAATGAAGTAAAAATTACCTCTAACAAAGGCCTAATTGAGATCAACGAAAAGATCTCAACGTTTGTAGAGTCTATCCACAACACTTATAACAGTAAGGCCAGTAAAGCCTATGGCGGTTTCAACATGGAACCCGTTGAAGGGGTGACGCAACCGTTTCATAAATTGCTGCAAGATTATTTAGACGATCAAGAGCAATTTGTACCATTTTCTAATCAGGCGTGTATTCGGTTAAAACAAGAATTAGAAAAATACGAATTGGCCGAAACCGGGTATTTAGTCACTTGTCACTATGAAATGCTAGGCGGCCGCTATTTATTGGTGGCGTTATTACCGGTAACAGAACATTACTACGTCGATGGTGAATTAAATATTGCTGCCGACAATCATATTGATACCTCGAAAATGCAACTTGCCGCCCGGATCGATTTGTTTGATTTTGCTGATAACGCTGAAAATGGTCGTTACATTTCTTTCATTAAAGGCAGAGCCGGACGTAAGGTATCGGATTTCTTCTTAGACTTTTTAGGTTGTGAAGAAGGGGTTAACGCAAAAGAGCAATCGCAACGATTGGTGCAAGCGGTAGAAGATTTTGTCAACGTTAATCAGTTAAACCCTGAAGAAAAGCAAAATACTCGTAAAGAACTGCTTTCGTACTGTAAAGAGCAGCAGCAAGTTGGTAAAGAGGTAGAGTTACAAGAATTATCGCAAGCCCTGCCGCACGAAGACAACGGCGATGAGTTCTATAAATTTTGTCAAGAAAACGAATATGAAATTGAAAATAAGTTTCCGCATGATCAAACCGTTATCAACAAAGTCACCAAGTATTCGGGCTTTGGCGCCGGTATTAGTGTCAGTTTTGAACGTTCGCACTTTGGTGGCGATGTGGTGTACAACCCGGTAAATGGCTCGTTAACCATTCATAAAGTGCCGCCAAATTTAAAAGATCAATTGATGAAATTGCTAGCGGATGCTGAAAATCAAAAGATTGCCGAGCAACAAAGTACGGCACAGAGTGATGCAACTGCCGCTGCAGAATTCGAGTAACAAACAAGATTAAACAATTTAAGTGATAAAGAGCTAAATAATATGACTACATTAACAATAACTCGCCCAGATGACTGGCATGTACATTTACGCGATGGCGAAGTATTAAAAGATACGGTAAAAGACACGGGCCGCTATTTTGGTCGTGCGATCATTATGCCAAACCTGGTGCCACCGGTAATGAATGCCGTGCAGGCAACCGAGTATTATGAGCGCATTCAGGCGGTGAATGAATCGCCAACGTTTAAACCACTGATGGTGTTATATCTTACCGATAACACTACCCCAGCAGATATCAAAGCCTGTAAAGCCAGTGGTATAGTGCATGCGGCAAAATTATATCCTGCCGGCGCCACCACCAATTCCGCTTCAGGGGTCACCGATATTAACAACATTTATCCGGTACTCGAGGCAATGCAGGCAGAAGATATGCCGTTATTGCTGCACGGGGAAGTTACCGATAATGACATTGATATCTTCGACCGTGAAAAAGCCTATATCGACAGAATTTTAACGCCAGTAGTTAATGATTTTCCAAATTTACGTATTGTGCTTGAACACATCACCACTAAAGATGCCGTTGACTTTGTCAATAGTGCCAGCGATAACGTAGCGGCAACCATTACTGCTCATCATTTATTGTTTAACCGCAATCACATGTTAGTGGGTGGCATTAAACCACATTATTACTGTTTACCGGTATTAAAGCGCAATACCCACCAACAAGCACTGGTTAGTGCGGCAACCAGTGGCAGCAATAAGTTTTTTTTAGGAACCGATTCTGCACCACACATTAAATCAGCGAAAGAAGCCGCCTGTGGCTGTGCTGGCTCTTATACTGCACATGCTGCCATTGAATTATACGCAGAAGTGTTCGAACAAGAGAATGCGTTAGATAAACTCGAAGGTTTTGCCAGTTTCAATGGCCCTGATTTCTACAAATTACCTCGTCATAACGATACCATCACCCTAGTCAAAGAAAGTTGGGATGTACCTGCTACCATGCCGTTTGGTAGTGATGTTGTGGTCCCAATTCGAGCGGGTGAACAAATGTTGTGGCAAGTGAAATAGGATACAAAATGAAGAACATGCAGTTGTTTGTTAACGATTTAACGGTGATCGATTTCTCTTATCTGTGTAGTGAAAGGGGAGTTGTTGGTGAAAGCTGGATTGTTGATGTGTTGTTATCCGGTGATTTAAATGCCGAAAGTATGGTACTGGATTTTGGCATTGTCAAAAAACAAATCAAGGCCATTATTGATGACTGTGTTGATCATAAATTGGTATTGCCGGTGCAAAACCCGGCTTTATCGATTACTGAATCAAAGCGTAGCAAACATTTGTACGTAGATTTTAACCTTGCTGACAAGCCGTTATTTTTACAATCACCAGGTGAAGCGTTTGCCCAAATCGATACCGGTAAAATTACTGAGGAATCGGTAACGCGTTACCTTGAAGCTGTTATAAAACAACAACTTCCAGAAAACGTACAAGGCATTGAATTAACCCTGAGAGCCGAGAATATTGATGGTTCATATTACCATTACACCCATGGTTTGAAAAAACACGACGGCAATTGCCAGCGCATCGCCCATGGTCATCGTTCAACAATCAGCATTTTTGAAAATGACACGCGCTCTGTCGCATTGGAACAGCAATGGTGTCAACGCTGGCAAGATATTTACCTGGCCAGCGCTTGTGATCAGGTAACACTGGCCGAAATTGAGTTATCTGATTTTGCCGAAAACAATTTGCAACCCGATCATCAATTCTTTTCTTATTACGCGCCACAAGGTCGATTCGACATTGCGGTTCGTGCTGGTGTATCCGAAGTTGTCGATTGTGACTCAACGGTTGAACTATTAGCCGATTACATTGCCAGACAATTAAAAGCACAAAACAGTGACAACAGTTTCAAAGTGGTTGCTTATGAAGGTGTCGGCAAAGGAGCAATAGCCAGTGTTTAAAAACATACCAACAACAGCAATAGTTTCAGCGTTAGCACTTTTCTGCGTTAGCGCGACAGCGTCAGCAAAAATTGATTTAAAGCTTGAAGGTGAAGTTATTCAAGGCGGAATGGTGGTTGGCATGACATCACCGGGTAATGCAGTTTCGCTTGATGATAATTCATTAAAAGTGTCAAGCCATGGTTTGTTTGCATTAGGCTTTTCTCGAGATGATGATAAAACTCATCACTTAGTCATTCGTAATGGAAGCGGTGAAACATTAAGTCAGTATTTAACACCGGCAAAACGTGAATATAACATTCAACGCATTGAAGGTATTGATAAAAAGATCATGTCGCCGAGTGCGGATGCACTCAAGCGGATTAAAAGTGACGGCATTAAAATTCGTGCCGCCAGAGCCATGGCTTCTGATAATATTGATTTTGCCCATGGATTCAAAGCGCCACATACTGGCAGGATCACGGGGGTATATGGTAGCCAGCGTGTTTACAATGGCGTTCCTAAAAATCCCCACTTTGGTTTAGATTATGCTGGCCCGAAAGGTACGGCAGTAAAATCACCGGCGGCCGGGGTAATTACACTTTGGCAGCCAGATATGTTTTACTCTGGTGGTACCTTAATTATTGACCACGGTCATGGCATCACGTCGACTTTCTTACATTTAAGTGCGAGTAAGGTACAAGTTGGTGATAAGGTGTTGCAAGGTCAGCCGATTGCCGAAATTGGCTCGACCGGGCGCTCAACTGGCCCACATCTAGACTGGCGAGTTAATTGGCATAACGTACGGTTAGATCCCGCATTAGTACTCACCATACCAAATTTTCACACCTTCAAAGTCAAAACCAAAAAATCCACCGAATAGCCGAATTTTGACCATAGAAAAGGGCGGTTATGCCCTTTTTTTCATCGACTTTCAATCAAACGTTTTTTGCCTGACTTAGCGCGTTCTAAATGATCCGATTGTACGTAAATTCTGTCGGTTGTGCCCATACTGGCATGGCCCAACTCATCGGCCATATGTTTTAACGGCCGAGAATCTATGTCCATAGACGCGCCTGTGTGTCGTAACCAGTGAGTGGTAGCTTCTTGCAGGGTTTGCGCTTCACTGGCAAAGCCTTCCTTCACCATTTGCTGATAAGCAAAATCAAACGCTTGCTGCACGATACGGCGTAATTGTCTGGCGGTCATGCCACCAGAGCCTTTCAGTTTATGAATCAGCGGGTCGGTTTCACTGGACAGCGGATAACCAGACAGGGCGCGGCTTTGACGATATCTGTCTAAGTACTCTAAATATGGATCTGGCACGGATACATCACGTTGTTTTGCGCCTTTGCCAAACACTTTAAACCAATGGTTTTTGTCTTTATCTTGCCAAAAATGTCCCATAACCGGCGACCAATTGGTGCGTTCAGAGAGCTCAGATATCCGTAAATATAAGGTCTTTAAGGTGGCGATGATGAATAGGGTGCGTTCATGATTTTCATCTTCATCGGCCATTTTTATCGAGCTTTCCAGGATGTAATCCCATTGCAGGCTAGATAACCGTTTCACTTCATTAAACGAGCTGTCTTTGATCAAATACGGGCAATCTTTTTTCACCGACGCAATCGCATTGCCAAAGGCATAATCTTCAGTGACCAGGTAATCATAAAACACATTCAATACCGAAAACGTAGCTTTTAACGCATCTTGTGAGCATTTATAGTTAAGTTTCTTTTGCTTAAAATCAATATCATCTAAGCGCTGAGCCTTGGGGATCTTAATGGTAAACGGGCGCCAGTCAGGATTGATATCACGAATGCCATTGCGATTATCAAAACGACGATAGACATTATCTGATATCCAATAATGCGGCGGCTTATTGACGAAATCGATATAGGTTTCCAGGTCGCGGCGTTTTAATTGCACCACAGATTTTTTATTGATTAGCCATGACCACAATAAAAACTTTTCCGTTTCACCACGAAATAAATTATAGGTGGCTTCATTGCGCCTGCCTTTAGATTGCAGGAACTCTTTGGTGAATCGATAATCATCCATTGCTTGCGGCACCGAATCACAACAGGATTCAACAAACGCTTTTACCGTTGGATTGTCATCACAAAATAAAGTGTTCTTGTGCATCAATTGAAAATATCGATGGGAATCAAATAACGGTTGTGCAATAAAAGTTTCTGACATGACAAGTTCTCAAATTATTATTTTTGGCATCGATTGGTATTCGTATGTTGCTTATTGCCTTAAACGGCGTATTGGCAGAGAAACACCAGAAAGCGTATTTAAAACATTAACATATTCAGATGCTATGCTAAATCCTTTTCAAGTAAATGTCCACTAATTAACATTAACGGACATTTCTATAGCTAAAATGCCCTAGAGCAACAGCAAGAGCCAAATCAAAAGCAATTAGCAAGTCAAAGTCAAAAGCAATTAGCAGAGCCTCCAGTTCCTCCATAAGTGGGCTT
>NZ_JQDZ01000096.1 GCF_000764205.1 Thalassotalea sp. ND16A
GAAAATCCTGAGCATTACCTCCCTTGGAACTACCAACAAAATCAAGAGATAACTCAGTCATAGACTGGGTTAGCGCCATTCTAAATAACTCAACTTGCCATGTCACACTATCCCGCCGTAAGCTCACAATGTATCGACGTCTTAATCTGCTTGACCGGTTTAATATCGTGCAATTTCGCGTCGCTGCGGTTCGGGTGTTACGCATAGCTCTGGGATTACAGCTGATGCTGCTGGCCATTAACAATAAACTGCTGGAACCCGGGGCTATGTTGTTATTTTTGCAAGATTTTCCTTTCTATAACTTTATGCAGGGCTTAGGTTATCACTCATATACAGATCTGCACTTTGTCTTTGCTGGCGGCATTGTCGAATTAACCTTTGGCGCGATGTTGGTATTAGGCTGGGCGCCGAGATTTGTGACGCTGAGTTTGTTGGCAATATTTATTACTACCGCAGTGGTATCGGGTATCGCCGAAGTCATCGGTCACCTGCCTATTTTTGGGGTGTTATGGGTCTTGTTTGCGGCCGGCAGACATGCTGAAGGCAAGTTAGGCTGGTCGGCAGCGGCGCAAAAGTGGCAAACGAATACCAGCACCATAATCAGGTAATTATTTGGCCAACTAGGAAACTAGGTGGGAAGAAAACGTAAACGACACTTATTTTTGGATAAGCTGAAAGGCTATGTCAATATTGTATAGCCAAGATTGTTCGCGCTAATTCCAGATGTTAGGATCGATCAGACCTTTTTTTATCGCGTACTGCAACATTTTTACTGGGCTGTCGATGCCTATTTTGTGGCTAATACTGGCGCGATGTTTATGCACCGTTTTTAAACTGATACATAATATGTCAGCAATTTTAGCGGCTGAATAACCTTCAACAAGTAGAGAAAAAACCTGCTTTTCCCGGATAGATAACCGCTCATAACGATTCTTGGGTATGATCTGTTCAGGCTTGTGATCTTTCACATAAGAATGAATTACTTCTTCTTGGATTTGTGAGCTGAGATAGTATTTGTGGTGATAGGCGTCTTGAATTGCTTTTATCAACTCTTTACTCGACGCCCCTTTGACTACATAACCAAAAGCGCCCGCTTCCAGTGCCTTATGGATGTAGACATCATTATCGTAACGGGACAAAATCACAAACCTGGTTTTAGGAGAAACCGCTTGCCCTAATTTAAGCACTTCCAGGCCACTCATTCCGGGCATTGAGATATCCAACAAGATGACGTCGGGGTGATGCCTGCGCAATATTTCCAAGGTCTCTTCACCGTTGCTCGACTCAGCGACAACATCAATGTCATCCTGCTTATCGAACAGTGAGCAAAGACCTTCACGTAGAATGCTATGGTCATCCGCGATCACGATCTTGATGTTTGTCATAGTCTCGAAGCTTTTTGTTGTCGTGGGTACTGAAACGCAACTATAGTTCCATTTCCCGGACAAGAATCGATGTTAATAACGGCATTAATTGCTGCGGCTCTTTCGTGCATACCCAGTAGGCCTATTCCCCATGGCTCTTTCAGTTCATGCTTTATATTTTTCGGGTCAAAGCCCACGCCGTTATCTTTGACCGTTAAGGTGACATGCTCCGGAGCGTTGCTGAGTTCAACACAGATACTCGAGGCATTGGCGTGTTTTACTGCGTTGCTTATGGCTTCTTGACAAATTCGGTAGAATACAAGCTCTATCTTTAGGGGCAATTTTTCATAGGCAGGTTCGATAAGAACGATAAAATTTATACTATCTGTGTGTTCTTGGTACTCTTTGATCAGCGATTGTAAGGTCGCGCCTAAACCAAGGTCTTCAAGCATAACCGGGCTTAAATTGCCGCAGATACGGTGAATATTTTGACTCATTTTTTTAACGATTGAAAGCAATCGGTAACTATCCTCCTCAGGTTTTTCTTTGTTAACAGAAATATGATTTTGTTCTGTCTCTAAGCCAAGCTGAAATGCGGTTAACAGTTGACCAAATTCGTCATGCAAATCTCGCGCTAGCTGACTTTTTTCGGTTTCTGAATTTCGCATAAGCTGCCATGATAAATAACGAATGTTTTTTTCGCTTTGAATCAATTTCTCTTGCGATGTTTTGCGTAAATGGATGTCACTCATTGTGCCGATCATTCGCGCCGGCTCACCATTTTCATTTCTGGCAACTATCTTTCCTCTCGCTAGAATCCACTGCCAACGTCGCTTCTTAGACTTCACTCTGAACTCACATTCAAAAGACTTATCAACACTGTTTTTATGTCGCTTTAACATGTTTTCAACATTGTACTGATCAGCGGGATGAATTAATGTTTTCCATCGATTGCTTTTAAGTTGAATGTTATCTGGCTCCCAGCCAAGCAAGTTGCTGCATTGCGGGCTAAAATAAGAGTTTCCATTACTTATATTCCAGTCCCATAAACCATCATTGGCCGCACTTAATGCAAGGTTGAATCTTTCCTCACTGACGGCGAGTTGACCGATCATTTTCTTCTGTTGCTGTAGATGAGAGCTTAACGGTCGAAAATGAAATAAATATATAGTGGGCGACAGAATTATCAATAAAAGCGAGGCGTCAACAATGGCTTCAATTGCCATGGGTAATTGCGGTAACCAGGCAAGGATATACATCACAAATGTTTCGCTGGCAAAAACCGATACGGCCATTAACAATAACAGCCAATAAGGTGATAACATCAACCCAGGGTGAGGAGTGTCTAGCTGCGCTGTTTTATCTATCGACATAGGCATCTGGTTTTTCCGGATAAAGAGCTTTTCCTCAATGGATAACTGATCTGTATGTGTGTTGTCGTCCATGACCTACCTCATGAGTTGGTTAAAAAGCCTCAGCTTAGTTGCGCCTATTACGCATTATAGGAGCCATTACCAATTAATCAATTTTTCGCGTCAGCCAATACCGGCATCTCAAAGCGAGAGTGGTCAAGTAAAGGGTTGACGTTTACTCCGTCTACGGTAAGAAAGTGCCACTCGGTGTCACCATCAGTCCGCGTTTCCTGGCGGCGCGAGATGAGTAGCCCCTCTACCTCTTGCCAATCGAAGTAGATAGTCTCTACCCGCAACTCACGTCCAGCGAGTGTGCGCAGGGCCTCAAGCTTGACCTCAAGCGCGGTCTCTGCGTCGAGGTACAACCATCGCACGGCACCTTGCGGTAAAGTCACCTTCAGCTTGAAGGCGTCCCGTCCAGCAACTGCACTCCTCCCCTGCAGCTCCAGATCGATTCCCCGGTCGGCGTAGTCAAAGAGCAGACCGTAGGGGTCTGCCGAGTCCCCCGTCTCGCGCAATTCCTGCTCGGTCATGGGCTCAGGCGCCGTCCGCCCGCGGAACGGCATGATCTTCCAGCCGGTTTTATCATTGGCATCAGAGGATTGGACGGCAGTCTCGCCGTTGAAGATGTACTCAAGGCGCATTTTGCCGGGTCGCTTCTGCTCAACCACGTAAGGCACGATCATCCCTTGGCCCAAATCCATCTTGCCGGTGAGTCGCAGTGTCTCGACGGCCCGCCAAGCCTCAGCTCCACCACGAGCTTCAATGTTTCGAGCAACCAACTTGTTCACAAATCGTCCCTGTTTCATGGTGTCAGTATCGTAGACGAAGATGAAGACGAGCGCTACCAGCCCTAACAACACCACAATGGTACTAAGCTTTTTCAACATTATCTCTCCTGATGTCTTTATTTTACGGCAAGTCCCTCAACAAGGAATTTACCGATTTCAATGTCAACGTGCTCACCCCGTTGCACCAACTTGCCGGGATTGGCGAAAAACATCCAATAGGTGTTACCGGCGATGGGCGAGTTCGAGTTGCGCAGTGCACCTGTCTTAGCGGGTGTGGGCACGATGAGCTTTGCCCCGGTCTCAGTGTGCGTCAATACCGGTTTGCTCTGACGCTCAAACAGCGGCCTGGATTTCTCCGCATCCAACACTTTGTAGCGGAACTCAAGCATATAACCAGCGGCGGTTCGGCGCACATACATAACTTCGACACCCCATCGGCGCTTCATAAAGGTACGCTCGCGGGGGTGGCGGACCGGAGCAATCGCAACTTTCGGCTCCGGGGTGTCAACAGCGACGTTGGCTTTCTTTTCCTGCGCCTGAGTTGTGGCTACTAGCCCGAAGGCTACGACCAGAGCAAGGCCGCCCATAAGAAATCCCGTTCGCCGCCCTTTGCTCCATCGGCTATTACACCATCCGGTATTGCTCTGGCGAAAAGTGACAGTTTGACTAAGAGATAGATGCATCAGTGTACTCCTCATTCAGATGCCGCATCGTAATTCCAGGGTAGGCTCCCTAGCAGCTGGCTCTGCGTCAGCGGACCATAACGCACATCTATCCACGCCGCGCCGCCCTCGTCCAGTGCGGGCAGCGCCGACATTTCCCCAGGGCTATTCAAAAGGGTGCGACCACCGTTACAGTAAGGATTGCCAAACCCGGGGTCGGTGTCGGTGTTACTCGTGTGGTAGCCAGTCGTGTCGGTTAGGACTGAGGATGTTGGATTGAGTATAAAACCGTTGCCCAGGACTCCAAGATCTAAGTAGGAATTGTTGACCGCGCATTCCCCCACATAGCTCTGACTGAGGTTCGGAACGAGTCCGGCCACCGTGCCGTTTGCGTCATAATAGAACGAGCGATTCCTCCAGAGAATGTTGTTCGACAAGCGTTTCGGATTCGAGAATTCCCGGTGGTTATTGGTGTCGCTTTGGGCCGGGATCGCGGCGGTGAGTGCAGGACTGTGGGGTTCCGAGGAGATCCCTGCAGGCTGGTTAGCCGAAACATTTACGTTTCCGATAGTGAAAGCAGCTGAGACCGTTGCCGTGGAGTCGTTATGAGAAATCGTATTGTTGGTGATCAAGCTGAGTGCCGTATCCTGCAATGATACGCCGCCGCCTGACCAACCTGCTACGTTGTTGACAATAGTGTTGTTGTTGATGGTCACTCCATACCACTGTCCTGGGCGGGCCCTCCCTCTGCGGTTTATCGAATCGACGATATCACGACCGTTGACAAACTGAGTGCGGATCCCGCCACCGTGTCCTGCGCCGGCTTGGTTGCCCTGAATAATGTTAGTGTCTACGGTGACATTGCCTGAGCCGTGGCTGAGTCCATCACCCACGGGCGGCTCACCTGCAATGAACAGCCCGCCGCCTGATCTTGTCACCGCCTGAGCGAACGACTGGTTGAAGACGATCCGATTGTCCTTGATCAGGCCATTATCACTGAGTCCGAGGTGGCCAATACCACCGCCGTCGCCAGTGGTGAAGTTCCCGCAGACAAAGTTGCTGCTCAGCGTGTAGTCGTCGGTGCCAACGGCGATTGACAGTCCGCCGCCAGCGCCACCCAAGCCACCATTTTGAGTGATGTTGTTGTGGTGTATGTTCACGCCAGTGCTAAAACCGAACGGGCCATTACCAGTTAGCTCAAGGAATGGTCGGCCGATGCGGATGCCTCCGGCGAACAAGCCGCTATTGCCAAACACGTTATTGTTAGCGATTTCAATGCGGTGGGCATTGCCATTGACGAAGATGCCGCCACCAATCTCGGCCCCCGTGATCGAGAAGCCATCGATACGTGCCGGCGCACTTCCCCGAAGGAAACTGTTGGCCGGCGGTTGGCCACGGCCTGAATCGAAGACGCCTACGACCGTAATGGCCGCACCCTCCTCTGTGCCGAAGCCGCCAGCGCCTTGTTGCTGGGTCGGCAGGCCGTTAACCACTTGCGTACAACCAGCGCCGATGCCAAACAGGCAATCCATCTTCGCCCGCCACATCACCATCGCCTCTGCCTCGCCCTTCGCGGCATTGATGAAAGTGGAGCCTGCTCCAGAGCCCTGAAGGCGAACGGGTTTCCACATAATGACCAACTCGTTGTAGGTTCCAGGCGCCACCAGAATGAGCGCACCTGGGGTTGCCGCGTCGATCGCCTGCTGAATAGTCGGGTAGTCTGCAGGTACGCGCAGCGGTACCTCGTCTGAAACAGTAAAGGTTAATCCGGCGGCGTTTGTACTACCGTTGTCACCGCGGGTAACCACCAGTTCGCCAGCCACGGGAGTTTGAGCATCTATAGTGGCCCGGATCCTGTCGTTGGTCCAGCGATTAACCGTGAGCGGAACCCCGTCAACAGTCACTGTGCTATTAGCCGAGGCGGCGCCGAAGCCGAAGTCGCGCAAAATCATCTTGTGAGATGCCTGTCCAGTCGCGAGTGGCCCCTCGTAGGCCGGGTTCGGAATCAGCATACTTCCGGCGGATTTGATATCCACGGTGCGGGTCGTGCTCCTATCCGTAGGATCCCTTAGCAGAGCCCAGGGGCCTGAGTTACCAGAAGAACCGGCGGACGAGATCATCGGCGTCCCGTCGTCGAGCGCACAATCCGGCGCGTTGTACCCGGAGGCGAAGGCCGACACCGGCAACACCGGCGTATCGAGATACGTCGTCGTCCCCGGCATATACTGGAACGTATAGCAGAAGTTGCTGTACGCAGCGTTGTATTGGGGATCGAGAATAAGCTGACCGTCAGGACCAGGAATTGGGCCGGGATCATTCATGCAGGTAATGTGCATCGCTGGCGAGAAGCCGCTCGGCGAGGGCATGTTCGCGGTGAACGTCGAGGGCACAAGCCCGTTAAAACGGCCCCACTGGTCGGAGTAGACCCGCGAAATTTCATTGCCCTGGTAGTCGCGCACAGAAACTGGCACGAAAGGCGGTGCCCACTTCTCGCCAAACTGCGGCGAGTAAATGTTGAACTCTTGCGCCAAATCGTCGAGAATCATGCCTGCAACGTGACCTGCGACAGGAGCCCCGGTGAAGAGGAAGAAATCCGCAGCCGCCTGCCCCTGATCGGACAGGACAACTTCTTTGCGATCACAAAGCGGGCGCATTGCACCCGCGAAGGGTGCCTCAGCCGATTCCGATGGGAATAGACTCAGAAATTCTGGCACCTGCCGCAAAGCACCCACGCACGGCGGCTGGGCAAGCCCTGGCTCGGAGGCCATGGCCTCTGCGACCAGAGCGGGGTCAGGTGTAAGTTGGGATATCGCCGCACCGCCGGGCAACAAAATGGCCACCGGAGCGTTGGCGAAGACATCGCCAAAGCTGACGTTATTATCTTCTTCTTTCAGCAGATCATAGCCAGGCGGAGGCACCACCTCTACGACGTACTTGCCAGAAGGAATATCCATGAAGGCGTAGCCCCCATCAAAAACAGCTGGCCGAGCCTGATTGAAGTTACGAAGTCCGTCGTAACACTTGTCTTCAGGTCCACCGGTGATAACAGTATCGCTAGGGTCGAAGCCCGGGCAACCCGTCGGTAGACTGCTGTCCCAGCTGTCGGTCTCGACTTCCTCCATCAGGGCTAGCGCCGTCCCACCGCTACTGGTAGCAACCTCTCGGTAGAGGCGAACTTTGACTGACGGTATGCCTGGCTCCCAGGGCTCGCCAGCGGCGAGCCGGGGATCGTTCTCAGCACGGGTCGAGGCGTAGTAGACGATGCCCGAGATGCCGCCGTTCTCCCCAGGAAGATAAGGGGCCTTGCCCCAGTCGAAGATGCTGGTCTGGCCCAAGAAGCCTTGGAAACCTTGGGTGAGCACGGGGCCAGTTTCGGTGCGCGTGGTCGAAACGCCATCCGCCTGAATCTGCGGGTTAAGTAGCCCCGGATAGTCCCCAGTACTTACGTCGCCACCGCCATCGACTGTCACGGTCAGCCCGGTCGCCTTGAAGCGGGTAAAGTCGACCTCTAACACTTGCCAGTGGAAGAAGGGAAATGTCTGGTCAAAGGGCACAAAACCATCAATATCCGTTGGGAATGACTGATTGACGGTACCGTCACGCCAACGCAGGTTCACCGCCTGCTCCGCAACCGGTGCCTCGCCACTATCGCGGACACCGTTAGCATTGGCATCGAGATAAACGTTATGCTCAGTGCGAGTAAACCACTGAAATACGGGCACGTTACCGAGCGCCGCTCCTGAGCCGTTAACCGTCACCCCGCGGTAGGCGATAACTTGGTCGAGGTAGTTGTCCCAGACCACCAGTTGGTAATTGCCATCGGGCACATCGGTAATTTCAAAATTACCGTCAGCATCCGCCTGAACCGCCGCAATGTTGGGACCATTGCCACCGGCAGAGTTGAGGCCGACCCAGGCTCTCGTGTGAGCGAGGGCATCGTATGAACCACTATCCCAGAGTGTCTGTTTTGGTGGGCGCGACATGTGGAGATTGGTGATCTTGCCACTCACGGCGTTGCTGCCGCCAGCGGGAAGGATCAGGTTATCTGGATTGACGAAACCGACAAACACGTGCCATGTGTTCGGGCCGAACTCCTGAAAAAACGAGGCCTCGCCCGCCCTGACCCACGCATCGATGATTTTGGAGCCTTCAATGGTTGAGGTTTGCGTCCAGGTCTGATCGCCTCCTGGAGGCGCCGCGGCAATGATACCGTACTTGCCTGGGTAAAGGTTCTTAATAAGTGCTTCGCCAACGACGCCCGCGGCTACGTTAGACGGGGTGTTGGGACAAGTTAGGATGACCCCCACCGGTGGCGCACTGTCGAAGCAGTCGAGTGAGTTCCTCAACATATCGCCATTCGCGTCCTGCATCATGGTTCCGCCCGAGGCGCCGTAGCGCCCCCCAGCATCCTCCAGGGTTATTTGAAAACCGCCAAGGCCGAGTCCCTGTTCGCCACCGTCGACGGCACCGTTAGTCGGGCTGCTGTCCTCGAAAACGTAAACACTGATCTGTGCGTAAGGCAGCGGCTGGCTATTTACGGTGACTGTCACCGCCGTCGCACCGGGCAATATCTGAGCTCCGCCGACTGAATGGCCTGTGCCGCTGGCCGCATCAGTGGGCAGGATCGAGACGTAATAGTGCTTCAGCGGGTCGAGCGCGAGTTCAGCGAACGGAACAACCAAGTCCACGCCGCACTCAATCTCCGTGCCATTGCAACCCTGCGCTACGATCGGCATGTAACTCTTGTGGAAGTTCGTCCCCAGGGTATCTACTGGTGGTGGCGCGATGCTCGGGTCTGGCTGCCACATCGTGTCTTCTTCGACCAGCCAGCGGTAGTTCGTCACGGCTCCTCCCCCGGGCTCCTGCACGATCAGGGCAATGTTGGCGAGCGGGTTGATGTTCAGCGTCACCATCACCGGAGCACTCGATAACACACCATCCGAGGCGGTATACGAAAAGCTGGTACTAACACCACCTGTGTACTCAAATGAACCATCAGAATTCAGCGTAAGTCCAGCGGGAGCGGCTCCCGAGATCGCCGCCACTAGCCTGTCCCCATCCGGATCTGAATCGTTGCCGAGTATACCCGGCGCCGCGACGGTGATATGCGGCCCAATGGCGTTGACATAAGGACCATCGGCAGCGGCCAAGGGGCTGTCATTCTCGAAGGATACGTTAAGCGTGACCTGGGCGGAGTAGGTGTTCCCTCCAAGGCTGGCACTGTAATTGAAACCGTCGCGGCCGGTGAAATTGGCGTTCGGACTGTAGCGGAATTCGCCGGACGGGCGCATCCGGAGCACGCCATTGGACGGTTCCTTGACGACTGCAACCTCCGCACCCAGAAGATTGCTGTCGTTGTCAAGCACGCTGCTGCCTCTCATAACCGTATCTTCTAAGACGTCATAGTTGTCGTCAACGGCGTAAGTCGTCGCGGGCAGCGGTGCTGGAGTGCCGGTGCCAACTTGCAGATTTGCCAGCATCCCGCCATTCGGCAGGGCATCATTACTGAAGGTCGGCATGTGGTCAAAAAAAGCGAGCGTGATGTCCTCGTTTGGCATCTCAACCAGAACGTCGAGCGTCTTGCCCGCTGCCAGGAGTGCGGTACTCTGTTTCTTTATAAGACCAGGATAGGGGTTGCCATCCTCAGCAATCAAGCCCATATCCAAACCGACGATGGTCGGGGTATGAGAACGCAAACCAGCATTGAGATAGCGAAGCAACACACGATCACCAGGTTGTCCGGCCGGCAGCGGGTCAACCGAAACCTCACCATTGATCAGTAAGTAGGTTGGGCTGTAGTCCACCGTACTGGGGTAGCTGTTAGAGTCGCCTGCCGCTGCATCGACTGCGGCGTTTTGACGCGGGTCTATCTCGCTAAAAAGCAACACGGTTTCGGCATCAAAGCAACTATTGTGATGGTTGTAAGCAGAGGTCGTGCATGTGGAGGCCGGCACTACAGGGGCGACAACGAGCGCCCCATAAAGGCCCATCGGCACCTGAATTGAAGGGTGGGTGCCGCTCTGGTACAGGTAGGTACCGGTTTTTAAGGAAGACCAAGTGTAACTTCCCGTAGTGCCAGCCGAAGTTTCGTGGGTGAAAGACCGGACACGGCGTCTCCCACTCCCGTCAATACTCCATTGCGGGTTGCCCCCACCAGCCTGACCGGGGATGCCGATTGAGACTGGGGTGGACAATGTGTTATTGAGATGGATCGTAAGTGAGTCGCCGGTCGCCATATTAATCTGCGGCCCCGTTGCACTCATCTCACAGCCGTTGAAGCTATCATCCGCGCAGGATGCAAAGCCCCACATCGGAACCACAATCTCCCCTCCATCAACTGCTGGTAGTGTCTTGGTGAAGCTCTGAGCTTCAAGGTATACGTCGGCCGCGTTGGTGACGCTGACGGCCCCTACCAACCCCAAGGCCAGCACGACTACTCGGAACAACCGGGTCCAGTTCGCCGTGAGCTGCCTGTTGGCTGCATTTATCGATGTCGCAGTAAGCTGTGCTACTGTCTTTTGCCTTATCAGTCTCATGTAACGTTCCTCTGTCAGGAGGTGCAGGCGAACATAAACGTAAACGCGTTCACAAAATGCCTTTAAAAATATGAGTTTCATCGCTGCTCTCCTTTTCAGTAAATTATGGTATGTCAACCCATGGGGCTTCGATGATCAGCATGGTCATCATCCCGCCCGGGAAAATATCGTTGTTCACCATTTCCCTCTCGGTATGGGAGTGCCACATGTAGGCGAACCCCGCGTTGGGATTTAGCCCTCCTTCACCGGGCGGTAAGCTGCCCAGCACGCCGAGGTACGGGCTGCCGCCGTAGAAGCCACCGAATGCCAGAGTGCTCAAGTTAGGCAAAACCACCGGGATTTCTCTGTTGTGATCGGCACACCACTCGCGGTAATTGTCGTCGCTGGTATTATTGTGATAGCCGTCCGCATCAGGAATGCAGTCGTGAGCATTGAAGTCATTTGTGCCGTATATGTCCCAGCCCAGATCCTTGCCAGTCCACTCGAAGATAGCGTCAACCGTTCCACCAGGAACCGAGGGGATGGTGAACAGGTTCGGCCCGGCAAGTTGGTTAGGGTTTGTGGCACTAAGCAACAGCCGACCATCGCGGGCGAGGACTCGTGCATGGTTGCCATGGAAGTGGAAGGGGTGCATTTCACGACCCGCACCCGCCACTCGCATCAGTATTCGCTCCCCTGGATGCATACGTACCATGGCATTGTATGGCTGGCTCTTCAGTATTGAAGTGCCCGCCTCAGCCATAGTGTCGGGGGCCGCGCGGCCGTTAAGGAGCCAGTACTCCGATTGGTAGGTGCCAGTGCCGATCTCGATAGGACCGGAACCCGAGGATTGCTGCTCAGCCGCTTGGTGAATTTGAATATCCACTTCACTCAATAGGAAAAGGTACTCGCGGTCGAAACAGGTTGCTGAGTGAGCGTAAGCGGAAGCAATGCAGCCGTCGGCAGGCACTCGTGGCCTGACGATTAGCGCGCCGTAGAGGCCCATCTCCACTTGTAGATCTGGTCGCGTCCCGCTGTGGTACTGGTAAGTTCCTGGCTGGCCGGCTGTAAAAGTGTAGGCAACAGAACCACCGGACGTGGCCTCCTGAGCCAGCAGCCCCAGTTCACCGCCAGCTGTCATCGTGACCTGATGTCCTGAGAAAATGATTGAGACATTGCCTGCGGCTTTGGGCAAGCTGTTTTTGAGGGTCACGGTTACCGTAGCCCCCTCTGACACAATTAATGTCGGCCCGGGTAACTGCATCGTACCATCGGTGCTGTAGCCCCATGAGTAGACTGAGCCCCCATCGGCGATGGAAATGTAACCTTCACTCGCGGTGAGATTGAAAGTGGTTCCGGTTATACCGTCAATTGCTGCGCGTGCGCCCCCGGAAACTATCATCGCTGCAAGCACGGCTATGGTTAAAAGCAACCGTACTATCGTTGCACTGAATTTGTTTAGCTCAAATTTAGTCATTGCCGCTCTCCTAATTAATCCGTATTTCGGTCATCATGCCGCCGAAGTTCTCGCCATCGTTGGCCAGCCGGTCAAGGTTGGTTGTATAAAGGAAGTAAGTGCTGCCGGGTGGCAGCCCTGTGGTGTTGAGGATTACGTCTGCCGACTGGCCGCCACCTAGGGTAAGCGAGTTGGTCATGTAGTACATGTTGTTGTCATCCCCATCGCGGAGCAGCCGAGCATCTAGCCCTACCACTTCCATCGGCAAGCCATTGGTGCCCAGCGTGTAAAAATTAGTGACGCTCAAATTGGATATACGCAGCAGAATACGCTGCCCCGAGGTTGCGGTGATTAGGCTTGACACCGGCTGGGAAGGCTGTTCCATTCCAAGCGGGTCAATGGTATTGAGCACGTCTGGGTTGACGGTATCCGGGTAGCCGCGGCCGTTCAGTAGGAAGTATCGGTCTCTCATGCCTGCGAAAGGCAGTGGCTGTGTGTTGAGACTCGCATCGTGAAAATCAGGATCGAAGGAACCGATCTGGATCGGGTACTCAACGTCATAGCGGGTCGTGCCGTCGCCATCGTTGAAGGCGTACTTGTCACCGACCAGCGAGTTATCTGACGGACCTTCATCGGGATTGTTGTGGGTATGGCTCCCCAATATCGTACCGTTGGGGAGTTTATTCTGTCGAGGCCGCACGTAAAGGCTACCGAGCAGCCCATTTGCATATGCTCAGCGGCCTCGACATGGCAGTGATACATGTAGGTGCCTGCGTCCTTGGCGTAGTAATAGTAGGTCAGGCTGGCCATCATATTGACAGATATTGAGGCATCAGGCACGCCATCGAAGATTGCCGCTGCATTTGGAAAACCGTGCCAGTGGATGGTGTGGGGGTCGAAAAGATCGGGCCGCATCGCCATGCCGACATTGCTGAGGGTAAGGAAGAGCTCGTCATCCTCATCTACTGATATTGTCGGTGCGGGGGCATTGGCGGCTAGCATACCCTGCTCCACAACCCAGCCAGCGTACTCAGAGGTGTTGATGGGTGGCTCATTGGGATCCCCTTGCGGAAGTTCGGCGTAACTAAAGATGTACTGCTGTTTTCCGGCATCGTCGGCCATCGTTACCATACCGTCACCCGCCAGCAGGTGACGGCATTGGATGCCATTTCCTGATGGGTGCAGCTCAGTGGTTGTTGGGCACTGGACGTAGATATTGCTCTCCAGAGCGCTCCCTTGTGCGCTTACCGTAAGTACCACGAATTGCAGGAGAAGCATTGCTGCACTCAACCCTCTGCTCATAATTTTCATCGTTTCATTCCTCGCCTTAATATTGGTGAATTAGGCCATTCCATTTCAACGGTATGGTGAATTATTGAGTCCACCCACTGAGTAAATTTAGACTATCGAGGTAAAATTCAACATGGGTAAGTTGCGCAATCGTTGGTAGACATTATCTCCCTTGGAGAATTCTAGAGCGGTATGAGAGGTGCTATAGGTATGGTGCGCGTAATGCTGCTTAGGCGGGAAGAAAAATCAACAATAATGAAAGGTGTTCCGACCGTTAGTTACCCCAAACTCGTCCGGCGGTGCATCCTGCAAGTTTTTTAATTGCTGCGCTGAGAACGGTTCCATGCGATGGCTTTCGATGAACTAAAACCGTTCAAAATATTAGCAAGCCCCCCGGTATATCAATATCATGACTTATATTAAACCAATTAATCTTGATATTTTGCGGTCACATCCCTTAAACCTACTATACTAATGATGCATTTTCGTTATCCCTCTATGTGCTACATATTGGAGCGTGTAATGGCCTGGTGATGCAGATGAGTCGCCGACAACATATAAAGGGTCTGTAAAGATTTTTTATTTAAGCTGATGCCGATGGTGTCGGGAGTGTTTCTGATGAAAAGGCTAACTCTGTTAACTTTCGGGTTGTTCCTTGTTTTAGCAACCATACTATTCATGTTTAACACTGGTTTCTCGCAGAGTGCCACGGTTACAAATAACAATCTGCCAGAGGCACTTGCAGTAACGTCCAAACCTAATGAAATGATCATAGGATTTAAACCCGGCGTCACCGACCAGGATGTGCGAGTATTTTATGATCAATATTACCCACAATACGGGCTCATAGAAAAGGAAAACCTCAATAAAAACGGCACAGATCAGGGCCGACGATTAAGACTTGCCGAGTGTCCCGAAACTTATAGCAGTGAAATGATGGCCGTACTCAGGAGCGATTTCCGGGTTGAATATGCCGAGCCCAACTACCTTTACTCTACCCAGCTTATCCCTAACGACCCGTTTTTCCCTCAATTATGGGGCCTGCATAATACCGGTCAAACAGGAGGACAGACGGATGCTGATATTGATGTACCGGCAGCCTGGGATGTTAGCACCAGTAACTTACCGGTTTTGCTGGCGGTTATCGATACTGGGGTGGATTATACTCATGAAGATTTAGCCGCCAATATCTGGACCAATCCCGGTGAAATTGCCGGCGACGGGCTTGATAACGATAACAACGGCTATATCGATGATATTCATGGCATTAATGCCATCAGCGGCAGCGGAGATCCGTTTGATGACAATGGCCACGGCACCCATGTGGCAGGTACCATAGCGGCAATCCGAGGTAATGGCATCGGTGTGGCTGGAGTCGGTCAAAATATCAAAATCATTGCCTGTAAATTTCTGAGTAGCACCGGCGGTGGCACTTTAGCAGATGCTATCGAGTGTATCAGGTATGTCAATGATCTAAAGCATAGCCGTGGTCAAGATATTTTAATCAGCAATCATAGTTGGGGTGGTGGCGGTTTCTCGCAGGCGATTGTAGATGCGCTGGCCGGACTCGATTCGCCAGGTATGGCTTCGATTCTTCACGTTGCAGCCGCTGGTAATGCGAATAGTGACAACGAATTGATACCTTTTTTCCCTGCATCTTATGAGTTAAGCAATGTGCTGGCTGTTGCGGCGACCGATCATAATGATCTCTATGCCATTTTTAGTAATTTCGGCTCGGTTTCGGTTGATGTTGCCGCGCCTGGGGGGAACATATTGTCGACTGTCCCTACAGGGACGTGTCAGCATTGTGTGCTGACCGGTTATAAAGCGCTCAACGGCACTTCGATGGCCTCGCCCCACGTGGCAGGCACGGCCTCATTGGTGTGGGGAAACGAACCGACGCTAACTGCCGATGACATAAAACAGAGACTGCTTAGCACGGTTGAGCCATTGGCTGTCAGCACTAAGGGAACCTTAACTAACGGCCGGATCAATGCCATGCAGGCGCTCAATTCGGCAACGCCGCCTGATGTTACGCCACCCACGGTCAGTTTGACTAACCCGAACCAGAACGCAATCATTGCTGGCACGATTACGGTTTCAGCTACGGCTGTTGATGACGTGGCAGTGGCGGCAGTCGAATTTTTCATCGACGGGCTACTTGTTGGGCAATTGCTGAGTACCGCTCCGGCTTCGCTTTTTACAGGTTCATGGGATACGACGTCGGTGCTCAATGGCACACATAATCTGACGGCGCAAGCCGTGGATGCGGCAGGAAATGTCGGGACCTCACTAAGCGTAAGCATCACCGTGCAGAATACGGCTCCCCCGGTGTCGGATCCCATCGCCACTACGTTCTCAGACCGCCTACAAGGCAACGCGATTAATAACCACAACCTGACAATTGATGCTGCAGGCATAGTCGATGTAAATCTAAGCTGGGATGATGACCGGGCCGATCCACTGTTAACTGTCTTCGATCCGAACAACAACGTCGTCGCCATCCAGGGGGGACTGCAACCGATCCAGATCTCCTTTACGGCGACGATTGCGGGCGTGTACGTGTTTGAGATCCAAAACCAGAACAACATGAGGAAGGCGGATTACGTCCTGCAGATCACGCATACAGCAGGCTCGGCTCCCCCGCCCGACACCGACATCACCGCCCCGGACGTCAGTTTGTTAAGTCCAGCCGAAGGGAGTAAGGTGAGTGGCTCCATCACAAACTCGGCAACGGCCTCCGATAACGTCGGGGTTACTCAGGTGCAATTCTTCGTCGATGGTGTATTGCTGGGTACGGATACTACCGCTCCTTACAGTGCTTCGTGGAATACGACGAGCGTTACCGATGGGGCGCACACCCTCACGGCCCGAGCGTTCGATGCCGCCGGTAATACAGGGTTTGCTACGGCCGTCAACGTGACGGTGGACAACTCGCCGCCAGCGCTAAACATCACCAGTCCGGCTGATGGAGCGACGGTCAGTGCCGCGGTGACGATCACTGCGACTGGCTCCGATCCCTCTGGAGTCACACAAGTGCAGTTCTTCGTCGATGGTGTTTTGCTGAGCACGGATACGGTTGCTCCTTACAGTACTTCGTGGAATACAACGAGCGTTACCGATGGAGCGCACACCCTGACGGCCCGAGCGTCCGATAACGCCGGAAATACTGGAACTTCTACCAGCGTCAACGTGACGGTGGACAATTCGGGGCCAGCGGTAAACATCACCAGTCCGGCTGGTGGAGCGACGGTCAGTGCCGCAGTGACCATCACTGCGGCGGCATCCGATCCCTCTGGAGTCACGCAAGTGCAGTTCTTCGTCGATGGTGTTTTGCTGAGCACGGATACGGTTGTTCCTTACAGTGCTTCGTGGAATACGACGAGAGTTACCGATGGAGCGCACACCCTGACGGCGCAAGCGTCCGATACCGTTGGT
The DNA here is from genome assembly GCF_000764205.1 of Thalassotalea sp. ND16A. Classification (GTDB taxonomy): domain Bacteria; phylum Pseudomonadota; class Gammaproteobacteria; order Enterobacterales; family Alteromonadaceae; genus Thalassotalea_A. The sequence continues at coordinate 16,929 of NZ_JQDZ01000096.1, forward strand.
AATACTGAAATTTCTACCAGCGTCAACGTGACGGTGGACAATTCGGTGCCGCAGCCAGAAGTGCTCAGTCTCTCGGTCAGCGGTGTTGCCGCGAGTATCAACCGGGGAGACGAATTCAGAGCAACGGAAACGGTGACAAACGCCGGAGGCACAACCGCTGCGGGTTTGACAGTGACGGTCACGTGGTCACCCTTACGCATACTCCAATTGGAGAACCCGCCGAATCAGACGCAGTCGATCGGCTCGGTGGCAGCTGGAGGCAGCTCGAACGTGTCGTGGTTAATCCAGGGAGACAAGCAAGGCTCGGGGACAATTACCTTCACGCTGAATGACAGCGACGGCGCAACGGTAGATGTCATCACGCAGTCGATTACAGTAAACAAGTAATCAGTCATGAATTGATAGCTCAAAGAATGATCAAGGATAATAAACAACAGATGAATGACAGCCTAAATATTGCTATTGCTCAAATTGCTCCAAAATGGCTAAACAAAAAATCGACAATAAAAAAGATTGAAGAGGCTATAGAGCAAGCCACAGTGCAAAACGCAGATTTAGTTTGTTTTGGCGAAACGCTGCTGCCAGGCTATCCATTTTGGCTGGAGCTAACTGATGGAGCAAGATTTAACAGCACATTACAAAAAGAGCTGTTTGCCCATTATCTGGCTGAAGCGGTAAGTATTGAGCGAGGGGATCTGAACAGCATTTGTGCATTAGCGAAAAAAAATGGCATCGCCGTGTACTTAGGTTGTGCCGAAAGAGCCGGTGATCGTGGTGGACATAGCATCTATTGTAGTTTGCTCTATATAAATAAAACCGGGATCATTAAGTCAATTCACCGAAAGCTGATGCCAACATACGAAGAACGTTTGGCCTGGAGCATTGGCGATGGCAATGGTCTAAAAGTGCATTCGCTTAATAATTTTACTGTGGGAGGATTAAACTGCTGGGAAAACTGGATGCCTCTCGCACGCACCGCTTTATATGCACAAGGGGAAAACTTACATGTTGCTGTATGGCCGGGCAATGTTAACAATACCGTTGATTTGACAAGACATATCGCCAAAGAAAATCGCATGTATGTGTTATCGGTATCCGGGTTGATGCGCCAAGAAGATATACATAACGATATTCCTCATCACCGATTAATAAAGCAAAACGCCAATGAGTTACTAGGCAATGGCGGCTCATGCATTGCTGCCCCTGACGGTAGTTGGGTTATTGAACCTATTGTAGGGAAAGAAGTTGTAGTTACCGCAACCATCAATCTAAACGAAGTAAGAAAAGAACGGCAGAATTTTGATCCTTGCGGCCACTACTCAAGACCAGATGTGTTTGAATTAAATGTGAATAGACAAAGACAAAAACTAGTTCACTTTAAGATATGAGTGGGCTACAAAACCTTTGGGTTTTTTCACTGGCTTTAAACGAAAAAAGCCCAATCTTTCGATTGGGCTTTTCTCTAAATATGGCGGTGAGATAGAGATTTGAACTCTTAAGATATGAGTGGGCTACAAACCCTAAGGGTTTATCACTGGCCTTAAACGAAAAAAGCCCAAATCTTTCGATTGGGCTTTTCTCTAAATATGGCGGTGAGATAGAGATTTGAACTCTTAAGATATGAGTGGGCTACAAACCCTAAGGGTTTATCACTGGCCTTAAACGAAAAAAGCCCAATCTTTCGA
>NZ_JQDZ01000097.1 GCF_000764205.1 Thalassotalea sp. ND16A
ACTTCTGCGTTCTTTAAGCTGCATAATTAATGCTCCTGAACAGGGTTACATTAATTATGAGTCAACGATATGTTTTTCAGCTTATTGCTAAATCGCTAGGGTTACCTTTAATTTGAGTCAATTCGACCTCGTACCTAGTCCCTGCTTCCACCTTTTTATCTGCCACTATATAGACTACACTCAAACTATAGACGTTAAATTTCTGGTCTAAGTTGTTATTTTCCAATAAAAATTTCCATGTAAGACAAGTAGAGGTAGCTTATGCAAATTGAACTAAACCCGGTTGGCAACATGTGTCTACTATCCCCATTAGAAGTTGACCAACTACAACACTCCGCCAATAGCGAATTATATCAACTGTATCGTAATTGTTCTCTTGCCGTACTTAATGTCGGCAGTACCACAGATGATGCCGAAGCCATTTATGAAAGATATAAAAGCTTTGATATCCAAGTGCTTAAACGCGAACGCGGAGTCAAGTTGCGTTTAATCAACCCGCCCAGCCACGCCTTTGTTGACGGCAAAATTATTAAAGGTATTCAAGAACAATTATCGGCAGTATTGCGCGATATTTTATTTATTTCCAGCCGTTATTTAGCGAACCCGGCACCGCGTTCACCAGGCCTGAACACCCACATGGTGTTTGATATTACACGTAATGCCGATGCGATTAAACTCGATAGTGATCCTGGCGTTATTACTTGCTGGGGCGGCCATTCAATTCAGCATAATGAATATAAATATTCGAAAGAGGTGGGGTATCAATTAGGCCTGAGGGGTATTAATGTTTGCACCGGTTGTGGACCCGGAGCGATGAAAGGGCCAATGAAAGGCGCAACCTTTGGTCATGCCAAACAGCGTAATTATAGTGGTCGTTATATCGGTTTAACTGAGCCCAGTATTATTGCTGCTGAGCCACCCAATACCATAGTCAATGAATTGGTGATCATGCCCGATATTGAAAAGCGGCTGGAAGCGTTTGTGCGTTTAAGTCATGGCCTGATCATTTTCCCGGGCGGTGCCGGCACCGCCGAAGAATTATTGTTTGTGATCGGCGTGTTATTACATCCTGAAAATAAATTACAAAAATTGCCTGTAGTACTTACCGGGCCAAAAGGCTCTGAACAATACTTTCAGGCATTAGATCAGTTTATTGGCGACGTATTAGGCGCCGAAGCGCAACAACTGTATAGCATTATTATTGATGATGCCGAACAAGTGGCACAATATCTTAAAGACCAGGTAAAGTCGGTGATCAATTACCGCAAAGCCGTTGGTGATTCTTATCACTACAACTGGACCCTGGAAATTGAGCAGCAGTTTCAACAACCGTTTTTGCCAACCCATGACAATATGGCAGAGATGAGTTTGAGCAAAGACTTGCCGGTAAATGAACTGGCGGCCAATTTGCGTAGAATCTTTTCCGGTATTGTTGCCGGTAATGTGAAACCGGAATGGGTAAGAAACATTCGCAAAAACGGCCCGTATGAAATATCTGGTGACAAAGAAATTATGACACACATGGATAACCTGTTATCATCGTTTGTCAAACAACAACGAATGAAATTGCAGGGTGAATATACCCCTTGTTACCGCATTGTTGCTGAGCAAAAAGTGACCGTTTAAAACAGATAGCAAACTAAAATAATAATAACTATGCAAGCACACCTAGTTCTCATCGACGCCATGAACCTGATCCGCAGAATATATGCGGCGCAAGAGCGCCCCTATCTGTTGCTTGATGAGTTGTCCGAAAAGACCAAAAAACAAATCATTCACAATACCAAAGTGAACGCAAACAAAGCGTTGCAGAAGATCATTGACCAGCACCAGCCGAGTCATATCTTGGCGGTATTTGATTGCAAAGGATTGTGTTGGCGCTACAAACTGTTTCCCGATTATAAGAAAGGTCGAAAGAAAATGCCGCAACACCTGGCGGACAGTTTAACCGATATGCAAGACAGTTTTTTAGAGTTAAACATAGATTCACTCGAATCGGAGCAGGACGAAGCCGACGATTTAATTGCCACCCTGGCGGTTAAAATGGCATTAAATGGCCAAAACACCACGATTGTTTCCACCGACAAAGGCTTTTTGCCGCTACTTGGTCATCATGTAAAAGTGTATGATTACTTTAAAAAGCGTTATTTTGATGATCATTACGTGCACGATAAGTTTAATGTGAAAACATCACAACTGCTCGACTTTTGGACATTAACTGGCGACAGTACCAATAAAATACCAGGCGTTGCCGGTGTTGGCCCGGTTACCGCGGCAGAGTTGTTGCTCCATTATGGCTCGTTAAAAAATATTTTATCGGCGACTGATTTAAAAAAATCGGTGGCCAATAAATTAAAGAATACCGAACTGCAAATTGAATTAAGCCAACAGTTATTGCAACTGAAAAAAGACATCCCTTTAGGCTTTAATTTGAAGGATATTCGTCTACAAGTTGCAGAGCCTGAACCAGGCTAAACCGATAAAACCACGCAACTGGCAAGTATTGTTAACAAATTCGCCTCTTCACTTTTCTTCAACACGACGAAAACGTTAAAAATTAGTTACAATTTTATTGGTTTTTTATTAATCTTTGCCACGTATAATAAGAATAATAATTAGATTCATTGCTAAAAATTTTTTAAAGGATTGTTATGAACAAAAAAATAACCTTTCGAGTGATCATTGCTATTGCTCTATATGGTATTTTTGCAGCGGGCGTTATGCATTTTTATAAAGATACTCCGGTGAAAATGGAGTGGGATGAACGCGAAGGGTTTAATCGCCAATACATTGCCAAATTAAAACTTGATGTGGTTAATGTCGATAAGGTGATCGTTGATCTCGGCAGCCCGGATTTAACCGAAGCCAAAAAAGTAAATTCTGGCAATTACCAGGTGATGTTTTATCGCACCCAGCATAAACACTCCGACGGCATCACCACCCAGGATGAATGTACCGCGTTGTTATTCAAAAATGATGTACTGGTTGGCATCGGCGAAAGCGCTTATCTCGATTATAAAGAGCTAAAAGCCACAGAGTAGTTTTAATACTTTAGTCTTAATTGCTGTGATTTTCAGCAATATCGCGGCTAATGTCGGTAAATTAACTAGATATCGCCATGTAGTCATGGTATAAAACCGTCCTTTGAAGGCGGTTTTTTTATGCTATTTTTTACTACCGCCAGTTCCGCTACATCCTATACTAATTTGATTTAAAATGAGCAGATATTTAGTCAACTTAGTATTCAATCAATTTGGTATTAAAGGTAGGTAAATTCTATGACTCAGCGAACAATCACAGTGATCCCGGGTGACGGCATCGGCCCAAGCATTATTGATGCCTGCATTAAAGTATTAGACAAAGCCGGTTGTGATTTTAACTACGAATTTGCTGACGCAGGCCTTACCGCGTTAGAAAAACACGGCGAACTGGTACCTGAAGAAACCTTAAAGCTGATTGAAAAAAATAAAATCACGTTAAAGGGCCCGCTTACCACTCCGGTTGGTGAAGGATTTACCTCAATCAATGTCACCTTACGTAAACAATTCAAATTATACGCAAATTTGCGCCCGGTAAATTCGTTCAAAGGTACCCGGGCCCGTTACGAAAACATCGATATTTTAACCATTCGTGAAAACACCGAAGGTATGTATTCTGGTGTAGGTCAAACCGTTTCTGCAGATGGTGAAACCGCCGAAGCGGTGAGTTTAGTCACTCGTGAAGGTGCTCAGCGCATTGTTGAGTTTGCCTATCAAACCGCCCGTAAAGAAGGCCGTAAAAAAGTTACCGCCGTACATAAAGCCAACATCTTAAAATCCACTTCCGGTTTGTTCTTAAAAGTAGCTCGTGAAGTGGCAGCGCGTTACCCGGACATTGAATCGAGTGAAATGATCGTGGATAACTGCTGTATGCAATTAGTGATGAACCCTGAGCAATTTGACGTCATTGTTACCACCAATCTGTTTGGCGACATTTTATCTGATTTATGTGCCGGCCTTGTTGGCGGTTTGGGCATGGCACCTGGGGCGAACATCGGCCAAGATTGTGCAATTTTTGAAGCGGTTCACGGCAGTGCACCTGATATTGCCGGTAAAAACTTGGCTAACCCCACTTCAGTGATCTTAGCGGCTATTCAAATGCTTGAATATTTAGGCATGAATGATAAGGCAACCGCAATTCGCAACGCCATTAAAGATGTGATCGAGTCAGGCGATAGAACCACTCGTGATTTAGGTGGTAGCTTTGGTACTACTGACTTTACTGATGCGGTACTTGAACGCTTGTAAAAAAAGGACCTGACGGTCCTTTTTACTACCTATTCTCTAACACCCGCAAATGCACCGTAACTTCTTCACGATCATAATAAAGATGCTTAGCGTACATTTCGTACCTGATATTATTATCGCTTAACAGGTCTTTGATGGTTTGCAGGTTTTTCATCACCAACTGATAACGCCCAGCCGAAGGCGGTAATTTCAGGTTAAACATGGCTTCTTTACAATCACCATCGATCATCCAACTGGCCATTAACTTGGCCACTTTGGTCGGGTTTTCGATCATGTCGCACACCAGCCAATAATTGTTTTTTCGATGTGGTCTAAATTTAAAGCCGTCTTGTTCATAATGCTTTACCTGCCCGGTTTCCATTAACGATTCCGCCATCGGGCCATTATCAACGGCTTTCACCATCATCCCTCTGCGTACCAGTTGATAAGTCCAGCCACCAGGAGCAGAGCCTAAATCTACGGCATTCAAACCCGAGGTTAAACGCGTATCCCAATCACTTTTTGGAATAAAATGTAAAAACGCTTCATCAAGCTTTAAGGTTGAACGACTCGGCGAGGCATTTGGAAACTTCAAACGCGGGATACCCATCACATGCTCAGAGGTATTGCGCGCAAAAGAATAGCCTAATTGCACTTGTTGGCCAGATAAAAATAACGCATGTAACACTATGGCATTGTCACTGTAATTGCCGCTTTCTTTTTTAGCGAGCACACCAGATTTACGCAAGTATTGACGCAGTGGTACCGAGAGCTTTCGACAGAACTTGCTTAACGCCTTGCCATCGTTGGTATCAACGGTCTCAACTCTTAGTTCTTGGTAATGAAACCTTTCACCTAACGCTTCGCTAATCACTTCTACCCGGTTGTATTCCGGTAGTTCAACAGCATCGTCTAAAGTGGCAAACCACTCACGGGCAAAGATTAACCGGGTTAATGGCAGTTTTTGCATCAACCTTTGAGCCTGGCTTTCATCATGTAAGTGAAATTGCACCAGGCCTTCATTTTTGCTGAGTTTTAAAAAGCCATACACTTCATTCCAGGAGGCTTTTTCTTGAATTTCGGCGCCACACTCTTTTTCAAAGCCGGGGCGACAATAAAGGACAATCGCGGTCATTTATCTAGGTTTCCTTTTGATCTTTCTACTTATCTTTTACTGATCTTTCTACTTTAGTACTGGCAAAGCCCAATACTAACCAGCCAAGGGCCAATGCCATTCCTCCCAGGGGAGTTAATTTTGCTAGCATGCCAATGGTAATAAATTGTTTTACGGTAATTAAGCCGCTAAAGCAGACAATACCGAAGGTAAATAAACTTGCAGCACAAACGCTAAGTTTATCTAGCCGCTGCTGGCTATTTAACCGATGCAACAGCACACAAATGAATATCGCAATGCTATGAATAAAGGCGAACAATAATGCTGTTTCGATGTTTTTTACTTGTATTAAAGATAGCGTACCCTTGCTATGTGACAACCAGGCACTTAGTAATACAGAGATTGCCGCCATTATACCTGCAAATGCCTGAAAATAACGCATTAACTTAGCCCTTATCGATTAATAGTTGTGCACTTATAAACTCAACGATGATTTTTGCCGCCGAATTTTTATGTTGCTGATGGGTAAAGCCTGATTTTACTCTCGGTTTTAAGTCATGATCGCCATCTTCGACATATTGAACTTTAATGTTATCTTTGAGCATATAACTGGTTATTTCGTCTTTATTACCCAGCGCGTCTCTATCGCCCTGGACAATTAACACTGGCTTTTGCGCATTTTGCAGAGGCTCTAAGCGTAATTTATCCGGCTGCTTTTGTGGATGAAAAGGATAGCCTAAACAAAACACGCCGCTAACCTTATCTTCATTGGCAAGCATCGCCGCCACTCTTGAGCCCATAGATTTGCCACCAATAAACAGGGGTAATTCTCCCTGATATTGTTTTATTCTCTCAAGATAACTGGCTAGCAATACATCCATCTTGTTTGGTGGTCGGCGTTTGCCATCGATGAGACGTTGTTGCATATAGGGAAAATTAAAGGCGATGACATTTAAGCCTTGTTGGTTGAGCAATGCGCTGATTTCGACAATAAATTCACTGTCGATGCTGGCACCGGCGCCGTGGGCAAATATTATGCTGGCAATTGCATTCTCAGCTTTATTAAAACGAATAGTTAAATCGTCACTAGCGGCCATGTTCTTCTCAGCTGGCAAATAAAGCGCTAGTTTAATTTAACTGCCAAGCGATGCACAAGTCATTTTGCCAATTACCAAAACAAAAAGGCTGTACGTTGAAGTGCAGCCTTTTAGTTCAGGACGAACTGTATGCAGAATTGTCAGGGACGGCATTAATTCTGCTTTGTACAGGACCAACGATTAAGATTTAGTGATTTTAAAAATGATTGCTTCATATTCAAGTAAAGCTTACGATAGCATCAGGCAAATCTTAACCCTAGCCCTGCTCAACCATGATCAAGGTCACGCTCAACGTTTCCAGTTCATCTCGAAATTCTTGAGATATACCAGTATCCGTCACCAGAATATCAATCGCTTTTAACGGTAAAATAGCATGCAATGAACGGCGGCCAAATTTGCTCGAATCGGTTACCACAATGATCTGTTCGGCACTATCACACATGGCACGATTAAAGTTAGCCTCAGGTTCATGATGAGTACTAATGCCACTACTCAGATCGATACCATCAACAGCCAAAATTACCTTATTAAAATTATAAAGCTTCAATTTTTGTTCGGCCTGGCTACCATAAAAAGACATGGATTTTCTTCTTAATTTACCGCCACTAATATAAACATCACAATTATCGGTACGCGATAACTCATTGGCTATATTCAACCCGTTGGTCATCACTGTCAGATTCTGTTTTTCAATAAGGTTTTGCGCGACTAGTTCGGTTGTTGTGCCAGAATCGAGAATGATGGCATCACCATCCTGAATTAAATCGGCTACGGCTTTGCCCAGCAGTAATTTAGTTTTATAGTTTTCTTTGTGTTTTTCTTTTATCGAAAGCTCTTTAGTTAAGCGGTTACTTGGTACTGCGCCACCTCTTGAACGGACGATTAAACCAAGTTTGTGCAACTCATTTAGATCGTGACGAATGGTTACTGTAGAAATTTGAAACTGTTCGGCCAATTGCTTTACTGCTACATTACCATGCTTTTCGGTCAACAATACGATTTCGTGACGTCTTTCAATAGTGCTTAACATGTAAAGGTTTCTTCCTTATAAACTTAATGCCAAATCTCAATGCAACCTCTGTGGAAAGGGCAAAATTGTACCTAATCAACCAAAGTGTCGGTAACACTTTGGTTGCTACTTTTCGTTGCAGTTACTAGTCGGTAATTAGTGGTGCAAACGATTTAACTAAATCATCCACCGCTTTCATTTGCACCAAATAATTTTCTAAGGTATGTAATGGCAATGCACACGGGCCATCGCACAAGGCTTTATCCGGGTCTTCATGGGCTTCGATAAACAAACCGGCAATGCCCAAGGCCATGCCACTGCGGGCAAGTTGCGCGGCTTGCGCACGTCGGCCACCGGCAGAGTCACTTCTGCCACCGGGTTTTTGTAAGGCATGGGTGGCATCAAAAATGACCGGTGCCATGGTCGTCATTTCATCCATGGCCAGCATATCTACTACCAGATTGTTATAGCCGTAACAGCTGCCACGCTCACACAAGATAACTTTTTCGTTACCCGCTTCACTAAATTTTTTGATGATGTGGCGCATTTCATGGGCGGCTAAAAACTGTGGTTTTTTGACGTTTATCACTGCATCGGTTTTGGCCATTGCCACCACCAAATCCGTCTGCCTTGCTAAAAATGCCGGTAGTTGAATCACATCTACCACTTCCGCTACCGGTTGTGCCTGATACGGTTCGTGGACATCAGTGATAATTGGCACGTTAAAGGTCGATTTGATCTCTTCAAAAATCTTTAAACCGGCATCCATTCCCGGACCACGATAGGAATGCACCGAGGAACGATTGGCTTTATCAAAAGACGCTTTAAATACGTACGGGATACCAAGCTTAGTGGTCACCTCAACGTAATGCTCGACAATTTTCATCGCCATATCACGAGATTCCAGCACATTCATGCCGCCAAACAGGACAAAAGGTTTGTCGTTAGCAACGCTTACGTTGGCAAAATCTATCGTTTGTAAACCCATGAGTAATCCTTATTAAGAAACAACTTGTAAAATTTGACCACATAACCAGGCCATGTATGTACCTACGGTATAGCCTAAAACTGCTAATAGTACACCGACCGGCGCCAGTGACGGATGAAATGCTGAGGCCACGATAGGGGCAGAGGCAGCGCCACCGACGTTTGCCTGGCTACCAACGGCCATATAAAATAGCGGCGCTTTGATCAGTTTGGCGACAAACAACATTAAGCTGGCGTGAATGATCATCCAGATGGCACCAATAACGAAATAAATTGGCGCATCAACGATCATGGTAACGTCCATCTTCATGCCGATAGAGGCAATCAAGATATACAGCATTACCGAGCCAACCTTGCTCGCCCCTACGCCTTCGAGTTTACGTAAGCGACTAAACGAGAGAATAATACCCACTGTCGTGGCGAACACTATCATCCAAAAGAATTTACTGTGAAAAGACAACTTGTCTAACTCTGGGAAGTTGGTCACCATATACGGGGTGATGGCATCGGCAAACATATGGGCAAAACCCGTTACGCCAAAGCCAATAGCCAAAATTATCATCAGATCACTTAACTCCGGGTTACGTGAATGTTCTGAATGGAAGTTTTCAACTCTTTCCTTTAAGCGGGTAATTGCCGAAGTATCAGCACCGGCTTTTTCATCGATTTGCTTGGCCTTTGCCGCCATCACCAAAAGTATCGCCATCCAGATGTTGGCGACGATAACATCGACAGTGATCATCGCTGAGAAAATTTTATCGCCGGCACCATAAATTTCTTTCATTGCTGCCTGGTTGGCACCACCACCAATCCAGCTACCAGCAACGGTAGTTAAACCTCGCCATACCGCTTCCGGGCCTTCAACACCCAAAACGGCTGGCGATATTGCAGAAACAATTAACAAAGCAATGGGGCCACCAATGACAATACCGAGAGTACCGGTAAAGAACATGATCACCGCTTTTTTACCAAGCCCAGAAATTGCTTTTAAATCAACACTTAAGGTTAACAGCACCAAACAGGTTGGCAGTAAGTAACGGGAAGCGACAAAATAAAGGTTTGATTCTTCACCGCTGATCACGCCAAAGGTATTGAGTAATGAAGGCAAGAAGTAGCAGAGTAATACGGCCGGTACCACAGTGTAAAATTTTTGCCATTTAGGGTGGCTGCTATTGGCGGTATAAAATACCAAACCAAGTAAAATGGCTAATAAACCAAGAACCGAAGCATCGTTGGTTATTAAGGCGGTGTTGTGCATGTTGTCTCCACAAAATTAAAGGTATTCATTCTGCCCTTTCATATGGGCATGTTATTTATGATTTTTTCGAAAGACGGTCCTTGTTTACTGCACCGCCTCGCATCTAGCAATTGGCTACTGGCTTTTAGTGTACTATGGTGTCGTTGCTGCTGATCAGCTCTAGTTGCATTTGCAATATTTTCGCCTGCGGATCTTTCGGGCAGCGTTCAACAAAGTATTGATAATCATCAAAGGCTACTTTAAAGCAATCGAGTTGCTGTAGCAAAAAGCCCCGATCGCGACGGTGGTATGGATCGTCCGGATTCAATAACAATATAAGTTCAACACATTGTAATGCTTCAGAAAATTTTTGTTCTCTGATCAGTGCTGTTTTTAATGATAGCAGATATTGCACCATTAAATCTTTATCAGAAATCGCCTCTAAACTGCTTTGCTCCGGCGACGTATCATCATTATTTAAGCGTTGATCGAGCTCAAACCAGTTAATCGGATTGCCATCGATGCAGTGAAATATAATCGCATAATCATTATCACAAATAATGCGTAGCATCACTTGCTCTGGCACATAAACCGCTTCAATATTAAAACCACAAGCGCGGATCAAATGGATCAGTAACAAGTTTTTCAGTGCAGGCGCCATTGAGCGAAAGGCCAAAGCAGAATTTAACTGATGCGTCGTTACTGGCCAAAATGGTCGTTCGTTATCAACAAATAATTGTTCAATATAGATCAGCTGCAGTAATTGTTCAGCTCGGTCTAACGCATCCTCAATATCGGCAGTTTGCTGTTGAAAACGAACAATAAAGGCATCAATATCGGCCATATTGGTGGCAACAGTTTTTGCATCTAGAGCAAATAAGTTTTGCTCTAACAGATTCACTGCCTGCATATGGTTGATACGTTCAGAGGTTAATTCTGACAATAATAAATCTTTCATTAAAAATACAATGTTCTCAGTTTCAGCCTGTCAAACAGTCGGAAACATTAAGTTAGTTCTACGGTTAAAATAAAAAGTTTTGTTTAGTCATGGCGATACGCGCCACCAAAATTACCCAGCCCATCGCGCCTAAATAACCAATGACGCGCATGGTGTTATTTCGAGCTAATTTTAAGGTGTAATAACCGGTAAAAATGTAAGCGACAACGGCGACTAATTTTTCCGTCATCCAGTCCACTTGTCCAGGGTATAGCGAATACGTCACCATCATGATGATACCTAAGGTAAACAATAAAGTATCAATGACATGCGGGCATATTTTTAACCATTTTTGTTTAAGCTTGTCAGGGTTTGTCATTAACAAAGCGAAACGAAAGGTGAAAAGTGCCACACTCAGTGCCGCAAGAAACATGTGGAAATTTTTTACTAATAACATCTACAAGCCTGGATAGGGTTATACCAACTGCTGAACAGTAATTTATGTCGATTGGTATGAATAATAAAATTGGCGCTAGAATAGCATATTTATGACAGTTTGTAAGTACGCCAACATTCAAAAATATAAGTCAAACTTTAGCCACCAGCAGTATGTTTCTCAATCAAGATTTAACGCATATGCGTACGATTATAGAGCAATAGTTTTCGATGCTCATAAATCAACCAACCGATGCGAGAGCAAGGTTTTATTGACGTACAATCTTTTGTATAACGTTAACTCACAATGTTATCCACAACTTGCGTGGATAACTAATGGAACAAAAAGTGAGCTGCGAGAAATGAGATGCGGGGTACAAGGTACGAGGTACAGGGTACAAGCAGATTGCTGAGGTTAGAAAATTGTTTTATATGCTCTAACAATCGTTGTGCTTGGAGGAAAGGGTGATAAATGTGTAAATACAAACGCCACGATAATGACTTATCGGTGGCGGTTGTAGGTACAAGGTACAAGGTACAAGGTACAAGGTACAAGGTACAAGCAGATTGTGTAGGTCAAAAACTCATCTTAGCAACCGTTACAATCGTTTTTATTGGCTAGACCTTACAGACTAATTGGAATAATGAATCCCACTAGCAGCATTAAACATGCTGCTAGTAGCTCGTAGCCTTTTGTTTTTGCCTGTAGCCCAGGTTACATATTCTTGGTGATATGGTGTGATGCGGCGGCGGTAAACACGACATCGGTTGAACTGTTTAACGCCGTCTCTGCTGAATCTTGGATCACCCCAATAATAAAGCCAATTGCCACCACTTGCATGGCGATGTCGTTATTAATGCCAAATAAGCCACAAGCTAAGGGGATCAATAACAATGAGCCACCAGCAACCCCTGAGGCGCCGCAAGCTGAAACGGATGCGACAATACTCAATAACAATGCAGTGGCAATATCCACTTCAATTTGTAAGGTATGCGCAGCCGCAAGGGTTAATACGGTGATTGTTATCGCCGCCCCGGCCATATTGATGGTGGCGCCTAAAGGAATCGACACCGAATACGTGTCTTCATGTAAATCAAGCTGTTTACAAAGACGCATATTAACCGGAATGTTGGCCGCAGAACTGCGGGTGAAAAAGGCGGTTATGCCTGAACCGCGTAAGCAAGTAAACACCAAAGGGTAAGGGTTTTTACGAGTAATTAAGAATACAATTACTGGGTTTACCACTAAGGCAATAATCAACATTGAGCCAACCAATACCATGACTAAATGACTGTACTCGGCTAACGCGCTAAAGCCGGTAGTGGCTATGGTATTTGCCACTAAACCAAAGATACCAATCGGCGCTAAACGAATCACTACGCGAACTATCATGGTAATGCCATCGGCAATATCATGCACCATCACTTTGGTATTCTGGTTAGCTCGTTTTAGCGCAAAACCTAACCCCAGCCCCCAGGCGAGAATACCGATGAAATTGCCGGTTGCGATGGCATTAATTGGGTTATCAACAATTTTAAACGCCAATGTGGTTAACACTTCGCCTAAGCCTTGTGGCGGATTAGCACTTGCCCCAGCCAACTCAAGAGTAAGCGAGGTTGGAAATAAAAAACTCATCGTCACTGCCACAAATGCGGCGCTTAACGTGCCAACCAGGTATAGCCCGATGATTGGCTTTAACTCAGCGTCACTGTCGACTTTTTGATTGGCAATGGAAGATACCACCAAAACAAAGACCAAAATCGGCGCTACCGCTTTTAAGCCGTTGACAAACAAGCTGCCGAGCAACGAAAATGATTTAGCAATATCTGGCGCAATTACCGCCAGGACAATACCGAATATAATGCCAACGATAATTTGATTAACCAAGCTCGTTGATGTGATTTTTTTAAATAATGAAGCCACTATTTATAACCCTTCTTTTTGTTTTGTCTGTGCATCAGACGTTAATTATGCCAAGTGATCTTTAGGCAATTGTTGGTCGATTTCGCCACATATTCTTTGTCTATAAACAACGGCAATGCCGCGGCTAAATTGTTATCGATAAAAATAAACGGCAAGCGTTTGCGTTGCCAGGTTGGTACCTGTAACTCTTGTAATATTTTTTTCAATGGTCGCCGTTGTTGACGGTATTGTGGTAAACATTTAGGGTTTTGATGACTAAATGCTACCGTTAACTTCTCAAAAACATCAGGCAACTGAATTAACCACTGTGCTGTTAATTGTTGTTCTAATTGTTGCGCTATATCGTTTGCGCTTAAACTTTCTCTGCTGACTATTAATTTACCTAAACTATCGGGTAAATCAATAGTTAGCGCCTGGTTTAAAGCAATAAAGGTAAACTGTGTTTGCCATGCACTAATATCTTCAAACTCAGTAGTAAGGTGTAGCTGTTGCTGATAGCGTCGAAGATAACACTTGCCTAATTTCACTTCCGGGTTTTTATCCTGGTTGGCACTTAAGCAAGTGTTCAGCACTTGCTGTAATTGTTTTTCTGAAGGTAGCAATTGATTATTCTGCTTGATAAAAAACCGTAACAAGTTGCTTATCCGCGATTGGTTTAGTGTTTTGAGCAGTTTAATGTCTAAAACAGTTCGGCTAATTTCAACCTTATTTAAATCATCTTGCGCCATTTGCTCTAACAACTGTTGAGCCTGCTGACAATGGCGCGCACTGCGGCTTGCGGTATTTTTTATTTGCGGCCAGCGCTGTTCCAGCAGCGGAATAATGCGTTGCCGTAAAAAATTACGATCAAAGCTCTGGTCAGCATTTGATTCATCTTCGACCCAGTGCAATTGATGCTGCTTCGCATACTCTTCAATGTCTGTCCGACTCACTTCAAGAAACGGACGAGCAATTAAGCGCTGCTCACTAAATGTGCGAACACTTTGCATCGCCGACAAGCCTTGAATACCCGCACCGCGTTTTAACGCTAATAACAATGTTTCAAGTTGGTCATCTTGATGATGAGCAGTCAATATCACAGCATTTAAAGCACTATGCTGCTCTATTGCCTGATACCTTGCGTCTCTGGCCAGTGCTTCCAGACTTTGTTGATTTTTATTTTCAATAACAACGGCAATCGCCTGATAGGGAATGTCGAATTGTTCGGCACTCAGCTCAGTGAATTGCTGCCAAGCTAAGGCATGCTGAGATAAACCGTGATCAATATGAATGGCATTAACCGCTGTCGGTAGCAGCCGCTTCGCATTTAATTGTGCCAAACAATGTAATAATACTTGTGAATCTACACCGCCACTATAGGCCAAAGTGATCGGCCTGTTAGCCAGCTCTGGCTTTTCTAAGAAAAATAACAGCGTTTGCCATAGCGGATGTAAATTTAAATCAGTCATAAAACCAAATTAACATAAAATCATTAAAATTTAAAAGCTTAAGGAAGTTAAAAAAGCATCGAGCTACTGGCTTCGAGCCTCGGGCAGAACGCGTTAATTTAAACATAGTTCACAGCTAAAACAATTTGCCCGCAGCTAGTAGCTTTTCGTCTCATTTCATTCAGCACAACGTATGTTATGGAATGTAAATTAAACTTATCATCTCAATGTTCTGCCCGTAGCTAGTTGCCCGAAGCCCGTTGCCTAAAGCTTATAAAACCAAAAAAGGAAAGCATACACTTTCCTTTCATTAAGCTTTACTGTCGCTTTACTGTCGCTTAACAGTAACCGTACGTCATCAATTTTTGATAACGGCCTTCGATCAACTCGTCATTCGTTTGACCTTCAAGTGATGCCAAATCCGCTTTAATCGCTTGCTTTAAGCTATTTGCCATTAAATCAAAGTCTCGATGCGCGCCACCAAGAGGTTCAGCAACGATATTGTCAATTAAGCCTAAATCTTTAATGCGAGGTGCCGTTACGCCCATCGCTTCTGCCGCAGTCGAGGCTTTTTCTGCCGTCTTCCATAAGATTGACGCACAACCTTCTGGAGAAATTACCGAATAGGTTGAGTACTCAAGCATATTCACTTTATCACCAACACCAATGGCCAATGCACCACCGGAGCCACCTTCGCCAATTACCGTACAAACAATGGGTACGGTTAAACGAGACATCACTTTTAAGTTACGGGCAATCGCTTCCGACTGTCCACGCTCTTCGGCACCAATGCCTGGGTATGCCCCCGGGGTATCGATGAAAGTAATGATTGGCATGTTGAAACGTTCTGCCATTTCCATGATGCGTAACGCTTTACGATACCCTTCCGGACGAGGCATCGCAAAATTGCGACGCACTTTTTCAGTCGTTCCCCGACCTTTTTGATGACCAATAACAACAACGGGCTTACCGTCTAAACGAGCTGTACCACAAATAAGAGCGGCGTCATCTGAATAGGCTCTATCGCCGGCCAACTCATTAAAGTCGGTAAACATAAGATCAATATAATCTTGTGTATGCGGGCGGCCTGGATGACGAGCGATGCGTGTTACTTGCCATGGTTCAAGACTCGAAAATACCTTCTTAGTAAGTTCTTCACTTTTGCTGCGAAGTTGTGCAATTTCTGCTTCTAGATCAAGATCTAAATCCTGGCCTTGATTCACCAGTTGCAGTTCTTCAATTTTTGTTTCTAATTCTGCAATTGGTTGCTCAAAATCTAAAAAATTGAGTGACATAAAATATTTACCTAATAATTGTTAACGCTGTATACCCAATCAAACTCAAAACCCGTGTTTCAGCTCGTCTGGGTATAACTCTAAAATGTGGTAGCACCGCTCAAAAAAAGCAATATTACTATAAATACCCGTTCCACTTCAAGATACATCTTGAAGTGGAACGGGTATCACTAAAATTCTAAGGCGATGTTTTCTTCACCCAATAAAATCTTTAATTGGTGAATCAAGGTATCGTCCGGAGTTACCCGCCATTGTGTGCCTAATTCAATGATTGCCCGTGCATCGCTACGTTGATAAAACATTCGCACCGGACAAGTACCTTCCTTAAATGGCGTCAGTACTTGACTAAATTGGGCGACAAAATCAGCATCTAATTGTGCTTGATGTACATTTAAATCTATCGATTTAATGTTATTTTCACGCGCTTCACTCACCGTCATGACTTCTCGGGCGGTCATTGTAAGGCCTCCGGAGTAATCATCAAAGCTGACCTGTCCTTTACAGACTAAAATTTGATCCTTTTGTAGGATTTCTTCAAACCTGTCGTAGTCATCCGGAAATAATCGCACATCCACCCGGGCACTTTTGTCATCCAGTGTCACCAAGGCCCAACGCCGGCCTTTTTTGTTTATTAATACCCTAACACCTAACACTAAACCGGTTGCGGTAGACACTTTCTCTTTGCCACCAGGCTGTAAATTGACCAGTCGGGTTGAGCCATACTTTTTCAACTCATCCAAATAACGATCAATCGGGTGTCCGGTTAAGTATAGACCAAGGGTTTCACGCTCACCTTCTAGCCAAACTTCCTCAGCCCAAACAGGCACATCATTAAACGATTGGCGTTCATCTTCTTCTTCAACATTTATCAGGCCAAATAAGTCATCCTGGCCTATCGCTTGTGCTTTGGCGTGTTGATCGGCGGCGCGGATGGCTTGCTTTAGCGAGTCAAACATCGCCGCACGATGTGGCCCTAAATTATCCATGGCCCCGGCTTTGATCAGCTTCTCAAGCACACGTTTGTTGATTTTTTTCAAATCAAGACGGGCACAAAAATCGAATAAATCTTTAAACGGACCGCCTTGCTCTCGAGCTTCGATGATGGCTTCTATCGGTCCTTCACCCACGCCTTTAATGGCGCCAATACCATAAACGATTTGGTTCTCATCATTTACCGCAAATTTATATAAGCCCGCGTTCACATCCGGTGGTAATAAATCGATGCCCATATTGGCACATTCATCCACCAGAGTGACAATTTTGTCGGTGTTATCCATATCGGCCGACATTACTGCCGCCATAAATGGTGCCGGAAAGTGGGTTTTCATCCACAGCGTTTGGTATGACACTAAGGCATAGGCGGCGGAATGGGATTTGTTAAAACCATAACCGGCGAATTTCTCCACCAGGTCGAAGATTTTCATCGCCAACTCGCCATCGACACCACGGTTTATTGCGCCTTGCTCAAAGCCATCACGTTGTTTGGCCATTTCTTCCGGTTTTTTCTTACCCATGGCACGACGTAACATGTCGGCGCCACCAAGGGTATAACCCGCCAGTACCTGAGCAATTTGCATGACCTGCTCTTGATACAAAATAATGCCGTAGGTGGGTTCCAAAATTGGTTGCAAGTCCATGTGCTGCCATCTTTCATCAGGGTAACTTATCGCTTCACGGCCGAGCTTACGATCGATAAAGTTATCTACCATGCCTGATTGCAGTGGCCCAGGTCGAAACAAGGCCACCAGGGCTATCATATCTTCAAAACAATCCGGTTTTAGTTTTTTAATCAACGACTTCATGCCGCTTGATTCTAACTGGAATACCGCGGTAGTTTCGGCTCTTAGCAATAAATCAAAACTTGGCTTGTCTTCTAACGGAATGGCGGCAATGTCGATCGGCTCTTTGCCGGCTTTTAGCAGTTTTTCGTCGGCCATTTCAATGGCCCATTGTAAAATCGTTAAGGTCCGTAAGCCCAAGAAGTCGAATTTCACCAAGCCCGCTTCTTCAACGTCGTTTTTGTCAAACTGGGTAACCGGGTTATTACCTTCATCGTCACAATACAGTGGTGCAAAATCGGTAATGGTTGTCGGTGATATTACTACCCCACCAGCATGTTTACCGGCGTTACGTGTCGTTCCTTCGAGGATACGGCACATATCGATCAAGTCTTTTACTTCATTATCCTGGCTGTAAACTTGTGGCAGCTTCGGTTCTATTTCAAACGCTTTTGCCAGGGTCATGCCGGGATCGCCGGGAATTAACTTTGAAATTCGATCAACAAAGCCATAAGGGTGGCCTAATACCCGGCCTACATCGCGAATTACCGCTTTTGCCGCCATGGTACCAAAGGTAATAATTTGCGATACCGCATCTCGGCCGTACAATTCGGCAACGTGATCGATAACTTCATCACGCCTGTCCATACAGAAGTCGACATCGAAATCGGGCATCGATACCCGCTCAGGGTTCAAAAAACGCTCGAATAGTAAATCAAATTCTAATGGATCGAGATCGGTAATTTTTAACGCATAGGCAACCAGGGAACCGGCACCAGAGCCACGTCCAGGACCTACCGGAATATTATTGTCTTTTGACCACTGGATGAATTCCATTACAATCAAGAAATAACCGGGGAACCCCATATTGTTGATAACGTCGAGTTCGATTTGTAACCTGTCATCGTATTCTTTACGAATTTCAGCAAAGTCGTCTGCGTTTTTATCAAATAAAAATTCAAGACGCTCTTCCAGACCATCTTGTGACACTTTCACCAGGAAGTCCTTAATGTCGAGATCGCCGGTTGGAAAGTCGGGTAAGAAGTACTCGCCTAAACGCACAGTAACATTACAGCGTTTGGCTATTTCTACTGAATTGGCTAATGCTTCCGGAATGTCGGCAAATAACTCGGCCATTTCCTCTTCACTACGCAAATATTGCTGATTAGAGTAGTTTTTCGGGCGGCGCTTGTCATCTAAGGTAAAGCCATCATGAATCGCAACCCGTATTTCATGGGCGTCAAAATTTTCAGGGCTTAAAAACACCACTTCATTGGTCGCCACCACAGGTAAATCTTTTGCCGCAGCAAGCGCTATGGCGTGATGCAAATATTCTTCTTCTTGTGCCCGGCCGGTACGGATCAGTTCAAGAAAGTATCTGCCAGCAAAGTGTTGTTGATAAAAGGCGGTACATCGGTCAACCAACTCAGTCTTGCCTTTCAGCAATGCTTTACCCACGTCCCCTTGCCTGCCGCCAGAGAGTATAATCAAGCCTTCGCCATATTCAACCAGCCAATGCTTGTCTAACACCGGTTTGCCTTGAATTTCACCTCGAAGATAGGCGTTAGAAATAAGTTCAGTGAGGTTTTTATAGCCGATATTGTCACTGGCAATCACCACCAAACGAAATAACTCGCCTTCCAACTCTTCACTCTGTACCCAAAAGTCGCTGCCGATTATTGGCTTTATGCCACTGCCTTGGGCGGCACCATAGTATTTTACCAAGCCACAAAGGTTAGTTTGATCAGTCAGGGCGATTGCCGGCATGTTTAATGCGCTGGCCTTGGCAATGATCGGCTTAACTTTATTTAAGCCATCGCACATCGAAAAATCGGAATGCACGCGCAGATGGATAAATTTAGGTTCTGCCATTATTTAGTTTTGCCCGTTGATAATTTTAGCGACCGGTTTAAAGCTTTTACGATAGCAATCGAGTACACCGAATTCGTTGATTTTCTCTAAATGTAGCTTGGTTGGATAGCCTTTATGATTGGCAAAACCGTATTCAGGATGAAGCTTATGCAAAGCTATCATTTCATCGTCACGAGCCACCTTGGCAATAATCGAGGCCGCGCTGATCTCGGCAACTTTAAGATCGCCTTTCACCACAGACTGGCATGGTAAGCCAAAATCGGGGCAGCGATTACCATCCACCAACACATAGTCGGCGGGCACATTCAAACCCGCTACCGCACGTTGCATGGCAACCATGGTGGCTTGCAAGATGTTAATTTGATCAATTTCTTCTGGCTCACTACGACCTAAACACCAGGCTAAGGCCTTTTCTTTGATCTCAATAGAGAGTGCCTGACGCTTTTTCTCAGACAGTTTTTTCGAGTCGGTTAACCCGATGATGGGATTGTTAGGGTCTAAAATTACTGCGGCCGTGACTACTGCGCCGACTAACGGGCCTCGGCCTACTTCATCAACTCCGGCAATAAAATTTGCTTGCGGACGAATAAATTCTTCACTCATGATACAGCTCTTTATTGTGCGACGATGTCGCCCCTACAGGGAATTTTTAATTATTATTTTTATTGGTACTGTTAAGCAGTTTTTCTACCGCATCGGCGGCTTTTTCACTGGCATTTTGTTTTAATGCCAGATGAATTTTTTCAAACTCAGCCAGCAATTCACTTTGATCCTGAAATAACAAAGGCTCAACTTCGTTGGCTAAATTTTCCGGCGTAACCTGCTCTTGCAACAACTCCGGCAGCAAGGTTTTTTGTGCCATTAAGTTCGGTAGTGAAAACCATTTAAGTTTCACCATAATGCGCCCAACAATGGCCGTTAGCCAGTTAAATTTATACGCCACCACCATGGGCCGTTTAATTAACGCCCCTTCCAGAGTTACCGTGCCGGATGCTGACAGCAAACAGTCCGCTGCCGCCATTACCAATTGGGTGTCATTATTGAAAATAGTGATATCCAGCTCAGGAGCAGTTTGTTGTTGTATTTCAATAAATTGCTGTTCGCGCACATCATTAATCACCGGCGCGATAAGCTGTAAATCGGGGTGCTGTTTAATCAGGATTTGCGCCGTTGCTAAAAAGTCAGGCAATAATTTGGCAAGCTCACTCGAGCGGGATCCAGGCATAATGGCCAGATATTTTTTACCTTGCGCTAACTGCAGTTTTTCTCTGGCAACCGCTTGATCTGAATATAAAGGAATGTCGTCTGCCAAAGGGTGACCAACAAAAGTACAGGCAACATCATGCTGGTCGTAGAAATCTTTTTCAAACGGCAGTAAAGACAGCACCATATCGGTAGCTCTGTCGATTTTAAAGATACGTTTTTCTCGCCAGGCCCATACCGAAGGACTGACGTAATGCACGGTTTTTATACCTTGGAGTTTTAATTTTTCTTCCACCGTCAGGTTAAAATCGGGCGCGTCGATACCAATAAACACATCCGGTTTATGCTCGCTAAAGTAATTAACAATGGACTTACGTACCTGCATTAATCGACGTAAACGGCCGAGCACTTCAACAATGCCCATTACCGCCAACTCTTCCATAGAGAACAGGCTTTCAAAGCCCAGTGTGTTCATTTTCGGACCGCCAATACCAATAAACCTGGCATTGGGGTAACGCTGCTGCAACTCTTTTACCAGGCCAGCACCTAAGGTATCCCCAGAGTGCTCGCCAACGATTATTGCAAAGGTAGGTTTAATTTCAGACAAGACAAATCCTGATACGGCTATTAACGAACGATGCCTCGTTTAGAATTTAAGACAAAATCAACAAAGGCTTTTACTTCTGCTGTATCTTTTGCCATAGCAGCCAATGCTGCCGCAGCTTCTTCAACTTTAAGACCTTTACGATACACTTCCCGATACGCTCTTTTCACTTGTAAAATAACGTCTTTATCGAAGCCTCTACGCTTTAAGCCTTCAGAGTTTAAGCCGAATGGTTTTGCCGGATGGCCTGCAACCATAACATAAGGCGGAATATCTTTTAATACGATAGCCCCACCGCCAACAAAGGCATGTGAACCAATATGACTGAACTGGTGCGCCCCTGACATGCCGCCAAAAATCACCCAGTCACCGACGTGGCAATGTCCGGCTAACGTGCACAAATTGGCAAAAATACCATTGTTGCCAATCACACAATCGTGAGCAACATGTGCCCCGGCCATAAACAAGTTATCATTGCCAATAATGGTCACTGATTCATCCTGAATGGTACCCCGGTGAATGGTACAATTTTCACGAAATACGTTGTTATTGCCAATTTCCAGCCGAGTTTTTTCACCAGCGTATTTCTTATCCTGACAATCTTCACCGACACTCGCGTATTGGAATATATGGTTGCCATTGCCAATTTTAGTCGGGCCTTTTATCACCACATGCGAATGTATAACGCAATCATCGCCAATTTCAACGTCATTAGCGATGTAAGTCCAAGGGCCAATTTGTACATTGTTGCCAATTTTAGCGCCAGTTTCAATAATCGCTTGCGGATGAATCATCTTGTTAGACCCCTTTTCTGGCACACATTAAATCGGCAGTACAAACCACTTTACCATCAACTTTTGCAATGCCAGCAAATTTCCACATACCACGACGCTCTTTAACAAACTCAACGTGGATGTGCATCGTATCCCCAGGAGTTACCGGGCGTTTAAAACGGGCATTATCGATGGAAGCAAATAAGAACATTTCACCGTCTTTGCCATCTACTGATTTAAACCCTAATACGCCACTGGCTTGCGCCATCGCTTCGAGGATCATCACCCCGGGGAAAATTTTAAAATCGGGAAAATGCCCTTGAAAGACCGGTTCATTTACGGTCACGTTCTTTATTGCATGGATGGATTGTCCCGGTACATAATCGAGTACCCGGTCAACCAACAAAAACGGGTAACGGTGTGGGATTAATGTTTGAATTTCTTCAACTTCAATAACGTTATTGGTCGTTTCCAAAAGATTTCCTTATGAGCAACGATGAGCGCTAAGCGCCCATATATTGGTAATTTTATGATTTGCCGGAATCTATTTCGTCTTGCAGCTGTGCAAGCGATTTTTCCAGCTCGGCCATTTTTTTATGCATGGCATCTAAATGTTTATAACGAGAAGCGTTTTTTCGCCACTCTTTATTTGGCAATATCGGCATTCCAGAAGAGTAAACACCTGGCTCTTTTACTGCTTTGGTAACCATACTCATACCGGTGAAAACACAACCATCGGTAACGTTTATGTGACCATTGATGCCTACCAGTCCGGCAATGGTACAATTTTTACCGATAACCGAGCTGCCCGCGATGACGCTACAGGCAGCCATGGCGGTACCAGAACCAATTTGGACGTTATGAGCAATTTGAATTTGATTGTCGAGAATAACGTTATCGGCAATTATGGTATTTTCTAATGCACCACGATCAATTGTAGTACATGCACCAACTTCAACATTGTTACCAATGATCACTGAGCCTAATTGTGGAATTTTCACCCACCGGCCTTGATCGTTGGCGTAGCCGAAACCATCACTGCCAATCACAGTGTTCGCTTGCACCAGGCAGTTTTTGCCAATTTCTACATTATGATAAATGCTGACGTTTGACCAAAGCTGGGTACCCGCTTTGATCACAGCATTTTTGCCGATGAAACAGTTTGCGCCAATGGTCACGTTATCGCTTAATATAACACCATTTTCGATCACACTATTTGCGCCGATGCTGACGTTGTTGCCGATGCTGGCATCACTTGCAATCACCGCACTATCGGCAATTCCATTCGATGCTTTCGGCGTGGTATCCAGTAATTGTGCAACCAATGCAAACCCCAAGTAGGGATTTTTTAAAATTAGCGCATTGGTCTGACAATACTTGGCACTTGCCTGCGAAACGATGACGGCACTGGCTTCGGTGGTTTCTAGATGCGGTCTATACTTTGCATTTGCTAAAAATGCAATTTGCCCGGGTTTAGCATCGGTAAGAGTCGCTAACGAAGAAATTTGACAATCTTCATCACCGTTTACACTGCCACCCAGCTTTTTCGCTAAATCACCTAAAGAAATCATATCTCTGCTTATTTAGTTTTTGACGCTAGTTCAACAACCATAGACGAAATATCGTGATCTGGCTTTGAAAAAGCAACCGCTGATTGTTGAATGACTAAATCGTAGCCTTCTTTTTCAGCGACGTTATCCACCGCTTCTTTTACCAATTGTAAGATTTTCTGCTGCTCTTCTTGCTCACGACGTTTCAATGCTTGTTGTAATGGTTGAGCTTTACCCGCATATTCCTGACGAAGTGTATTGATTTCAGCTTCAAGGGCTTCAATTTCTTTTTTACTTAAAATGGCTTCGTCACGTTGACGTTTTTCAATTTTATATTTGATATCACCTTCAAGTTTTTTCAGACCATCAATTTGCTCTTTAAACTCTGTGCTGATGGTTTGTTGAACGTCGGCCATTTGTGGCAGCTGGCTGATCACCTGCTGCACGTTTACAATGCCTATTTTTTGATCTGCAGCTAATGAGTTGCCGGCGAATAACATGCTTGAAGCCGCGGCTGTAAAAGCAATTGATTTGATTAATTTGTTCAACTTTTTTCTCCTAAGTGTAACCTGTTGGTGTAGCGGCACCGCCCCTACTTTATTATTAAATTTGTTCTAAATTTTCGATATATTGAAAGTTAGAATGTTTTACCAATATTGAAACTGAAGAATTCAGTATCATCACCTTCTTCACTTTCCAGGCGCTTGGCAAAGTTAAATACCATAGGTCCCATTGGTGATAACCACTGTATCGATAAACCGGTTGATACCCTAATTCGCATCGGATCAGAGTAATCATCTATTTCCTGAAATTCAATCGGATTGATTGCCTCATAATCCGATAGGCTAAATTCCGTATCCCAAACGTTTCCGGCATCGACGAAGAAGCTGGTACGCACACTGTTGCTATAGCTTTCATCTAAAAATGGCGTCGGAACGATTAGCTCTATACCGCCTAGCATCATGGCATTACCACCAACACTGCGTTCAGATACTTCAACCGCATCTTGATCTGGCGGACTTACTTCACCACCATCGCCAGGCACACCGGGGCTTACATCGGGTCTGCGATAAATTGCGCGCGGGCCTACGGTATTGTTTTCAAAACCACGTAGCGTGCCAGAACCACCAGCACGGTAGTTTTCCCAGAACGGTAATAATTGATCATTGCCACGAACATCACCATAACCATTGCCGTAACCAGCCTCAAAACGAGCGAGGAAGGTCCAGCTATGATCTCGTGATATCGGGAAGTAATATTTTGAATCATATTTTACTTTAAAATACTGTACATCCGATATTTCCGGAGCGGTAACTTTACCGGAAATCACCTGCGATGAACCTGCAGTAGGGAAGGTACCACGGTTTAATGTTACCCGTGATAACGTCGCATTCAGATCATAGGTTTCAAAATTTAATTTTTTATCCGGATTGTCCGGGTCTTTAAACACTTCGTAAAACTGTTTTATTTGCTCATAAGTTTGCAAATTTGAAATGTCGGAATTTTTATAGCCGACACCAAGATTTAAACGCACATATTCATTAATCGGAAAGCCCATGTTTATGCCAACACCATAAGTGGTGTTATTATAATTTTCTAAATTGGCTTTACCGGCGTCAAATTCGCTGTAGAAAACGTTGCCGCCAAGAGAAATGGCATCAATGGTAAAGTAGGGATTGGTGTAGGATAAATTGGCACTTTGTGAATATTTCATCGTGTTTATCTGAAATGCCAATCGATTGCCCGTACCTAAGAAATTATTTTGCTGAATACCGGCGTTTAAACTTAAACCCGAGTATGAACCGTAACCAACACCAGCAGTAAATGACCCCGAAGGCTGCTCTTTTACCGTAAAGTCAACATCAACCAGATCTTCTTCACCTGGAAGCTGTGTGGTTTCAAATTCAACAGATTCAAAATAGGGTAATCGTTGCACCCGCATTTTCGAGGCTTCTAACCAGTTGTTCGATAACCAGGCCCCTTCCATTTGGCGCATTTCCCGGCGCAAAACTTCTTCAGAGGTAACATCGTTACCATTGAAATTAAGACGATTGACGTAAACCCGTTTGCCTGGATCAACCTTAATAATCAACTTAACGGTTTTGTCTTCATCGTTGATTTCTGGAATGGTTTGTACTTTCGGATAGGCATAACCAAAACGGCCGAGAAATTTGCTGATCAAATCTTCGGTGTAGGTAACTTCCGCACCATTGTATAACTCATCATTTTGGATCGGCGTGATGGCTTTGATAGTACCTTCATAACCGGCCATATCGCCAATGAATTCCACTTCACTTACTTTGTATGTTTCACCTTCCGTCACGTTTAAGGTGATGTATACCCCTTCTTTATCTGGCGTCATCGACACTTGCGTAGAATCTACGGCGAAACGTAAGTAACCTCGGTCGAGGTAATAACTTTCGATCGTTTCCATATCCCCTTGCAGGGTTTGTTTTTGGTAACGGTCTTGCGCCATGAAATCCCACCACGGCGAGTCGTAGGTAAGTTCTATTTTGTCCAGTAATTGCGCATCACTGAATAGTTCGTTACCAACAATATTAATTTGTTCGATGGCGGCAGCATCGCCTTCATCAAAATCAAAAGTAAGGTTGATCCGGTTACGCGGCAAATGAGTAATTTTCGTCGATACCGTGGCGTTGTATTTACCGACACTGTGGTAGAAATCTTCAAGACCCGATTCAATTCCGGTTAAGACTGAACGATCGAGAGTTTCACCGATACGAATATTACTGCCATCAAGGGACTCTTGCAGTTGTTCATCCTTAATGTCGTCATTACCTTCAAAGGTAATATCGCTGATGGTCTCGCGTTCTTTTACCCGAAAGACGATTTTATTGCCGTCACGAAACACTTTAATGTTGTGAAAGTGGCCGGAAGCATAAAGAGACTTTATCGATTGTGAAATACGAAAATCAGTCAGCTCATCACCAACCCTAATAGGTATGTGAGTCAGTGCAGCACCAAGTGCTACCCTTTGCAGACCTTTGATTTGAATATCGTCTACTACAAACTCATCAGCTGCCTGTGCGTTACAACCAATGCTGCCTAATAAAATTGCTAAGGCGAGTTTTTTTATTGTCATGTTATTCGTCAACTTTTCTAATATTTTTTGCTATCACTTTACGGATAGTCATTTAGAGCCGGGAAAAATCGTTAAAAATAGCGATGCTCATTAACGATAATAAAATTAGTGCTCCAATTTTAAATCCAACTTCCTGAAATTTCTCTGGTACCGGCTTTCCAGTCAAAAGCTCTATAACATAATAGAGTAAGTGACCACCATCAAGTATTGGCAGTGGTAAAAGGTTAATTATGCCTAAATTTACACTGATTAACGCTAAAAAGTACAAGAATGGTGCCAGGCCAATGCCTGCACTAGTTCCTGCGCCTTGCGCAATTGAGATAGGCCCACTTAAATTTTCCACACTTACCAGACCAGTGACTAACTTACCGATCATGTTAAAACTCAGCTCGACTAAGTTCCAAGTACTGTCAACTGCCTTTCCTATTGCCGCAATCGGGCCGAAAGACACATCCTGTTTGTGGCTGTCAGGCCAAGGCTCGATATACGTTTGTTGCCCTGCGACCCCAATGAACCCAGTATTACGACCATCGTTTTGTTGGCGAGTTCCCACCAACAGTTCAATTTCTTGTTTTTTTCCATCTCGCGCCAGCTCTATAGTCACTGACTTGTTCGGATTTTGTTGAATAATATCAACAAAAGGCTGCCAATTGCCAACTAAATTAATGCCATTTACCGAGATTATTTCATCACCCACTTGCAACCCGGCCAATTCACCGGCAGCATCAGGGGTTAATTCACTGATGTTAATTTTCTTTTTTGGCGTAAATGGTACTATACCCAGACTGTGCATTGCCGAAGTTTTGCTCGGTTCATAGTGCCAGTTAGTGGTATCAAGCTGCTTGTTCGAGACATAAGTGCTATCAAGCGCACGGGTAGCAATGGTGATTTTTGCTTCGCCAATTTGCGCCGCCAGCGCCATATTTACGTCTTGCCAATTTTCCACGTCCATGTCGTTGATGGCGACAATCTGGCTGTTTTCGGCTAACTGTGCCTGGGCCGCAATCGAATCGTGATCGATACTGCCAATAATCGGTTTTAAGGTGGTAGAGCCAATTAAGAACATCAGATAAAAAGCAACGATGGCAAAAATAAAGTTGGCGAGAGGGCCGGCCGCGACTACGGCAATACGTTGATACACAGATTTATTGTTAAACGCAAATTGCTTGTCTTGTTCAGCGACTTCATCAACCCGCTCATCCAGCATTTTAACATAGCCACCCAATGGGATTAACGCAACGACGTATTCCGTGCCCTGCTTGTCATATTTACGCCATAAGGTTTTGCCAAAGCCAATGGAAAACTTTTCAACTCTGATGCCGCATTTTCTCGCCACCCAAAAATGGCCGTATTCATGTACCGTAACCAATAAGCCAAGGGCGACGACAAAAGAGCCCAAATTCCACAAAAACTCTAACATGTTATAACTTACCTTTAATAGTCAACACTTGTTGCTCAGCCAAATTTCGAGCTTGTTTATCCAGGGCAAGCACCGCATCAATGTCAACAATTTCTACATCGCTAAAAGCCATCATAACCGCTTCATTTACCTTGCTAATATCGGTAAAAAGGATGTCGCAATTTAAAAATGCAGCGACTGCCACTTCGTTTGCCGCATTTAGCGCCGTACAAGCGCCCTGGCCTGCTTTACAGGCATCTATGGCCAGTTTTAAATTTGGATAACGGGCAAAGTCGGCCTGGCCAAATTGAAAATCTTTACATTTGAAAAAATCGAAAGGCTCAACACCGGAATCAATACGCTCAGGATAGGCCAGAGCATGTGCTATCGGCGTGCGCATATCTGGATTGCCCATTTGGGCGATCACAGAGCCATCTTTGTATTGTACCATCGAATGAATCGTACTTTGTGGGTGCAAAACTACCTGGATATTGTCAGCATCTAAGTTAAACAGCCATTTGGCTTCAATAAATTCCAGACCTTTATTCATCATGGTCGCCGAGTCTACCGATATTTTACGCCCCATATCCCAATTGGGGTGGGCGCAAGCTTGCTCAGGAGTGATGCTGTCAAACTGCTCCAATGGGTATTGACGAAACGGCCCGCCAGAGCCGGTGAGTAAAATTTTGCTAATACCTGAATCGTTGATATCGGCTCTGCCAATAGCGGTTTGCATATTGCCAGGCAAACATTGAAAAATGGCGTTGTGTTCACTATCAATAGGCAACAACTGGGCATTTGATTGATGCAAGGCATCGATAAAAATTTGTCCGGAAGTGACC
The DNA here is from genome assembly GCF_000764205.1 of Thalassotalea sp. ND16A. GTDB lineage: Bacteria > Pseudomonadota > Gammaproteobacteria > Enterobacterales > Alteromonadaceae > Thalassotalea_A. The sequence goes on from NZ_JQDZ01000097.1 coordinate 28,852, forward strand.
AGCGCTTCTTTGTTGGCAAGTAATACTTTTTTATTGGCATGTACCGCCGCCAATGTTGGTAATAACCCCGATGCGCCAACAATGGCAGCCATCACAATATCGATGTTATCGCTACTGGCAAGCTCAATTAGCGCTTGCTTGCCGGCAAGCACTTCGATGCTATGGATATCGTCTTTGAGTAATCGTAATTTTAATTGTTCGGCGGCATATTCATCCACCATTACCGCAGTTTCAGGCATAAACTCAACGCACAAACGATGCATTTCAGCCACACTTTTATTCGCCGACAAGCTAACTACGTTATATTTATCTCGATGGCGCTGCACCACATCCAGGGTGCTAATACCAATGGAGCCTGTGGCTCCTAACACACATAAGTTTTGCATGTGTTGCTACCTACCAGCCAAATAATACAAAAAACAGAGCAAATACTGGTGCCGTAGCGGTTAAGCTATCGATTCTGTCAAGAATGCCGCCATGACCAGGTAATATTGTTCCACTATCTTTAACACCGGCTTGGCGTTTAAACATACTTTCGGTCAAATCACCAATTACCGATACGGTGCTAATCACCAACGCTAAGCCAACTGCCATCAATATTTGTTGTGCCGACCAGGCAAAGATTAAACCGGCAATTATTGCAACTAAAGCCGCAGCAATGTTGCCGCCAATAAAGCCTTCTATGGTTTTACCCGGGCTAACATTTGGCATTAATTTATTTTTGCCAAAGCGTTTGCCTGCAAAATAAGCACCAATATCGGCACTCCAGACAAAAGCAAACAGCAACAATAATAAGTAGGTGCCATGGAATTCATTCATTAATTGACCATTGGCACGCAAGATTAAAAATGCTAACCAGGTTGGCGCTAAGGTTAAAATGCCAAATAAACCACGAATACTACGATGGCTGCGCCAAAAAGCAGAGAATTGCGGATATTTAAAGATCATAAAGAGCGCAAATACCCACCACATAGCCGAAACATATAATACATTCAAGGCAAGCGGATTTATGCTGCCGGTTAACGTCCATAATTCTTGTGGTGGGATATACTTCCACAGCGCTAAAATGCAGAGAATTAAGGCACTAACAAAACCCAAACGACGGGCTTTAGTGTCAAAGCCCATTAATGGCCCCCACTCCCAGGCACCAATAGCGAGTACCACGAGTAATGCTGCTGCCAGATTTGGCAGAGACAAAAAGAAGATTGCGGCAATGGCAAGCGGTGCCAATATGAGTGCCGTTAAAATACGTTGTTTTAACAAACGTGAATCCTTTTATTTTGCTTTTACCTGTTCACCGGTTTTGCCAAAACGACGTTCCCTATTGGAATACATCGCTAATGCATCGATAAATGCACTCTTGTTAAAGTCAGGCCATAACATCTCGGTAAAGAAGAATTCCGCATACGCTGCTTGCCAAAGCAGAAAGTTGCTAATGCGATAATCTCCGCCAGTTCTGATCAATAAATCAAGATCAGGTAAATGCGATAAATTAATATGATTGTTGAGCATATGCTCATCAATGTCTGCAACATTGATGTCGCCGTCTACGGCCAGCTGAGCGATTTTTTGTGTTGCCTGGCTAATATCCCAGCGGCCACCATAATTGGCAGCGACCGATAACACCATGGCATCATTGTTTTTAGTTAGTTGCTCTGCATCAACGATTTTTTGTTGTAATTTTTTTGAAAAGCGAGATTTATCACCAATCAGTTGAAAACGAATATTATTTTTATGCAGTTTTTTCACCTCACGGGTTAAAACAAACATAAATAAATCCATTAATACATTCACTTCATCTTGCGGACGTAGCCAGTTTTCACTGCTAAATGCAAAAAGAGTCAATGCTTTTACGCCTAATTCACGGGCACCGCTCACACAAGCGCGTACCGACTCTACGCCAGCACGATGACCAGCTACCCGGCCTTTACCTTGCAATTGAGCCCAACGCCCATTACCATCCATGATAATCGCCACATGCTGTGGCAAGGGTATATTCTCACTATTTTCAGTATCAATAGTTGTCACATAAAATCCATGTATTAAAAGGCCGTAACCACGCTAAAATTTAGTTGTAAAATTAAACGCAAGTGGATACGGCTTTAGCAATAGAAAACAATACCAATACCGGTATTAGATTTCCATTAGTTCTTTTTCTTTGGCAGCTGCTAACTCATCCGCCTGCTTAATGTATTCATTAGTAATTTTCTGAATATCATCTTCTGCACCACGTGCTTCATCATCACTAATGTCTTTGTCTTTGTTTAACGACTTAATGTCTGAGTTAGCATCTCGGCGAATATTACGGATGGCAACTTTACCACCTTCAATTTCACCACCAACAACTTTCACTAAATCACGACGACGTTCTTCCGTAAGCGGCGGTAAAGGAATACGAATTAACGTACCTTGCGATGACGGATTTAAACCCAAATCAGATTTCATAATGGCTTTTTCTACGGCGCTGATCATGGTTTTATCAAAAACCGTGATCGCAATAGTACGCGCATCAGGAGTTGAAACACTACCCACCTGGTTTAGTGGCGAATCTACACCGTAGTACTCTACCGTGATGTTATCTAACAATGATGAATGAGCACGACCCGTTCTTATTTTATTTAATTGTACTTTTAACGCATCAATACTTTTGCCCATACGGGTTTTGGCATCATTTTTAATTTCGTTAATCAAAATCTATTTCCTTTTTAACTTCTGTGCCCACCCCTTAATCAGCGATAGAGCATTTGGATTGTTAATTATAAATTATTTAAAATTTTCTTCGTGGTCGATCAGAGTGCCCTCTTGTGACCCTAAAATAATCGATTTCAACGCACCTTCTTTATTCATGTTAAATACACGAATTGGCATTGAATGGTCTCTTGCCAGAGTGAATGCAGCTAAATCCATTACTTTTAATTCTTTCTCAAGCACGGTGTCATAGGACAATGTTGAGTATAACTCGGCATCAGGGTTGGTTACCGGATCGGCCGAATAAATACCGTCTACTTTGGTACCTTTAAAAACCGCGTCGGCTTCTATTTCTATACCACGTAAACAGGCAGCTGAATCGGTAGTAAAGAATGGGTTACCGGTGCCAGCAGAGAAAATTACCACTCGGCCAGATTTCAATAAACTAATCGCTTCTGCCCAATTGTAGCTGTCGCACACTCCGGTTAAGTCGATAGCTGACATCAAGCGCGCATTAACAAAGGCACGATGCAAGGCATCACGCATGGCTAAACCATTCATCACTGTGGCCAGCATGCCCATTTGATCGCCGACAACGCGGTTCATTCCAGCTTCGGCTAAACCTGCGCCACGGAATAAGTTACCACCACCGATCACAAGGCCAACCTGGACACCCATTTCAATTAATTCTTTAATTTCCTGGGCCATACGTTCGAGGATTTTTGGATCAATACCAAAGCCTTCATTGCCCATTAGGGCTTCACCACTTAGCTTTAATAAAATACGACGATAATTTGTTTTGGTGTTGATGCTCATAAAATAAACAATCCTGTGATAACTGTGACGATACTTATTTCGGCAACCCTACGTATTAAGCCTAATACGAGTAAAACCGCCCAAAAATGTATAAAAAATAGCCTGAAAATCAATGGCACAAGGGCAAATTGATTCCGCGGCTATTTTAATACCAATTAGCTCATTAATCTACTCACCCAGCAAGATTAATGCAAATAATATCAAACCTCGAAATCAATAAAGGCCGCAATAGCGGCCTTTTTATTGGTTTCGAGGTTTGATATTACAATATATCCGTTAATGCTATGCCCACACCTATGCGACTTTGGTTATAGTTATAGTCAATTAACGATTCACCGTAACCGGTAAAGCCTTGAACATAGCCACGTAATCGTCCCCACAATGGGAAGGTGATTCCTATCTCAGCAGCGCCCTTATGAGTAGCAAAGTTTTGTCGAAAACCCAGTGAGAATTCCAGAGTGTCATACTGATAGACTATGCCACCTTGAAAATACCCCATATATTCATGAATGTCTGGGTTATCATCGCCTTCCGGATCTATGGAGCCATCTTCCATAATTTCTTTTTCATCTTCATCTAAGCGATACCAAGGTTTTAATGAAAAAGCAAAATCCCCCTTTTCAAACAAAAAGTTCATGTAAACTCGATTCCAACTGCGTGAAATCGCCGTTGAACGGCCATTAGATTGATGTTCAATACCCAACGCAATCCCGGTATTGCCCTCGTACGGGTGCCAATCAAGTCCGGTCAGATAAAAAAATTCAGGCTGGTAATTGGTTTCTCGAAACGGTTTCGAAATTCCATCCGAATATATCTGCCACCATGACTGCAGGGTCATACCAAAATAAAGCGAATCACCTTCAAAAAACATGTCATCGTAATTTAACGGCACTTTGATACTTAATTGATATTTTGCTTCATGATCTTCAATATTTTCAGCCCATCCAGAGTCTGGAGCTTGTTCGGAATATACTTTACGGTTTATGTTATCGGATACCGAAATCGGCAAAATGTAATTCATCTTATGTGGAGTGATCACATAAGGGTTGAACTCAGTTTTTTGTTCACTGATAAAACGCTTAGAAATAGCGCCAGCGGTTGAAGTATCTCTTGGGCCGTTAACTTCTACATCGCATTCTTGACGAATTTGTGAAACTATCACTTCACCGCCAACTTCATTAAGCTTTTCAGCTAAACAGGCTTGAGTTTTAGCATCTTTCTCGGCTTGCTCAACGCTTTTCACGACTACGGATATCTCACTTTCCTCAGCACTTACCAATGTTAAAGGTAGCAATGCCAAACAAAACAGCGTGACTTTAACAACTGAATGCTTTTCTATATACATACGATTACGGCTCCCTTGGAATCTTTACCACTTGCCGTTTATTGCGTAAGACCAAGTAAAGTAAAGATAAATTTATTGTTATCAACATTGATCATAGCAAAGTTTAAGAAGAAATATAGGCGAACTCAAAAATTAACGTTTAAATAAAACCTTGCGCAAATGTTTTATATAACTGGTTGGCAATTAAATAATCCCCTTCCATTTCACACACTTCTCCTCTGCGCAGCAATTCTACAATGAAGGGTTTATTACCAGCAATCGCCTGCTGGCAAATTTGCTCATTGCTAAACAAGTTAAAATCAACGATTTGTTCAAAACTCTTATTGCCATTTATTCTTCTTAATTCACTGACCATTTTATTTACTTGCACCATCATTGCTCTCCCTACTGACTAGTCGTAATCATAGTACAGCTTAGCGAAATAACACGGCGATAAAGTGACAATGCGATGAGCAATAATGATCAAAAGTGACAGAAATTGGCTGCGGGCTACGGGCTGCGGGCTACGGGCTACGGGCTTCGGGCAGATAGCGTTAATTTCAATATCACCTGCAGCAAACACCATCTGCTAGTAGCTCGTAGCCAGTTGCTTTTATTTCCCCCCATTAAGTTGTTGTTATTTAATAGCTAAACTAAGATTGTGATAGTAATAATTAAGGAACGTAAATGGCGAAATGGTTTAAGTGGCTATTGGCATTAGCCATACTCTGTGGCGGAATTTGGTGGTTGAATCAAGAGCAGCCACTCCAGGTTGATATTGTCTATGCCGAAATGGGCTTGGTGGAAGCAACGGTTGCCAATACTCGTGCAGGCACAGTAACCGCTTGTCAAAGAGCGCGAATGTCGTTGCCTATTGGTGGCCAGATTGAACAGATAAACGTGAAAGAAGGTCAGCTGGTTGAACAAGGTCAATTGTTACTGTCATTGTGGAACAAAGACAGAAAAGCCAAACTTGCTGAAGTTAAAGCGCTGTTTTCAGCCAGCCAAAAAAACCGGCAACGAGCCTGCATCGTTGCCGGCAACGCCGAGAAAGACGCAACCAGACAACAATCGCTGTTAACGCAGAAATTAACCTCGCAAGAAAGACTGGATTCGGCATTAGCCAACGCCGAAGCCTTTCAAGCCAGTTGTGAAGCAGCCTCAGCGGAAGTCGATGCCAAGCAAGCTATGGTTAACACCATCGCCGCCAATATTGAACAAACTTATATGCATGCCCCGTTTAGCGGCACCATTGCCGAAATTACTGGCGAAGTGGGTGAATATACTATGCCGTCACCACCAGGAGTGCCGACACCACCTGCCATTGATATGCTCACCCATGATTGCCACTATATCAGTGCCCCAATTGATGAAGTAGATGCGGCGTTGTTAACCCCGGGACAATTGGTGCGCATCAGCCTGGATGCGTTTCGCCATGAAGCAATTATCGGCCGCTTGCGCCGGGTTTCTCCGTATGTGCAGGATTTCGAAAAACAGGCACGTACCGTGACCGTAGAAGTGGATTTAACGGAACATAGAAATCCACATTTACTCGCCGGTTACAGTGCCGATGTAGAGGTCATTTTAGCCAGTAAAGAGAATATACTGCGCCTTAATAGCGATTTGATCATCAATGACGAATACGTGCTGCTGCTAAATAGTGAAAATATCATCACTAAACAGGCCGTTACTATCGGCTTAAGCAATTGGCAATACAGTGAAATTCGCACGGGCCTTACATTAACCGATAAAGTGATAAGCTCGGTCGGTTTAGCCGGGGTTAAGCCTGGAGTCTTGGCGACGAGCAATAAAGGCTGACGAATTTGAACTCTGCATTAATAGATATACAGCACCTGAACAAAACCTACATAGTTGGTGAACAACCATTGCAGGTATTAAAAGACATCAACTTGCAAATAAAACAAGGGGATTATCTGGCGATTATGGGGCCGTCAGGTTCAGGAAAGTCGACACTGCTCAATATGATTGGCTTGCTTGACCGGGCCGATAATGGCGAGTACCTGCTCAAACAGCAAGCAACATTAACCATTAATGAAGAGCAACGAGCCGCGTTGCGCCGTGCTCATATCGGATTTATTTTTCAAAATTTTCATTTGATCCCACGACTCAGCGCGGCGGAAAATGCAGAATTACCGTTAATGTTAGCGGGTATGGCTCGCAAACAAAGACGAGCTAAAGTGCAACAGGTATTCCGCCGCCTGGGCATAGCTGAGCGCGCCGATCATTTACCCAAGCAACTATCCGGAGGGCAAATGCAACGGGTGGCTATCGCCAGGGCTATGGTGCTGGAGCCACAAATTTTGCTGGCCGATGAACCCACCGGCAACCTTGATCAAAAGTCAGGTAGAGAAGTGGTTGAACTGCTCGAAGAATTGAATCGGCAAGGCATTACCTTAATTATGGTGACCCATGATCAGCAATTAGCCAAACGAGCGCCACGACAATTGACCATGGTTGATGGTGAAATCACTGAGGACACACAACAAACGCAACAATCAAGGCAACAACAAGATGCGCTTTGAGGATAACTGGCAATACAGTTGGCAGGCACTGATCCGACATAAATTGCGTACCGTATTGTTGCTCATTGCCGTCGCCATAGGCGTCACTTCCGTATTGCTGTTAACCAGTTTAGGCGAAGGTGCACGCTTGTTTATCGAAAAAGAATTTTCCCAATTAGGCAGTGAAATCATGGTGGTGTTACCCGGCAAAAAAGAAACCACCGGTGGCGGCTCGGTGCCAGTTTACGGTTCCACGCCGCGAGATTTAACCATTGAAGATGCTATCGCGATGAAAAAAATCAGCACAGTAAAAGCCATAGCGCCAATTATCGCTGGTACCTCATTGTTGAGTTACCAAGGCAAAAGCCGAGAGGTTATTACTTTGGGCAGTTCAAAAGAGATTTTTGCCGTGCGCAAACTCAACTTAAGTAAAGGCAAAATTTTTAACAGCAAAGCCAGCGATTTGGCCAAGCCGGTTTGTGTATTAGGCGCCACCATAAAACAAGAGTTATTTGGTAACCAAGCCGCGGTTGGCCAATGGCTACGCTTTTCCGGACAGCGTTTTCGGGTGATTGGTGTCCTGCAAGAGCGTGGCGAGTCGATGGGGTTAGATATGCGCCAAATGGCAATAATACCTATCCGCTCTGCCGAAAGTTTATTTAATTCCCCAGCTCTGTTTCGGGTATTGCTTGAGCTAAAACACGCAAACACCGAGCAGTATACCGAAGACAAACTTCGAGCATTAATTAAAAAACGCCATGAAGGTGAAGATGACATCACCATTTTAACGCAAAACTCATTAATGAATGCATTCAACAAAATACTGACTCTGGTTACTGCCAGTATTGGTGCTATTGCGGCAATTAGTCTGGTCGTCGCCGGCTTCTTGATCATGAACGTTAGCTTTGTCTCGGTGTCGCGGCGAAAAGAAGAAATTGGACTATTAAAAGCACTCGGAGCCACGGCCAAAGAGATCCGACTGATCTTTCTAACCGAGGCCTTGTTATTAGTGAGTTTAGGTGTGTTAACCGGCTTAATTTTAGGATATGGCTTGACCGCCTTGGCGGCAATCATTTGGCCGGTTTTTCCGGTATCTATCCCCTGGTGGGCGACGCTTGCCAGCATCGTTGTGGCATTGGCCATTGGTTTGTTATTTTCCTGGTTGCCAGCCGCGCATGCTGCTAAACATGATCCGGTATTAGCACTGAGGGGAAATTGATATGGGTTTTAACGATTTGCTCATTTGGGTCAAAACTTCATTAATGTCACAAAAGCTGCGTGCAGGTTTAACCATTGCCGGCTTTGCTACCGGCATGGCCGCGGTAGTATTGATGAACTCGATTGGCGAAAGTTTACGCATGTACGTACTGCAAGAATTTACTCAATTTGGCTCTAATATCATTGCCATAACACCCGGCAAAACAGAAACGTTTGGTATGGGCGGATTATTAAAAACGGTGCGACCATTAACTTTGGCCGACGGCGTGTATTTAAATAAGCAAAAACATATTAACTTTGTGGTACCGGTAGTCGCTGGTAACGCGAAAGTAAAAGCGCATAACCGCGCACGCTATATAGACATTATTGGCGTCAACAGCCACGCCGACAAAGCCTGGAAACTTGATGTTGCGCAAGGTAAGTTTTTACCCAACGATGATTTAAAATCACCACGAAGTTTTGCCGTGCTCGGGGCAACGTTAAAACAAGAGCTGTTTGGCAACTCTATTGCGCTTGGCAAATTTATTCATGTCGGCAGCCAGCGCTTTAAAGTGATTGGCGTATTAGCACAAAAAGGCCAGTTTATGGGGCAAGATCTCGATGATGTGGTGTATATTCCTGCCGCTACGGCATTGCAGTTATTTAATCGTAACAGTCTGATGGAGCTTGATATTTTTTATCAGCCCGGTTTAACCGCGAGCGAAGTGGTGGCACAAATCAAGCCGAAACTGATTAATCGCCATGGCCTTGAAGATTTTACCATTATTACCCAAGACGATATGCTCAGCAGTATGGATAAGATTTTATCCATCATCAAAATGGCAGGATCGGCTTTGGGAATGATTTCATTACTGGTTGGTTCGGTCGGCATTGCTACCATTATGACCATAACAGTAACCGAACGAACCGCAGAAATTGGTTTGTTACGGGCGTTAGGTTTTTCGGAAAATCAGGTAAAACGCTTGTTTTTAACCGAAGCAGTTTGCTTGGCCGTAGTGAGTGGCTTTATTGGCTATTTACTGGTGTTTAGCTTAATGTTGTTGGCTAAATTAGCTCTGCCAACAGTGCCGGTCGATATTAATATTATGGTATTAATTGGCGCGTTATTGGTATCGGCGTTGATCGGCTTAATCGCCGGTATTTATCCGGCAAGAAATGCGTCCCGGCTGACACCAATAGACGCATTAAGAGCCGAATAAACGGTTGCCGAGACTTCAGTCTCGTGTTCGTTTTTCCAAGGTCAACTAAATTAGTGCAACGCCGCCCTAAATGGCAAACTCTCACAGATTCGCGCTTCTTCAATGAGAATTTCTTCTAAACGGGCATAAACTTCCGCTTCGTCAAAATATTCCAGCGCCAGTTCAACAAATAAATTTTTATGCTTTTCTTCCGATTTGGCAATATCGTCATAAAACTTTTTATCTTTGCCTGCCGGTAATGCTTGTGCAATTAAAGAAAAACGCTCATAACCGCGGGCCTCAATTACGCCGGCTATCAACATACGGTCAAGAAATTTGCCATCGCGTGAGTGACGGAACATTTTTCGGATCTCGTTGATATAGGGATCTTTTTCATCATTGGCCAAGATCACACCGCGTTGGGTCATCAGCTTTAACACTTGCTTGAAATGGATCAGCTCTTCCAGTGCCAAGTCGGTCATTGCCCGCACCAGTTTCTGTCGGTCCTGGTAATGAGACAGCATAGACATCGCCATGCCCGACGCTTTCTTTTCGGCGGCGGCGTGGTCTTGTAAGAATGAGTCAAAGTCTTCCAGACAAACATGTGCCCATTCAATTGGAGTGTGGTATTTTAGTTCAAACATCAGGATATAACATTACGCTAATAAAAAATTTTGCTTATTTTACACCGAATTTTAGCTTGGTTATAGTGAAACATCGCAGCAAGGGTAATTCCCTTAATTTAACTGAGCGCATAGCATTGTGTTGAATTCAATATGAAAAGTCCCAGCAACGAAACCAGAGCAGATATGAACACACTTTATATCACCGGCGCAGGCGTCAGCAGCGAAAGTGGTATTCCAACATTTCGCGGTGAAGACGGCTTTTGGACCATAGGCAGCAAAAACTATACCCCGATGGAAATGGCCACCAGAGCGATGTATGAAAACAATCCGGTGGAATTTTTATCCTGGTATTATCACCGCTTCGCCACCTACCGAAACCATGGGCCTAATGATGTGCATGGCTGGTTAAACAACAAGAATTTGATCACCCAAAACATTGACGGTTTAGACGGTAAAGCGGGCAATGAGAACTATATTGCGATCCACGGCCGCCTTGATCAAATGACCCTGTTTCACCACCAAGGCGATGAAGTAGACACCATGCAAACGCCATGGGATGACGTTGATGAAAGCAATTTAACCGAGTCGTTATTAGATATTTTCCAAATCAGCAAGCACAGCCAAACCCCGGTGATTAATCAATCATATAAACCTTATGTATTGCTGTTTGATGAGTTTTATACTGACTTGTATCGCATTACTGAGGCGAAAAATAGAATGATGGCGGCGGAAAAAATGGTGTTTATCGGTACTTCGTTCAGTGTCAACATCACTCAAATGGCGTTAAGGGCCGGCATTAACAATCGTATTCCGATTGAAATTGTCGACCCAAACCCGATTGAATTACCTTACAGCCAAGTAACTTATCATAAAATGAAAGCGAGTGATTACATCAATACCATTCCGTATAGGACTCAATCTTGAGCTTATACCACCAGCATAAGTCTATAGCCAACTGAGGGCTTAAGCAGATTGCTATTACTCAGCATTGTCAGCGTTTTCGTTGACTAAATTTTCTCGGTCAAATTCTAACCAGGCACGGCTTAACGATGCCAACGCGCTATAGAAGCCTTGTTGATCATGTTGTTGCACTTGCTGGGCAAAGCTTTCTACCCAGGTTAACAAATAGTTGTCAATAAAACTCAACTGCTCTGCCCTACTCGCATTACTACACAAATAACTTAAATAGGCGAAAATGACAGCAATATGATCGGCCGGCTCAGGAAAGTCGCTATGTAACTGCATTTCATGCTCAGTCAAAAAGTTCACCATACTCTGGTGGTACTCACCAAACAATTCTGCACTGTCTTTCTCCAGGTACTGCCCGGCATAAGGCGATGCGCTATGCTTACCAGACACTAAAAATAAACCACAGAAATCTGCCGCGAGTTCTAACAGGTCACGTTCGCTTGATAGTGACTTCAGCTTGTCATTTAGCACGCCAATATGGGGCTGAAAACTGTCCTCATTAGCAAGATGTTGTAAAAACACCTGCCCTTGCTCAGACATTAACTCACTAAGGAGGTCGCGCTCAACTTCCTTAGCAAACAACGATGACAACAAGCCATAAAACATCGCTCTGGCTGAATTTATTGAGTTCATATTGTCACCTCTACCGGACCGGAGAAAGAGCTCACCTCTGGTACCTTACCGCGAAATTTTTCATAATCGACCAAACATGTGTAAGCAGAACATGCTTGCGCAAGTTTCGAAGAACCTAAGTCTTGAGTTAGCGTATTTGGATCGCCATAACTACACAAAGCCCCCACTTTCGCACCGCCCTCTTTACTGCCATCTTCTCCCACCGGACCATACCAGGCGCCTTCGTGAATACGGATCACGCCTTTCGGGTAATTCTCTGAGAGTACAGCGCCAGCAAGCAATTGCCCCCTGTCGTTAAACACCCGAACGATATCGCCGTTGTTAATACCACGTTGTTTTGCATCCCCGGGATTCAGGTAAACCGGCTCCCGGCCATTCACTGTGTAAGTATTTCGATATTGTTCTGATTCACACATTTGTGAATGCAGGCGTTTATCAGGATGACAAGATTGCATCCAAACAGGGTGCTTATCGGAGCCAGGTCCGCCATGGCTACGTTCCGTTTTTTCCATCCATATTGGGTGGCCTTTACAATCATCGTATTGGTAACGGTCAATTTTACGACTAAAGATCTCAATCATTCCCGACGGTGTGCCTAACGGGTTAATTTCAGGATCCTCTCTAAAATCAGCGTGACGAGTCCAAAGCTCACCTTCGCCAAAGTGAACATAACCATCGCGCCAAAACTGTTCGAAATCAGGCATTGGAAATTTGCCTTCGTTGGCGCCTTTGCACTCATCATAAAGCTGCTTCAGCCAATCAAGCTCGGTCATGCCGCGAGTGTATTGTTTTTCTTTGCCTAATATGCGGGCGAAACGGCTGAATATTTCATAATCCGACAAGCTATCAAATAATGGCTCAACCATCTTTTGCATCGCCAACAAACCACGATTGGCATAACTGCCATAAACATCAATATCATTGCGTTCCAACGTGGTACATGCTGGCAATACGATGTCTGAGAAACGGCATGTCGCCGTCCAGTTAATGTCGACGGTAACCACACATTCGAGTTTTTGAAATGCGGTTTTCATCCGGTTTCTGTCTTGATGATGATTCCATGGGTTATTACCCGAAAATACCATCATTTTAATGTCCGGATAAGTGACTTTGTCGCCATTAGCGTCAATCACTTTGCCCGGTTCTAAAATAGCGTCAACCCAACGAGCAACCGGAATGGTGCTGCTTGCGCCTTTAAAGTCATGGTTGTCAAAAATCGGTTTTTGACCCTCATCGAGATTTCTTGGAAACGCTCCGGGAGCTGCCGCGCCAGAAGAAGGAACGCCAATACTCGAGTAATGATGACCATAACTGATACCGCCACCTGGCAAGCCAATTTGGCCAATCATTGTCGCTAATACTGCAGCCATCCAGTAAGGTTGTTCACCGTGCTGTTGTCGTTGTATGCACCAACCCATCAGCATTTGGGTGCGCCCTGCCACCATTGTTTTCGCTAAAGAACGGATCACATCGGCTGGCACTGCCGTTATTTTTTCAGCCCATTCGACGGTTTTTGCAATACCGTCATTGGCACCGGTTAAATACGGTACAAATTGTTCAAAGCCTAAGCTATAACCTTCAATGAACGCTTTATCATGCAGATCATTAATATAGAATTCATGAGCAATTGCCAGCATCAGAGCAACGTCGGTTTGTGGGTTAATGTAAATTTTTTCACAAGCTAAATAGTCTTGCGTTTTTGATGCCACAGGGTCGATACTAATGACACGGATTTTCCCCTGTTTCACTTTTTCTTTTAACTGCGCTAAATACTCATAGCTTTCATGGGTTTCCGCGTTCCAGCCAACCTGCAAGTTTTTAAACGGATCATTGGCCCACAGTATAATTGTGTTGGCATTATCCAAAATCAGTGGCCATGAAGTGCCTTGCGCATAGACTTCAGTAGAGCCTAAAATATATGGCAGTATCGTTTGCCCGGCCCCGGTGGAATAATCACCTATTTTTTTAACAAAATTACCATGCATGCCTACCGCTCTTTGCATATGACTGGTACTGGAATGTAATTGCCCAGTTGCCCGCCAGCCGGTTTGTCCGGCATGTAAACCCGATGGTCCGTATTTAGTTTGCACTTGATCCAACGATTCTTTAAACAAGGTTAAAGCTTTATCCCAAGTCACCCGAACAAAGCGAAAATCTCCACGCTGTGTGGTATCACTTTGATGGCCTTTTAACAGAAAGTCTAAACGCACCATAGGGTATCGAACACGTGACGGGTTATACACCAGGCCACGTACGCCGTTGATCATGTCCGTTGGGTATTTATCCAAATCGAACGGTTTTACCTGATCAATAACGCCATTTTTACGCTTAACCTTGAAGGCACCAAAATGAGATCCAGTGGTTAACCAGTCGTCACGGTTTTTTGCCCCAGCTTTAGCCAGAGCCGTTAATGGCGTTAGTATTGAAGCGCTGCTGATAACGGTAAATGATGTTGCCAACATGCCCTTTAAAAAATCTCTTCTCTTCATGATGTCAGGCTCCTATTAATGTTCTTTTTTAACAAACGTTGATGAATGTTGTTGTAAGTATTTTTGAACTAATGCTTGCGTATCTTGATCCATATTGACAAAAGCAATCATCCCCTGGAACATACCTGGCCAGGTGTTGGCATCAAAATGAGCCTCATCCGGCTGGGTATGACAAACACTACAGCTAGATCTAAAGGTATCTCTGGCGTAATCCCATAATGGTTGCTGCTCGGCAATTAAATATTCGGCATCGGTCCAAAGTTGTGTTTCAACGCGTTGCCATTTAAGCCCAGTCATGTCGTCTTCTTTCTCTTCAAAGCCATTGATAATGCCATCCGTTTTCGCCGCATCCTTTGACAATTGTGCGGTCAGCATATTGATGCCAAAATCGTAGTAAATCACCCGACCCGCGCCAATTTTCTTACGCCAGCCTGAAATCGCAATCTTGACTCTGCGGTCTGTGCTTTCCAGAACTTTCACCTTAGTTGCCACATTTAAGGTACCGGCTTCAACATCACCGTTCTCGCTAAAATATAACGGTTTGGTTAAGGCACTATAGTAATCTTGCTGTAGATTAAACGAATTAGGACCTGTCCCCACTTCGGCAATTAACTCTGGCGCCCTGGCTGTGCCCATATCGGGTAACGTATGAGCAATGCCCTTATGACAATCGACGCAACTTTGATCATTCTCTGCCGCTCGTTTCATCTGTTTTTGCGCGAGCTTGGACATGCTATCCCACTTCATTGAGTCGTAGTCATGGCAACCTTTACAGGCCAGAGAATCATCCCGGTCAAAGCGGGCCCATTCCCTTGATGCCATTTCCATGCGTTTGCTTTCAAATTTTGCATCAGTATTCACGGTTTGGAAAAACCAGCCCCAAACGTCACTCGAGGCTTCCATTTTGCGAGCAATTTTACGGCCCCAACTGTGTGGCACGTGACAATCAGGACACGTTGCTCGCACCCCTGAGTGATTTGACCAATGCACGGTTTTTTGTAGCTCTTGATACGGTTTGCTTTCCATGCTGTGACAACTAATACAAAATTCTTCCGTATTGGTCGCCTCGATTGCAGTATTAAAACCGCCCCAAAAAACAACCCCCATAATAAACCCGGCTAAACTGATAGTTCCCAGGGTTAAAAATGTTGCCGGCCGGTTAAGTGTTAGCCAGAGGTTTTTAAGCCATCTCATTTTCGCTTCCTCATTCTTGTTTTATTAAACTGCTGCCAACTTAGTGGCTAACAACGCCACCGAAGGCCTGAATTACCCAAATCACCAGGCCATAAGCACCGATGCCAAATACACTTAACACTGGAAATAACACGACGATAATCAAACCTAATGCTCTTAGTTCGCCGGTTCTTGTTTTCTGTTTTTGTTCCGCTTGTTTTGTCTTCACCTCAAAACTCCTTACCTTTATTAGCATTAATGCCGAAACTTTTTTGATGATTGAAGTGTAAATAGTTAATGTGAATAAGGTTGGCTGTGGCTGTGAACATGATTTAACAAATTGTGAAAAGATATGAACAGAATACCCCTATAAAGGCTTCCAGCCTGCCGGGTATAAACGCTTCTTGCTTCGAGCTAAGAGCTTCGGGCTTCAGGCAGACTTGTTATTGTTACACGATAGGTGAATTCATCAAATACACAGCCCGTGGCCAGTAGCTAGTTGCTAGATGCTAAAAACAATCCCCCTCAAAGGGCTTCCTGCCTGCCGGGTATAAGCACATCCCTGTGCAAAAAAAAGGGTAACCTTTTTTCAGGTTACCCTTTGGCATCTCGGGAAAAATGCCTATTGGCTTGATTGATTTTTCTACAACTACTTTTCTACCACGATTTAAAAGCTTTTACGGACTGCAAAAACAAAGCGTTGATCGAATATTTTTCGCCCCTGCTCATCGCCATAAACTTTGTGAGAGGAGTCAACATCGGTATCGTGATAACGTAAGTCTAAAGTTAAGCCATAAAAGATTTTACTTACCCCTAAATTCCAGTGAGTCCAGCCTTCTGCGCCATCACCGCTTAGCTCTTGATAGCCAACAGAGCCTGAAAGCGTAACATCATTGGCAAAGCTCATGCTTGGATGAACTGCATAGTTAACGCCACTCCAACCATCCACGCCAAACCAGTCGTTTAAGGTTGGGGTGACTTCTAATTCCACTTTTACACCATCGAAATCTTTTGCCACTTTCATCCATAACTCGGTGTAATCCATGTCTTTCACACCCGGGTAGGTGTAATGGAAAACAAAAGCGTTATAGGTAAAACCACTATCACCAAAGCTACCAAATTTTCCGATATAAGGTGCAACTACCGCATAAATATCTGGGGTTGACTCAAACTTATTGGTGGCACTATATAAGCCGGCATAGGTACCACTATCGTGAGTCCAGGTAAAGCTGCCTTTAACCGCAGGGATCTCTCCATCGGCAACTTCTGACTCACCACGAAACACATAATCGCTGGCAATTTCTAACGAGCCACTGAAACTGCCATTAAAAAGTTTCTCCGGTGTTTGTTCAGCACTTGCCACAAACGAAGTTGATAGTACAATTGAAGCAACGAGTAAGTTGTTGACTGCATTCATTAGTTAATACTCCAAGGTTGATATAAATCAGTTCAAAAATTATCTACTGGGCTATTGTATTAAGCAGATGTGAACAGCATTGCAGTAACAAGTGAACACAATGTATAAAAATGTGACATAACTGGGTTACTAATCGCTGAGTGACTACAGAGTAGGAAATTAAAATTGAAAGATAAGCATATTTTGGTCGTCGAAGATGAAGAATTAACTCGCACTAAGCTTGTTGGTTATTTTCAACATGAAGGCTATCAGGTAAGTGAAGCTGCCAGCAAAGCAGAGATGCTCGTGGTATTGGCGAATAATGACATTAACCTTGTCATGCTAGACATTAATTTGCCCGATGAGGATGGCTTGATGATCACCAGAACCTTGCGCAGTCAATCGAGCATAGGGATTATTTTGGTTACTGGCCGAACCGATGATATAGACAAAATTGTTGGCTTGGAAATGGGCGCCGACGATTATGTCACTAAACCCTTTAACTTGCGTGAATTGTTGGTGCGAGTGAGAAACTTGTTATGGCGTATGTCTTTAACTGAGCAGAAAGAAGAAAGTATAAATCATGCCATTGAAGAAGAGGAAGATGACGACTTATTTCGCTTTGGTTCGTGGAGTTTTGACATCCCCAGACGTAAGCTTTGCCAGAACAATGAACAAATGAAACTCACCAAAGCAGAATACGAGATGTTGGTCGCCTTTATTGCCCATCCGGGAAGAGTGTTAACTCGGGACCGGTTATTAAATTTGATCGATCATCGGGTAGAAGCTCCGAATGACCGTACCATAGATGTGTTGGTGCGCCGACTACGCAATAAAATAGAAACCGACCCTAAAAATCCTGAATACTTTATTACCATACACGGTGAAGGGTATTTGTTTGCGGCCAACTTGAGCTAGGGTCTGTTGACCCTAGGGCTTAATGCTATAAACAGGTTTAAAGTAACTCGGCGATAGCGATAGTGCGGTCGGAAATTGCTCAAGGGTTTCCCTGGTTAGCGACAATATTTTAGGCGCCTGATCAGGGCTGATTTTTTTGTTCAATAAATAATCCACAGCCTGATCTATGGCCATTTTACCTTGCAATACCATTTGATCCGAATTGGCCATTAAAATTTTTCCGCGTCGAATACCACGATATACCCCGTGACTTAAATAATGACTTAAAATTTTCGGCCTTGTCGCTATAGGCAAATGCGCAACTTCCGCGATCGCCATTTCGGCCATTACCGCATTACCAGCCAAATAATCCAGACTTTTATATTCAGCCAAGGTGCTACTTAGCAGTGAAAACTGACGAATTTTTTCATTGAGCCCATACTTTATTGCAACCAGTTGCACATCACTATTTTCCAACGAATCCTGTAAGCCGAGCGTAGCTTGTCGGCTGCCTCCACCTTGCTTTGGTCCAGGAAACCAAGCCAGTTTAACTTTATGTTCTGCCGTTGTTTTTGGGTGCTTACGGGCAAGAAACTCACCTAATTTCGCCCCCATTTGATACCATGACACACCCGTTCTGGCGGTTAAACTGACCGTTGATACTTCATTTACCAGAGCAAATAAAGGTGTGTTGTCGTTTAGCGTTTCGAGTTTTTGACTGAGCTTTTCATAATATACCGCCCCAACTAAAATGGCATCCGCCTGCCAATCGAGACATAGCTCAATTTGCCGCCATTGCTCCTGAGCATTTTGATAGCCCCCGGCTTCCAGCACTTTTAATTCAATAGCCCTTTGTTTTGCTCGCTCAGACATGCCAAAATTAATGCTAAGCCAGTAAGAGTCTTTAAGGTGTGGATACACGGCACAAAGGCGTGGCAATTTTTTCGCATCGACATCTGCAGCCCAAACAGGCAGACTAACAAGTAAAGATAGTAGCAAGTACAAAAATTTCACCAACAATTCTCCCTTATAAAGAGTAATAGTAGGAGCTTACATTGCGTTTTCGTCAAAGTATAGGTAACAAGTTACTATTAGCGTTTAGTTTTGTTGCCGGCTTGCTGATATTTATCAGTGTTGTTTCATGGTATAGCTTAAATCTTCTCGCTGATACCGGTGAAAAAATTACTCAACAAACAATGCCGACACTGTCCAGTGCTCGAGAATTAGCAAATATCAGTTTGCAAATAACCCACCGCACAACCTTACTTAAAAATGCCAGTAGTGATCAGCAAAGACAGAAAATCAATGAGCAGTTAACGCATCTTAATTTGGCAATAGAGAAAAAGTTTCAGGCACTCGATCGGCCCGAACAACTGGATCGCAACATCAATCACTTAGTCACATTGAAAAAAAATATCATCACCAATATTACCCAACTCAATGAAAATGCCAAGCAACAAATTTTACAACAGCAGCAGCGAAAAAGTTCATTTAGCCTGGTCGCATCTGCCGTACATAATATATTCCAATTTTCTCAATCTCAGGTAGCCAATGCTTCCACCTTTGCCTTAGTTAAGTTAACAGGTCTCTATGATTTAATTGAACAGCCAACGAATAAAAACCGGGCACAGCAAGATTTAGATCAGATCATCGATGAAGACCTTAATTTGCTAGACAAAATGTCAGCACTAGAACGTCACAGCCTGGAACTTGAACAAATTGCAAACTTGATCTTCAATGCCGAAAAAGTCGAACAACTGCAACAGCTAATAAGTCAAAAAGATCAACACATCGCGATTATTGAGCAACTATCAAACGCGATAACAGACCCTTATCGGCTTGCGCGAGTGAGTTCTTCAATATCGAATCTTGGCGAATTTACTCAGCTGATCAAACAGCAAGATACTCATTTGAAACTTGAGCAAAAGCAAAATCGATTGCACCTGTATATATCAAGCCAGTTGAGTAAGCTAAATCAAGGCATTTTGGCGCTGGTCGAAAAGGAAACTCAGCAGGCTCAACAAACCAGTCATCAACATCAAGAATTAGTGTCGTGGACACTAAACGTTTTCCTGGTGACGGCCATATTATCGTTAATTGTCATCATTGGCGTTATGTGGAAGGTTGTTTACCAAGGGATAGTGTTCAAGCTGTCAAAATACACGCAAGCAATCAAGAAGCTTGCCGAAGGGGATCTGCAAATCAATGTCGAATCTGCTCGCGATGAAGAGTTAAATCAACTGGCATTGGCGCTCGATATTTTCCGTGATAATGCCATTAAAAAACAAACCCTCGAGCAAGAACAAATTGCCATTGCGCGCGAGCTGCGCCTGCATCAAGAAAACCTGGAGCAACTGGTAGTACAAAGAACCGAACAGCTGACACAAACCAATGCAAGACTGAACCAGGAATCTACTGGTCATGCCTTAGCGAAAAAACAGGCTGAAGACGCTAACCGGGCCAAATCGGTATTTCTTGCAAATATGAGTCACGAAATACGTACCCCGATGAATGGCATGATAGGTACGTTAGAGCTGTTATCCGATACCCCTTTATCTGCGCAGCAACAAGCCTATGCTGAAACCATACTGAATTCCGGGGAAAACCTGTTAGACATCCTCAACGATATTCTTGATTACTCAAAAATTGAAGCCGGCCATATTGAAATAAGCAAAGGTGCTGTCGATCTTCAACGTCTTGGTAATGATGTTATCGAGCTAATGCACTCAAGAGCAGATAGCAAAGGTTTAGCACTATCCTTTACGGTCACCGTTGAACAATCTATGTGGGCTTTGGCTGATTTAGGTAAACTCCGCCAAATCGTGATTAATCTGATCAACAACGCGATAAAGTTTACCCGCAAAGGCAGCGTTACTCTTATTATCAACCAGCAACAAAAGCAATTACTCATTAGTGTTAATGATACTGGCTGTGGTATTGCTGATGATAAACAGCAACAAATATTTGAGGCATTTAGCCAAGTCGCTAATTTCAACAGTGCTGCTGGTACCGGACTCGGTTTAGCGATATGTCAGCGTTTGGTAGCAGCAATGCAAGGAGAACTGAGTTTAACCAGCACTCTCGGTCTTGGTAGCTGCTTTACCGTGCAAATTCCTTATGAAGCGGCTCCGCAAGGGTTGGTGACGGAACAAAGAACCTTAAACAATCAAGTCACTGAACAGGCTAAGCATTATCAAGTATTAATCGTTGAAGACAATCCAGTTAACTTGGATGTAGCCTGTGCCTTAATAGAAAAGCTTGGTCATACCGTTATCTCTGCCATCAATGGCACGTCTGCGCTGGAGCTATATTCAACTGAAGATTTTGATTTGGCGTTACTGGATATCAACCTTCCGGATATCGATGGTGTTGAGCTGGCGAAACAATTACGAGTCATGGCTGAAAAAAAGCAAAAAGCATTAAAAACTATTGCCGTTTCCGCACACGTTTTTAAAGAGGATGTGACTAAATTTATTGATTCGGGCTTTGATGGTTTTATAGCAAAACCAGTACAAATGAAACGCTTGAAAGCGACCATAGATAAAGTGATGTCTGTTGGCAGAGCAAAACACCTACAACAAGTACCCAGCCAACAAATACTTAAACAGCAACCGGAAAAAGCCAATACTGCAGCCATCGTTCAACAGCAAGCAGCGATAGGTACTGAGCATGATGGTCTTATCTTTGATAAAGACATTCTACAACAAGATCTCGAATACCTGAGTAAAGACAAAATAATTCATCTGGCACAGTTATTTTGCCAGCAAGCGTTAACAGATTATCGCGACTTTTCCTCGTTAAACGCAAACCAGCAAGAAAACTTACTGCACAAGTTAAAAGGAGCAGCTAGCGCAGTTGGCCTGATAGCTTTACAGCAATTATGTCAAAAACTTGAAACACTCTGTAAAGCCAGGCAGTTAACCGATTCAGAGTTATCAAACTTGCAAACAGTAATGAAGCTGTCGGTGAATAACTTACAAGAGTTCGTCGCAGAGTTATGACCGGTATCCGGAGTTCACTACCCCTAGTAAGGTGATTAATTTGGATTCAATCTTACCGGTCAGTTTAATAAATCCCTTTGCTCTGGATTTATTTATCAACGACTTTTGCCAGCAAAGACTGGCGAATTTCTAATTTATCACTTGTCCAGGTGGTGTCAAAATCATAAAATTGTTTTACTACCAAATCCTCTGCCGATAGGTTTATCCAAGGTTGTTTTGACTCGGTGTAGATATGCACATCTGGCGCCAGCAAATCTGGGTTATCAAGCGTGCCAACACGAATAAATCGGATCAAGTCTTTTATCCCCATCATGTAGTAGTTACTCCAAATGGCCACTTCGCACTTAGGACAGCGAGCAATTTTTTGTCCCCTGCCACTGGGTGACGGAACCATGATTTCGTTAACCTTGCCACTTAGCAGTTCTACCTTGCTGGCTTCAAAGAGCGCATTTAAAGCGAATGACGCCCCCGTTTGACGCTGGCACTGACGACAATGACAACAATGCACAATTAATGGCTCGGAAACAATTTTGTAGCGCACATACCCACATGCACAACCGCCTTCACAATCACCTGTAATTTTGTTCATAATTTTCCCTGCTTGTTATACCGCTTATTATTCCACTGATATAAATTACTATTAGAGCCGATAACAGAAAGATTTTCTGTCAACGGGTAAAACACTCATCGGTAAACGGTCTTACTATCCAATACTACAGTTTAATCGCGCCAGTCTTCATTGAATTTATTAGATTTCCCGATATTACATGGCTGACATAAGATCTGCAGGTTATTCAATTCTAATTGCAAATGCGGGTGAGTTGAGCGCGGCTTAATATGATCAACGTGCAATTGCGCACCGCTTTCCTTCGTAGCTCCACACAAACAACACTTAGCAGGTAAAATGCTAAGTGCCTCAACTCGCAACTCTAACCAGGCCCTGGTTTGATAAAAGTTAAGTTTTTTAGGTGGCTGATAAGGAACTTGCTCGGCACAAGTAAAGTTTTGCGCGGCTGAATCTGGAGAATATAAAATGACATGCCGCAATTGCTTTGTGTCTTTGATTAATAAGTAATGATAAATTGCTTTGTAAGCACCATTTAAGGTTTTATATTGCTTTGCTTTACGCTGCTCGTTATTAAAAAAACTGACATTAAACATTTTCTATCTACCTGAGTCCTAAGGCCACATCTTCAATAATAAAATTACCGCTAAATAATGGATGCACATGGCCTTGGGTGTCAATTTCAAAAAAATCCTGCTCTTCACTGTTTAATCCCTGAAAACCATTAATGACTCCGTACACCCACACTTCCGGGTTTATATCTAATTGCTCTTGCTGGTGATATTCGAGGGCAGATAATTGCACTCCGGAGTCGATAACCTGACAAAAGTAGTTTTCAACCGCATTTTTAATGATGTTACTGTCAATATCGATGGATTCAATATCGTTAACATCAAACCCTTGCG
This sequence comes from Thalassotalea sp. ND16A, assembly GCF_000764205.1. GTDB lineage: Bacteria > Pseudomonadota > Gammaproteobacteria > Enterobacterales > Alteromonadaceae > Thalassotalea_A. The sequence goes on from NZ_JQDZ01000097.1 coordinate 52,252, forward strand.
CTTTGCGAAGTTCATTATTGCCAACATGGGCATGGCGAATCTGCTTGATACGGCTAACAATGTCGGCAAACAGGTGTTCATGCTCAATGTTATTGACATCAATGTTGGCCGGCTTAATGATTGCCTTGGCCTGATTAAATAATGGTGGCACATTATGTGCGGCAGAGTAATCTTTAATTTGGTGATCTGGCTTTTGTTGCTGATGTAACACAAAACCCTTTAACAGTTGCGAACGATGTAAATATTCTCTAAATTTTCCAAGCAAATCAATCAGTTTAGATTGGGCAATACTCAATTCCTGACTGATTTCACTATGGCTGCGCTGCAAATGCACCACCAGAAGGCGTCGTAGTTCACGAGAACTACCGGCAATGGCTGCCAGTTCGTCAAATTGAAACATTTCAAGTTGCTTACGCATTTCAGTAAGTTGGCTTTGGGCTAACTCATTTTCACGAATTTTGGCGTTAATTGAGGCAACATAACCAAACTCATTATGGATGCGTCGCCATAAATTACGCACATTCGATTTTAAACTATCGACCAGGCCATACACTTGCTCGGTTAAATCTTCCATATACACTTCAGCTTCAGCATAGTTTTGATGATGCAGCGCTTCTTTATAATGCGAAGTAACGGTTTTAATTGCCGCCAATTTAGTACCCATATTGGCATCGAGCTGACGGTTACGTTCATCCCTAAGATTGTTCTCGAGTAAGCCACGAATAGAACTTCTTAAGCGTAAATCTTCACCGGGCTCGGGCCGCCAAAGCACGCCTAAATTGATTAATTTATCTAATACTTTACCGTCAAAATCAAGCTCATTGACTCGCCCCGACAGGTACGTTTTCATGATCACATCGGCATGTTTTGCTAATGCTTTTAAAAACTTATTGCCGGCAACGTGCAAGGGATGACTCACAGCAGGTCTCCTTGCTTAATCGCTTCTTCGGCCTGCTGTGCCAGATTTAAGTGTTCACTATCGTCAATAAATCGGATGACTTCAAACAAATAATCGACTTTACCGGTTGCCAGATAAATTTGATTGTCCGGATTTGGTCTTAACAAATAGCCGAGCTCGGTTAAGCGTTTAAACACTAATTTTAATTGCGCATCAACCGAACTGCTGGTGGAGTTAAATAAACTGTATTTGGCAATTTTTGCTAATTGTTCACTAAAGGCTGGGGTATCTTCAATTACCGATTGCAGCTCATTCAAGCGCACCACTTTGCCTTCACTTAATGGTGCGTTATCGCCTTTGGCCTCTTGCACTAACACTAGCCATTCAACCAGCGGCAGCAGTGATGCGGTGATCTCACGAAATTTCTGAGCAACCACTTTGCGCTCACCTTCGTCAATCACTTGATAGGCGCAAAACAGTACTTCGCCATCGTTGGCATTGGCAATGGTGCGATTCATCATGTTTAGTTGCTGTTCTAATTCGGCAAAATTTTCGCTGTTTTGTAAAAACTGGAATGCCATTTCATCGCTGGTTTTGCAAATAAAGTCTCCACTGAGTAGGGACTCCATGACTCGTCCTTTTAAACTGATCATGCGATTTCCTCAACTTGTTGGCGTTGTTTTAAACGTTCACTGATAGGGTTTACTTTCGGTTGTACCATTCTCAGCTTTTGCTGTTTCGCATTTTTTTCAATTAAGTAACGATTTTCAAAAAAATGTAACACGTCAGATTCAGGATTAGGAAATGCACCAATCACGGTAATTTGATTGGCCTTACAGGCATCAAATATTTTCTTCACATTTTTATTCGCCAAGGTGCCTATTTCATCAATGGGCCAATGGACAATGGCTTTTGAATGGCCGCGCAATAACCGAGTAAAGGCCAATAAAAATTTACATAAGATAAGGTAAGCCATACCATGGCTTGATGATTCATTGAGTTGCCTGTCGGTTCTGATTATCAGTTCAGAATTCCCTTCTTTTAAATGCAGTTCAATATCAAGTAATTGAGCTATGCCACCGCCTGCGCCGCCAAGGGTCGCTTTACCTAATACCTCAAGCACTTCTTTAATGGTTTGGGTATATTCTTCATCAGGCAATGACGATTGTTGAGAGTCGAGCCATTGTTGATGCAGCTTATTAAAACGCATCAGTTTTGGCCAAAAATCAAATTCGGCTATTTTGGAACGAATTTTCACTTGCGAGTCGGAAACGCCATCAAGAAATAGCTCTTGATCAACCTCATTGGTAATGCGACGAGATTGCGACGAGATGCGTTTATCGATATCGGCCAATACGTTGTAATACTGAGTTAAGTCATTACCAAAATTCAAACCATTATTACGCACACCTTCTAAGTGTTGCGGTACCATTACCGTTAATAAGGTCTCAAGTTCGCTGACCATTTTACGTGAATCAAGCACGTCTATGCCCTGGGCGTTTTCAATTTGACAATCTCTGCGGGCACGCTCCCAGGTTTCGGTCAGGCTGATCCCTGATTTTTGTCCGATGGCGGTATCAAAATAACTAACAAAACTGTCGATGTCAGTGCTAGCACGGCGTTGTAGATCAAACAACTCTCGGCCTTCGATTAATCTCGCGCCTGCAGTTGCCGACTCCTCGAGCGGTTCGGTATGGGGCAAATGTAGTAAGGCAAACTGCGGTTTTAAGGTATTAATGCCAGAGGCTAACTCTTTTTGCTCTTGCAAGGCTTTTTCTAACTGCTGCAACTGTTGTTGTAATTGCTGTTTTTGCTGCTGATAGACGGCGACTTTTTCAATGAGTAAGCGTTCAGATTTTGCTTTCGCATCTTTTGCCGTCGACAGGGTTTTCAAATAGCTGGCTTTTTGTTTGGTAAATACCAGTTCATACCAGCGCACGTATTCATTTACGCTATCACGATGCTTGTTCGTCACCTCGATGTCATCTTTTAACTGTGCAATCGTCAGTTTTAATGCGGAGATTTGCTCAACATCCACTTCCCGTTTGGCCAATTCGTCTTTATACCATTTTTTACACGCTTTTAAGCCATCCTTATGGTGTTGACTACTCGATTGTATTTGGCTGATTATTTGCGCCAACTTCTGCTCTATATCGCCAATAAGCTGTTGCCAGTGTAGCTCGTGCTCCATTTTTTCATCATGACACTGAGTTTTGTGCTCAAGGCTTGCGGTTTGTTTATTTAGCGTTAATTTATCGGCTATTTTTTGATATTGCAGCAAGCTCTGCTGACGATCCTGTTTACGAATATTCAGCGCTTGTTTATGCTCTTCTTTGAGCTGGCTACGTTCTTCTTGCACCCGTTTTCGGGCACTTTGTTTGAATTGGCACTGCGAGCTTATACTCATTTGTTTTTGCTCTAATTCACGTACCGTTTTATTAATCGCTTCCAGCTCACTCTCTCCCTGGAGTTGCACATTCTCGGCAGTACGTAATTCTTGCTCAGCAAGGTCAAATTGTTGTTTCAGTTGGGTTTCAGTTTGTACCAGCTCAGAGTCGACAATGGCGTTGGTATCTAGCAACAAGCCATACAGACTTGCTGCCGTTTGCCCTTTCGCAACATCAGCATTGACCTCATCGCCAAGTGCTGGCGATAAATCGGTACGTGTTAATAACTCCGGGTTGATCACTTTTCCAAGTTGGTTTTCCCAGCCTTGATATTCGTTGCGTAAAAAGTCTAATAAAGTGTTCGACTCAGGGTGCAACCAACGTTCAATTTCGGCTAAACGGTTGTTGCAGGTAAAGACATTGCTGCGCGCTTTATTCAGTTTTTCGTTACTGCCAATTTGCTGATATTTAATTTGTTGCAACTCATCCTGAATGGTCGATAATTCCATCCGGGCCTGGTCTTCTTCCCCCTGTGCTTGTTCAAGAGTTGCCTCTTGCAACGCCATCGCCTGTTGCTCGTCACTCGTTGGCCCACTTAAATCGATTTCGGTTTTAATCGTTTGCAGTAACTGATTATTGTCATTGATTTGGCGATCAAAGCCCTGGTTAACCTCAAGCAATCTTCGTTCTTGATTAAGGTGTAACTCTTGCAAGGCTTTATGCTCTTGTAACTGTTTGTCACTGAGTTCGTCACGACAACGATCTTTTTGGCTATTGAGTTGCGCCAATTCTTTACTTTGCTTACTTTCCAGCTCAGCCTGACGCTTATGATAAGCGGCTTCCACATCCTGGTGCTCTGCGGTAAGCAGTAAATGCTGCTCGGTGGCCGATTGCAACTGTGATTGCCAGGTTGGAATATGATCTAAATTACCTTGATGGCGCTCAATGTCATGGTCTTGCCAAACATTAAACTCTTCATCAATCTTATCAAGGTGCTGTTCGCAAGTGTTCACCTCCGCTTTGGCAACAGATACATCGCGGTTTAGTTCGTCGCGTTGTTGCTCAAAACCCAGGTTTATGTCTTTTAATTGTTGTTTGTAGGCGCTGTGGTTGTGCTCAGCTTTGGTGATAGATTCACCCAGGAATGATAAGTCTGTCGATAATTGATGCCTTAATTGGCTTAATCTTGTTTCTGTTTGTTCTAATTGCGCATTTACCTTTTGCAACTTACGATATTGCGGCATCAGTTCATCAAATTGTTTGATTAACGAACATTCTTTGATCCAGTCATCCACTTGCGCTTTCGATATTTTGCTACTTGGCGTTTCCACGCCATCTTCTTCCAGGATGGCAGCGATCATCGCCTTGATGGTTTCCATCTTGCCTTCTTTCGAATGCACCGCTTTGATCAGCTTTTCAATATGACGTAAACGGGCATCGGCTTCACACAAACTAAAATAACGTGACGATGTTAACAAATCACGCTTATTACTGCTTAGTGCCATAACGGCTCGGTCATTTTGGATCACTGAGCGATATTCTTTATTATTTAACGCTTTACTGAAATGCACATTAGCACGGCGCATATTGCGTAAAATCTCAGTTAACGCTAATGAACATTTTCCCTGACCGGCATCACTAACTAAGTCGGCAGCAATAAAATCATCAACATCAAAGGCTTTTTCAATGAAGCGAAAGACCACCCCGGAGTTTGAGGAAGTAAGCACGGCCATACACATTTTGTCATCAAGGCGTTGATATTCATAAATGATAAAACTCGATTCTCGGGGTAAATACCAGGTTTGAAAATTATCACGAGTGGCAGGCACCACTTTATTTGGTGCTTCGCCGTAAAATACCGGAATTAAGCGTTGCAGCGTGGTTTTACCTGAGGCATTGGTACCACAAATGTTGGTGTGACCATTTACTTTCAGTTCAACCAAACCGGGTAAATGAGTATCGATTAATATAAGCCGTTTTAAGCCAGACATAATTGTTATTTTAAGCCGTTCATTAGTATTAAAAACTATATTATGACTGCGCGGCAGCGCTGTAAATAGGCAGAGTTCTAAAATGCAATATTTTTATATCAATTGCACAATTATCCTGCGAAAGATAAGCATAATCGAAAGGTAAATAGGTAATTAACAACTTTTTACAGATAGCAGTCCTAGTTAGTTATATTTACACCATCGTAATCCTTTTGGTTTACTGCCAATCTGTTTTTTCAATTAAGCCTTTAACAGTGAGCTTTTTATTATTGATAAAATTGTCCATTCATTACAAGCGGCGGCGAAAGCGTCTGATCTTGCCATTCCGGATGAAAACGCTTCAAAAGGCATTATTGGCGCCAGCTTAACCGAGGCGGCAAAAATTCTTTACCCTGGCATTGAAGAAGTAAAAATTGAGCAGTTGATCAAACATTACAAACAACAGTACCTAACGATAAATGCCACGCCATCAAAGTTATACCAAGACGCAATGCAGTTGTTAGTCAAACTGCACGCCAAAGATAAATAATTAGCCGTTGCCACAGGTAAAGGCCGACAAGGACTAGAGCGGGTACTAGCCGTATCCAATACCAAACAGTTATTTCATCTGACCAAAAGCTCGGACGATGCAAAATCGAAACCGCCCCCGGATATGCTTGAGCAAATTGTGCAGGAGCTTGAGGTTAAAGCAGAAGATGCATTAATGATTGGCACTTTGAATGGCGACCGGTATACAATGCGGCAACAACTAACCAAGGAATGCATTATGGCGTTATCTTCAAATAAAGCAAAAATCATTATTGCCGCTATTTTCCTCATCATCGTGGCCTCTATTGGCTACTATGTTATGCAAAGAGAGGCTGAACTTCCGCCAATGACGGTACAAGAGAAAAAAGCCAGGTTTAAATCATTGATAGTTCCGGCAGTTGAAAGTGTCTATCTCGAACTGATGCAGCAATACCAAGATATTAAGACCATTATTGATGCAGGGGAAAGCAATGATGAAGTTGAACAATTGAAAGTCGAATATAAAGTATCTACTGATGCACAATTATTAATGGCACTTAAACCTCACCCTAAGAGTATTGCCATTGCACAAGCCGCTATGGAAAGCTCTTGGGCAACGTCTCGATTTTTCAGAAAAGGCTATAATATATTTGGTGTTTGGTCATTCGATGAAGATGAACCACGTATTGCCGCACTACAAAAGCGTGGCGATAAAACTATCTGGGTAAAAAAATACGATTCTATTGAAGAGGCGGTTTACGATTATTACCGCACTTTAGCCCGCAGCGATGCTTTTGCCGAGTTTAGACAAACGAAAATGGAAACCAGTGATCCTTTTATTTTGGTAACAAAGTTGGATAAATACTCTGAAAAAGGCAGTCTCTATGGCGAGGAGCTTACTTCCATAATCAAATACAATAAATTTGATAACTATGACAGATAGCTATGGCTGGTAATAACGATCGAGATTAAAATCTGCAGTACAAAAAACGACCAAGGTAGCTAATTAGCTACCTTGGTCGTTTTTTGTTCACCAGGTGCAATCCATCAAAGGCTCTCGTATCTCTTCGACTGCCAATTCTACAGAAACAATAGCTTTACGTTTCTCGTTTCTCGTTTCTATCATAAATAAAAAAGCGCATCTTATCGACAATCAACTCCCCCGGAAACAACAAGCTCTTCGCTTCTCGTTTCTAGTCTCTCGTTCCTCTCACCTACGGCCCTTCGTGTAAAAAACGCTCCACCCGCTCAACCCGGCGAGGTTTACCTTGCAACACTATGGTGTCTTGCGCCTTGAGCACAAATTCAGCATCGATTTGGGTAAATTCATCATTACCACGCCGTATTGCCAATATATCCACCCGACGATTGGCTAAATCCAAGTCATTGATCATTTTACCATTGGCCCAGGCATCATCGGGTAATAAGGTAGGATGTACAAACTCCAAACGTTCTATCGCTTCGGCGCTCATGTCGGTATCTACCCCTGGATAAAAACCATGCAAGCGGTGATAATGAGTTTTACGCTCCATTTGAATGCGGCGCACAATTCTTGAAAACGGCACGCCAGACAAATTCAGAACTTGTGATACCAGCATCAAACTGCCCTCTAACGACTCAGGTACCACTTCATTCGCCCCGGCTTCTTTAAGCAGCACTAACGCGTCATCATTACGAGTTCTTACCAGAATTTGAACATTCTCAGAAATTGATCGCACTTTTTGTACCACATCGAGTGATTGCTCGGCCGCGCCATAAGAAATGACCACCAGTTTGGCCTCCTTTAAATTGGCCGCATGTAAAATTTCGCTTTGCCGAGCCGAGCCAAACAGCACATTTTCTCCCGCTTCTCGGGATTCATTCACCCGAACCGGGTCGATATCAATGGCGACAAAGGCAATATTTTCCTGCTTTAAAAAGCGGCTAACGGTTTGCCCTACCCGGCCAAAACCACAAATCACCACGTGGTTGTGAACTTTTTTCGCGCTAACCTGATGTTGTAATTCATCTTCGCTCGGCTTCGAATCGTAAGTTATCGCCACCGACCACTTCCGCGAATTTTTGATCATAAATGGGGTGATCGCCATCGAAATAATGCCGGAACCCAACAATATTGAAGTATGTTCGGGAGATAACACATTTACTGATGCGGCTAAAGAAATCAGCACAAAACCGAACTCGCCCATTTGGGCCAACATAAACGCAGATGCCCAGGCATCTTTAGTCGACTCCCCGGCTTTTACCGCCAGATATCTGACCACCAATATTTTTATCAACATAAAGCCAACGACTAATAATAGGATGGTAAGTGGTTGGGTAAAGAATAAAGTCGGATCAAGTTTCATTCCTACCGTGACGAAAAACAAGCCTAAAAGAATGTCTCTAAATGGTCTGATATCGGCTTCAAGTTGATACTTATACTGTGATTCACCTAGCATCATACCCGCTAAAAATGCGCCTAACGCCATCGATAAACCAAAAAATTGAGTAAGGCCAGCAGCAAACAAGGTAACAAAGAGGGTGGTTAACACAAATAGTTCATCGGTTCTTACTTTCGCCACTTGATTAAACAACCCTGGCAGTATCCATTTGCCTACCGCTAGTAATAAACCGATAACAAATACGCCTTTTAGTAGCGCCATTAATAGCGCTAATAACATCGAACCATCGCTGCCGTCGGCTAACAAAGGAATAATGATCAATAATGGTACCACGGCGATATCCTGAAAGAGCAGCACTGCCACGGATATTTGCCCGGATTTACGTTTTATGGAACCGGATTCATTTAATTGCTTAATCACAATGGCCGTCGATGATAGTGCCAGAATGCCGCCTATCACCATGGCAGTTTCTATGCTTAATCCTAGCAATAAGGCAATGATAAAAAATATCGCTAAACTAATGATTACCTGTTTCGAGCCAACGCCCATTACCAGATGGCGCATTGCCATTAATTTCGGTAATGAAAACTCAAGCCCCAAAGTAAACAGCAAAAAAACAATACCAAGTTCGGCAAAGTGCTCGTAGTCCAGGCTTTGACCCGTTACTGCAAAGCCATGTTCACCCACTAAGGTACCAGCCACTAAATAGGCGAGTATTGTCGGTAAATTAAGGCGACGAAATAGCCAGACAATGACTACAGCAGCAACTAAAATCGCGATTATTTCAAAAAAGTGGCCCACAAGTTTCCTTATTTGCTTGGTAAAGTAAAGCTGTTAGGTTAATTAATACCAAGTTGGTATGAAAGCAGAATCAAACAATAATACCGAAACCTGCTATTAACAATAGACTTTTTCATTTTTTTGCATAGATATGCAAAAAAGCAGACAGATATTCGCGAATTGTCACGATAGCTACCATACTATTGGTGAGTTAATTAAGGGCTTGATCGGTATAGTCAAAACCACTATATCATTATATGTATAAGTGCAGGAAGATAACCCAAAAGAAAAATCCGACCACGATCATACTGAATTAACAGACAATTTTTCGGTAGCAAAACAGTTGCATCAGGGTTTTTGTTTAGCTGATGTTATTGTCGAGCCAGATCTTGGTGTGATTATCAGAAATAATGAACGTCACCATCTGGCGCCGAAAGCGATGGAAATATTAGTATTTTTGGCGGCTCAGAATTGTGAAATTGTTTCCCGCGAACAGATCTTGGCATTTGGCTGGGGCGATTTAAGCGCATCAAAAAACAATATTACTCACATCGTCAGCGAAATACGCCACGTTCTCGATGACCACAAAGAATGTCCAACGTTCATCCAAACCATTCCGCGTAAAGGCTATCGTATGATGGTAGCGGCAACAGAAAAACCTGAGTTAGGCTTATTTGGTTTTGCCAAGCAAGCAAATTCAACGCTAGCAACTTCAGCCGGCAAATATAAGCTACCCATTTCAATATTTGTGTTTATTATTTTATCGTCAATCTATTTTTTGTCTGGTCACCTCATTACCAACATAGAGCAAACCGAAGAGTTACCGGCACCGCAGCACACCATCAAAAAGCTTAACGTAGTGAAGAATGCCGTGGCGGTATTATCTTATCAATCAACGAGTCCGTTAATACCCAACTATATGATCTCAGGTCTGCAAGAGGAGTTAATTAACTTTATATCGACCAACCCAGAGTTTCAGGTAGCCTCATTAAGAGCAATTAATTCGTTAAACATCGATGCCAACATTGATGACATTAAAGACAGACTTGGCGTGCATTATATTTTAGAAGGCAAAGCAAAACTGGAAAATGAAACCATAGTGATCAATAGCCGTTTAATTGACACCACCTCCGGTTTTCAAGTCTGGGGTGTGGAAACCCGCGGCGAAAAAGAGCGGGCATTTGATATTTACCAACAACTTTCCCGCAAAGTGATCAGCGCCTTGCATCTACTTGTACCAGACGAACACATTGCCAGCAACAATAGCAATAACATGCCGACTTTGAGCTTTGAGGCCTACGATGCATATTTGCAAGGCAAAGCCGAATATCGTAAATCAAAAAGTATCAGCAATTTAACTGCTGCACAAACACTACTGATGCAAGCGCTGGAGTTAGATCCTAAATTTAATCAAGCGTCAGCGGCCTTGTGTGTGACCTACATGGAGCTTTATCAGCTAACCGACAATCCTGAACAATACAAACTTGGAGTCAATGTTTGTGAACTAACTGCGACCAATCAGTCGATGGGCTATGAGGCATATTTGGCGTTAGGAAAACTGAATATGATTAACGGCAGTCACAATAAAGCCATCCATAATTTAGAAAGAGCCCGCAGCCTTAACCCTGAGTCGTCTGAATCTATCACTTCACTTGCCAGAGTGTATTTTGATCTGGAAGACAATAATAAAGCAGAAACCCTGTATGAACAGGCAATAAATATCGAGCCAACCTATTGGCGCAACTATTATCAATTCGGAATTTATTATTATTCCACCGGCCAGTACCAACAAGCGCTTAGGCAATTTAATATGGCCATTTTATTAAACAATAACGTTGCCTTAGCCTATAACGCTTTGGGTGGCACCCATTTTTTGCTAATGCAATGGGAACAAGCCAGTATCGCCTGGTCAAAAGCATTGTCCATAGAACCAACGGCGCTCACGTTTTCCAACCTTGGCACCAGTTTATTTTTCTTACAACAATTTGATGATGCCGCCGATATTTACCAGCAAAGTACGAGATTAACCCCTGATGACAATATTGTCTGGGCAAATTTAGGGGATGCTTATAAATATTCAGAAAATCAAAAAGGTAAATCAATATTCGCGTATAAAGAAGCACTAAGACTTGGCTTAGAAAAAGAAATTATTAACCCTTTGGATGTTAATTTACAGTCTCAGTTAGCCCGTTATTATTCTGAATTACAACAATGCGATACCGCCGACTCTTATCAGCAAGTGATCCTTAATCAATCGCCAAATGATCCGTATATTTATTACGGTTTAGCCTTGGTCGCGATCAATTGTGACCGTAAAGCTGAAGCTGAATTAATGATAAATAAAGCCATTAAATTGGGCTACCCAAAAGCGCTTTTATTGGCAGACCCGCAATTTATAGCCTATAAAGAACAACTTAGTCTGAATAAAGAGGGCGAATAACCGTTAGATTTAGTCGCTCGTTTTTAAGTCCTGTAGTGCTGTTCGGCGCTCTGCTGCCGTGCAGCCGACAAACATTCGTGCATAGCGAATCGCGTAAGCAAAACGCTCAACGCCGACAATATTGATACAATCAAAGAAAAAGTCTTTAGGCAAAGCGTAGGTTTTCACATAAAAGTCTATTGCCTGAGTGATATCCGCATAGGTTACGCCATCGAAGACAAACTGCCGGCCTATGGTGCTATCCACAATTTGCTCGCCGTTACACCAGAGCGGCCAGCCCGAAAAGTTCACCCGGTCTCTGGCAATCTCAAACATATTCCAACCACTTTTAGCAAAGCCTTCAAAATTTCCACCTTCAAAACCGGCGTTGGCAAGCTCGCTTTTACTCCAGTTTTTACCAATCGCCAAATCTTTTTGATAGCGTTTGGCTAGTGCTTTTTTCACTTGCTGACGACATTGCCAAATATTGTCGGCATTTGCTGTACGCACTAACGATTTACATTCTCGACATATTGGCAGTGAAATGGCTTGATGATCACAGTCTTGTAAGCGTTCTTTATTGGTGGGAAATAGCAAGCGAATTTCGGTTGGCTCCTGGCAGAACCAGCAACAATGGCGGAAATGAAAAGGCGTATCAATTTCTTGATGCGCCATACTCGAATCAGCCGTTTGTTGTAAGCTTTGCTCGCTCTGATAAAACTGATCGGTATCGGCTGTTGCAATCCGTTGCTTGTGGGGCACCGCTTTATGCTGATTATCCATGCTCATAAATCTATTATGTAACCAGGAGGCTTACTTAGAATATCGGCTTTTACGTCGAACTTTCGCTTTTGGACGACCAACGTCCGCGCGTTTTTGTTCTACTTTGCGGTTCTTATCTTGTTGCGCCTGATATCTGTTTTTATTACTGGCAGCGGCTTTTTTCTCCGCTTTTGAGGCATAATCAAGCGGATCAAATTCGTAACCAGGCAGTTTTACCTGCTCAATTTTATGGCCAATTACCGCTTCGATATTGCCTAAAAATTTATGATCTTTCGGTGACACTAACGATATCGCAGTGCCCGACTTACCTGCTCTACCCGTTCTGCCGATACGGTGAACATAATCTTCCGCTAAAAATGGTAAATGATAATTCACCACATATTGTAAGTCGTTGATATCAATACCACGAGCGGCAACATCGGTGGCAACCAAGACTCGAACTTTACCGGCGGCAAAATCTTCAAGCGCTTTATTACGAGAGCCCTGCGATTTATCACCATGGCATAAACTCGCCTTGATACCATCAAGCTTTAACTCTTTGGCGATTTGATTGGCACTGTCTTTAGTACCGGCAAACACCATCACTTGCCGCCAGTTATTTACGCCGATAAGTTCCGCTAATAACTCGCTTTTGCGCTCTTCGACTACCGGGTAAACAAAATGTCTTATTTTAGCGGCTGTGGCATTTTGCTTTGCTGTTTCAATCAACCTTGGGTTGGTCAAAAACTGCTGTGCCAGTGACTTCACTTTATTGGAAAATGTGGCGGAAAATAATAACGTTTGATGCTGGTGTTTAATGCCGGCGATAACTTTTTCAATGTCGGTTAAAAAGCCCATGTCTAGCATACGGTCGGCTTCATCGAGCACCAAAAACTTCACTTGCGATAAGTTAACATTGCGTAATTCAACATGTTCAAGCAAGCGACCTGGCGTTGCCACTAAGATATCGGCGCCTGCTTTCAGTTTTTTTTCCTGACTCGCTGAACCAACACCACCGAATACAGCGGCAGTGGTTAGCTGAGTAAATTGGGTGTAATTACGGACATTGTCGGCAACTTGAATCGCCAATTCACGAGTTGGTGTTAAAATTAACGCTTTTACTACCGGTACGCTAGAGCTGTTCGCTTTTAACAACTGTTCAATTATTGGTAATGCGAACGCTGCGGTTTTTCCGGTTCCCGTTTGCGCACTGGCAAGAATATCTTGTCCTGCTCTAAATGCCGGAATTGCACGTTGCTGGATCGGCGTCATGCTTTTGTAGCCGCACGCTTTTACGGCTTTTAATAAGTCTTCTGGCAAGCCTATTGAATCAAAACTCATGAGGTGTCCTGTAACTAGTTTGGGTAGTACCAACACGCCTTCTTTGATGACATTTTGGTATTCAGATAAATAATGGCGCAAGCATAGCAAAAAAACGCTAATGATTCAGAAGTTTCACACCAAGCTATAAAAGCAGAGGGATAATGTGGACCATACCTCTGCATTGACGATTAATTGCTGACAAGCAACATAATACTAACGAATGCGGGTGTTTTCTTCGTTCCAAATATCCGCGGTTAAATTCATTTCTCGTTCTTGCTCTTTGCTGGCAATAAAACGGGGGATCTCGCCTTTGTCGATATGACGGTTATAATCTTTCGCTAAGGTGATGATGGTCTTGCTGAGTAACGTTATTGCCACAATGTTTACTACTGTCATCAGCCCAACGGCCAAATCCGCCAAACCTATGACGTCTCCTAAGGTGGCAATAGAGCCGTAGAAAATCATCCCTAAAAATACCGAAGTAAACACGATACGACCAATTTTATGATTCATTTTAATAAAGGGTAAGGCATTTTCAGCGTAGGCAAAATTGGCGACGATTGAAGTGAAACCAAAAAAGAAAATCGCCAGTGCGATAAAGTCGCTGCCCCAAAAGCCAACTTCGTTTTCAAGCGCTTGTTGGGTTAATTGAATGCCGAAGGTTTGGTCAAGCTCAATGCCACTCAATAAAATGATAAAGGCGGTGCACGAACAAAGGACAATGGTATCAAAGAATACCCCGAGCATTTGCACATAGCCTTGTGAAGCGGGATGTGGCGGATAAGGCGTAGCCGCGGCGGCGGCATTCGGCACACTGCCCATGCCGGCTTCGTTGGAATACAAGCCGCGTTTAATGCCTTGCATAATTGCCGCACCAATCATACCGGAACCGGCTTCTTTAAAGCCGAGTGCAGAACTGACAATATCGCTAATAACGCCTGGAATATGGCTAAGATTAGTAAAGACCACCCATAACGCAACCAGCAAGTAAGCGGCGCCCATAAACGGCACAACCATCTCTGAAAAACGAGCAATTTTCTTCATCCCGCCTAGCACAATCACGGCGGAGAACACCGTTAAAAATGTACCGGTAAAAATTGGTTCAATGTTATAAGAATACTGAAGTGCTTCGGCAATAGAAAACGCTTGTGGCGCCGAAAAGATAATGCCGTAACCAATAAATAAACAGACCGAGAAGAGCAAGGCCAGCTTTGGGCTTTTTAAGCCTTTAAGCATGTAAAATGCGGGTCCACCACGATAATTGCCATCGTGATTTTCTTCTTTGTATAGCTGGCCTAGGGTACTTTCGGCAAAGGCCGTGGCCATGCCAATTAAGGCAATCACCCACATCCAGAATATTGCTCCCGGGCCACCTAATGAAATGGCAACGGCGACTCCCATAAGGTTGCCGGTGCCCACTCTGGCCGCTAACGAAGTACACAGCGCCTGAAAGGAGGTAATGCCGTGTTCATCGCCGGTGCGAGAATTTTTCATTACCGAAAACATATGACCAAAATGACGAAATTGAATGGCCCTTAAACGAACCGTAAACCAAATACCGGCGATCAGCAACAATGGAATTAATACATAGCCCCACAAAATACCATTTGCAAAGTTAACGATGTCATTTATCAAAATTTTTTCCTGTGCTGTTTTTTGTTGTCGCTGACTCGCTATTGGTTCAAATCATAGCAAGTCAGGAACTTAAGGTTTAATAATAGTGCGGCTTTGACAATAATTATATTTAATTTTTACTATTTTGGGTTAACAAGGCTTTTAATTCAGAGAGTTGCACTTGTAACTGTTCAATTTGTGCACGACTGGCCGGTTCACCACCGTCACCGCTTTCGCCATGGGTTTTCGCTCGTTCAATTTCATGCTCCGTCGCCATCACTTCTAATACCGTACCTACCATCATATTTAAAAAGATAAAGGCGGTGAAAAAGATAAAGGTGATGAAATATATCCAGCTTAACGAATATACGGTCATGGTTTCGTACATCACATCGGTCCAATCTTCAAAGGTCGCAACACGAAACAGGGTCAATAACGATACCGACACATCGCCCCATAAAAACTCATTAATTTGACTGAATAAAATACTGCCAATGGCGGCATAAATATAGAAAATGACAAACATTAACAAGGCAATATAGCCCATACGCGGAATGGCTTTAAGTAAGGCGTTAATCAGCAAGCGTAATTCCGGTACCATAGACACTAAGCGTAATACCCTAAACACTCGTAATAAGCGTGCCAATAACACCCCGGAGCCACCAGCAGGGATCAAGCTACCAATGACGATTAAGCTATCAAACACGTTCCAGCCATTTTTAAAAAATGATTTTTTATCATCGTTAGCCAAAAATCGGATCACAATTTCAACCGCAAAAAATGCGGTAATGCTCAAATCCAATATCGACAATACGGTGATAAGCTGCGCCGGCAGATCATGGGTTTTGGCGCCTATAAGCAACGCTGAGATAACAATCACCGTGATCACCACGCCTTGAAAGAATTTGCTCGAATCGATACGTTTTAGCTGGTTTTGAAATAAAGAAATACTAACGGTCATTGGCTGAGTAAACATTGCTGGAAAATTAAAAAGTGCTGATGATATAGCGATAGTCATGCAAAGTTCAAGCAGTAAATTGTAACAATACCAAATCCGACAATTTATTGACCAATAAATTGTCGGATTTGGTATAGTCACTCAGAAAAGAAAAGTTGAAGGCTAAAATGAATCTAACTCAAATAATCCAATTGTTATTGCTGGCCGGCATTTGGGGGGCGTCGTTTATGTTTATGCGCATTGCCACACCAGAATATGGACCGGTAGCGTTAATTGGCGTGCGTGCGATCATTGGTTTTATAACGCTGTTGCCATTTTTTATACTCTATAAAGGCGGGCGCGATTTTAGCAAACACTGGTTTGGTATTTTTATTGTTGGCATTACCAACACCGCCATCCCCTTTCTACTCCTGGCGTTTGCCACGTTAACGCTTACTGCCGGCCTCACTTCAATACTTAATGCCACCGCGCCTATTTTTGCCGGGCTGATAGCTTTCATCTGGCTTAAAGAGGCGTTTTCCGGGCGCAAGGCCTTGGGCTTGCTCGTTGGTTTTTCTGGGGTGGTGACCTTATTTTTCAGCAAAAGTGATGTTGGCTTTCAGGCAACCGCCATCGCCATTATTGCCGGCCTGATCGCCGGGCTTAATTACGGCTTTGCCGCCTGTTATACCAAAAAGCAATTAACGGGTGTGAGTACTTTAGCCATCGCCACAGGCAGCCAATTTTTTGCCGCGCTGGTTTATCTGCCATTTTTGCCAAGCTTTTGGCCTGTCGCCGAGGTAACTGATTTGGCCTTCTATTCTGCCATTATCCTTGGGGCAATCTGTACCGCACTGGCTTACATCCTTTATTTTCGACTCATTGCCTCAATGGGTCCGGAAAAAGCGATCACGGTGGCGTATTTGATCCCGGTGTTTGGCATCATTTGGGGCGTATTGTTTTTAGATGAACAGGTAACTGGCATCATGTTGCTCGGCGGTGTGTTAATCATGCTTGGGGTGAGCTTAACCACGGGCGTGATCAAGAGAAAAGAGAAAAGCGAAAAGCCTGGCCAAAATACCATAACTCGAAACAACTCGTGACTAGGGTCTGTTGATCTTTGCGGTACAAATTTTGTTCAAACAGGCCCTAGCTATTATTTTTATATGGTAAATAGCGTTTAGCCGACTCGATATATTGTTGATGATAGCGCTTTTCTTCGGCAATAAAGTCACTGATCGCCTGTTGAAATTGTGGCTGCTTTATTAGGTAGTTACCATAGCATTTTACCGGTTCAAAGCCACGGGCGAGCTTATGCTCTCCCTGCGCTCCAGCATCAAAGCATGATAACTTGTGCTCAATACAATATTCTATGCCCTGGTAATAGCAGGTTTCAAAATGCAAAAAATCGTACTCCTTACTACAACCCCAATAACGACCATATAAATGGCTGTCAGACCTAAAAAATAAAGCACTGGCAACTGCTTCTTCATTGTCATTGCGAACCTGAAGTAATAACACCTTATCGGCCATTGCCGGGCTTAACCGGATAAAGAAGTCAGCGTTAAGATAGCCTTGATGTCCTGAGCGTTTTAGGTAGGTTTGTTGATAGAACTGATAAAACAACTGCCAGTCTTTGCGGGTTATTTCAGCGCCACTAAGCCAGTTAAAACGTAGACCTTGTGTGGTTACTTTGGCGCGTTCTTTTGAGATATTTTTGCGTTTGCGTGACGTCATGGTTGCGAGAAAACCGGCAAAGTTTTGATAATCTCGATTAAACCAATGGTATTGAACCTCGCTGCGCTGTAGTAATGGTTCGTGATCATCAATTTGGGTAATCTGCTGTAAGCTATCACTGGTCGCTTTATCGATAAATAACCATTGAAAATTAGAGGCGTTATGGTTATCTAGCGCAACATTAATCGCCGCTAATATCACTCGATGAATGGTTTCACTGTGCTCAACAAAGCGAGGATGAATCAAAATTCGTTTGCCTTGTGCTGGCGTAAACGGAATGCTGGTGACAAGTTTTGGGTAATAATTAATGCCATGTGACTCAAAGGCTTGCGCCCAGTTCCAGTCAAACATGTATTCGCCATAGGAATGCATTTTTACATAACAAGGCATGGCAGCAACCAGCCGGCTTTTCGCATAAACCAACAAATGCAGAGGTTGCCAACCCGTTTTTGCGCTAACACAACCACTCTTTTCTAAGGCATGTAAGAAACTGTATTGATAAAATGGATAGTTATCATTGAGCAGAGCTTGCCACTGTTGCGGTTCAACAAGCTCTATTTCAGGGATAAACTTTGCTGAAAATTCAGTCATATATCGCCATTTGAAATGGTTATTGGCAGCTAACTCGCTTCATTCAGAGCTACTTTTAATTAAGCAAAGAACACCAGAAAATATTTAATGATGTTTATAGATCACACCATCTTTCATCACAAAATCAACACGTTCAAGCTGACTAATGTCTTTTAACGGGTTTTTATCCATGGCGATAATATCCGCCAACTTGCCTTTTTCCAGGGTCCCCAAGGTCGCCGACTTATCAATAAGATCAGCAGCATTTACGGTAGCCGATTTTAAAATATCCATCGGCGCCATCCCGGCATTAAACATTAACACCGCTTCTTTGGCATTACTGCCATGCTTCGATACACCAGAGTCGGTGCCATAGGCTATTTTTACCCCACCCTGGTAAGCACGACTGAAGTTTTTCAGCATATCTGAGCCGACCCGAATTGCTTTTGCTTTGATTTCCTCAGACATAAAATCAGTGGTTTTTGCCAGGTTTACTACCGTGTCACCGGCTAATAAGGTCGGCACTAAGTAAGCACCCGAGTATTTAAACAACACAATAGAGTCGTCATCGGCATAACTGCCGTGTTCTATGCTATCAACTCCGGCCCGCAACGCCGCGTTGATACCTTCGGCGGCATGAGCATGGCTGGCAACCTTTCGGCCCAAAGCATGCGCCGTTGCCACCACTTCTTTCAATTCATCATCCGCCATTTGCTGACCGGTACCGGTGTTAGTATCGGAAAGTACACCACCGGTTGAAGCAATTTTGATCATGTCAGCACCATACTTAATGGCACTTCGAGTTGCTTTACGACATTCCATAGCGCCATCGCAAAGGGTAGTTGGGCTATATTTTTCGATCAGATCATGACGCATTCCATCTACGTCTAAATGTCCGCCAGTAACAGACACCCGGCCAGCGGCAATGATTCTTGGGCCGTCAATCCAGCCCTTGTTGATGCCATTGCGCAATGCATATAATGGTTGTGGGTTACCGCCTAAATCGCGAACAGTAGTAAAGCCTGCTAATAACGTTTTCTTGGCAAAGCTAACACTTTGCATCGCTTTGTCTTCGGCCGAAAACTTTAACGTATTGCTGACATTGTTGGCGCCATATTCAAACTGTAGATGCACATGCATATCCATTAAGCCGGGCATGACAAAGCTGTCTTTTAAATCAATCAATGTTGCGCTTTTATCAATCTCCTTAGCACGGATAAATCCGCTTTGGATATCGGTAATTTTATTATCGGTGATCACTATCGTTTGCTTGTTAAGCACAGTTTTACCTGGCACGGTAAGCAGTTGACCGGCATGAATGACCTTTATTTCTGCCGCATGTATCGAAAATGAGAACAATGACGTCAGCGACAAGATAACCACTGAAGCTATTTTATATTTGTTATTATTATATTTAGGGCGCACAACAAAAAACCTTATTTGTATACCAAGTTGACTAAATATCTGATCTTTTTTAATGGTTAAAACGAATAACTACTGCGTTATAAAATTTATAAGTAGAATAACTACTTACTAAACTTTATGGCTTGTATATATCCGTTTTCCCTCATGAAAAAGTAGACCACATACTTAATCAAATTGGTATTGTTTATCGATAAATTTTTATCCTGAACTATTATTAACATAAAGCTTATAAAGTTTTAATCATTATCTTTTCGTTGTTAATGTTACGCCACTTTTGTTATGAGGGATTATTGTTGAAAACTGTCAATCCGTTACTGTTAAAAACCTTAATTCTGGTGCTGTTAGTAGTGATCAGTTTCAGCGTGTTCGCCAATGCTGGCGATTGGTATCTAAAACCCAGTATCGGAGTGACAGCCTTTGATGATAGTGATGCTAATCTCAATTCGATGGTTAACGTAGATGAGAAAGTGAAGCTCGAAACCGATCCGGGATTAACCTATGGCATTGGTCTGGGCTATTTTTTTACCGACGATATTTCTTTGGAGCTAAGCTATTCATTTTTTGAAAATGACAGTGATTTTAAAGCGCAATCTGATAGTAATAGTTCTAAAGGGGATATCCGGGTGAGCTATGTCACCTTAAACAGTTACTGGCACGTACAACGCAAAGGCAATTTTCGCCCTTATCTGGGTATAGGCGGCGGAATTACTACCGATTCTGAATTGAACATAAATACCGATCAAAATGATCTGAGCTTAAGCAATGACGGGGATTTGGTTTTTCAATTGATGATGGGGCTTGATTTTGAAATAAATCGACAACTGGCGTTTTTGACTGAAATTAAATATACCAATATTGAGTTAACCGATCTTAATCAAGCTTCTGCGGATCAGCAGATAGACGATCTACAGCACAACCCATTTACTTTACAGGTTGCGCTGCTTTATTCTTTCTAATGCTGGTGGCCACCAGCGCCGTGGGCATGACCATGAGAAATTTCACTTTCTTCAGCTTCGCGCACACTAACCACGTCAATATCAAAATTTAAAATGTGGCCAGCTAACGGATGATTCGTATCAACCGTAACCATAAATTTACCTACTTTCAACACCGTAACCTGACGCTGGCCTTGTTCGGTATTCACTACAGCGACCATACCAGGCTTCCACTTATCACTTCCTTGTAGATGCTTGGCCGGCACCCGCTGAATAGCTTCGTCTAAATACTCACCATAGCCATCTTGTGGGGTTACTGTGGTGCTAAATTTTTCACCCGCCTGTTTACCTTCCAACGCATTTTCAACGCCTTGGATCATATTTTTATGGCCCCACAGTATCGCTATCGGCTCACCATTTGATGAATCTTCAATAATGTCACCCTTGTCGGTTTTTAACACATAGTGAAACGTGACTACGCAATCTTTACTAACTATCATGATTTTTCCTGCAAATTTTGTCTTTAAATAACTTGGCTTAATTATACCTGTCTTTATAGCAAGCGACATAAATATATATTCACTCTGCAATATTTGTATTACTTGCGATTAAAACCAGAATTAATGCCCTCCATCGCAATTCTAAGTTAATTCATCCTTGAATTAAAAAACCCGCCTAATCGAGATTAGGCGGGTTTTTATGCTTTCTGAACAGCGGTTTTAACAATTACTTGCTCTGTTATAGTGCTTTAAAAATCTTCTCAACTGAATCCTTCGCATCGCCGAATAACCATCTTGAGTGTTGTCTTTAAAATGCTACCTTATAGAGCTTTAAAAATCTTCTCAACCGAGTCTTTCGCATCGCCGAATAACCATCTTGAGTGTTGTCTTTAAAATGCTACCTTATAGAGCTTTAAAAATCTTCTCAACCGAGTCTTTCGCATCGCCGAATAACCATCTTGAGTGTTGTCTTTAAAATGCTACCTTATAGAGCTTTAAAAATCTTCTCAACCGAGTCTTTCGCATCGCCGAATAACCATCTTGAGTGTTGTCTTTAA
>NZ_JQDZ01000098.1 GCF_000764205.1 Thalassotalea sp. ND16A
TTGCCTGATAATTTACTTTTCTGCGGTTAATTAATTTTGATGATTTTAGATAACGATATTTTATTGGTTAGATCTGCCTATTTTGATATTCGGCAAATAAACGCGCTTTTAGACCGACGTTAACAATTGCTTTGGTTTTTCAATATTGTCTTTAACAGCTTGTTTCAGCGGTGGCAAAACACCTTTTTCTCTTAGGTTTTCTTCCAAAAGAGCAAGGGCTTTTTTCAGAGCAGGGTTCTGAGTAAGCGCAGATTTCCCACAGCCAACAGCCTTGGCTACTTCACCTCGGTTTAACTGCCCCCTAACAATTATTTGTTGGAAATCATCATGTGTTTGGGTTGCTTGCCATACTTGGAAAGCTTCGAGATTTTGGAGTGCTTTTTGTTGTCCGTTTGACACTATTAAATACTCTCAGTTATTTATTATTACTAAATAAGAACCTAGTTTGATGCTTAATGTTATACAGAACATAAAAGCATATTTTCAATATTGGAGGTACTGTTAACCTTTTATGTATATTTAGTTATCCATTTCATCAAGCTTCTCTTGAACTGATTTTTTAGGAGAAACAAGCAGCTCGTGAACAGAACCTTGTTGTGCAGAATATACTAATCTTGCCATATCAATGTAATATTCATATGTGGTTTCCAGATCTTCGTGACCCATGTTGTTTTTTAATGCATCAGCGAAAGCAAGGTAAAGAAACTCTGAAGATTCAGTAAGAAGTTTTTCTTTAAAAAACTCAATAACGAACATTGTTGGCCACCAATGTCTAGCTTCATAAAAAGTGATTTTCTCCCTAAATTCAGGATAATTTTGCATAGCTTTTAATTTAGCATCATTTGAGCGACTAGATATTTTACCTGAAGTAACTGGGCTCCCAGATTTGGTTAAAAATAATACTGAAGGAGGGCAGTCAACACCGAACTTTTTTTTATATTTTTTCTTTCGCTCAACATAGTGTTTCTTAATATATTGTTCATCTAGTTCTTTAAGATCTTTTATATTTACTTTAATGACTCGCTGTTTTTTTCCTTTCCCTATTAATTCGTAATCGACAGTCGCGTTATCTTTATCCATTTCAGAATAAGGAATGATTTGTTTGTTTTTACCATTCCCAATATAAGGAAACTGAACTAATTCCATAGGTCGCATTCCTGTGCCTAATGACAGCTTTAATAACGCTGAATAGACCGGGTCAGAATAAGCATTTAGTAGAGCTTTTATTTCCTGATTAGTAATTAGAGACTTTGAAGAACTTTGTCTTCTTTCCTTATCCAGAACTTGAATGTTTTTACTATCAATAGCTGTTTTTGCACTTTTTTGGATATAATTCAACATTCTTTTGCTTTTGAAATTTGCAATCCAATCTTTATGATGTATCGATACATTGGTGATGTATCCAACACCAAGCAACCATTTAAAAAAATTTAAGAGGACTCTAGCTTCTTCAAAAATGGTTTCTGACGTAGGTTTTACCGATTGCTTTTCAACTCGCTTTGTCTGGCGATCAATTTGCCACCTCCTTATGTCACGGTTATCAGCAATTACATGATATTTACTTATGTCAATTTTTAGAAATTTATCTTGCGTGGATAAATACGAATAAAACTTTGATATGATGGCTGCGTAGCGTTTAGATGTGTTAAGAGAGTCATTTGTTTCATGATAAAGAAACAGGTTAGGGTGGCTCAACAACATTTCTTTGCCACTAGCATTGACTGTTTTTAAAATATAATGTTCAGCAATCCCAAGACTATCAATGCTTTTATATTTGATGGGTAACGTCTTGATTTCAATCATTAGTCACCCTGTCTAATCTTAAACTGACATACATGCTCAAAACCATCCTTTATAGAGGGTAAAAATGATTTATCTGCTGCCTGTAGTTCCGTTTCTGGGACATTTCTGAAGTAAAAATTACGCTGTGACTTAGTAACAGTATCTGAAGCAGAGTAAGGAATGTATATCTTTAATGCTCCCTGTTTATTGAACTTGTTTAAAGTTAACTTTAATTCGGATCTTGAATGCACAGGAAGTCTTACAAATAAGTGCAAATCTTCAGAATTAAAAGCATATCTTTCAACAAATTTATTAAAACTACTTAAATACCTTTCCATAAACAGCACAACGATTGTTTTATCATTTATTAAGAGTTTATTTGTCATCGATATTAAATTATCAATTGCCACTTCCTTTTCGTCTTCGAAAACATCAATATCTTGGGTAGCTGAAAAGTTTTTAAATAGTAACTCAAAATCTACATCGATTACTTGAAAATTATCATTAAGAGGAGTTGTAGAAGACTTTAAATTGTTATCAATATACTGCTTACTAAGTTCCACTTCTAAACGATTTATTTTTTCCTTGAGCTTATCTGAATGTAAACTTTGCTTTTGCAATTGTAGTCTGACATTGTCTGCATCATGCACTGAAAGATCATTATTCATCAATGAAGTTGTCATACTATTTTTGACTTTACTTAAGTCTATTTCATGACTTTTGACTATATCTTCGAGTTCATCCTGTAACTCTTTAATTTTTGATTGGTATTTACAAAGCAATTGATTAGAGGAAATATCGCTTTGATTCATGACTAGCTCATTAATAGGCTTTTCGCCTTTCATATATGGCTTAAGGTCTGAGTAGTAACGATTAAATGACTGTCTAGATATACCTACAGCTTCACATATATCTTGTATCTTTAGCTTTGTATTAAAATTTTCAACAATTTCTTTAGCGATAACTTTAATGAGTTTAGATCTTGTTATTGCTGAGCTCATACTAATAGCTCCCTAACATCAATAGCTTCTTGGATTTTTAATTTGTTCTTATCGAGGGCTTCAATATGTTTCTCAGCTGCTGATAGTTTTTTTCGCAACCTAGCCTTAGCTTTAACGCCAACACCATCTGTTGATTCTAAAATAGATTGATAGAACTCAATATTGCCAGATATTGCTTGTTTGGCTTTTTCAACGACAACACAATGTTTACACTCCAATTGACAGTTACTAATATCAGGACTCAAAGGGAGGCTTAAGTTTTTATTTTCGGCCAAGCATGGTGTAAGGTTATCAATAGTTATTTCCTCGCTATGAATACAATACATGCCAATTGCTGTTCTATGAATGAAAAGCATCTCTCCACTAGATAGTAAGTGGGATATATAATTCATGAGTTGCAGTTTAAGCTGTTTACCTGCAAATTTTTCTGGTGCTTTTATTATGGCACTCGCAATTCGTTCAGCTGGTTTTCCAGAATATGATTGGTCTCTTATATTTGTCACTACCTCATGAAAGTCTTCGGTAAAATTTACTTCAATAGCTTCTGCAACCGCCTTAACCATAAAAGGGTTTCTAGCAATATATCTTAGTGTCATTTCATAGCTTTCATGTCCGAACAGCATCCGAATTAAATCAATATTTTTTTCATTTCGATTTATTAATATCTCAGCTGAGGTTTTTCTAAATCTATGACTATGTGGCCTTTCAACACCAGTAAACTTTCTGATCTCAGCTGTTATCAGTCTAATATTTCCTGCTGTAAAGTTATTTACTTCTTTTCTACTTTTATTTGACTGAAACAAATAACCTTGCTTCTCAAAATCAGAAAGGCTTTTAAGGTGTTTAAAAAGGTCTACACATTCACCGATAAAAAAAGGAACGGGCATAACTTCAGTTTCACCATGATAATTAGTATCAGATGTCGTTTTAAATCTTGTTATATTTATCCAATATTCTTCATTATTATCTTTGAAAATGTCATCTAGCATTAGTTGTCTCATTTCTCTTGATCGCATTCCAAGAAGCAAGCCAATGAATATGAATAACGAGTTTCTGATATGATCTAGCGCTATAGCGTAACTATTTTTCCAATTGTATTGATGAGTTTTATAGCCGTTTTTTTCTTGTGGCTTAAGACTAGAGAATGAGCTGGACATCACACAAACTTCATCAATGAAAATATTTGTCATATTTTCAAATTCTTCATTTGCTCCTTTTGTGCTAAAAGGAGAACCTTTTGTTTTAACTAACTTCAAACTATCAATATAATCACGCATATCTATTAGTTTGGGCAGAGCTTTTTCTAGCCAAAACAAGGAATAGTTAATTAATTTAGCTAGGTCTCGTTCTGAAAATGGTATCCAAGTTGAAACAGTCCCCTGAAAATGTTTGACAACATCTTTATGCCTTCTTTTATTATCGACGCTAACGTAATCAATGTTTATTTTATACTTTTCTGGGATCATTCCTTCTGAGGATAAAGAAAACCATAGGCGAATTATACGAAAGAGAGAGTGATAATGCCTTGGAGAATCTTTATTTGCTTTAGCTCTATCTAAAGCGTCATTTAACATTGCTGGAGTGATGCAACTTATATCTGTAGGATCATTTGCTAATAAATGATTATCTTTAAAAACGTATGATATGAATGTGTTAAATAACGATGAGTAGCCCTTTGATGTATTATAACTTTTGATATTCCCAAATGCGCAAAAATCGGGAATTGAGTAGTATAATAAAGCTCGTTTTAAACCATTAAATTCTTCTTCCTCTTTATAAAAATATATTTTTATAGGGTTCTGACCAGTGATCTCTTCCAAAAACCACTCATCTTGGCTGTAAGTTGAATAATCAGAAACTGGAAAACTGCCTTCAGGATGTGAGCTTACGGCGGGATAGTGTGACATGGCAAGTTGAGTTATTTAGAATGGCGCTAACCCAGTCTATGACTGAGTTATCTCTTGATTTTGTTGGTAGTTCCAAGGGAGGTAATGCTCAGGATTTTC
>NZ_JQDZ01000099.1 GCF_000764205.1 Thalassotalea sp. ND16A
TTCTTTCTTAAAAAAGTTTGAAAATACCTTCATAGCGTTTGAGGTTTAGTTTTTTTGTTTTGTGGTGAAATTAATTTAACTAAATTTCAAACGCTTACACAAATATTTGTGGGGATACTTCAGGTTTTAACCTCGCATGGTTGGCCCAGTCAAGTTAAAATGGCTAGCGCCATAATGCGAGACTGAAGTCCCGCCAACCAAGAGACTGAAGTCTCGCCAACCAAGAGAATGAATTTTCGTTAACCGCGGAACGTAACCGGTTGGCAGGGTTTGATTGCTATGCAAAGAAGCTGAGATAACAGCTTTAACCTCACGTAATTGCCAGGGATAGGTTTCATACTTCTTTATTTACCCCCTAACCCTAAACTCATCTTTTGTTTACGAATAAATCGACACAATCTTGGTTTGAGCTCAAGATGACTCTGTTGTAGTATCAATATTGCAACCGCGTTTTCGCCAAGGCTACATATCCGGTTGACGCTTGATCAATAATAACACTAATTTCTTAAGGCATTTTTTTGTGCAATTACTTAAATCTCTATTTTGTTTCAAAGGCTTAGACAACTCGGAACGTTTTTTTGCGATAAGCATTTGTTGCTTGGCGGTATTCCTTCTATTCATTGGTGTTATCTTATCTTCACTTATAGCCCAAGTAGTATTGCTGGCGCTAATTTCTATTGTTTATTTTACTGCCAGCATTCGCCGTTGCAGAGATAGCCGCAAAGGTTCCGCTGTGGCCTGGCTCATCAGTGTGGTAACCAGCCTTAGCTTTTTAGCGATCATCTTATTGCCTGATGCCAGTGGTTATGCGCTATTAATTTTGCCAATAATCGGCAGTTTATATCTGTTTTCAATACCCTCGGCTAAGCCACATGTGTATGTGATGGGCTATTACGGGCCCGTTGATTTAAGTGCGCTATCGGAGCCGGTAAAAGTAGAGCGTAAGCCAATTTCAAACCGTATTGAACCGAGTTTATTTGGTCAAAGTAGTGACGAGCAAGAGGACGAATATAGCTTTCATCCACCCGGTCAAAACGAACCCGCCACAGATGCAGATAACAGTTCAACAAATCCCGAACCTCAGCCTAAGTATGCCAGTAATGACAGCGCTGAACTCATCCACAACTGGCTTACTAAAAATAAAGCATTGGCGGCGATTGCAAGTTTGGTTTTTATGGTGCTCTCGGTGTCATTTGTTAGCCTGCCGTATATTGTTAACGAACCAGCAGAAGCACTAAATGCCGGAGGAACTGCTGACACGGTTGCGCTCAATAAAGTTGTGCGACAACGAAGCAATTTATTAGCCATGCCCGATGAGTTTTATTTGTTGCTCGATCAACATGACGGTTTAATTTTGCATTGGCAAGCGGATCAAATTAACAATGGTGAAATATGGTCACAGTTAACTGGCCAAGGTGACGATAGTTGTGAGGTTATCGAGTTTAATAATGGTGACAAGGTGCGCACCATCAATGTTGAAGTGGAAGATTCGGGCGATTATTACGCGAATTTCTCGCCCTTAGATACGGCGTTAGTCGTTCGTTCTTTGGCACGCCGTGGCAACTTTGGTTTATGCGGTTATAACTTCTCGCTAAAAGGCTCACAAAAAGCGTTAAATTCGAATCCGGTATATAGCGATTATGCGAATTAGGAAAAGGGCGGCGGGCGATTAGCTACGGGCTTCGAGCAGCTCTACACGTTCATCGAAAAAAACGCCGTCTTCCCATCGTGCTTTTGGATGGGATCTCCTTGAGCATACTGTGGTTCTATTGTTTATAAGCACGTTATAACCGAAATGAGGTTCCGTGCAACAACATCACGGAATGACGGAGTATTTTTTCTAATATTGTATCGCCGCCAATTACCCTAATCGATATTCAAATATACTGCCCGTACCCTGTACCTTATACCTTAATCCTTGACCCCTTGACCCCTTGACCCCTTGTCCCTACAGCCTTACCAACCGCTTCAACGCTCTGAACTTTTCT
This sequence comes from Thalassotalea sp. ND16A, assembly GCF_000764205.1. Classification (GTDB taxonomy): domain Bacteria; phylum Pseudomonadota; class Gammaproteobacteria; order Enterobacterales; family Alteromonadaceae; genus Thalassotalea_A. Next base: position 1,989 of record NZ_JQDZ01000099.1, read on the forward strand.
CTGGTCAGGATCTTGTTACCTAATGCCGTCAGCATTGAACCAACCACGACTAAACACGCGCCGACATAGGCCAAATTGTTTAAGCTTTGGGCGGTGAACATGCTTGGCCATATCTTCTCGGCAATGGTGGCAAACAGTACCGTCAGCAATGGCGTTATCGCTAATACTGCACTAACCTTCGATGCGGGCCAGTACTCTAATGATTCGGCAAAGGTACCATAAGCGATAAGCGTGTTGGCACAACAGAACAACAATAATAACAACGCCAGCACATTTAACGAACCAACATCGGTCGGCGTTGCCACCGGTAAAAAGAACAAGCTGGAGAATAAATAAATAAACCACATAATTTGGTTGGCACTAAAGTGGTTTAACATTTTCTTTTGCAAAATGGCATAAATCGCCCAGGTGGATGAAGCGCCAAGCATGATAATGAAGCCGGTGAAAAAATTGTCACTGTCCAAATCGTTTGCCTGACTAAACTGCTGATTGAAAAATAACACTAAGCCAGAAATAAGTACGGCGGAACCGACCATTTGGCCACGGCTAAAGGCTTCTTTCAAGAATATAACACTGCCAATTAACATCATAAATGGTGCCATTTGAATCAACATTTGCGCCGTTTCTGCCGGCACATAATATAGCGCTGATAAATAAAGTATATAATTTAACGATAAAAATATTGCGGCAAAAAACAGTCTCTTGAACAGACTTTTATTTTTAAAAATAGACAGTGGCAGCTTTTTCTTACGGTAAAGCATAACAGTTACACATAAAGCCGCAAACAAAAACCGGTACCAGGTAATGGTATATGAATCCATCAACTGTAGAACACTGGTCAGTGCTAATGGCAATAAGCCCCACATCACCGCGGTAGTGAGCGCTAAAGATAAACCTTTTAGGTTGTGATTGCTTAATGATGTCATAACTGAATCTGTTATCCGCTAAAGAGCTGTTAAATTTTTACAGGTGAATGTATAGGTTTATTTACTAATGAACTGTAGCAACTTGTAAACGAGGCGCGAGTTTATCCCACCTTTTCGCAATTAGCATGTGTTTTTTCAGTTATTTTAGCGTTAATGCTGCATTAGGCTTGCAATTTATCTGTAAAAGCGTAAAATCTGCGAGCTTTTCTAACCCTAGTGGTTTGAAAGTGTCTGGAAAATTCGTTTTATAACTTAAATATAGAGGACGGTATGGTTACCATTCGTTTAGCTCGTGGCGGCGCGAAAAAGCGTCCATTTTTTACAGTGGTTGTTGCTGACAGCCGTAACTCTCGCGATGGTCGTTTCATCGAGAAAGTTGGTTTCTTCAACCCTACTGCACAAGGTCAAGCGGAAAAACTTCGTTTAGATCTTGACCGTATCAACCATTGGGTTGGTCAAGGTGCAACGGTTTCTGACCGTGTTGCAAAGTTAGTTAAAGACGCTTCTGCGGCTTAATTAACAATTTGAATTTGTTGAAAGAGAATTAGTAAATAATGGAAAAAGAAGTCACCCTTGGAAAAATTGGTGCCGTTTACGGCATTAAAGGCTGGTTGAAAATACATTCGTTTACCGACGATCCGCAGGCAATATTCGATTATAGCCCTTGGGTGTTAAGCCTGGGTGGCAAAAAACAAACAGTCGAAGTGAGTGAATGGCGTCGCCATAGCAATGGTTTAATTGCAAAATTCACGGATGTTAATGACAGAAACGATGCGCAACTTCGTGTGAGTGCTGAAATTACTGTTATGAGTGATCTACTGCCAGAATTACCAGAAGGTGAGTTTTACTGGCGCGATCTAATTGGTATGGATGTGGTAAATGATTCAGGTTATAACCTGGGGACAGTTACCGACATCATGGAAACCGGCTCTAACGATGTACTGGTTGTTAAAGCCAATCGCACTGATGCGTTTGGTAAAAAAGAAAGGTTAATTCCTTACTTAGATGAACAAGTGATCAAAAATGTATCGCTTGCATCGAAACAAATTGACGTGGACTGGGACCCAGGTTTCTAACTCAATGGATAACAGCAAAATGCGGATAGAGGTGATAAGCCTGTTTCCCGAAATGTTTACTGCTATCACTGAGTCTGGGGTGACAGGAAGAGCGATTCGTAATGGGTTAATTGAATTCCAAACCAGGAATCCAAGAGACTTTACCCATGATAAGCATCGTACCGTTGATGATCGTCCTTATGGCGGTGGTCCGGGAATGCTAATGATGGTGCAACCATTACGAGATGCCATTAACGCTGCCAAACAATCGGCAGGTGTTGATGCGCATGTGATCTACCTATCGCCACAGGGACGAAAGCTTGACCAGGCGGGTGTACGTGAATTATCAGCTCATAAGTCATTGGTATTAATTGCCGGGCGATATGAGGGCATAGACGAAAGATTAATCGAGTCGGATATCGACGAAGAATGGTCTATCGGCGATTTTGTGTTAACCGGCGGTGAATTACCGGCGATGACCTTAATTGATGCGGTTGCAAGATTTATCCCGGGCGTACTGGGGCACAATCAATCGGCTGAGCAGGATTCATTTTCTGACGGTTTATTAGATTGTCCACATTACACCAGGCCAGAGGTTCTGGATGATAAAACTGTACCGACTGTATTGCTCAGTGGTAATCATAAAAACATTCGTCAATGGCGCATGCAACAGTCATTAGAAAGAACTTGGACTCGACGTCCAGATTTACTAACTAATCTAGCTCTGACTGCCGAGCAGGAAACGATGTTGAAGCAAATAAAGCGTAAACATCGCAATGTTAAATAGTAGCAGTGTAATCTAGAAAGAAAGGTGTATTATGAGTAATATCATTAATCAGCTCGAACAAGAGCAAATGAAAACTGACGTACCAGCGTTTGCCCCTGGTGATACTTTAGTTGTTAAAGTTAAAGTTAAAGAGGGTGACAAAGAACGTCTTCAAGCATTTGAAGGTGTTGTAATCGCTAAGAAAAACCGCGGATTGCATTCTGCTTTTACTGTTCGTAAAATCTCGAACGGTGAAGGTGTAGAGCGTGTATTCCAGACACATAGCCCAATGGTTGCTGAAATTTCAGTGAAGCGTCGCGGTGATGTACGTCAAGCTAAACTTTACTATCTACGTGAACTTTCTGGTAAGAAAGCACGTATCAAAGAAAAGTTGGGTAAGTAATTTAATTACTTGCTTTAAAAAAAAGGCTGCCTCGGGGCAGCCTTTTTTGTTGGCGGGGTTTTAACCGGAAGGATCCCCACAACTTTAATCTCATGTTTCATTCACTAATTCAATCAGAGCGAGCCTAAGCTCGCTCTTAGTTAGTCGATATTGCCTTCCTTGGTGCTGCAATAATCTCAAGGCTAAATA
>NZ_JQDZ01000100.1 GCF_000764205.1 Thalassotalea sp. ND16A
AGATCCATTTCAATTAAAGACTAAAATAGAAAGGAAACTGAAAGTCATATTTAAACTTATTACGGTTACACCTAATGTGAGAATAAGGATATAACCTTCGGTTACCTTTTCTTATGAGTCAACGCGCTCTTGAAAAGAGAAAAAGAGCACTAATAAGTGCTCTTCTGTCTTGTCAGACCATAACTGGTTTAGGGCATTTTTTTCATAAATTTATGATATTTATCCTGGCCTTTAACCACCCATGCCGGGGTTGACTCACCAAAGCCTTCAACTGTCAGGCTAGGATGATATTTCATCAGTTTCGCTAAAATATTTTCCTGATTTGGTTCAGCATCGACAAAAAATATGTGTTTGCCTTCGCTAAGGGTTTTTTGAAAGCGTTCAAATTCTACATTTGGTCGTTGAATGCCAATAAAACCGCCTTCCCAAGTGCAAAAACCCAGCACTATAATTGACAAAAAGACGAATGGCATCCAACCAGCAGCACTTTCTGTCCAACCCAGTAAATAAGCGGCTAACAACACGAGTATAGCGCCAGCCAATCCTACTAAAGCGCCAACTTCAGTGGAATGGACGACATCTTTTTTCAGTACAGATTCTACTTGATGTAAGTGATGAGCCTGCACATCGGCATCATTTTCACTGAGTACATGCAGCTGTGGCATGGTAAATCCATTTTCCAGAAGTTCTTGTTCTACTTCTTCCAGTTCATCCAAGTCGTTACTTAAATAATAATGGCGTACCATAAGTCCTCCAAATTTCATTATTAACAGTCATTAAACTTGTGAATAAATAAAGGCGCACAATAATTTGAGAAAATTTAATGTATGAGCCCTTAAGTATAGCAGCTTACTAATTAGATCAAGTTTTACTGAGAAAGTTCTTTGTGATCGATGATAATTATTTATGTCGACGGTATTTGGCTAAGACAATGCCATGAATTTCAAAACTGGCCTCGACTTGTGGCAATGAAATGGAGCAACTACAATTATCCTAAAAGAGGTGGGCATAATGATTGAACTTAAAATACAGACTGTCGGCGCTGGCTTGGGGGTAGAACTGCCACAAGAAGTGATTGATCAGCTGCAGGCCAAAGAGGGTGAAAGTATCTTTCTGGAAAACATGTTTAATGGCAGTTACCGGCTGGCAAAACACGATGAAAAGTTCGTTGAGCAAATGATGTTGGTCGACGGCCAAATGCATGAGGAAGATTGCTAAACGGTTAGTCTATTTCATCAGTAACACATCCTAAAGATGCCGACTTTACTGTTGCAATATATTTTCTTAATACTCCATTTGTCGCTCGGTAAGCTGGTTTTACCCAAGCGGCTTTACGCTTAGCGATTTCAGCCTCATCGATTTTCAGCTGCAAGGTGTTAGTGATTGCATTAATTTGGACAACGTCACCATTTTGGACCAAAGCAATCAAGCCACCTTCAGAAGCCTCAGGGGTGACGTGTCCAACCACAAAACCGTGAGAACCACCTGAGAATCGACCATCTGTGATTAATGCCACGTCATTACCAAGACCGGCACCCATTACCGCTGAAGTAGGTTTTAGCATTTCTGGCATCCCCGGAGCTCCCTTTGGCCCAGAATAACGGATAACGATAACTTCACCTTTTTGCACTTCCGCTGAGATCCCTTTAATTGCAGCAAATTCATCTTCATAAACTCTAGCCGGTCCCTCAAAGATTTCACCTTCTTTCCCGGTGATCTTTGCAACAGCTCCTTCTGAGGCCAAGTTACCATAAAGAATTTGTAAGTGACCCGTTGTTTTCAATGGCTTATTCAGGGGCCTGATGATATCTTGCACTAGCGGAAGGCCGGGTAAATAAGCGAGATTTTCGGCGATGGTTTTACCGGTAACGGTCAAACAATCTCCGTGTAACAACCCTTCGGCCAATAAATATTTCATTACCGCCGGGATCCCTCCGATCGCGTGTAAATCTTGCATCAAGTATTCACCAGAAGGCTTTAAATTTGCCAGCAGCGGCGTTTTGTCAGCCATATCTTGGAAGTCGTCTAAACTCAAGTCAACTCCACAAGCTCGAGCCATTGCAATTAAGTGCATAGTCGCGTTGGTCGAACCTCCCAAAATCATGATGATCCGCAATGCATTGTCGAACGCTTTTGTCGTCATGATGTCTCTTGGTTTGATGTCTTTTTCCATCAAGTTTCTGATGGCATCACCAACTTTCAATAATTCAATTTTTTTCTCATCACTTACCGCCGGGTTAGAAGAAGAGTAGGGCAAACTCATGCCCAAAGCTTCAATAGCTGAAGACATGGTGTTGGCGGTGTACATGCCACCACAAGCACCAGGACCCGGGATAGAATTTTGGATCACTCCTTTATAATCTTCATCGGAGATAACGCCCTGTAGTTTTTTGCCGTAAGCTTCGAACGCGGAAACGATGTTCAGGTCTTCACCTTTCCATTTACCGGCTTTGATAGTTCCGCCATAAACCAAGATCGCTGGACGATTTAACCGCGCCAGAGCGATCATTGCCCCAGGCATGTTTTTATCACAGCCAACGAGCGGCACAATGGCATCATAATATTGAGCACCAGCAACCGTTTCGATAGAATCCGCAATGAGGTCACGCGACACTAAAGAATATTTCATCCCTTCTGTGCCGTTTGAGATACCGTCACTGACGCCGATGGTATGAAAAATTAACCCAACCAATTCTGCGTCATTCACACTTTCTTTTACCTGTTTAGCAAGTTCATTCAGGTGCATATTGCATGGGTTTCCTTCCCATCCTGTTGAAACGATACCAACTTGGGCTTTTTTCATGTCCTCTTCTGTCAAACCCACAGCATAAAGCATGGCTTGTGAAGCCGGTTGTGATTCGTCTAAAGTGATAGTTTTTGAATATTTGTTAATTTCTGTCATCAGCTTTACTACTTTGGCCTTTAGTATCTTAAATAATAGACGTTATCGATAACAAAACTACTTAGCTCATTTAAAAACAATGAAAAAGCAGATTACCGCACAACTTCGAAAATCTACAACTGTAGATTGGCAAAAACGTGACAGTGTAAGGGCAAGACTTCGGAACCTCGTGCGTCGTGCCCTAAGACGTTGGAAGTATCCACCCGATGGTGCCGACGAAGCCATCACTCTTTGCTTAAAGCAAGCGGAAGTGTTGAGTAATTCCTGGACGAGTTAATACTCCTTAATGCTTGAAATGCAATAACTAGCATAAATTTTCTATATTTTATATATCGGGATAATATTTGTTGCATTGATGATTAACTGAGAATGAAGTAATTGGACCTAATTAATCTAATCCACTAGTCTTTAGATAACAAAAGATCCTTAAGTTGTAATACGTTTGTATAATGCGCATAATATGATCGTGTAAAGTACGAGGTTAAGCAAATGAATATTACTCTAGGTAAAGAGTTTGAAAGAAGAATTTCAGAAAAGGTTGCTGAAGGTTTATATACCTCTGCAAGTGAAGTTATTCGTGATGGCCTGAGATTACTCTTTGAACAAGAAACAGCCAAAAGTCAGCAGTTAGAAATATTGCGTCAAGAGGTATCGAAGGGATTTGAGCAATTAGCCACTGGAGAATTATCGAATCGTGGTGTCATGGATATTTTTGAACAAGCTTCATCTCCAATAAATACCGATACTGATGGCAAACTATAGATTATCGCCCTTAGCTGAAGAGGATTTATTGAAAATAATCTCATCCACTATTGAAGCTTGGGGCAATGAACAGGCAAAAATATACTCACAATCTATAGATGCTGCATTAACTAAGCTTGCTCAATATCCAGATTTTGGTCGTCAAAGAGACGAACTTTATAAAAATGCGCGAAGTTTTCCCATAGAGAAACATATCGTATTCTACCGGGTCAGTGATACAGGCATCGAGATCGCACGCATTCTCCATCAGCGTATGGACTCATCTAAACATTTTTAATGGATTCTGATAATATTGATTCATGTCAGATATTTATGTAAAGCAACTCGCGCAAATAGATGCTCGTCTTAAAGTACTTAATGAAGAGCGTCTTGCGCTATTTAATGAGCGTAAGGCGATAGTTGTACAACATGAAGCTGCTTTAGCTCAAAATTTTAATCTGCACGCTTCACCGGAAGCTAAAATTGAATTATTCCTTTCATACTTCAAAGGTCGAAGCGATATTTACCCGTTTAGGTGGGAGTCTAAAAATGGTCGGAGCGGTTACTCGCCAGCTTGCTGGAATGAATGGCAGCCGAAAATTTGCAACAAACCCAAAATAAGTTGTACCGAATGTACAAATCAAAAATTTAAAGTTCCTGATCATCAGACCATTTATGGGCATTTAACAGGCGTTCAAACCATAGGTGTCTATCCACTTTTAGCTAATAATTCAACTTACCTCTTAGCGGCTGATTTTGACAAAGAAGACTGGTTTGATTCGATTACAGCATTTGCTAAAACCTGTGAATCATTAAAAATCCCCTATTTATTGGAGCGTTCAAGGAGCGGTAATGGTGGTCACATATGGATCTTTTTTTCACAAGCGGTGACGGCAACTGATGCAAGGCGATTAGGTAATGGCTTGCTCCGTAAAACAATGGATCTTTATCCATCACTTTCTTTTGATTGTTTCGATAGGTTGTTTCCGAACCAAGATGTGATGCCCGAAGGCGGTTTTGGTAATTTAATTGCGTTACCTTTGCAGTTTGAACCGAGAAAATATAACAATAGTGTTTTTATTAATAAAGAAGGTATTGCCTATAATGATCAGTGGGCTGTTTTAGCCGCAACGGCAAAACTATCAAAAGAACAGCTTCACCAACACTTAAATGAATTAGATAATTATTCCCAGATAACTTCAGAAGAGGGTGGTAAGGTCGAGCCGTGGCAAAAATTACAACGATTAAAACATGTTGAAATAGCAGCTTGTCCACAGCAGTTAACCCTGACATTGGCAGATCAACTTTATGTACCTATCGTTGATATGCCAGGGAAACTCACATCTACATTAAAGCAATGTGCAGTCTTTTCAAATCCTGAATTTTACAAACGACAAGCACTACGCCTGTCGACTATCGGTACAAGTCGTTATATTTGTGCGGCCCACATAGAAAATGGCTACCTTATTCTGCCAAGAGGTTGTTTAAGTGATGTGATAACAATCTTATCAAATCAGCATATAAAGCTGGAACATAGAGATAAACGTTTTGTTGGCACTCAACTAGGCAAAATTAAGTTTACTGGTAAACTGAAAAGCCAACAGAAAAAAGCGGTTAACGCTTTATTCGAACAGACAAACGGGGTATTTGTTGCGTCAACGGGTTTTGGAAAAACAGTTACTGGATTAGCCCTTATTGCCAAACGAAAAGTAAACACCTTAATCTTGGTTCATAATCGTCAATTAGCGGATCAATGGCTAGAACGGATCAAAGTATTTTTGACAAATGTAGAGGTTGGCTCTTTGTTAGGTGGAAAAGATAAATTAAGCTATGAAGTTGATGTGGCAACCTATCAAAGTCTTGTTAGCCGTAACGGATTAGACATTAAACCCGCCATTGAAAAGTATGGACAAATATTGATAGATGAATGTCATCATTTGCCTGCATCAAACTATGAGTGTTTAATAAAATCAGTTAACGTTAAATTTATTCATGGATTAACAGCCACTCCTAAGCGGCAAGATGGATTAGAAAAGTTAATGCACTACCAGTTAGGTCCTGTTGTTTACAAAGCTGCAACAACCACTAGTGGTTTTGAGCAACATGTGAAAGTTAGTCAAACCGAGACACGCTTTCCACCAGAATGGATGGTACCCGAAACTAAGCCCCATATGTCTCAGGTTTATAAGCTATTGCTCTGTGATCAAGCTAGAAATGATATGATCGTTAAAGGCATAAAACAGTCAGCAGATGATGGCAGATCTGTAATGGTACTTACTGAACGAAAAGAGCATATTGAATTGCTTGCACAATTGTTAGCCGATAAAGGAATGAACGTTGTTGAGTTACACGGTGGTATTTCGACAAAACAAAGACAAGAACGCATCGCTTTCTTATCGGGCGAGGGAGATAAAGCCCAAGAATTTGAATCTACAGTTATTCTAGCTACAGGTAAATATGTCGGTGAAGGATTTGATTTACCTCATTTGGATACATTGTTTATAACGCTGCCGATAGCCTGGAAAGGGATCTTAGCGCAATATGCAGGGCGAATTCAGAGAGAGTGCAGCAATAAGAAATATATTCAAGTTTACGATTATGTTGATAATTTTCCGACTTTAAAGCGAATGTGGAAGAAACGTGAGAATGGGTATAAAGCACTTGGGTACAAGTTTGATGAGCAGAAAACTCTAGACTTTTGAAACGGTATAATTTGAATAATCTAAAAATTTGTTAGGTTATATATCTACATACTGGAGATTTAAAAAGCCTTGTAAAATAACGCTTTGAATTGGTCGGGTTAACGGGTATTTGCAACTTATGACCTTATTGATTGGGCATCAATATTTTTGAGTTTTTTTTGAATAAGACTTTGAATTGGTCGGGATGACAAGATTCGAACTTGTGACCTCACGTCCCCCAGTTTCAAGGATTATTTGAATATCCTATTCGATAAATATCAAAGCTATGTAAAACAATAACTTATGAATTTGGCGTGTTTGCCCAAATTGCATTGTTTTGCATCCTTTTGCATTTTCAAGTGCGATATATGTGCGATGAGAATTTTTATTAACTCTCAATAGGTCGTATTATGTCGAAATCAATTTCATTGTCAATTTCACCATTATGCTATAAACAACTTTTAAAGGTTTCCGGGGCAATATTGTTCGCCCCAGACCGTATAGAAGAAAGCGAATATAAAGCCATTATCAACAAACTGACCAAACAGTCGGACATCAGCACTAAAGCCCTAACAAAAATTGTAAATGACTGGTGGTTAGACAACGTACCCTACATAACGTTAAACCAGCTATACTTGCCTGGTTTAAATGTGCGCTTGTATAAAAGCAAATTCCGCAAGTCAGGTAAAAACATCAAACCGTTAAATTTTGATGAGCAGGGCGCGGTGTATTATCGTTATCGAGACACGAGTAATCAAAAGTTGCTAACCAAGAAGTTAGGGGCGTTTGCTCCTCACACTTTTAAGGTAATGATTGATACTGTTAAAAAATTAAAAGCATCAAATGAGTTGGGGATTAATTTGCTCAGCGAGCAAATGCAAGGCAACAAAGCAAATGTAACCACCATAACGCTTAACGAGTTTTTGTATGGGCCATTTCTTGAAAAAAAGATAGAAGAAAACCCCAAAACCGCCGATAAAAAAGTAAAAGTCGTAACGCGTAACTTTTCTAAGTTGTTGAATTTAAATGTTAATGAAATCAATGCAGACAAAATTAGAAGCTGGCTTAAAACAAAAGAAAGGAAACTAACACAACGCCAGATTAACGCCGGGGAAAGTCGTTGGGTACTTAAACCGTCCACTCTAAAAGAGGCAGTGTGTACCATACGTTCTTGTCTACAACTTGCAAAAGAGCAAGGTGTCATCACAGATCATGACTTGTATACACTGCCAAGATTTAAAATGGATAATGAGATCATTCGATATCTGTCTGAGCAAGAAGAGTTACGACTGTACAAAGCCATTAACAAACGCAATCTAACTAAATTAGAGCAACGGACAAGCACGATAGCTCATCGCACGGAGCGAAACTTACCCGCACCGCAACAGCTTAATGACTGTGAGTTTGCTGACCACGTTACGCCATTCATTATTCTCTTTAAAGAAACTGGCATTCGCCCAGGAACCTTGATGAACTCTAGGTGGACCGATGTTGATTTTGAATCGAGGTTTTTCCGGATCAGAAAGTCAATTGATAAAAGGGCACTTGCCAATTTTGTACCGTTAAATGATTTAGCCTTCGCCACACTCAAAGAGTGGCGAAAACATCATATACACGAGCAATGTTTATCTTCAATTGATAAAAAAGTAGATGCCTGGTTATTTCCGTCACCACGCACACCATCGCAACAGTTAACCACGATAAAAACCGCGTGGCGACGTTTAATCAAAAAAGCAAGCATTGAAAATTTCAGGTTTTACGATTTACGTCATGATTTTGCCTCAAAGATAATGATGCGCACCGGCAACATTTATTTGGTTAGTCATTTGTTGAACCACCGGCAAATTGAAACGACGAAACGATACGCCCACCTTATGGATAAATCTAAACTGCTCGCGGTACAAACATTGGATTCGTGCAGGCAAAAAGGTGCATTGCCAGAGTTTTTAAAATAAGGAATTCAATAATTCCCCTGATGTGGATCTTTTTAATGGTGAGTTATTAATTAAAGGAGAAACCATGAAAACTCACAGTAAAAATTACTACAACCCGGAGTTCACTGCAAAGCTAATAAGCCGTGTAGCCCTTTGTCTTGAACAAAAACAGGATAAAATTGTTGAACAGGAGATCTGCCAATACGGAATCCTGGATGATTTCTTATATGCTGAACATCTTAGTGAATGTTTTAGCGATATGCACCAGGACGAACGCTACGCAGCTATGCAAATCATAAGAAAAGTAATCAACTATTCGGTAGAGGCTTATGCGAAAGCTATTGATGGCGGATACTCTGAACAATATGGAAATCCTTCAGGTGTTCAGGATATAAGCCTGGATGAATTCATTGATAAAATTAAAATTGAAGAACATTATTTAGATTTTTAAATAGCAAAATACTCACCACAAATTATGACTTTATCTATAAGGTAGTTTAATTATAGATAAAGCCTTTAAGTTTTATATTTATCCTGTAATTAACTAATTGACTTTATTAGTTAATTACAGGATATTATTAGAATCATTTTGATTCACACATAAATAAAATTCTAATGGATGAGAATAAACGTTATTTAAAAAACATAAGCTTTGCGCAAAGACAGAGACTTGCTTACTTAGATTTTTTATTGATGTTCAAGGGCCGATTTTCACGGTCAGATCTCACCTCAAAATTTGAAATGGGTATTGCTAACGCGACGAGAGACATTTCAATATATAAAGAAGTCGCCCCTCAAAATCTAGAATTTGATAGTCACAGTAAACAATATCTTCAAAGTAAAAAGTTCAATTCGATTTTTGAACACGATCCTCGTAAAACACTTGTAAAGCTGGCAAATGATATATCAGATGGTTTCGATGCTATTGGTGATATCCACTTTCCAATTGAAGCACCGAGCCAACTAAATGTCCCTGACATATTAATTGTCGCCAAGCTCGTACAAGCTATTCTTAATCATCAGCCAGTAAATGTAATATACACCTCTCTATCAAGCGGGTCTGGCAGTAGAGAACTAGTCCCGCACTCAATTGTGGATAACGGCCTTCGCTGGCACGTTCGAGCATTTGATAGAAAATCCCAATCATTTAGAGATTTTGTCTTAACAAGAATTAGCAAAGTTACATCTAAGGCTAGTTGTATTGAACCTTACGAGGAAATGGTTGAGGACAATCAATGGACAAGAATAATGCCATTACAACTGGTAACACACCCACATAATGTACAACACCCAACCGCTATAGAACTGGATTACGGCATGAATAGTGGGGTATTGGAATTAAATGTTAGGGCTGCAATGGCTGGTTACTTATTACGTCGATGGAATGTCGATTGCACAGAACAGGCAACATTGGTTGGTGGTGAATATCAGCTTTGGTTACGAAATAGACAAACACTTTATGGTGCAGAAAATTTAGCAATAGCACCGGGTTATGCATAAATTTAAAATACGAAAGGACATGAACAATGTTAACTAATATGGAATTAAGTGCGCTTGTATCTACTACTAGCATTTATGTTTATTGTGGGATCATACTGCTTCTGGCGATATGGCATTTTATAAGGTTTTATTTTTTCACCAAACCTATTATCTCAGAGTTGAAAGATGCTATTAGTCGAATAAATAAGTCTGCAAGAGAAAAAGTGGCATTCCCGGAAGATTATTATGATTTTAAAGAATGGATGGATAACACAAATTACCTCAAAGACAGTTGGCGTGAGTTTGAAGAAACCTTACTGATACCTGGAGAAGACTTTGATGATGAACGGCAGGTCATATTAAATACCCACTTAACTTCCGTACACTTTAATCAAAAAAATATTTTATGGCACAGAGTAAATATGCGTTTTTACAATGCCTTGCCAAATATGTTAACAGGTTTAGGTATTATCGGTACTTTTGTCGGTTTAGCAGTTGGTATCTATATTGCGGCCCCTGGCCTGAACTCAGACAGTATTCTAGATGCTAAGGAAGCATTAAATAGACTCCTTGATGGCGCCGCACTCGCATTTATTACTTCAATAGTAGGATTAGCGTCATCCTTGGTCTTTTCATACCTTGAAAAGGGTAGGATTCATAAGTTCAATACGTTCTGTCAAAGCTTGGTATCAGAAATTGATGCTAGAGTAGAATATTTTTCGGCAGAAAGACTTGCTAGCAAGAGCCTGAATGAATCACAAAAACAATCTTTTGCACTTGAAACCTTTGCGAATGATCTTGCTGTTTCCCTTGGACAAGTTATTGAACAGCAGGTATCTAGACCTGTTGTTGAGGCAATTAATGCACTTAAAGAAGAGCAAAAGTCAGCTAATGATGAAACTTTAGAGAAACTTATTTCCGAATTTTCAAGTTCTATCACTGGAGCCGCGGGCGAAGAAATGAAAGCCTTTGCCACGACAATGGACTCTGTTAGCTCAAACCTTGAACAACAAATGACTGCTATGACAGAAAACCAATCTGAAATGCAAGAGTCGTCAAAGAGAGCTGTAGAAGATATGTCTGATGCTATGGTGCAAGGTAGTCAAAAAATTAGAGATGAGATCAGTGGTGCGGTCGCATCTCTAGCTGATGGTATCAGTAAGTCTTTAGAAGCCGTTTCTGAAAAACTAAACAATGCTGCTGAAGTTTTATCGGAAAAGCTTAGCGATAGTATAAATGGCTTTGATACAGTGCTAAATAAAATAGAAAATATCAGTGAAAAATATGAAGCTATATCAACCAATACCACTGAATTACACTCTCAACTCAACAACTCAATAGAAAAAGCTGGCGAGACAGTACAGCTAGCCGGGGAAATTAATGGCGCCTTCAATGAATCTATTACTGAGTTAACGGAATTCACTAATAGTGTCGATAGATCTGCTTCCACCATTGTGAAATCAACTGAAAATATGCATTCTCTAGTTGATCAAATTAATGGTATACAGGAAACTCTTAAAACACACTGGGATAACTATAATAGTCGTTTTGAATCTGTAGACCAGTCTTTATCAAATTCAATAACATCATTAAGTAGCGGTCTTGATGGTTATGCCAGTGCTACAAATGATTATATTCTTGGATTGGATAAACATGCCGCGCAAGTTGTGCAAGATTTAGCTTCGGCAGTTCAAGAAGTTAATGATGCAATGGAAACAATCAATGAAACCTTAGATTCTCAAAAAACATCTTTCTTAGATTCCGTAAATGTTATATCAAACCAAGCCCTGAATAATTTACAGACTTTAAGTGATAAATCGGTTCAACAGTTGTAATGATAACTAAGGAGAGTATCGATGAGTGAACATCACGATTTATTAGAAGATGAAGGAGCGGGCTACCTTATATCGGTTAGCGATATGATGTCTGGTCTTTTATTTATTTTCATTATAACGCTTGTTGCCTTTATTTTAAATTTTCAGGATGCAATTCAAAAACAAAAAAAGGTTACAGAAACCCGAAAAGAAATTGTGAGAAAATTAACCAATACCGAACAGATTAGAAGTGAGTTATTAAAAAGCATACAGGAGCAACTTCAGAGACAGAATATCATAGTTGAAGTAGACAACGAACACGGTGTTTTAAGGTTGACAGAGCAGGCTGTTTTATTTGAAACCGGCAAGGAAACTCTAGACGAAGCAAGTCACAAGAACTTACAAATAATCGGCATGGTTATGTCAAAAATATTGCCATGCTACTCCCAAATGCCGCCAGACAATTCATTATGTGTTGATATGCTCCAATTCCAAGGTACTTTAGATAGTGTTTTTGTGGAAGGTCACACAGATAATGTACCAATCAATTCATGGCGTTATAAAGATAATTGGGATCTTTCCGCTCAACGAGCTATATCAGCATATCGATATTTAGTTCCGGGGTCGGTATTAAACGATTTAGTGAATACTTCGAACCAACCAATATTTTCAGTAAGCGGTTATGGTGAAGGGCGCCCGGTAGAAGGCCATAAATATTCTGTCGCGACAAGTGATCCAACGAATAGACGTATTGATATTCGTTTTATCATGACACCACCAAGCTTAACATCTACCCAAAGAACATTGATTCAAGAAGGCGTTCAATAATGAAAACGCAATCATTATTGAAATCGATTGGAAATTTTAGTCAAGTGTCGCCTTCCTTAAGCGAATCGCTATTGGTTAATGCTGCAAAGAAAATAACTGAAGAGTTTGGTTTTTCTGCGGTCGAAGAGCCAATAAGGTACTCAATTGAAGAAGTGTTAGATAAACTTCTTCAAATTAAAAACAAAGAATTAACTTTTGAACAGTTGAGTCGGAAAGAGCATCGATTAGCGCCTTGGGCACTATTTCAAACATATAATGAAAATGAAAAACTTATTGATTCTCAAGAGTTTGTAAAGCACTTTTTAGCATATACCAAACTTCATACAGGTCAATATACAGCACCTATTCTGATACATTTATACTTACTGTACTTCCCGGTGCAGTCAGCTGTTTTTGAAAATTTAAGAACAGGTATAAAAGAAATTATTGCCTCATATGATTCCAATAAAATAGCACTTCTAAAAGCTTGGACCGAGGGAACTCTGATATTAGATCCGGGTGCTACTCTAAACTTTGCCAGAAACTGTATGACAGATGGCGTTGAAGAGACATTCAATAAATATAAATTATCTAAATCTCTTGCTACAGGGCAGTTTGCATGCTTCGGTCTTAGTCAACTATTAACATTATTAAGCTCAAGCCTCTCAAATAAAAATGAGAATGAACAAACTGAAATAATTACTTCACTCTTGGAACAATTAATTTCTAACGATGAATTACATTACCCCACACTAAGGGCTGATATAGCTGATGGTTTATTGCAGTCCTACAATATCAATAAGCCATCACATGCTATTAAAAAAGCATTGAAAGAATTTTTCATTACGTTTTATGGCGATATTAGAACTGAAAAAACACGATGGATTGGCGTTTCGGAAGAAGCCAAACAAGTTATGCAACAATGGATGGTTGAGAATACCCTTAATGACTTTTTCGCATTGTTAAGCCATGTTTCAAGAACCGATTCTCAAGCAGATCATCATTGGCGGTATAGAAAGCGTTTCTGGAACGCCTACCTTCAAAAAGGTGTGATCACCGAAGCTTGGGTTGCCCTAGGGCCTGTCGCAAATGATCAAGCGAGAAAATTCCTTAAATCAGATAAAAATGTGTATGCGAGTTTATCGGGGGCACAACGTAACCATAGTGCTTTAATAATGGTTATAGGGGATTGACATGGTTTAATGGATTCCACTACCCCAGATAAGAGATAATAGTCTTAACTGGAGATAGTAAAATGACACGTAAAAAATATTCAAAAGAATTTAAACAAGATGCAATAGCCTTAGTAAAAGAACA
>NZ_JQDZ01000101.1 GCF_000764205.1 Thalassotalea sp. ND16A
CGTCATATAAAAGAAGAAGCCCCTAAATAAATTATTACTTAAGGGCTAAGCTAGAGTGAGAAGAAGAGGCTAAGACGTCAAAAGCTTTTAGCTTCTCGGGATGCAAAAGCCTCTTCTTACTCTAGCGATTCAGAGCCTCTATAACAGGTATTTTTTCAAAATCTTTAACAGATATGAAAAGGCCAGAAATCGCTCAACACTCACAGTTTAAGGATAATAGATATTATGAAAAATTCATCTATAAACCATATAAAAGATTGTGTAGGAATTGGGATTGATGTATCAAAGGATTCACTGTCATTCGCTGAAATAACGGAAGACAAAACCTACATAACAAATATAGAAAATAGTATTTCATCTATCGACTTAGTAGCTCAAAAGCTAATGCAAGAAAACTATCAAGGTAAAGTGATCTGTGAATCTACTGGCCACTATCATTTGAAAATTGTATCCGTTTTTTCGAAATATAAACTTAACTTACTTGTTCTTAACCCGCTTCAGTCAAGTAAACATAGTAAAGCTAATATTCGTAAAGTAAAAAGCGACCCCGCTGATGCTGAAACATTAGGCATCATGTGTATTACAGAGAAAAACCTACCTAAGCCAACAGAGCTAAGTGATAGTAAGATATTGATTCGATTAAAAATGGGTCAGTTAGCTTCGCTAGAAAAATTCATTCAGCGATTACAGAGCAGCGTAAATGCTTACCATGAAACTTATGAAGGCCTGAAATTCAAAGAGAGCGATGTTCAACGAGACCTTGCTGAAACATTAAGTAAGCTGAAAAAAACAAAGGGTCGTATGACTAGAGAGCTTGAGCGGTTAATTAGTGACCTATGTGTGGATGACCATGTAATAAACGATATACAAGAGATTCCTGGAGTTTCAGAAATAACGGCGGCACTAATAAGCCAGTTTGATACAGATGTTAAAGATGCGAATTCATGGGTCGCTTATGTTGGTTATGATGTAAGTGTTCGTCAAAGTGGTAAATGGAAAGGTCGCGGTAAGCTTACCAAAAGAGGCAATAGTTATTTGCGAAAAAGACTGTGGGGAGCAGCTTGGGGAGCCATGCGACATGATGAACACTTCAAAGCTTATTATGATCAATTAAGAGGTAATGGTCGAAGCTATGTTGCAGCACTTTGCATTCTTGCGAAAAAGATATTGAGGATAGCGTACCAGATAATGGTGAATCACAAAAAATATGATCCAAACATAGCTTTTCCAGCTTAGAAATTTGACAAAAGCTAATAACAGGCATCCCG
>NZ_JQDZ01000102.1 GCF_000764205.1 Thalassotalea sp. ND16A
GAAAATCCTGAGCATTACCTCCCTTGGAACTACCAACAAAATCAAGAGATAACTCAGTCATAGACTGGGTTAGCGCCATTCTAAATAACTCAACTTGCCATGTCACACTATCCCGCCGTAAGCTCACAATTTATAAGGGGGTGATCCAAGGGCGGGCTCGGGCAGTATTTAATGGTAAAGTGATCATTCATCCACAGGCACAACAATCAGCAGCCAAACAACTCAATAAGAATTTGTTGCTCGGAGAAAAAGCCGAGGTAGATACCAAGCCAGAGCTGCAGATATATGCCGATGATGTCAAATGCAGTCATGGGGCCACGGTTGGCCAGTTGGATGAATTGGCACTTTTCTACCTTCAGTCTCGTGGTATCTGCAAAAAAGAGGCGGAAAGCTGGCTGGTTTTTGGTTTTGTCAGTGAAGTACTTAATCGTATCGATAATCCGGATATGCGAGAGTTTGTCTTGCTTCCGGTGCTTGCGCATCTTAATCATCTTGTTGGCGGTGATGTCAAAAGTTTGCAGGAAATTATGCCGGCCAAAAAGGGGACGATCTCATGCCAATAATACCTTCGTTTCCGGTTCATGATTTACCATCCCACTCTAACCCAGAGCAAAACACTATTGACTGGGCTGCGTTACGAAGAGATTTTCCTGTGCTGTTGCAACAGGCCCATAACAAGCCTCTCGCCTATCTGGATAATGCCGCGACCACACAAAAACCCAATGCAGTGATCGAGACTATAGCCCGCTATTATCGCGTCGATAATGCCAATGTACATCGTGGTACTTATGAATTAAGTGAGAGAGCGACTCAGGCTTACGAGGCAATACGAGACAAAGTACGGCGCTTTCTGAATGCATCGCGACGTGAGGAAATTATTTTTGTACGTGGTACCACCGAAGCGATTAATTTGGTAGCTCAAAGCTATGCTCGGCCTAAAATTAAACCGGGCGATGAGATCCTGATCAGCGCGATGGAACACCATTCCAATATTGTGCCATGGCAAATGGTATGTAAACAAACAGGCGCGCAGTTAAAGGTTATTCCGATTAATGATCGTGCCGAAATTATACTGGAACGCTACGAGCAATTATTAGGCGAAAAGACTCGATTACTGGCGGTCACCCAAGTGTCCAATGCACTAGGTACCATCAATCAAGTAAAACGTATGATTGCTATGGCCCATGAAAGGGAAATTCCAGTGCTACTGGACGGTGCTCAGGCTGCACCACATCTGAGCGTCGATGTGCAGGACCTAGATTGTGATTTTTACGCTTTTTCCAGTCATAAAATATACGGTCCTACGGGCGTTGGGGTGTTATATGGTAAAGAAAATTATCTAGACGCGATGGAACCCTACCAAGGAGGCGGGGACATGATCAGCAGAGTGAGTTTTGAACACACTGAGTACAATAAATTACCCTACAAATTTGAGGCAGGCACGCCGAATATTGCAGGGGTAGTGGGACTTGGGGCCGCACTTGATTACCTTGAAACTATCGGCCTGAGTAATATTGTTCAGCGCGAGCAACATTTACTGGATTATGTAACCCAGAAACTGCTGAGCGTAGAAGGGCTGCGTATTATTGGTACGGCAATACACAAGGCGAGTATTATTTCCTTTGTACTGGACTGTGCTCATCCCCATGATATCAGTACAATTTTGGATTGTCAGGGCGTGGCCATTCGTGCCGGACACCATTGCGCCATGCCTGTGATGGCACGCTTTGACGTACCTGCCACCGCACGAGCCTCCCTCGCTTTTTATAACAATGAAGATGATATTGATCAACTGGTACTGGGCGTAGAGCAAGTGAAAAAGTTGTTTAACTAAAACGGGGTAAAACCCATCGCTAAAATGTGGAGTAAGTGGCATGAACGAGGAGTTACGGGCTTTATACCAAGAAGTTATCATAGACCACGGTAGACACCCTAGAAACTTTAAAAAGCTTGAAGGTTATAGTTGTTGTCAGGAGGCGTACAACCCTCTCTGTGGTGACCGTTTAACGCTTTATTTGAAGTTAGACAAAGACAAAATCCTCGATGCCAGCTTTGAAGGGGTGGGCTGTGCCATATCCATGGCCTCAACCTCATTAATGATAGAACGAATCAAAAACATCCGCAAAAGCGAAGCACAACAGCTATTCGACTCATTTCATCACCTAGTCATCGCGTCAGACTCAGGCGTTGACGTATCAGCACCCTTAGGAAAACTGAACGTGTTAGGCGGAGTGAGAGACTTCCCTACTAGAATCAAGTGTGCCACTCTGGCTTGGCATGCACTCAAAGCAGGCTTGGAAAATGTTGACCATGATAAATCGGTTTCTACGGAGTGATTATACCTGATGCAATTTGTTGAACATGTGACTGTACTACGCGACTGCAATGCCATCGTTATTCCGGCAGGAATCACCGTAACCTTAAATAAAGGTAGGGAAGTCGTGATTACACAGGCACTGGGTGGTAGCTATACGGTCAATGATAACGGGCAGCTATTACGCGTTGCCAGCCAGGATGCAGATGCCTTGGGTAAAGCGGATATTGCGAAAAACGAATCCAAAGCGGAATTCGGCAAAGAAAACGGTGTCAACTTGGTGCGCATCTATGAGCAGCTGAGTACCTGTTATGATCCAGAGATCCCGATTAATATAGTCGAACTTGGTTTGGTGTACGATGTCAATTGCTATGAATTGCTGGACGGTCGCCACCATATCCGTATTACGATGACACTAACATCGGCGGGGTGCGGAATGGGCACAGTTCTGGCCGAAGATATCCGGGAAAAGTGTCTGAACGTGCCCAATGTTGATGTTATTGAGGTGATTTTTGTCTACGATCCCCCGTGGGAGCAAGACATGATGTCCGAAGCGGCCAAGCTGCAGCTGGGCTTGTTGTAACTGGACCTGGTTGATGAAGCTTGGGTGGACGAGACTTGGGGGAACGAGATGGCACAGTGGATAGAAATTTTTCCAGCCAGTGAGCTTAAATCAGGCATGCACGCGCGAGTGGATTTGGCAGAAGTATCTCTGCTTCTGGTTAATATTGATGGTGAAATCTATGCCATTGAGAATGTCTGCAGTCATGATGGCGGTGAGTTAAATGACGGACAAATCAACGGCTTTGAAATAACTTGTCCTCGACACGGCGCTCGCTTCAATTTAAAAACGGGAGCGGTATTGTGTGCTCCAGCTTTTGAAGATATTAATACTTATCGGGTCAGAATTATTAATGGATTGGTGCAGGTATATGATGAAGAAAATAGTAAGTGAAAATAAATTGCCGGTAGGTGGCAGGACGATCTCGTTACCGATACTGTCAACTTGCTGAAATTGGTTAATGAAAGCAGTTTTTACTATATTTCAGACAAAACTAGCGCTATCCCACACAGCGAGTGCTTGATCTTGGGATTTGAATCGTCTCATGTGCCGTTCCTGTTGTCTTGTTGGTTGGTGGAAAAGTTCAAAGCGGTTATTTTCATACTGTTGAGTTGAGTGGTATACACTTGGTATTACTTCCCTCTTCGCGGCTGAATAACTTCTTAGTTTATCGGTAACTATTTTCAGTGGTTAAATTTTCTAGTCCTTCAATAGCCTCTTGAAAAATCGCATACTTGTCTTAACAATATTTCTGCTTTAGCCGTCAATGTGGCAATTGTGAACCTTACTTTCGTCAATGTTATCGAAAGAGAAAACCAATTTTACAGCAAACAGAATGGCTAAGTAAATATCAACGATTTAAAATGCTAATAATTTAAATGGTGCGAACAGTAAGACATAAAAAGTTACATTTCCTACCTTGAAAACTAAATTTAAAGAATCAATATAACTATAATATTATCTTTTTATGAGTCATCTTGTGTTTCGTAGTTTTTTCGCAATATTTTTGTTTTTTGTAACGAGTTCTCATGTTGAACATTGAATTCACAAACTTTGTAAATTCATTGATTAAATATTATCTATTTACTAATAAAACTACTGTAGTGGAGTAATCATTTTTGCCACCTAATTCATCGCGCCACTACAGTAACGTCCGTTGAGGGATCAATCAGCAGACTGTTAGGTTAACTGATTTTATAGCGACTTTACGTCAGCAAAGTCGCATCACCTGTCATAAACAATGAACATATATCAATCCGTTCATATGTACAGACAAGAATTCTGATCATTCTAATCTTTATATCTGTTTATTTCCCGTAGTCCAGATTAGGCCACATCAATACAATGCTGCCTTACCACCAAAGGATTAAAAGAAAAGGTACTGGCTTGAATATAATAACTTGGCCATATTTTGTTGACCACTACAGTTACAAGAGTGTTGTACACAATGTCTGATGCTTGTATATTTTTATTGCAAGTTCAACTGTTTATCGTAATATAGCTTAAGAACTCGTTAATTCTGCACGCTATTATTGGCAAGCCCATTGGCAACCTCATGGGCAACTTAAGTACGGTAACTCATGGCAACGTTAAAAATCTCCGACAAAATCTATAATCAGTTATCTTCGGCCATTATTTCTGGCGAGATGAAACCCGGACAAAAACTGGAAGAACAAGAAATTGCTGATCAATACGGTGCTTCACGCACCCCCATTCGTGAAGCGTTTCGCTTATTGCATACCAATGGCCTAGTCGAGAGTAAGCCGCATAAAGGCGTAACTGTGATTGAGCTAGACATCGATCAGCTCGGTGATATGTACGAAGCATTAGAAGAGCTTGAAGCCTTATGTGCGGGGTTAAGTGCTGAACGCATGACCATGGTCGAACGTAAACAATTAATGAGAATGCATAACTTGTCGAAAGATGCGGTAGAAGCCGAAGACGTTGACTCATTTGCCCAGCTTAATAATCAAATTCATCGCGCCGTTCATCAGGGATCGCGCAATCATACTTTGCTCGAAACCATCAATACGCTGCGTAAACGGCTAAGTCTTTATCGCCAACCTTGGCTGTTTGAGAAACGGAATCGTCTGGAAACTTCATTTAAGGAACATCAGGAATTGGTTGAGGCGATTAGCAAAGGGGACAAGCAAGCCGCCGTAGCGGCCATGAAAAACCATATTTCCAATACCAGCATGGGCACCCTGGATTATTTGATGGCGCAAAAATAACTTTTTTGAAAAAAGTTGCATCCTTTTTGAAAGCCGTACGTCTTTAGTAGTGAACTAGGCGTTTATGCCGAAAAATAAAGAGGTGTTACCATGAAAAACTTAAGCCAAGATAACCGAAACCAAGTAACTGAAACTTGTTGTTGTAATTGTCCATGTAACTGCAAAGAGTGTAATTGTACCTGTAAAACTGAACAATGCTGTGAGTGTACGCAATGTACTTGTACCACTCAAAATAACTGCTGCAGCTAATCGTTAATCTTGCAAATAGCCGTTGCAATACGGCTATTGAGTATACTTACATTATGATTGAATCCATTTGGAATAACTTCCACCAACAACTGTTCAACTTTATTCAGAGCAAGGTCAATGACCATGCTCTGGCTGAAGACATTCTGCAAAATGTGTTTATCAAGGTGCATAGCAATATCGATAGCTTAACCAGCGCAGATAAATTGCAATCTTGGCTGTATCAGATATGTCGTAATGCCATCATCGATTATTATCGGCAAAAGCGGCTTGATATCAGTGATGATGATCCAGATATGTTTATTGCTGAAAATCAAAATGCCTATGACCGACAACAACTGAACCGTTGTCTGCGTATTTTAATCGCCGATCTGCCGGAAAATAGCCGTGATATTTTGATCGATAGTGAGCTTGAACAAGTGCAGCAAAAAACCATTGCCAAGAACAATGGACTAAGCTTAGCATCGGTAAAATCTCGGATACAACGAGGCAGGGTGCAGCTTAAACATAAACTGCAGGCCTGTTGTGATTTTGAATTTAAAGAAGGTGGCCCTGAGCTAAATTGTAAAAATCAATGCGGTTGTGAACGCTAAATTTATTTGCTTTTGTTGCCTGAATATAATTAACTACATTCGTCCTGAAGCTTGCAAGCGTTGTGCTACCCTTTGATGGTATAGCCTGGCCAAATAGGGACGGATGATGGGTAAGGAAATAAAATAAGCTAACGGTTTTAACATCAATACTCTTTTCATTAAGACAATATAGGCATCCAGCTCAGATAAAATGCTGCCATCTGCAAGTTGCAGGTGAAGCTCGGTAAGGGCTTTTAGTGGCTCTATCCCCAAAGCAACTAAGTGAGCATCCTGGTCAGTAATATCAAACCATTGCACCTGTTCACCACCTTTACCCGCCAGTTTTTCATAAAAACGCCGGTCTTTAATACAACTTGCACAGGCACCATCGTAAAATACTGTGATGACAGATTTATCACTACTCATAGCACGCGAACCATAACATCAATAAATGGGATTTAACGATAAAACTCCCTATAGTTTAAATATAGCCGTTTGCCTAATTTTTGTTACCTATATTAGCCGATGAAACAGGAAAATTAAGCCGCTTTAAACTAAGCTTAACTATGGTATAAAGTACACTCTAGCAAAAGCAACTCACCAGAGGCGGTTAATGCCAATGAAAATGTCAGATATTCACAGTGAAATTCAAGCCGGGATCCTCAACTATCTCTCTATTCATCCGGGCGCTGCCGGCTCGGTTGCCGAGATTTCTTCAAACTGGTTAGCCGATGAAAATGTTGCCCATAATCTTGAGCAAGTACAAACCGCAGTAGATCGTCTGGTTGATCATGGCGAGCTACACAAAAGTATGGGAACCAACCTTTATACCTTGTAAATGAAAAATTGGCCAGGATAGCTTAAGCGTTAGTATCTTAATTGCTAATTAGCTCGAATTTCTTATGTTTTCTTCGCTAAAATTACCAATTAGATTGAAAGCAGCAAAACAGACTGCTAAGCTATTAAATACATTGTAAAAATGTAGTGAATGAATCGACTATCGCGAAAGTATCATGGCTTTAACTCGAAATTTCACATTACATTATTATGTGTGAAGAAAAACTGGCATTGCAAAATTTAAGCACCTTGCTATTGTTAGTACAGAATTCTGTAACAATGCAGAAGACTAAAAAAATATATTAATTAAACGAGGAAAGTACAGTATGAGTACGGGTACAGTAAAATGGTTCAACGCAGACAAAGGTTTCGGATTTATCACTCCTGATGATGGAGGCAAAGATCTGTTTGTGCACCATTCTGAAATCAAAACCTCAGGCTATGCAACGCTTGATGACGGACAAAAAGTAGAATTTGAAGTAGGACAAGGCCAGAAGGGTCCTTGCGCAACAAACGTTGTCGCGGTTTAATTAGTATTTCTAAATAACATTATAAAAGCCTCTATTACGACCAGCATAAATATTGTTTGAATTCAGCAGTACTTAAGTAGGCGTGTGAGGCTTTTATTCATTTAGAGGCATTTGAACCAACAATAAAAAATTCTTCGGGCCCCCTTAACAGCTAAACCTTCCACATTCTGAACTTTAACTAAGTTCGAGCACTACCCACAGTGTTAATATCAGCTAACAGAGCGCTACGTTAAAATATCAAATACGATGTTAAATACGGCTAACTTCTTTTTCTACAACGGCCCAATTCAGCGTTATCTCGCACTGCAATTTTGCTTACATTTGAGCTAAACATCTGAATTTATAGCATGTTATCATTCTCAAAAAATTAAACGTTAAACGGTGTTCAATGCAAAGCGATGTTTCAATACAGCGATTAAAACAATTTCCTCGGTTGATGTGGATTTTATTATTCGGCTCGTTTATTACCCGGGGCAGCTATTACATGGTGTGGCCCTTTCTGGCGGTGATCCTCTATGAAAAATTTGCACTGTCGGCAACACAAGTTGGTTTAATTCTCTCAAATGCCGCGGTTATTGCGGTGTTTGTCAGTTTTGCCGGCAGCATATTATCTGACCGAATTGGTCGTCATCAACTGATGTACCTCAGTGGTGTGTTGTATATCATTTCATTTTCACTGTTAGCACAAGTGGACACCATCAGTGGTTATG
Organism: Thalassotalea sp. ND16A; assembly: GCF_000764205.1. Taxonomy (GTDB): domain Bacteria; phylum Pseudomonadota; class Gammaproteobacteria; order Enterobacterales; family Alteromonadaceae; genus Thalassotalea_A. Next base: position 8,003 of record NZ_JQDZ01000102.1, read on the forward strand.
TGGTGGTCATAACTCTATGTTCAATTGCCACGGCTCTGTGGCGGCCACTAACTTCGGCGTTGATCGGCGACATTATTAGCGATAGCAAAACGCGTGAGTTGGCAATGCAATCACTCTATTTTGTGGTCAACGTTGGTTGTGCCGTTGGTCCTATTTTAGGTGTGTGGTTCGGATTAACAGGTGAGCAATCCAGTTTTTATATTACCGCTGGCGCTTTCGCTTTTCTGTTGGCACTACTTTATTGGGGCTTCCATCAACATAAGCAAAGTGATGATAGCGCTAAAGCATCTTCTCTTGCACAAGCCCTGGAAGACAGCACTACAGAAGCCAATACTGAATCAAAACCGGTAAGCAAGACCAAGGCAACGAGTAAAAGTGAAATGTTCGCGGTGTTGCTAAAAGATAAACTGCTGCAATGTTTAATTTTCGCCAATATTTTGTGTATGTTTATTTATGCGCAAATGGACAGTTCGCTGATCCAATACTTAACTCGGGCGCAAGTACCCGATTTGTTAGAGCTGATTTCATCGATGATTTTCACCAATGCGCTGGTGATTATTTCTACGCAGTTTGTGTTATTAAAATTAATGTCAAATTTGTCACTGATCATGCGCATACAAGTCGGCTTAATGTTGTTGATGTCATCGCAAATTTGGTTAGCGGTAAATCCGCTAGAACTGTTTTGGGGATGGATTGGTGCCATTGTGGTAATGAGCTTAGCTGAGGCAATTCTTTTTCCGACGATGAACGTACACATCGACCGTTTGGCACCTGATCATCTTCGTGGTGCGTACTTTGGTGCCGCATCTTTTTATGATTTTGGTTTTGCTCTTGCGCCATTAGGCGGGGGGATCATTCTCGATCTGTTCGGTGGTTTCTGGTTATTTATGTTTGCCGCAGCGTTATCGTTAGTGGTTATTTACCTGTATGCGATTTTAGACAAATTGCCTCGCCCCGATTTTGCCGAGCTGAAATCCGGCTCCGTTAGTGAAGGCTGATATATACCAAGTTGATTAAATATCTGCTCATTTTTAATGGTTAAAACGAATAACTACTGCGTTATAAAATTTATAAGTAGAATAACTACTTACTAAATTTCATGCATTGTATTTATCCGTTTTTCCTCATGAAAAAGTAGATCACATACTTAATCAAATTGGTATTGTTGGTGAAAACCGCTGTCTAGCAAAAAGAGCGCATATATCATCAGTTAAATACTCATGATATATAC
>NZ_JQDZ01000103.1 GCF_000764205.1 Thalassotalea sp. ND16A
CAGTCGAAATCTACGCTGCTGGAGATAACGGCTCTGCGCTTGCTACTTAGCAAATGCAACCAGTATCGTTGAATGCAGAAATAACCTAAAGCCTGATGATCAGGTTTGTGTAAGTGTTTTAGAACGGCATGAAAATCAATAGAATAGGTTTTATTAGCCATTGCTTTTTAATTCACTCAAAAAAACTTCGTAGCTCACTTCAGGCTCATTTACTCTTTCTGCAATTGCTTGTAAGTCTTGTTGGTCTTCAACTATTAATAACCTCACGGCTTCATCAACCAGTTCCGAAATAGAAGCATCAGTAGAAGCGGCACGCAACTTCAATGCTTGATGCAACGCAGGATCAAAGTAAATGGTTGAACGTTTTGATAAATTACTCATTACACCCACCAATAGTTAAATACGCCTTATAAAATGCCTTGTCGACTGAATTGAATCATTGATTTCTTTTTGAGTAGTATTAAGCCGTTCAGCGATAGCTTCAAAAGGACCTGGTTTTGTAAAAAACATACCTCCAGAAACCGCTTCCTCATGATCTTTTGTAATACTTTCTAATCTTTGAGCTTCAGGTATGAGTGATATTTGACCCTGCAATATAGCTTCGCAATCGACACCAGGACTTGCCCAGCGATACTTTTTCATCTCTATAACTGCTTGCATGGCTTCATCTGAATTTAGGGGATCGGCAAAATTCATATTTAAAAGACAGTCTACATCATACCAATGTCGAGCAAGTCTGTTTGGTGGAGGCTCTTTCTCTTGTGTTGAGAATTGATGTAAAGCTGTTAACTTTTCCCAGAGGATAAATTCCTTTTGATATGCCATTACTTTGGCTCTAGGCAAAGCAAGTGATTCAAAACCAGAAATACTGTCCATGTAACAATCAATATCAATAGACTCAGTTGGTTTTCCTCTATTTCTGCCTCCAAACTCTAATAAAACATGGTCAATGTATCGATAAATCGATATCTTCAGAAAATCGCTCGATTGCTGACCAGCATTTACTTAATGCTGTCCCACCTTTAAAAGCTACCGAGCAATCACCTAATAGTTTTTCATCATATAGGAGACGGAGAATTTCGGTGACCCAAACATCTTTTTCTAGAAAGTTTGCCGCTAAACCATTCTTATGCTGCTGAGCTGCATAAGTGAACATAGCAGCCAACTCATCATGCTTTGACTTATCTGCATAGAGGTCAAAAATACTCACGACAGAAGGCTACTCTCTAATTGATTTAACTTTGACTGCCACATTTTCAGCATCGGGCTATGGCTTAACTTATTGACAACATAAATAGCTTCTTTTTCATTTAAATTTAAACGCTTGATAGCTACTTTCAATGTGGACACAGGCGTATATTCTGCGGAAAGGGAAAGCAACCCTCTAAATAAGGTCCCTTCTGGTTTGTTCTCCCAGCGTAATTTAGTTGCTGTAGTGTGTTTTACCTGAACAACTTCATTCCCAACTTTAAACTCACGTGATGGACCTGTAGTCCAGTATACAGCCTTAACTGGAGCTTGAGTTTGCATACCTAAACGATAAGCAGCCTCTAACCCTTGTGGAACTAATTTATAATGATGTGTACGAGCCCAAGTTTTAGCAATATCTTCAGCCTTCGCTGTAATCTTGATAGAAGGAATGCTAGCTAAAGGTTTGGGGCGAGAGTATATACCTTTTGCTACGCGAACAACTTTACCTTCTTTAGCTAATCGACTCATTGCCTTTTGGACAGATGTTGTGGTGCCTAGAGAATAAAATCTCTCAATAGAAAAAGGAACACCTCGTTTCATTCGAAATAGTCTATTAGAGACCAAAACCGCAACGGACATAACACACCCAATACTGACAACACATAACCAACGTGATTTTATTGTAGCCCATATTTAATGTAATGCATATCCACATTGACGTCAGGATAAGTAGGTTTAACATTGTCGGTTAAGTTACTTGCTATATGACTTAAAACGTTTGCATAATAAATAGTAATTACTTAAAGAGGCAAATTATTAGCGGAAACCTAGCAAATTTTAAGTAGACGAACGGCAAGCTTTTATTGGATTGATGGTAAATTAGGAGGAGAATCTAGCGGCTAATGAACGCTAAAATACCTTTAACGTATGCTATATTTGTTAATCATCACTTAATTAAAATAATACCCATGTCTTACGATAAATCGGTATCCGATCATTACCTGCATGGCAATTTACTCAACGCCATCGAAGCGGCGCTGCCAGCATTAGGCAAAACCACAACAACAGTAACGATTGCAGATTTGGCACCAGTAGATGAATTCCATATTGGCGGGCGACAGGCAACCGATCATTTACTGGCGCAACTCAATTTTTCAGAACATGCCAATTTATTAGATGTCGGTTGTGGCTTAGGTGGTGCGGCACGCTATATCGCGAGTCAATTTAACAATAGCGTTACCGGCATAGACTTAGCCCAGGAGTACATAGATACCGGCAACGCCTTATGTCGTTGGCTAAAGCTGGAAAACAAGATCAGTTTGGTACAAGGCAGCGCCCTGGATATGCCATTTAACAATAATACCTTTGATGGTGGTTACATGTTGCACGTAGGCATGAACATAGAAGATAAAGCCACATTGTTTGCGCAAATTCATCGAGTATTAAAGCCAGGTGCCACGTTTGCTGTCTATGACATTATGCGCCAAAGTGATGGTGAATTAACCTATCCGGTTCCCTGGGCCACAACCAGTAGTACCAGTAAATTAGCCACATCAGAGCAATATCAGCAAATGTTAACACAAGCCGGGTTTACCCTGATAAAAGCAACCAACAGGCATGATTTTTCCGTAGATTTTTTTAATCAGTTACGCGCCAAAATAGCAGCCGATGACGGCCCGCCACCATTAGGCCTGCATACCTTAATGCAGCAAAGCGCCGCACAAAAAGTAAAAAACATGGTGGCAAACATTGGCAAAGGGATAATTGCCCCGGTTGAAATGATAGTGCAAAAGCCATAACCACTGACAGTGGCCCTGCCAGTTTCATGATGATTGACCCGGATGGTAATTCCATATTGATAGATCAACACGTATAACCACTATCGCCTACACTCAAGTTCAAATAAGTACACTTAAACTTGAATGTCGACAGTAAACTCATTATCCATGATAATTCTAAGCTAATTAATGGCACGATGCTGACGATGGATTGCTGCCTATCAGTTTAACAAACACATTGAATAATGGTGTAGTTCGTACTTCCTGCAACTCGTAAAACATATCAATTTTTGTACGTTTAACCGTTATCAGGCCAAAAAACTCACAAAAATTATTCATTAACCAGTGCTGATAACATCGATGTATTTGTTCTTCCTGGTTATCTTGTACATATGAGTGAAACTCTATGTCATCTACCAGCCTTGGAAACGCACTGAGGAACTCTTCGGCATACCAGCTGCCGTCTTTTACCGAATGACCGTATTTGGCCAACAGATACAAACTAAAACCAACGCTGTTTTGGATAAAGGCAAACTCTTCGCCATAGCTGCGGTAAGCCCAATTAAACTCAAGACAATAGGTTTTAAACAATAATCCATAAATTTTTCCGGGCATTTGTTCGGGATTTTTCAGCAGCTTTTTCATTGGCGCGGTAAAGATGTATTTATCTTTAACTACCCTGACCAGTTTGGCCAGCACCAACAAAACACGGACTACGTGTAAATCAAAGAAATCTTCTTCTTTGCTGATCGTTCTTGCATACTTTGGCGCACCGAAAGTGGCGTTAAATTCAGTATTGATTGCTCTGCACAGATTTCTGGGTAAATTACCTTTAGCAGTGGCTTTTACGCCCTTGTCACCAATTCCTTCAATGAGCGCCATGGCCAAAAACATCACTTGCGTATTGTTAATCGTATCAACACTCAATAGCGCTTGCTCATTAAATAATAGTACCTCATTGTGTTCAAAGGGTTGCGTTAACAAGCTATGCATTTTGTGAGACGACAAACCATGAAATACGTCAATGCTTTGACTATTGCGCTGTTGCATAAAGTTATTTAAAAACTCATTCGCCTCATCAATAGACTCAAAGTCCTTATCTTGCATGGCTTCCTTGATCTCTTCATTAAGTGCACTAGCAGGATTTATCGCCTTCGCCTTATCACTATCGGTTAGATAACAACATTTTTTATACTTTTTGCCACTGCCACAGGGGCAAGGGTCGTTACGGGCAACTTTCACTTCGTCGCGCACAAATGGTACAACATTATGATTTTCATACTCATCACCGTCGACTTCAGCAATAAAGTTATCATCATCCCAAAATTGATCGTCTGCAAATTCATCGTCATCAATTTCATCATCAAAAGAAGCATCGTCGCCATCAGTCCAAAAATCCTCTCCCAGCTCATCTGCAACTACGCCTAGTTTGAATTGTTCAATTTCAACGGCGAGTCGATAAAGGCTGATCAGCCCCACTTCCAGGTTTTTCACCTTATCAACATATTCGCTAATATCTTTTACGTTTCGGCCTTGCTCTGTTTTTAGTTTTTTACCGCTGGCAATTAACTCAACAGAGCCAATAATTACCTTGCAAATCTCTTCAATCGGCATTTCACTATCAAATTCTTCCACATTGGCAATCAGCTGGAAATCTTGCTGCCAGTCGCTAAAGGTATATGCAAATGCCGCCATGAAGCCCTGACAAAACTCAACCAGGCCCTGCGGAAACTCGGCTTTTATCTGTGGGTATAGTTCGCTTAGTGGATAATTACCCGCCAGCAAACCATCGTTGATCTGTTGGTCAAGTTTGCGGCGTGCCTCAATATTTTTTACATCTTCGAACCAAAGATCATGAACACCACTATCAGTAGAGAGAATATCGCCAGTATAATCAAACTCTTCCATCAACTCAGAGCAACAGCTCACACCACAAACAAACCCATGGTAGTAATCAAAACTTAAAGGCGGTTTGGTACAACAGCCTAGCTGGCCCTTAACCAAATCAACATAACTTTTATCAAAAAAAATGAGATCCACTGCCCGTTTCTAAAACTGAGATTAACTCTTCAAATTGCTCAAGCAAGATAGCACTTTTTATCGATTTTGCCGAGTGGATCAGGTCTGACACCAACATATCACGATAAAAACTATCAATACTTAAGGTTTGAAACTCAAAATTGGCCGCGCTTTTTTGCAATCGCTGCAAATCTTCTGATACTTCTGGCAAGGGCGCGCTATATTTAAGCAACAAGTTAATTTCAGTGTGGGTAAGTTCAATTTCGATCATATGTTTTCTAAGTGTCAAACTGCATCTGCAGCCATTGTAATCCACTTATTATTTGTTATAAAGCAAATCAGGATGATTTACTTATACAGTAAACAATAATTAATCAGAACTTTCGGTATATCTTGTTTTTGCGAAATAATTACGTCAGCGATAATCATTCTGCTGCCTTTTTCTTCAATTATTCGGTAAAGAAGTCTGAAATTATCAGCCGTAAATTCTCTGAACAGAATAACGCCTAACTCTAGCAAGTACGGTGATATAGGTGCAGCTTTTGGAGTAAAACTAACTAAACTTTCAAAGCGTTCGATGAAACTTTCAAGCCGAAGTATCACTTGTTCTTCGTTTGAATGCTTGCCTAAGTGATTGATTAAGTCATTTAATAAATTTTCAAAGGTTTTAGTGTATTGGATCCTAACCGGTTTATTTTTCATTCGCAGTAGATAAATTAGCGCGACGGTTAGCTAAACGTTGTTTAAGATCTGAACTGGATATCAAGCGGCCATTATTGCTGTCATCAACGGAAAAAGATGCTAACTTCAACATAGCAACAGCTTCATCTCTGCGCATCCTATCTTCATAGGATTCAATGACATAAGCAGGAGTCCCATTTTGGGTAATGGTCATCGGCTCATCGAGCTCAAGATTGGCCGCATTTTTTTTGAGGTAACTTATCGTTTCTACGCGCATAAGTACTTCCTTCTAAGACTTTAAATTCCGATAGTCCAAATATAGTTTTTATTTAGACTTTGTGCAAATGATTAAATTAACCGCTGCACATTTACCCAGTGTTAGTTATTATTATGCTTATAATAAATAGCAAAGTAAATTAACCGGATTTAGGATCTAACTTTGACCACAGCTCACAACAATTCTACCGCCCAGCAAGTTTTACAGAATGTATTTGGTTACGCCGACTTTCGTCACCAGCAAGCCAATATTATTGACGAGCTTGTTGCCGGCAACGATGTCTTTACTCTAATGCCAACCGGTGGCGGTAAATCGTTGTGCTATCAAATACCAGCGCTTGTGCTAGATGGTGTTGGCATTGTCATTTCACCGTTAATCGCGTTAATGCAAGATCAAGTGGATGCCTTAAAAATACTCGGCGTGAACGCCGAGTTTTTAAACTCCAGCCAAGACTATCAACGCCAGCAACAGATAGAGCAGCAACTACTCAACGGTGAACTGGACTTGCTCTACATCGCTCCGGAGCGGTTATTAACCGAGCGCATGCAAAACTTATTACTGCGAACCAACATCGCGTTATTTGCCATCGATGAAGCCCACTGTGTGTCGCAATGGGGCCACGATTTCAGACCCGAGTATCAACAGCTGTCGATACTGCATAACATTTTTCCCAATACCCCACGTATCGCGCTTACCGCCACGGCCGATCAAAGAACCCGCGATGAAATTGTCGACTTACTCGCCTTGCACCAGGCGAAACAGTTTGTGCACAGTTTCGACCGGCCGAACATTCAATATCGCATTAACGACTTACCCAACGCCAAAGAGCGGTTATGGGACTTTATCAGCAGCGAGCACAATGACGATGCGGGTATTGTCTATTGTTTGTCAAGAAAGATGGTGGAATCCACGGCACAATGGTTAAGTGCCAAGGGCCGAGTTGCACTGCCCTACCATGCCGGTTTAGCCAACGAAGTAAAGGCACAACACCAGCAGCGGTTTTTGCAAGAAGAGCAAGTGATCATTGTTGCCACCATCGCCTTTGGCATGGGCATAGACAAGCCCGATGTCCGTTTTGTCGCCCATTTAAACATCCCGAAAAGCATTGAAGCCTATTACCAGGAAACCGGACGTGCCGGCCGCGATGGACAACCTGCGAATGCATGGCTGGCCTATGGCATGCAGGATGTGATCAAGTTAAAACAAATGAGCCAAAACAGTGATGGCAACGAGTTATTCAAACAAATCACTCAACGCAAACTCAATGCCCTGCTAGGCTATTGTGAAGTGAGTTCTTGCCGCCGACAAGCCTTATTGCAGTATTTTGGCGAACAGTTAGACACGCCTTGTGGTAACTGTGACAACTGCTTAACCCCTCCGATTACCTGGGATGGCACCCTTGCCGCAAAAAAAGCCTTATCGACCGTATACCGAACCAAGCAACGATTTGGCGTGACTTATCAAATAGACGTATTACTGGGAAAAACAACACCGCGTATTATTAACTTTGGCCACAACCAACTGAGCACCTTTGGCATTGGCGAAGAACTAAGCGCACAAGCCTGGCAAGGCGTATTCAGACAATTAATCTCGATGGGCTTTTTGTCGGTAGATATGGAGTTTGGCGCCTTAAAATTGACCGAACAAGCAAGACCGGTGCTTAAAGGTGAACAGCAAATTCAATTGCGCGAACAAAGCAAAAAAGCCAAAGCGGCCAAACAAAAACGCAGCCCAAAAAACAGCCAGGCCATCACCGACTTAACCCCGCAAGATACCAGTTTATTTGAACAACTCAGAGCGCAACGAACCTTGTGGGCAAAAGACAGAGGCGTACCGCCGTTTGTTATTTTTCATGATGCCACCTTAATCGCCATCGCCCAGGCCAAACCCAACACCGCCGCAGAGCTGTTAACCATCAATGGCATAGGGGCGAGTAAAAACGACTTGTATGGTGAAGAGATCATCGCGATCATTGCCCAATCTTTGTAGATGAGGATAAAACCAAAGGTTTCAGCAAGTGCCACTTAGCTAACCAGGCACTCAAGCAACATTCGCCTTAGGCATTCTTTATCGACTTTATTATTGCAATGAAAATCTTCAAGGTTTAAACGTTGCTCTTTGATAAGCTGCTTAAGCACTGAATCTTTTATCTTGATCGACAAATAGTCAAAACCAGGCAAAAAATGCTTTGTCGTTGGACTAACCAAACCACCAGAAAAACTTAATTCATCAATATCTTGATAATATTTTTGATAATGATTGTGCCAATTGTTTTTCATCATAACGTCCTAGTGCAGCACTGCCAACGCCTTATTTACTTGAGAATGAATACGTAATAGGCAATCAGATAAGATTTCTCTTGGTAACGATTTTACCTTCATTAAGCGTTGCACACACAAGTTAAGGATTTCATCACACTCATTTTCTAAACCAGCCAACGATAAGCTTTTGGCTAGCATGACAGCAGATTCAGTAAAACAAAGCGCATAATGATTTACGTTAAGCGACATTTGCTCTAACAGCATTTCGGCACTTTCAAATGCACAACCTAAGTAAGGGATAGCTTCACTGTGCAAACCCGAAAACGCTAAATTCTCGCCATGCTCACTCGCATCTCGATAACAACTAAGCGCCCTGCCCGGAGAGCTTTGAAGTTGTTGGCCATGATTACTACATAAAAATTGATATTTCATTTTGAACACCTAAAAGAAAAGACCTAAATGAGAATAATTCTCATTTGCATTTGAGTCAAGTATTTTTTATTAAATTTCAGTTTTTATTAATCTAACCCGTTATTTCGACAGGGTTATATTTTTCATTGAGTTTTGGTGAGATCTGCCTGATTTAATATTCGGCAAATAGTGGCGCTTTTAGACCGGCGTTAACACCTATTAAATATGAGTTAAAATTTATGTTGTTAATTAAACCAAATTGCTGAATAAATGTGGTTAAGCGCTCCTATTTTGTCAACGACCAATATTTAGTTATATTAAATCAGTCTTGGTTTTGCTCACGGTTATCATTTTTGGCCTTATACTCGTGCAACATAGAACTTAGCGTATTCTCTTCATTGTATTCATTAATGTCATAGTCTTCTTCGCTTGTTGTTTTACTAATTAAAATATCGTGTAGTGCAAGCGTTGCAAATACACCCCATATAGCAAACACAAAAGTAGATGGCAGAGCATGATATTCAAGACCTATAGTCCATGCCCCTGTAATAAAAACGCCAATTAAAGACATTCGATACCCGGCATAAGCAACCATTGCGACAAAGCAAAAAATAATAAATATAGACGTAAACATAATAAATACTCTTGGTTATAACCCTGCCATTTAGCCAACTGTGAGTTGATTTTTTGTAAGCACATTGAATTTACCGCCGGAACTTATTTGGCTGCTTGCTTGGCTCGCTTTTTATCTTGAACAAAATAAACCAAACCTTCTTTTTTCATCTCAAACAAATCGATGGCCGCAAAAAAATCACTTAACTTTTGAAAGCCGTAGTTACGTTGATCAAACGAGGTATGATTATTGATGTGCGAACCAACAGGACCTAGCCTCGCCCAATAATCATCATCTTCAACCGCTTCCACCGCTTGTCTAAGCAGGTTCATTAATTTGGTATCCGATTTTATGTTTTTGTTTTTCTTTTGTACTGGCTTATTAACTTCACAAGCTTCGTCTAAATATAAAAAGCGAGTACAGCTATTCACAAACACATCCGGAGTTTTGCGTTCACCAAAGCCAATGACAACCTTGCCATCCGCCTGGGCACGAGTTGCCAGAGGGGTAAAATCACAATCGGAGGTAACAAAGCACATAATATCGATATCTTTGGTATAGAGTACGTCCATGGCATCGATAACCAAGGCAATGTCTGTGGCATTTTTACCTTTGATTAAATCAAATTGCTGAATGGGTTGAATGGCATACTCGTGTAAAACCTCTTTCCATGGCGTTAAACAACCGTTACTCCAATTGCCATAGGCTTTACGAATGTTCACTTTGCCATAACGAGCAAGCTCAGACAGAATGATGTCTATTTTTGCGGCGGGGGCATTATCGGCGTCGATAAATAATGCGATTTTTTCTTGATCCTTCAACTTAAATTCCTTTTAAAGTATTTTTTGAATTTAACTTACAACAACGTCCAATTTTAACTACCACTCCCTTAACTGTTGCATTTCTTTTAAGCGACTTTGCTGTAATAAAAGAGCTTCGAATAAGTCATCTTTAGATTGATTATCAGATGATAATCCAGGCAATGCAATATTAGCCTCAGAGAAGAATAATTGCTTGTTTATCGCGGTGTTTTCTAACCATGCTTCTTGCCACCAATCTTTAATTCTATTTTTGGAATTTCTAAGTCGCTTTTCAGAAGGAAGTTGATCTCGTTTTTCACTATTCACTTTTGAGTTTGTCGGCAATAAGTTCCATAAATCATTATTCGGCCACCTAGCAAATGGCATACAATGATCTATATCAAATTTAACATCTAATTTTTTATTAGACCAAACGCAATGTTGTTGTTCAGATTGCTGAAGTTCTTGCATTCTTTTTCGAACTCCCGTTGTTGTTCTAACAGGGTCTAACCATACTAATGCCGAATTCAATATATGCTGTTCACCATTTTCTATAAAATGATGATTCCCTTTATAAATAGACATTGTATGAGACCATTCGCTAATTAATACTGGTTCAATCCAGCATGCGTAACGATTAAAGGCTAGCCATATTGATTCAGGTAATGAAAATTCTCCCCACTGACTTAGGGATTGTAGATCTAGAAATAAAGTTTCTTTTGCTTTAACCGTTTGCTTTTCTATATTAAATACAGGATCTTTTGAATTTGAATAAGTGATGTACCTACAAGGCATTTCCTTAATGTTTTGCACTGAATGTGAAAGCGTTTTATATAATGCAATTGCATCTTTACCTGTAAATAGGTTACCAATTCGATAATCAGCGCTAGTTCTGTGAACTAATTTGTGCCAGCCATCAGCTTTCATAAACCCCATATTCGGTTTCAAATTTGGCGTTTGAAAGATATTATATTTATCTATCATATCTTTGTATTGATGACACCAGTACAAAGCAACTAAGCCGGCAGGAATGATAACTCGACCATTTTCTCGCTTTAGAACAGCACCTGGGTGTCCATCTGCTATACGCAACAACACTCTTAGCAAGGCAAGTTTATGTGTCGCGGCTTTACCATCATTAAGTGCAACGTGCCGGATAAAAGGAAACGCCCCTGTTCCATCATCGGGAAGCTTTAATTCAATAGAAAAAGTTTTTAAATTGGATAATCTAATGGTTTCTTTTTTTAAGGTTATTAGGCCTTTTAACGTTGCCTGATTTTCAACATGATCTTGATATAATGCATTGTTAGAAAGGAATACAATCTTTCCATTGGGTTTTAATAGATTTGATGTTTTACGAAAAGTCCTTGGTATTTGATTTACAGTGACTAAATGATCAACGTTGCAAATAAAAATAAAATCAAAACTGATTTCTAAATTGGTAATAATATCTAATGAGGGTAACGAGTCTTTGTAAAAATGAAAGCTATGTACAACATCATCATTTAAATTAACTTGTTCCTTGTGGACAAGTAGAATATTACAAATTTTGGACAGCTCCTTGAGTTGGCCGTTTAAATAGTCTATTGGAGGGTTTATGACCAATACTCTTGGGTTTGATAAAGAAGAAAGTTTAACTCCTGCCAATAAAGCGTCAAAACCTGAGGTATTGTCTACTTGATAATTGTTCCCTAAATCTTGCAGGTTGTTCTCATTTGATTTACTCAAAGCTATTCCATTCTTTTAATTAAAATTACATTTAACCATTTTTCACTTTCACGGCTTGGACGATTATCACCAGTTAACCAAGTTTCTTTAATAGCTAAATTTTTCAACTGACTAACCAACTCACCAAGAAGTGATTCATTTAAATCAGTGAAGTTACGGCCATTGTGTTCTCTTTCTGTATTACCATATTTGAAACTCGCATAAAACACACCATTACCCTTTAAATGATTGGCTAAATTGTGGATGGCCTCTTTTAGTTCACTTTTTGGAACATGCAATAGAGACGCGCAAGCCCATATGCCATCGTATTGCTGTGTTAGATTTAATGTTTGAAATGTTGTTACGTCTACTTTTTGATTAAGTAGTTCAGTTGCTTTTGCGGCTAACTCTGCAGAGGCATCAAAGGCATAAACTTGAAAGCCATAATCCATGAAGCGTTTCGCATCTCTGCCGCTACCACAGCCGGCATCTAAAATACTTCCGCCGATAGGGATTAAAGGTAGAAAAATATCGTAAAGAGATCTCATATCTACATTAACCGTTTCACTGAAGAATTGTTGAGCGTTATTGTTGTAGTAGTCGGACATAATAAATTTGAAGATAATTAATATGTTCAAAGTGCAATAGATAAATCCACTTGTCAATGCAACAAATAAAAATATAATATAAAACAATCCATTAATGAGTTTTTATAAAATTAGTGGTTATTTATTAATAAAGGAATATTTAATGAACTCTAATAATGGAAATTACTTCCTGTCCTCAATTTTATTTATATTATTTTTTTCTAGTTTTCAAATTTTGGCTAAAGAAGATTGTCAAAAATACTACGATGCATTAGATAATTTAAGAAGTGTAATGCGTCATGGCTACAAAGAGCCACGTGGTGAATATCTTAGAGGTAAAGAGAGAAAAATTAAAAAGCAAATTCGCCTTTGTAAAAAGGACCAGAACAATGAATTAAACTATTACTCTTCCAACATACAACAGCCAGCTAAATCAAAAATTCGATACCATAATATTAATGTGCCGAACAAAGACCAACTTGGAAGACAAGCACTAACAGTAAAGGGGTTATTTGAAGGTGTAAAACAACAAGCATGGTTAGATTTTTATCAAAGACCTAAAGATTGCCGAAAACCTAAAACAACCAGTAAATTTTCAAAATGTTTAAAGCATCGTGATGAAGCAGCTGAAAACTTCAAGGTGCATTGGGTTAAAAATAATTTGCATACATCTAAATTAGACGTTGCTGTTACCCGGTCAAAACCTAAACAACTAAATAATAAGATAAAAGACACCAATGCCCAAAACAGGAGGTTGGCGATGAATAAAGCTACTTGTATGTTTTGGCAAGAAAAACATAAACAAAACCCTCAAGATTTAAATATCAAAGATCTTATGGAAACTGAATGTAAGAAGTCGAAATAACAAAATTATACCAATCAAATTACAACAAACTCTCGCAGTGTTTTACATTTTGTTAACGGAACTTTTCTGGATAACGAGTATCATAAGTTCATGCGAGATTAAAATCACGCCAACAAATTTTTATTGTTTTCCTCCCTGAAATGAACTTTTATCGCTCTGCTATGAATACGCGAAGTTGAAACTCCGGTAAGTTGCCCTGGCAATGAAACCGACCAGCATGGCATAATAAATATCAGCACATATAATTTATAGATTGTAATTCACTTGGTTAAACTCATAGGTAGAATCTATGCTGTTATTGGTGTGTGCCCTCATTCTAGTTTGTACTATTGGCTATTTAGCCCAAACGACAGGCCTTTGCATGGTACGTGGGGTGAATGAATGGAAAAATGGTAATCCAGCTTTCTTGCTCGCTATATTGTTAAGCGGTGTTTTGGCTTGGGTCGCCGGGCTATTCTCTTATCTTTTGAATATTCCCTTAACGGTTAACACGTATGCAGCCAGTGTATGGTTTGCTATTGGTGGCATTATTTTTGGTTTAGGCACTTCATTAAATAATGGCTGTGGCGTATCTACCTTAAGTAAGCTGTCTCGTGGTGATTTGAAAATGATTGCCACGATTATCGGCTGGTTAGTTGGTTGGACGATTCTATCTTATTGGCAACCGGGCATTGATATTATTGAAATATCTCTACCAACCAATGTTATTTATGGGGTTTTACTCTTTACCTCAATTGTCATTGTTATATGGGCATTAAAAGGCGATAAGGCGCGAAAAAAACTGTGGTTTTCAATGTTAGGTATTGGCTTGCTTGCCGGTTTTTTGTTTCTTTATGAACGTCATTGGACACCTAGTGGCTTGTTACAACACTTAAGCGGCGCCATGTTAAATGGTGATACCCATGTTTGGCCGTCTATTGAGCGTTATTTATTATTTTTTGCTTTACTGGCCGGTATGTTTATCGCGGCTTGGCGAAGTAAAACATTTGATATTCAACTGGGAAATTTGCGCTTATGGTTTGTTCATATTATTGCCGGAACGTTAATGGGAATTGGCGCATCACTGGCAATGGGCGGTAATGATTCGCAGTTGCTTATCGCATTGCCAACACTTTCACCGGCAGGTGTTGTCGCGGTAGTGGGCATGATCGTTGGAATTCGGTTGGGGTTATCGATTAAGAGCCTTAGTAAATGAGTTAATCGTTAGTAAAACAAAGTTTTTCTTAGTTTTACATTTGGGTAACGGAACTTTTTTGGATAACGGGTATCATAAGTATCAGTTAACTTTTTATAGTTTTCCTCCCTTATGTGTTTTATGTTTAGCCTCTCAATTTTTTGAGAGGCTTTTTTTTTGTCCGGAATTTATTCTTGACGTTAACTTTTATCGCGTCGCGATAATTACGCGAGGATGAATCCCCGCCAACCAAGGTTAATTTTTATCGCATTGCGATAATTACGCGAGATTGAAATCCCGCCAACCAAGATTAACTTTTATCGCGTTGCGATAATTACGCGAAGTTGAAACCCCGCCAACCGGCTTTTCGGGGTTTATGGATTACGAGCGTAGCGTTAGGGTGATTTGCACTATGGCATGGTCGGTACTTTGGCCATCGCGTGCAAAAATGGGATTGATTAGATGCTGATCGCAGGTTTGATAATCGCTGATCGCAAAAAAACTGTCATCAAAGTTGGTATCAAACTCATTCGATAATAAAATGTAATCGAGCACCGAGCCTTCTGCGCCGTAGTAATGGGTGGGCAACCGACACACTGTCGAATCAACATTGTTGGCACGTAGATACAAGTCCCACGAGTCTTTTAAACAATATCTGTCTAAATAGGCATCACTGTCAAATTTCGGCGCATGGCGTAAGCGACTGGTTAGCAAATGCGATAATACGCCATCCGTTAAGGTATTATTGAAATCGCCCAGCAATATCATCGGCAACCCTGACGATTCGCGCCGGGTTATCATTGCAATCATCAACAATGTCGCTTCACTGCCCCGCTGCACAGTAGAGCCCCAACCGCCTGCAAGTTGCGCCTTGAGGTTTTCGATGATGTTTTTTTCAGCCGATAATTCCTTACACGTTTCATGCTCAAACAACGGCCGTTTCGATTTAAAATGCACCACGTAACAATCACAGTGCTCTATATGGGGCAAATCTATGGTGGCCCTGATAACTTGTCTATTGAAGGAGAAGTCGGCAGAAATCCCCATAGCAACGGCAAGCTCTTGATCTGGTACAACGCTATCGACTTCGACTATTGGATATTTCGACGCGATGGCCACAACCGGGCTGCGATAAATGAAGTCATCAATGACCTCGCTACTATCCACTACCTGAAAATACTCGTAGCCCTGCTCTGCCACTAAAGTTTTTAATGATTGAGGGCTAAACACTTCCTGAAAGCCAATAACGTCCGGTTGATATTCGGCTAAATAATTGCGGATCCACAACTGTTTTTTTGCCCATTGCTCGCTACTGTAAATCCGCTCAAACTCGTAGTAGGCATTTGGCGGCTCAAGGTAATTAAACAGATTGAAGGTAGCAATTTTAAGCTGCGGCTTTGATACCAGGTCAGGGGTGGCTCCTTGGTTATCTAGTGTTGGTTTTTTGGGGTTGGACAATCCATTTCCTATGGTGATGTATGTTTATAGTGTTTACTTATGATTTTGATTATACCTAAATTGTAAATGGTTGCACTGGCAATAATAATGATCATACGGTTAAATTTTTATTTCATCATGCCCGTTCGGGTAAACATTTTTCGATAGTCACTTGGGCTTAAGCCAGTTAACCTTTTAAATAAGCACCGAAAAAACGCCGCGTCTTCATAGCCTACGTCGGCACTAATATCATCAATGGCTATCCTTTTGGTTTCCAGTTGGTGTTTTGCTTGTTCAACTCTTAAGTTTTGTACTCGCTCTAATAAAGATTGGCCGGTAGCTTGTTTAAATCGTCGTTTAATGGTGCGCTCTGCCATGCTGATGGCTTCAATCAGTTTGCTCAGGGCGTCATGTTCTCGAAAGTGTTGTTCTAGCCACTGCTCAGCTTCCAATACAATTGCATCAGAGTGTGGACTATTTCTGACTAGCACTGCGTAGGGTAGCTGCCCTTCAGCATGCCATTTAAGCAGATACACTTTGCTGATACGTAACGCTTCACCAGGGCTACTATGACGAGAGATAATGTGGATCATTAGATCATGCCAAGATGTGGTTCCTCCAGCGGTAACAATTCGGCCTTGTTCATCGGCAAAACACAAGTTAGGTGCGGGTTGAAACTTTATGTTGGGGTATTGTCTTCGAAAGAGATCTTGATAGCCCCAATGAGAAGTGGCACAACAGCCATCCAACAGGCCTGACTCTGCTAACAGCAAAGCACCGGAACAGGCCGAATAAAGATAACTGCCTTCGTCATATTTGCGTCTTAAAAAGTCCATCAGCTGTGGATATCTGCCCTTTAAGGTTTCATCGGGCCCTAACCATATTTCAGGGATGATCAAAATATCGGCTTTGCTGTTTTCCTTGATGGTAACGTCAGATATTACCGGAATGCCATTTTCACAGGTAAACGATTTTTTATTAAGGGTAAGCACTTGCGTGTTAAATTGCACCGGCAGTACATCACAGCGTACCAGGGTTTGCCAAATATTGCCCGTAGCCGATAACACATCAATCATTCCGTATAACACCGACCCCGCAGTTTCTGGCAAGGCAAGTATGAGTATTTCAACTGGTTTATACATGTATAGGCCTCGCTGTTACTCTGTTTTGGCACAAATGGACCGATATTGGCAAGGCTCCTACTTATTAAACGGCTGCTCAAGTATTAAATTAGGTGTTATTGACCCAACGGGATCGAGCTAACCCAAACCGAGGATAAGATAATGGAACAACATGCAATGAAAACTATAGTCTGTAATGGTGTGAATGTAACGGCGCTAAACTCTACCATTGATGCCGTGAAGCAGGATCCGTCTTTGGCTAATTTTATCTTTAAAGCTGAAAACCAATGGCTAGGTGGTGGTCACAACCGCTCAAAGATTCAAGACTTTTATGGTTGTGGACAAACGGATAATTCAAGAGCCCTGCCATTTATATTAGATGCCGATGAACCACCAGTGTTACTTTCAACCGATAAAGGCGCAAATCCGGTAGAATATATTTTACACGGACTTGCCGGGTGTATGACCACCAGCATGGTCTATCATGCCGCCGCTCGTGGCATTGCCATTAGTGGCCTGAGCTCATTATTGGAAGGCGATTTAGATTTACGAGGTTTCTTAGGGTTAAGCACAGAGGTTAACAAAGGTTATAGCGAAATTAGAGTGAAAATGCGTGTAAAAACCTCCGCTGCAGTTGAAACCCTGCGGGAGTGCGTGAATTTTTCTCCGGTTTATGAAATGATCTCAAGATCGGTTCCTGTAGTTGTTGATATTGAAACTTACTAGAAAACAGGCCGAAATATAGGTTTGTGGCACTTAGTTAGCCCTTAAATCAGAATAGCCAAGGGTTGCTTAGCTATTTTTTTCAGTTTAGTTTGTGCTTATTTCTTGATTATTCCAACTTATCATATATGATAAGTTATTAAGGAGTTTATCATGACATGGAATATACAGTTTTATGATGGCGTGGATGATCAGATTTTAAAAATGCCAGCTAAAATTCAAGCCCGATTTATTAGGATAATGGATTTAATGGAAATACATGGTGCGAATCTAGGATCTCCTCATACTAAAAGCCTTGGACGGGGCTTATTTGAAATAAGGGCAAAAGCTAAAGAAGGTATAGCAAGAGGGATGTTTTGTTACCTACAAGGGAAGAACATTGTTATTGTGCATGCTTTTATTAAAAAGACACAGAAAATCCCAAGTAAAGAATTGGAGCTAGCAAGACAACGTATGAAAGAGGTAACGTTATGAGCCTATCTAAATTAAAGCAAAACGCTTTTACCAATAAAGAAGTAAAAGCTGAATATGACAAATTAGAAAGTGAATTTGCATTGGCAAATCTTCTTTTAGAAATGCGTAATAAAGCAGGTCTCACCCAAAATGATCTGGCGAAATTAATGAACACCAGCTTCACCAGTATTTCCAGGCTTGAGTCTGGCAAGGGTAACCCAAGTTTAAAGACAATTAATAATTTTGCTCAGGCCTGTGGCTTTCAATTAAATTTTAACTATGAAAGGCTAAATTAATAATTAGTTAATGAAATGATTCTTTTTCCTATGAGGCTCTAGTAAAAATAGGAAAATATTCTATTTACCAGTAAGTTAACATGTTTATTACAACAAACTATTGCAAGCTTTTACATTTCGTTTACAGTTTTATTTTTTAACTCGGGTAGAATTACACACAGTTAAGTTTTATCGCACAGCGATAATTACGCGAGGTTAAAACCCCGCCAACACTTTTCATAGTTTTCCTCCATAAAACTTTTTGCCTCTCAATCTTTTTGAGAGGCTTTTTTTTTGCTCATGGAAGAGCTATATGCAGAATTTCCATGGATGGAAAAAATTCTGCTTGTCCGGAATTTATTGGTTTTTGTTAACCTTTATCGCGTTGCGATAATTACGCGAGGTTAAAACCCCGCCAACCTTGAGTTCAGGAAGTTAAATTGATTGATTTTTGTTCAACAACAAACTATTTCAGGTTTTTACATTTGGTTAACGGAACTTTTTTTGATATGGGGTATCATAAGTAACAGTTAACTTTTTATAGTTTTCTTCCCGTGTATGTTTTATGTTTGCCTCTCAAATTTTTGAGAGGCTTTTTTTTGTCTGGAATTTATTCGTTTACGATAACTTTTATTGCGCTGCAATAATTACGCAAGGTTAAAACCCCGCCAACCGGGTTATTCGTATGGTTGGCTATATTTGAATCACGCATTATGGCGCCAGCCAATAGCTGTTATCGCGTTGCGATAATTACGCGAGGTTGAAACCTCGCCAACCTGAAATTTTAAACTATTATTTATTAGGCAAAAATAAACTTTTTAGTTGGGTGCTATGTCCTTCATCAAAGAGCTCAAACGTCGTAATGTATTTAAAGTAGCAATTGCTTATGTCATTGTGTCGTGGCTTGTTGTGCAGGTGATCGACTCCATTGTGCCTATTATTGAAGCCCCGGAATGGGCTGCTAAAGTGGTGCTGGTGTTGCTGCTCGCCGGGTTTCCCATCGCCTGCCTGTTTGCCTGGGCATTCGAACTTACCGCGGAGGGCATAAAACGCAGTAAAGACGTCGACATTGCCGATTCAATCAGCCATCAAACCAGTCGGAAAATAGACTTTATTATCATTGCCGCGCTGTTATTCATTATTGGCGGCCTGTTGTATCAGCAGTACTTTTCAACACCGGTGAACACCACGATTAATTCATCAATTGCGGTATTGCCGTTTCGCAATATTTCTTCCGATCCTGAACAAGAATACTTTTCCGATGGAATTGCTGAGGAAATTTTAAACGCGCTGGTACGGGTAAAAGGCTTATCGGTTAGCTCTCGCACCTCGTCTTTTGTATTTAAAGGCAGCGGAAAAAGTATCAAAGAAATAGCCAAGGCCTTGCGGGTGAATCACGTACTCGAAGGCAGTGTGCGCAAATATGGCAATAAGGTAAAAATCACCACACAACTTATTGACGTGAGTAACGACAAATATGTGTGGAGTAATACCTTTGAGCGCGAGCTAAATGATATCTTTGCGATACAGGAAGAGATCTCATTGGCCATTGTAAGCTCGTTAAAACTCAGCTTAGATCCATTACATAGCCAGCAAAGCCAAACAACCAATATACAAGCGTATTCAATCTACCTGCAGGGCAAATTTGAATATGCAAAACGCTCAAGCGACTCGCTGGCCTTATTTGATGCAATCAGCTTATTTGAACAAGCAATCGAGCTAGATCCCGGTTATGCAAATGCCTACGCCAGCATGGGCAGAGCACACGCAATGTTATTAAACTACGGTTTGGTGACTGATCTGAAAAAACACCACTTACTGGCGCGTACCGCGATTAATATGGCGCTGGCTCTTGATGCCAAAAACGTTGAAGCTCTGCTCTCTTTAGCAACAGTGAAGTTTCAATGGGAAGGCGATTTTATTGGCGCTCAACAAGACTTTCAAAGTGCTATCGCTTTATCGCCCCAAAATGCTGAAATATATAACTTTTTTGGTGACTACTTTAATACCATAATGGATTACGACAATGCTCTGATAATGGAAGGAATGGCATTTGAACTCGATCCTAATTCTTATATCAATGTCGCCGAATACGGGCAAACGTTGCTCAGGGCTGGACAAGTTGACCAGGGCTTAGAGCTTTTGCGTGAGCTTTTTACCGCTAAAGCTGAGTTCGTAAATTCAAACCAAATCACCGCCTTGGGAAATTACTTTGCCCGACGATTAATTGCGACAAAATTAGGCGGGCAAAAGCTCATTGCTCAGGGTTTGCTAAAAAGCCGGTTTAGCGATTTACTGTTAAAAGCCTACTCAGGTGATGAACAAGCGTTAACAACCTTAATCAATACGCCAGTGTTCGGCTATACCTATGCTGATATTTATCCGATATTTATTGCCGATATCTACTTTCAAACGGGTAAGTTTGATCAAGCCGAACTTTGGTTGCAAAAAACGCTGGATAAAGGGGTTAATTATTTTGAATTTATCGATATAAAGGTTGCCGACCCAAGGGTGAAAGTTAACCATGCCGGTATTAATAAGTTATTGAATAGTCCGCCTTTGGATAAATTTATGCGGCTACGCCGAAAAAATTTAGGGCTGTAAAACTAACCAAGCCAACCGGCTTGGTCGAATGGTTGGCAAAACTTCAGTCTCGCGTTTTATATTCTTGCAAACGTTTTAATAGCGCCGGTTTTCTTGGGTTTTTACTGATAAAGCGTGTTAGTTGCAGTTGAAATTGTGGCTCTTGCTGGTTTAATTCGTAGGCGAAACTAAGCTCTTTTATCAGTTGCGTTGCTTCGTTATAACTATGGCCAGAGCCTTTGTCGGCAAGTTTGTTGACGTCACTCCAACAGGCTGCTCTGCTGTCATATATTTGTTGGAGATGAATTTCTCTTTGTTGTTGTCGCTCTTTGGCGAGTTTTTCTTCGGCTAAAGCTTGTTCAGTTACATATATTTGATGCTGTTTTTCATAATCACACTGCAACTTTGCTAGCGATATTGTTTGTGTTTTCTCTGGTTGTTCAAGTTCAAACGTTCTAAATTGTTTTATTAACGTCTTTTTTACCGTATTGGCATTATCATTTATTAAGCTAATTAACATTGCATTTCTGTCTGCTTCAGCTAGTTGCTCAATAAAGGCTAATTGGCTTACCTCAGGCTTAGCTACTTGCTTAGGTAAATGCTTAGGTAAATGCTGGTCAGCATAGTTTTGATACACTTTTGACCAGACAAGATCGACCTGGAAAAACTCCATAATTGCTTGTTGGCATGGGCTTAATGGCTGGTTAGCATTTGCCAATATCGGCAGTGCAAAGTCTAAATTAAAATAACCACACTCTATTGCCGATAACAAGATCAGTATCAATGCCCGATAATCACCATTAATAAGTTCATCTCTTAGCGGTAATATCCTGTGCAACCAATAATTGCCATCCCCTTCATAAAAATAATACTCCTCAGTGGCAGGAAGCGACAATACCAGAATACTGTGCTGTTCAAGTTCAACAATATCAATGAGTTCATTAACCAAAAAGACGGAAATTAGATTACTGGCAAGTATGCCCTTATCCAGCTTTATATATAGCTCGGCATTTCCCCAGTTGGTCAAATAGAAACCAAAATCAAAAAAGGTTGCCATCATCTCAACCGGTTCAGCGTTTAAGTCGCCCCAATGGTATTCATTTTCAAAGTATTGCGAGGTTATCTCGGCACGGGTTGAAATATCTCTAAGTTGCTGTTGCTGTCTCTCGGTTAGCGCCTGGTCTATGGCTTTAAAATGATAATACTGGTATTCACTCATAAATTATAATTACTGTCTCTTGTTACTTTCATCATACTCAATTGAATTAACATCACACCAGGTTTTAATCGCCAACTCGGTTTGTTGTTGCTCATATTGGTACCACTTGTCGGTTATTTGCTGCTCTTCCAGCATCAATTTAAACCTACGATAAGCGCCAGATTTACTGAATATTCGGTAGGCATAATCAAATTGTTGGGGTAAAAACTGTTCCACAAAGCGAAGCGCCAGTCTTTTGCCAAGATCTAACTCATATTTATCCGGCAATTGCAGATAGCGATCATTTTCAAACAGATCATCAGGTAGATCATCCTTCGCTTCAAAACCAAATTCAGATTCATCCATATCAACAATAATCTTGCCCGTACTCGTATCTAAATACGTTACGATTTCGCTAATACTTGACATGCCAGAAAACTCTAACGCATCTACTATTTCGCTTAGGTTCACTTTTATTGGGTTTTGTTGCTGATTGCTCATTTGATTACCCTTTTCTAAGTATTCAATTAAATCTTAGTATAACAATTTAATCGAATTATAATCATGCGAGGTTAAAACCCCGCCAACCGGGTTGGTGAGACTTCAGTCTCGCGCTATGGTGCTAGCCACTTAAGTTATGGCAGCGCTTTTAGCAGTAACGCCAAGCCGGTTACTATGGTCATCACTTCGAACGTTCTTTTCACTAAGGTATTACCTTTGGTCAGGGCGATGTGGGCACCTAAATAGCCGCCAAGTAATGAGCCCAATAATAATGCGGGCAGCCAAGACCATTGTACCGCTGAGATTAATGCCAGGGTGATAGCCCCGGCTCCATTCCATAAAATGCCAACCATCACCAGGGTATAAGAGACTGCGCGCGCATAGCCCATGCCAAACCAGTAAATCAGCCACATGGTGACAAATAAGCCGGTGCCAGAGGTGAGCGAGCCATTGAGGATGCCAATCAAAAACAAGCCCAGGGCACCGATAAAATAGCCTTTAACGGACAGGTTTTTTAACTCATCTTGCAGGCCTAAATGGGGTTTCACGATGGAATAAATGCCCAGCGCTATGGTTAAACAGCCTAACGACAGCATGGCAATGTTCGCGGGTATTTGCAAAATAACGTTGGCGCCAAGCACCACCCCGGGTAATGCCCCGCCAATCATAATGGCGACTAACTGCCAACGGTATCCACCGGTTTTCAGATATTTTATCGAAGCGCCCAAACCGAGTGCCACCGAGGCAATTTTGTGGGTAGCAAGGGCTATCCCAAATGGCAGACCAAGAAAGATTAATACCGGTAATTGCAACAAGCCGGCGCCGCCGCCAGCCAGGGATGACAAGGTATTGGCGACAAGGGAGATGATGAATAATAAAATATGTTCAAGCATGGTAAATGTTGATTGACTGCAGTTATCGAGATATTAGCACTTTATTGATAGGTGATATCGCTTGTTATTTAGCTTAGTTATTCAATTTGGTTATTAGTAGTGTTGACTGCAGAGACTTTGCACAACTTTTGCGTAACTATTACAGATTATTGCTTGGCGGGACTTCAGTCTCGCGTTATGGCGCTAGCCAGCTCTTGGTTATCGCGTTGCGATAGCTGATTCTCAGTTATCGCCAGCGATAATGACGCGAGGATGAATCCCCGCCAACCGGTGAGGAGAAATCCTCGTCAACCGGCGCAGATTACCCGCGTTAATCGGTTTATCGAAAGGCTATTCCATCGTCGCGGTAACGGCGCGAACGGGCTCTGCCGGAGAGGGTTGCTGGCGGTTGTTTTTGTGGGTTTTCAATTCGGCCATGGCCTCTTCAACGGCCCTTTTCAATTGGCTGTCGATGCCTTTACTGGCCAGTTGCAAATCTTCATCCACTTCAATATCGGGCGCTACGCCTTCGTTTTCCACTCTCCATTGGCCATTTAAGTCGTAAAAGCCACTTCTTGGCGCGGTCATATAACCACCATCGATCAAGCCAGGTACGCCCCAAATCCCCACCAGGCCACCCCAGGTGGTTTTGCCAATCAGTTTGCCAATGTTATGAAAGCGGAACAGATACGGGAACATGTCACCACCCGAGCCGGCCATTTCATTAATCAGCAACACTTTCGGGCCACTAATTAACGAGCCGGGGCTGGTCAATGGTTGTCCGGGTTTTAAGGTGTTGTTGAAGTAGCCACTGAGTTTGCGATTCAGCACATCGATGTAATAATCGGCAATCGAACCGCCGTGGTTAAAGCGCTCATCAATTACTGCGCCTAACTTATCTGCCTGCGCAAAAAAGTATCGGTTAAAATACTCATAGCCTTGCGTGGTGGTATCTGGTACCCACACATAGGCCAATTGATTGTCTGACGCTTCATTGACATACCTACGGTTATTTTCTATCCAGGCGTGCATGCGCAGCTCGTATTCATTACCGGTAGGTTTTACCCAGATATCGATTGGCTTTTGAACTGAACCATTGGTGCCGATGCTAAGTTTGGTTTGTTTACCCTTGGTACCATTGAAATATTGATAAAAGTTTTCTTTGCTATCCAGCGTTACGCCATCAACCGCAAGGATTAAATCCCCCACTTTCAGTTTTTCTTTATGGCTGGCAAGCGGTGCTTTGCTGGTCACAGCCGAGTTCCATTGCTCGCCATCGTATATTTTGTCGATGACAAAATGTTTGCCGTTAATGGCCACATCAATACCCAGTAAACCAACGGTAGATTTTGGTATGTCCGGCAACTTGCCATTTCGGGTAAACGAGTGGCCTACCGAGGTCTCGGCGCCAATATTATCTAATAAATAGGTTAAATCACTCGGATGATTCACATGCTCCACCAATGGCAAATAATCTTTATAGACTTTGTTCCAGTTAGCACCGTGAATGTTGCTTACGTAAAAGTAATCTCGTTGAAAACGCCAGGCATCGTGAAACTTTTGTCGCCATTCTTTTTTCGGATCAATCCATAAATTAAGCTCAACGTTTAGTGGCTCGGATTTTTCTAGATCTGCCGGGCTGTCGGCCAGTAACCATTTGCCTTTGCTGGATACCAAAATGTGCTTATTATCGTTGGCCAACACATAGGTGCGCACATCGTCTTTGAGCAACTTGCTTTCTTGCTTATCAAAGTCAAACATATGCAATTTGTACGAGCGATCATTTGCGGTGGCGACATACAATAAACCATCGGCGGCACTGGTTAAATTGGAGTAATGGCCTTTCGGTAATGGAATTGGAATTAGGCGATTAAGTATATTGTCAAAATCGATAGTGACCACTACCTCTTCATCTTTTTCATCACTGTCGTCTTCTTTATCGCCATTATTGTTTTCGGGTTTAGCTTCTTCATCCTCTTGCTTTAACGGCACCGGTGTTGGCGTATCTTTGGTTAATAGCAGCGCATAAATCTCATAGCTTTCCAACGCTTTACCTTCAATACTTAGGTCCAGCCAAGGCGCTTTGCTGGCAAAGTTGGTACTGGCAGTCACGAATAAATATTTGCCATTGATGTCCCAGGCAAAGGCATTGTTATCAGCCATATTGGTGGTGACTAAGTGCGACGTTTTATCTTTCACTGAATAGACATAGACGTTGCGTAAAAAATTGGCTTCGGTTTTTACATAGGCAATAAAATTATCGTCTATTGAAAATTGCGGTTGTACCAGATTTTCTACGATCACCCGCGTGTCTTGATCAATTAACGTGCTACGCTGTTTGTCTAAATCGACAAACCAAAATTGCTGTTTTTCATCGGTGTAAGCAAGTTTTTTGCTGTCATGCGACCAATTTAAATTGCCATAAAACCCTTGCTCACGCAGCTTTATTTCTGTTCGGCTTTGGCCACTCTGGTTTGCTATGACTAACCGGTATTCACCGCTTTCATCACTAAACCAGGCGATTTGCTGACCATCGGGTGACCATACGCCGCTAGTTTCTCGATGACTGGATTTGGACAAGTTTCGGGTATCGCCATGTTTTGCTGGTACTGAAAACACTTCACCGCGGGCGGTGAATAAGGCGCGCTTACCATTAGGTGATAAGGCTATCGCTTCGATATGATCATTTACCTTGTTCCAACTTGCCGCCGCCCATGGAAAATCTGCGTTTATGGTGATAGCTAAGGCGTTACTGTTGCCATCTTTTAATAAAAACAATTTACCGTGTTGTTCATAGACCAAATTGATGCCATCACTGCCATAACCTTTTACGTCATAATCTTGATGGTTGGTGACCTTGCTCACTTGCTTGCGAGTAACGTTGTATTTAAATACATTGACCACATTTTCAATGTCTGACAGATAATAAATATCATCACCATGCCATGTTGGATTCGTCACTTTTTCGCCATTAAACGGCAAGCTTTGCTCTTTCAAAGTGCTTAGGCTTACGATACGCAGCGGGTTGTTTTGGCCACCCCGATATTTACGCCAGCCATCATCCCAAGGGGACACTTTTTGATAAACAAATTGGCTAGAGTCTGCTGAATAGCTGCCGCTTTGTGCTCTGATCATCGGCAGCGATGTTGGCGTATTGCCAGAGATGTTTACTTGGTAGAAACGCGATTGTGCACGTGGTGCTTGATCACGGCCTGAGCCAAACAACACCTGCTGGCTGTCGTTACTCCAGCCTTTTACAATATCGGCGCCCGGATGCCAGGTGAGTTGTTTCGGCATACCACCGTTAACATTGACGATATAAACATCGCTGTTACCATTATATTGGCCGGTAAAAGCTATCCAGTTACCATCCGGTGACAGTTTCGGGTTTTGCGCTTGCCCCTGAAAACTGGTGATGCGTTTGGCATTTAAATTACCCAGCTCGGTTTTCCAAATTTCCTGTCCATAGGTAAAGACAATGGTGTTGCCTTGAATATCGGGTTGTCTGAGTAATAACGTACCTTGATGATTACTGGCATTGGCCTGAATCATGGCCAACATAGAGAGGAGTATTATTCCGAAAATCTTTTTCATTGGTATTTCCATTATTTATTATTTTTCAACCTCTTAGTTTAATAGAGAATGTTGGTAACTCAAGAAGATTGAGGCAATTATTTCGCTTGCAATAATTTCGCGAGACTTCCGTCTCGCGTCATGGCGCTAGGCAAATGCAGTTATCGCAGGCGATAATTACGCGAGGTTAAAACCCCGCCAACCGGAAACCCGAAGCTCGATGCTCGATGCTCGATGCCCGTAGCTCGTAGCTCGTAGCTCGTAGCTCGTAGCTCGTAGCCCCCATTAACCTTCATTTAATCGAAAGAAACAACGACTGGATCAATAAAACTCTCCCGGCTCTCTTTAAAATACAGCGCATTATTCTTTGCCCATTATCAAAAAGGCTATATATGTTCGAGTTGAGTTTAAGTGAATTTAGTCGCGAAACGTTTTTACGCGATTACTGGCAAAAAAAGCCAGTCGTTATCCGCCAGGGCTTTAAAAACTTTGAAAACCCTATCGATGCCGATGAAATTGCCGGGTTAGCCGGATTAAACGAAGTTGAATCACGCATGGTGTACCGTGAAGGTGATCAGTGGCAAGCCGAATTTGGTCCGTTTGACAACTTTCAACGCTTTGGCGAGCAAGGCTGGTCGTTAATTGTTCAAGCTCTGGATCACTGGAGCGAAGAAGCCGCTGAAATGATCGAGCCATTTCGCTTTATTCCCAACTGGCGTCTCGACGATTTAATGGTAAGTTTTGCGACCCCAGGTGGTGGCGTTGGTCCACATATCGATTTATACGACGTGTTTATCTGCCAGGGCTCGGGTAAACGCAACTGGCGCGTCGGCGATATTGGCAACCATGTGGAATTTGCCGCTCATGACGCGTTATTACATGTAGAGCCTTTTCAGCCAATCATCGATACCGAACTATTACCCGGCGATATTCTCTATATTCCGCCAGGATTTCCGCACGATGGCGTCACTTTAGCGACATCCTTAAGCTTTTCGGTAGGTTTTCGTGCCAATTCAACGGCAACGATGATCAGTGGTTTAGCCGATCATTTAACCGATAAGGAACTTGCAGCTGAATTGCTAAGTGATCCACAAAGAGCATTATCTAATCACAGTGGTGAAATTAGCAGTGCTGATTTTCAACAGATTAAAAAGCAGCTGTTACAACTGGTAGAAAACGAGTCACTAATGCGGCAATTTGCCGGCAGCTTTTTAAGTCAGGCAAAACATGAACTCGACCTGCAAATTGCCGATGACGCATATAACAATGATGAGATTTCTGAGCTATTACAAGCAAACAACCTGATGCGCCTAGGCGGCTTAAAAGCATTTTATTTTAATGATTCGGTTGAACAAGGCTTGTTTTACATTAACGGTGAAGAGCACAGCGTAAGCGCTAATATTATTGCCGCAGTAAAACAGATGTGCGATAACGTAACCGTAACTCCTGAAATGATCAGCGGCTTTAGCGAAAATGAAAACTTTATCAGCTTTTTAGGTGAGTTACTCGATGCCGGCTACTGGTATTTCGCCGAGTAAATTTGCCGGGACTTCAGTCTCGCTGGTTGGCGGGACTTCAGTCTCGCGTAATGGCGATAGCCAACTCTTTGTTATCGCGTTGGAATAATTACGCGAGGATAAATCCCCGCCAACCTGGCCCTTGGTTGGCGGGACTTCAGTCTCGCGTTATGGCGATAGCCAATCTCTGTTATCACGTTGCGATAATTACGCGAGGTTGAAACCCCGCCAACCGGTGGTTCTTCGGTTGGCGGGACTTCAGTCTCGCGTTATCGAAATAAAAGTTATTTTTTGAACTAAACTTACAGTAGGTCTATGTAAGGTACTTGTCATGTTACGGTGGATTATAGGCTCATTGTTAATTGTTAGCTTTGCTTGCAAGGCCGCAACAGAATCGTCTGCAATAGACCCGCTTTCCCCTCCATCTAACAACGTGCCAGTGCTTACCATAAAAGGCGCAATCGGGCCCGCCGTTAGTGCTTATTTAGTCAAAGAAATTGACAAGGCAAATCTGCTAAATTCCCCGCTGATCATTATTACTCTCGATACTCCTGGCGGATTGAGCAGTAGTTTACGTGATATCAATATGGCCATAATGGCCTCAAAGGTGCCGATTGCCTGTTTGGTTTACCCACAAGGTGCCAGAGCTGCCAGTGCCGGCACCTATATACTGTATGCCTGCCATATTGCAGCAATGTCAACGGCAACGACTTTGGGGGCTGCAACCCCGGTGAGTATTGGTGGCCCAAGCGCGCCGAAAGATCAACAAGAAAGCAAGCCAGAAAGTGCCACGGCGATGGAAAGAAAAGTATTAAACGATGCCATCGCCTATATTCGTGCGTTGGCGCAATTGCGCGGCAGAAATGAAGAGTGGGCCGAGCAAGCCGTACGCGATGCCGAAACCCTCACCGCCACAGAAGCGCTAGAGAAAAACGTGATCAATCTGTTGGCGCAAACCCCTGCCGATTTATTGCAACAACTCAATGGGTACTCGCTCACCATTAATGAAAAACAACAACAACTCAAGTTAAGCAAGGCAAAATTACTCCCGGTAGAGGCCGATTGGCGCAATAAATTTATAGCCACCATCACCGATCCCAACATTGCCTATATTTTAATGCTGATCGGGATTTATGGGTTGTTGCTCGAGTTTTATAGCCCGGGAGG
Source organism: Thalassotalea sp. ND16A (assembly GCF_000764205.1). Lineage (GTDB taxonomy): Bacteria > Pseudomonadota > Gammaproteobacteria > Enterobacterales > Alteromonadaceae > Thalassotalea_A. The sequence goes on from NZ_JQDZ01000103.1 coordinate 29,785, forward strand.
TGGCATTGCCGGGGTCACCGGCGGCATTGCATTATTTGTGGCGTTATACGCCTTTCAGTTATTGCCGGTTAATTTTGTTGGTGCCGGTTTATTAATTTTAGGTATCGCCTTAATGGTGGCGGAATCTATGGCGCCTAGCTTTGGCGTATTGGGCTTAGGTGGAATCGTGGCCTTTGTCTTAGGGTCTATCTTCTTAATCGATACCGAACAAAATCATTTTCAAATATCGATACCGTTAATTGCCTCAGTCGCCTTTATATCGTCACTGTTTTTTGTCTTTACCTTAGGGTATTTATGGCGAACCCGCAACAATAAGGTGGTCAGTGGCAAGGAAGAAATCATCGGTGGCACCGCCCTGGTGGAAGGCGATTTTAATGATTGTGGTTACGTTATTTTTAATGGTGAACGCTGGGCAGCAGTGAGTCAGGAGCCATTAATTCAGGGGCAAACCGTACAGGTTCTAAGCATACAGGGATTAACATTACAGGTAACTAAATTCACTACGATGCCCAAAGACGGGCGTGCAGCTAAGGAGTAAAACCATGGAGTTTCTCGTGTATAGCTCAGAAATATTCTGGACCAGTGTCATATTTTTAGTCTTGCTGATAGTGCTCAGCATGTTTAAAATTTTGCGCGAATATGAACGCGGGGTGATTTTTTTACTCGGCCGGTTCTACAAGGTAAAAGGCCCGGGGTTTATCATAGTGATCCCGCTGATCCAACAAATGGTGCGAGTAGATTTACGTACTGTGGTGATGGATGTACCAAGCCAGGATGTGATCAGTCGTGACAATGTATCGGTACGGGTGAATGCGGTAATTTATTTTCGGGTGATCGACTCGCAAAAGGCGATCATCAATGTTGAAAATTTTCTCGAGGCGACCTCGCAACTGGCGCAAACCACATTGCGCTCAGTATTAGGTCAGCATGAACTCGATGAAATGTTAGCCAATAGAGAAATGCTTAATGATGATATTCAGGAGATCCTGGATACTCGCTCAGATGCCTGGGGCATCAAGGTTTCCAATGTAGAAATAAAACACGTTGATTTAAATGAAACCATGATCCGCGCCATCGCCAGACAAGCAGAGGCAGAGCGTACCCGACGTGCGAAAGTGATCCACGCCAGTGGTGAAAATGAAGCATCCACCGCCTTGGTTGAGGCGGCCAGTAAACTGGCGCAAGAGCCAAATGCAATTTTGTTGCGTTATTTGCAAACATTAACCGAAATCGCCGGAGAGAAAAACTCCACCATAGTCTTTCCCTTGCCCCTGGACTTAATCAGCAGTCTGACAGCAACGTTAAAGAAAGATAACGGTGGTTAACGGTCTCGCCAATGCCACTATCCTTGCCAAGCATTTCTAACTGGCTGCAGCATCACCAAGGTTCATGGTGCTGACATGGTGGAAAATTCGGTTTTGCTGATTAAGTTTTGATAAATACGGACAAAATCTTTGGTAAAGCTCCTCGCATCTTGCGCCGCCAAATGAGAATTTTCGGGTAAAGTATATTTGCTCAAATCCGGATAGTCTTGAAAATGAATACCGGGCGCACCGGTTTTACGCAAGAGCACATCCCAGGTATCTGCTTTCGGATTATACATGCCCTCTTCCATGGTATAAAAACCTTGAGATGGCATGCGAACAAAGATCAGGGTTGCGCCTTTTGCTTGCATTTTTTTGTTAACGGTAACGGCACGTTCTATTTGTTTATTGCGATTTTCCAACGCTTTTTCTTGCTTCTCTGCCGGTAGCTCTGCAATCGGTTGAAAGCCTTGCATCCATATTTTTATCGCCAGTTTGCGGTATTCTTCATCCTTGACCACTTTATCCCACATTTGGGTATTCCTGTCTTCTGCCATTACCATTAATTTTCGTACGTCCAAATTGTTACTAATGCCTTCACGCTCAGGCCATGGCTGCCTTTTCATGATGGTAAAAAGGGCAAAGTCAGGAGCCAAAAAGCTAAGGTGTGGTTCGATCAACATGGCAAGCTGTTGCCCCAGCCATTGCGAAGGCGCTTCTTGTCGATAAGTTTTTAATGCCTTAGCACGATACTCAAAACCTGAGAAAAACAACCCCGGAGCCACCCCGACAAATACCGTGCCCTGAAAGTTATCATCATCCGCTAAATCTTCTAATACTGACAATGGTGTTGTGCCCTCAAGCGCTAATTGAATCGGTTTAATGCCGGTTTGTTGGTGCCAGATATCGGTTTGCAGGTTGAACAGCATTCTTGATGAACCGGTAAATATCACCGATTCCTTGCTCACTTTGCGCCGCTCTATCGCCCACAAACTGTTTGAATTGATATAATCCGCTTGCACCCCCTGACTGCGCCAGTAACCTTCCCAGCCGGTAAGTAATATGGCAAATACGCTTAAAGTGAGTAATATCAGTTTTAACCAGTGATGCTTTGGAATGTCTCGGTTGAAATCCTCAGTATAGTAACAGTGGTTATAGCGGTTTTTGTCATTTCTCGACTTAGAATTGGAAATAGATGAAGGCATTGCTCCCTCCCTGAGTGATGGCAATGAAAAACATCATGGTGGCGCAGGTTGCGCCAACGGCTGGCAGAGAAATATTGCTGACCACTTGTTCCAGTGTTTTATTGCGCATATACCAATGTATTGCCAACATGATGGTAATGGTGAGCAACGTTTGCATGATGTATTGGCTAGACAGTACATTTTTATCGCCTTGTAACAGCAACATAGATTGCATCATGCGCCAGGCAGTAGCAAAGTCTGGTGCGCGAAAGAATACCCAGGTAATGTTCACCAGAAAATAGGTGAAAAGTGCTAACACCACTTGTCCCTGAGTCGAACTCCAAAAGGCGACCTGCTGGTATTTTCGATACAGTATTCTCTCTCCTGCCAAATACAAGCCGTGTAATCCGCCCCACACCACAAAGGTCCAGGCGGCACCATGCCATAAGCCACCAAGTAACATGGTCAGCATTAAGTTAATAAAGGTACGTTTTGCGCCTTTTTTGTTGCCACCTAATGGAATATACAAATAATCCCGTAACCAGCTTGACAGCGAGATGTGCCAGCGCCGCCAAAAATCAGAAAAACCAATCGCGGCATAAGGAAAGTTAAAGTTGTTTGGCAATGAAAACCCTAAGGTCAGAGCCACCCCGATGGCGATAGTGGAGTAACCGGCAAAATCGCAAAATATTTGTCCGGAAAACGCCAGAGTGCCTAACCAGGCATCAACGGGGGTTAATATTTCCGCAGCAGCGAAGACCTTTTCGGCAGCAGGTGCCAATATGCCATCGGCAACCACAACTTTTGAGAACATACCGATAACCATCATGGTTATGCCCCAAAATAGCTGATTATTGGTTGCCACCCGGGGCGTGGCAAATTGCGGAATTAAAAACGTAGGACGCACTATCGGGCCTGCCACCAGTTGTGGGAAAAAGGTCACGAACAAAGAGAAATCAAGCAAGGATTTGGCTGGCTCTGCCCGCTTTAAATACACATCCAGCGAATACGCCATCGTTTGAAAGGTATAAAATGAGATCCCCACCGGCAAAATAATGTCCCAGGCCGCCGGTTGATAGCCAATATTGAAAAGCGCCATCAAAGCAATAAAATTATCGAGTAAAAATTGGCCGTACTTAAAAAAACCAAGCATTCCCAGGTTCACCACTATGCTAATGATCAACAATACTTTGCGCGCCTGCGGTCGATTTTCAGCAAACATACGTTTTGCCACATGCCAGTCAACTACGGTTGAGATCCACAATAAGATCACAAAGGGCGGGTTCCAGGCAGCATAAAAGACATAACTGGCAAGCAACAAATTTGTTTTTTTGATACGCCAGCTAAACGGCAGGTTATGCAAGGCAAGCACAACACAAAAGAAAAAGATGAAAGCAAACGAATTAAATAACATTCTGTAGCCCTGAATTGTAACTATTCACTCAATAGCTGAATTTTTAACTTAGTAAGGCAAATCCAAACTTTAAGTTTAGAAGTTGCTTATTGAAAGTCAAAACAGTGGCTAATAATGAATAAAAATAGTTGCTATTTTTATTCAAAATGGAATTTTATCGATTATTTGCTAGGCTTTATGCGTGATCTTGCTGGCATTAATGCTAATGAATTCATAGTTTTTTGGAATAATATGAGCAGTTTCGTAGTGAATATGGCCGTGCATTAAATTTCATTAAGGATAAACATAAATGAGTAAATTAATAACCAAAACTCTCGCCTGTAGCATGCTAATAATGGTGCAAATGCTGTTCGGCACAGTTTCAGCTGCCGAGGCAAAGCCAGATTCTTTAGCCGATCTTTGGATTGTGGTGCCTAACCCTGGTCAAAATGAAAAATTTGAGCAAGCGTTTAAACAACACATCAAATTCAGAGCTGAAAAAGGCGATCCCCGCCCTTGGAAAACTTACGTCCCGGTCGTTGGTAAAAACCTAAATTATTATGCCGTGCGTTTTTGCTGTACCAAATTCAACGACATTGAAAGTTATGTAACATGGGGGACAGACAATAAAATACAAGCGCACTGGAATATGAATGTTGATCAATATGTCGCACATTATGAGCATTATTATTCTCGCGTCGACTTTGAAAATAGCAACTGGCCAGAAGGCGAGCAAGGTTATAAATATTTTGGTGTTACCGATTACTCGGCCAAAATGGGCAAAGGTAAATCGATAAGTGCAGGTAAAAAAATGCTCAGCGATAACGCCAAAGCGATGAAATGGCCATATTCTTGGTCCTGGAGCTGGCAAATTGGTGGTGACGGCAATTTGTCGCTGGTTATCCCATACAATGACTATGCCGGCATGACGCCACCCGATAAATCTTTTGCCAAAGTTTTAGCTGAACATTTAGGCGATGAAGCCAAGGCCGGTGAAATTTTCAAGCAATGGTCTGATAATTTCCATTCTACCAATTATACGGTGTATCGCTTACGTGATGACATGTCGATGAGCGAGGATTAAACATTTGAGTTAATCGCGGTCCAGTTAAAGCCACTTGTCCCAAGTGGCTTATTTAATCTATTAATGACTAACTGTACTAACCGAGCTCCCTTCTCTTGAACTTTTTACATCGATGCGCAGTGCCATTTGCTCTTTTAATTCAGAGACATGCGAGATGATGCCGATGGTTCTGCCACTTGCCTGTAAATCGATTAAGGTTTGGATGGCCAGTTGCAGTGATTCTTGATCTAATGAGCCAAAGCCCTCATCAATAAATAAGGTATCTAGTTGGATACCACCAGAGCGTTGTTGTACTACATCACTTAAGCCTAGCGCTAACGACAATGAGGCCATGAACGACTCACCACCAGATAATGTGGCAACCGGTCTGGTTTTGCCAGTGTAGGCATCGTCTATGGCTAAATCTAACCCGGCGGTGACATTTTTCTTTTGGGTTTCTTCATCCTGGCGTACCAAACGGTATTGGCCTTTGCTCATGATGTGCAAGCGTTTGCTGGCAATGGCCAACACCGAATCGAGCAAATCACCCAAGACAAAACGTTCGAGCGACACCCTCACTTTACCCCTGCCAGCAGCGGCGGCGGCCAAGGTGCCAATCACTTCAAATTGCTTTTTGTTCTCACTCTGTTCAGTTTCAAGGCGATTTATTTTTATGCTGGCATCATTTAATTTACTTAATTTATTTTGCGCTTGCGCCCAGTGCTGTTCCGCCTGCTGATAATTAAGCTTTTGCTGACTCTCTTTATCTGCAAGCGCATCTATATTTGGCGGCTGCTTATCGCTTAGTTGCTCGCTTAATAAATTTAGCTCTGAGGTTAATGTTTGTCTGTTTTGCTCAAATGCCATAATTTGCTGCTGCAATGATTGCATTTTTGCGACACTTGCAGTTGCCATTTCAAATGCCGCTATATTGGCAAACTCACTATCACTCAATGCCTGTTGCCAAATATTGGCCTGCTCAGTTTCACGTTGTGTTAGCCCGAGCTGCTGCTTGCTAAGCTCTTCCACCTTGGCCTTTATTGCACTACATTCATTACTCGTTTGTTGCTGTTGCTGCTGGGCATGTTGTAAATCATTATCGAGTTTGTTGATGCTCTGCTGACATTGATCCATCGCTGCAGTTAAGGCTGATTGCTCTCGATATTGTGCAGGTAATGCCTGTTCAGCAGTGTTTAACAAGGTTTTGGCAGAACTGGATTTTGCGGTTAAATTCGGCAATTGCGCAGTCAACTGCTCAATTTTTGCGGCTAACGGGGTTAAATGACTCTCCATGGTTTGCAATTTTTTCATCGCTGCTGGAATTTGCTTTTCAGTGTTTAAGATAAACTCTGCCTGCAGGTTAATATCTCGCAACTGCGCCTTTAAGTTAGCTAAGGTACTGTTGGCGGCATCAGCCAATTCAGTATTTAGTTTTTTCAATTGTTGCTGATATTGATTAAGCACTTCGTTTGCCTGCGCCAGCGCTTTATCGAGTTGCGATTTTGCCGTTTGTTTTTGGCTTTGCAATGCTCTGGCACCATCAACTTTTTGCTTGGAGATATCTTCCATGCCTGAGGTTAATGTAGCCGGACTTGGATGTTCAATCGAGCCGCACACCGGACATGGTGCATCTTGCTGCAAGGTTCTCGCTAATACTGCCGCCTGATTGGAATGCCAGAGCATCTCAATTTTATTGGCATTTTCTGTCGCCAGCTTATAGTCTTGCTCAGCCTGGCTGAATGCATGCGTTAATTGAGTAATTTCCTGTTGCTGCTGATGACTTGCCGCTAGCGTTTGTGCAACTTTAGTTGCCAAGCTGATCTGCTGCTGCAATTGACTTTGCTGCAATAACACTTGCGCTTTATTGACCGTTTTTTGTTGTAAATCTTCAATATGAAGCTGACCATTTTTACTGCGCCGGGTAAGCTCGGCCAATTTGTCTGTGGCTTCTTGTTGCTGCGTAATCAGAGTTTGCTCATCTTTAGCCGCTAGCACAGCACTTTGCTGCACATTGGCAAAATCTGCCAAGGTATTACTATAGCCCTGTAATTGGTGTAATTGCGCTATTAGTGGGTTTCGGTTTAAACAGTTCTTGCTCACCAACTCAAGCATGACTTGGTGTTGTTGCAATTGTTGCTGTTTTTGTTGCTGCAGCGTCTTTGCCTGTTCCAGCTGCACGCTATTTTGTTTTATATCGTTTACAACCTGGCAAAGCGCTTTATATTTGGGGGCTATAGCACTGGCTTTTTCCGCCAGGCTTAACTGCTCCTTTTGCTGTTCAACTTCTGTTTTATTGACTAGATGGGCGTTTAACTGCTGCTGTTTACTGGCCTTATGGTGAAAGGCTTTGGCTAAGTTTTCCGCCATTTTTAAATCATTAAGCGCTAGTTGTTTGCTTTTATCGGCTGCAACTTTAATGGTGTTCAACTCATTTTGTTGTTGCTCCGCATCCACTATTGCCGTGTTTAGCTGGTCAATATTGGCAACAAACACTTCGTTTAGGGTTTCTTCAATTTGCTCTTTAAATTTTTTATAAATTCTGTCGATATGAGCGGCTTTATCTTTTAATAAAAACTCAATGCGTTTGAATATTTCGGTTTGGAACAGGGTCGATAATATGGCTTGTCGGGCATCCGATTTGGCCAACAATAATTCTCTAAACTTACCTTGCGGCAACACCATAACTTGCCGAAACTGCTCGGCGGAAAGGCCAATGATCTGTTTTATTTGCTCATCTGCGTCCTTTTTCTTTTTCGCCACCAGAGTTTCCTCTTCGCCATCTGCTAACACTTTGCGAAGATGAGCTGCAGCTTTTTGTTCGGTAACACCATCGCCGCGTTTGGCCTGGCGCATTTGCGTTGGTGTGCGGGTAATACGGTAATATTGACCTCGAACCGAAAACTCCAGGCTCAGTTCCGTTAAGGTTTCAGCGTTGGCATTGTCACACCTTACCCCCATGTCTTTGCGAGCTTCGTCAGTGGTTTCGCCATAAAGAGCGTAACAAATGGCGTGCAATATAGAAGACTTACCCGCCCCGGTGGGGCCATCAATCAGAAATAAAGGGTTCTCACCTAAATCGCTAAAATCTATGTGTTCGTGGCCGGCAAAAGGGCCGAATGCGTGAATATCTAAACAATAGAGTTTCATTATTTACTCTCCATATCGTTCATCTCTGCACGAGCTTCAATGATGGTGGCGTGCAACATTTGTTGTTGCTCGGCTGATAATTCCACGTTCATCACCTGACTGAAAAAGTCGGTAAACACTTGTTCTTCACTACGCTCATTATCGCTATTATTTTTTTCCTGGCTCAATTTGCTGTTTGAGCTTAACTCAAAATTAGTGCGCTCGATTTGCAATACATTGGCATACACTTGCCGTAAGCGCCCCATAGGGTCGAGGATCACTTGCGTATCGGTTAATTTTGCCAGAATATAATCGTCTGCTTGCGGGTCGCTTTTGCCTTGCTCAATAAGCTCTTGCAACGTGCCCTCTAGCACTCTTAAATCGTGCCTGGCTTTAAGCGGTAAATGCTGATGGCTTTGTAAGCCATCACTGTTTAGCTCAACTAAGGTAACGCCCTTTTTCTGTTTATATTCTGAAAATGAATATTTGAGTAAGGAGCCGGAATAGCGAATGTGCTCGACGCCTTTGTATTGTGGCGCATGCAAATGGCCAAGGGCAACATAATCAAAATTGGTTAATGGCTGCCAGGACACTCTATCAGCACCGCCAATAGATAACGGCCGCTCAGAGTCTGATTCACTGGCGCCATCAATAAAGCAGTGGCTGAGTAATACCTTAGGCTGTTTACTTTCAGCTACCTTAGTTAAGATTTTTTCTGCCAGATAGGTATGGGCCTGATCATAGGTTTTTATCTCAATTCCAGCATCGATGGTATTAAATGCTTCTCGAACTTCTACCGGATCATGATAAGGAATGCCGTAAAACGCCACCGGCCCGGTGTCACTGTTGACAACGATTGGCGTTTCGATGTCTTTGATGTCGGCCAGGATGTGCAGGCCGGCTTTTTGCATTTGCTGAGCACCAAAGCGTAAACGTTTGGCACTGTCGTGGTTACCACTTATGATGATAATGGGGATCTGCAGTTGCTTTATTTCATTAACAAAGTCATTGAGGGCATCTACAGCGTCACTTGGTGGCACCGCGCGATCAAAAATATCTCCGGATACCACTAAGGCGTCTATGTTGTGTTCGATGGCGTATTGTTTAACTTGTTTTAATACGAAAAGTTGATCGGCTAACAATGAGATATTTTGAAACAACCGGCCTATGTGCCAGTCAGAAGTATGAATGAAGCGCATCTGATCCCTAAAGTGCTAAGTGCTAAGTGCTAAGTGCTAAGTGCTAAACACAAGGTAAGGCATCAAAAGGCATTTCTCAATAGCTGGTTTTGATTAGGTTAAAAATATCTTCAAAAGCGTCTGTTATTGTCTATTTTGTCCGCGTTATGGTTAATTCAATATAGCCTTTGTTATTGTCATAAAAGCTCCAGGCGTCATTGGCGAAACAATATAAATAGCCAGGGTAAATAATTCTTAATGGTGTATTGCTCGTAAATTCAGAAAGTTCCAGATATTGATGCGGAATAGCGCTACCGTCATTTTTCACCACCCTTTGATAATCTTTATCGTGTTTGTACATAACATCCTGATGGCCTTTGCCACTATCATTGGCTATGGCCCCAATCAGCGCAAACCAGGGCTTATTCTCCACTCTTTTAGTGCCAAAAAAGTCACTGGATTCGTTTTGGCTCAAGCGTTTGTACAATGACTCAAATTTTCCCAAAAAGCTGGACGTGGCGCGGATCAGGTCGCTGCTGGTGCGTTGTTTATTTTGCTCGGTACCTAACCAGTTGCAACTCTCTTTACCATCTTGCCACTCACCGCTGGCACTAAAAGCATATTCATGCCCTTGTTCAAGGTAAATATTGGCACAATTCCAGCGAGCTTTGGCATATACCTCAATGGTAATGCTTTCGCCCTGAGCAAGAATTTGAGTAACATGATAGGGTTCATGCTCGATTGGCGATAGCCGTTGGCGCACATAGGCGCTTTCATGAAAGGACGGCGAGTTTTGTTTGATCAGCGCGGGGATATTGCGTGGACGAGAGCGCAGTTTGGCAAATGCACCTTTGTAGGAGTTATGCAGTATGCCGGCCGCATTATCGATTATTAATTGTTCAACATCGTGGCGAAAACCAAGGCCGAACATTTTGCTTTGACCGATCATCCATTTTAAAGCACCATTAGATAAGTCACTGTCGTAGTAACCGCCGCCAACATCCGCATGAACACCGGGAAACCAGATTTCGATGGCATCATCATGTTTGCTGACGTTACTCCAGCGCGTTACGGTAAAGTTGGTTCTGCGTTCGTCCATGGCCATGGCATGACGGGCGTGCAAAATATGACTCGCAAGTTTAGTGTCATGAAATTGCCAAATGTCTTTGCGGTCAAACAAATTGATGATTTCAAGATCATCGGGAATGCCCAAAGCACCAACCGTGTCCCAAACGCCTAAAAATGTGACCGGTATAGCCGCCTGTTCAAGAAAAAATTGCCAGTCAGGCTGTGCCCAACTGTTTTTATTCTGTCGGTCTTTATAACCTCTGTGAAATGCTTTATCGACTCGTTGCCAGCTTTCTTTGGCAGCGATGTCTTGTAGCTTTAATAAACCTTTACCGAGAAAGCCGGCTAAACTTCTGGCAGAAAATGCGCCTCGGGAAAAGCCCAAAATAAATAACTCATCCCCCTCCTGATAATTCAAACCAAGCCAATGGTAGGCGCTGGAAATATGTCGATTGATACCAAAACCCAATGCCCCACCCAAAACCTCGTCAACGATGCCAATTTCTTCACCACCAACACCGGGGTGATAAAACACTTTTTGCGCAACACCATCTTCGCCTGATTTACTAATGGCATTTTTTAACCGGTACACATTGGTGGGCGAGGCGACACCATTTTCTTCTTGTTCGGGGTTATTCCAGGTTCCGTCAAAACATATGATCAGTCGTTTCATCTTGCATCCCTCAGTCCCTAGTAAAATGGCGATATTATTGATAATTTTTTTATTATTGATGGTTTTAACGTTAGTTGAAAAACGGCAAATTAGCGAAACTAAATGTGGCCGTTAACCGTGTTTAACCACTGCCCTATTTGCTGACAAATGGCTTTTTTTAAAATATTCCATAAATAATTTGGGGGTATTAAAGCAATAAAACTTTGATCTAGATCAAACTACGCACACAGCGAAGCACTATATAGTGTGCTTAACAACAATAAAAACACAACATATAGATTATGACTTTTAATTGCTTGCCTCCCACGATAGTGTTTCAGGAAGTGCCAAATGAGATCAGTTTGTGCTTTAGCATCACCGGCTGCCAGGTTGGTTGTAAAGGCTGCCACAGCACCGAGCTGTGGAATAAAAATTTTGGCCAACCTCTTACCAACACCGCATTTATTCATTGGCTTAATAAATATCAGGGCTTAATTTCTACGGTGTTATTTATGGGAGGGGAATGGCAACAACATCACCTTATTGAAAAACTTATCATCGCCAAACATCTGGGGCTAAAAACCTGTCTTTATACCGGAGAAAATGCGGTTGATGATGAAATCAGTAAACATTTAACTTATGCAAAAGTGGGCAAATGGGATCCACAACGGGGTGGCTTAAACACCCCAGGAACAAATCAAAAATTCATTGAATTGAGCACAGGTAACTCTCTCAATCATCTATTTATAAAAAAAGGAATACAACATGTTGCGGCTTAGCGAAGAACAAATTAATAAAAAAACAGCTTATGTACAGGAATACTTTGCGGCAAAAAATGCTGCCGATGGTTCGAAGATGGACGCCAATGCCAACGTCACACAAAAGAACATTGCTACCTTAGAGGCGGAATTACTAAAAGATTGTTATGTGCAAATCAATCGCTCTTTGGTCAAAAATAAAATACGTGAAATTTTTGATGCCGACCTGGCCGATGAGTATCAACGCCAAATTGAAGAGCATGAAATTTACGTACACGACGAAACCAGTATCAAGCCCTACTGCACCTCGATTAGCATGTACCCGTTTTTGCTCGATGGTTTAACCAAGCTTGGCGGCGAATCGAAAGCACCTAAACATATGGAGTCGTTTTGTGGCTCGTTTGTTAACTTGATTTTCGCCATATCGGCACAATTTGCCGGCGCTGTGGCATCGGTGGAATTCTTAACGTATTTTGATTATTTCGCCCGTAAAGAGTTTGGTGACGATTACCTTGCAACCCATAGCAAAGCCATCGAAAATCATCTGCAACATGTGGTTTATGCACTAAACCAACCCGCCGCAGCACGAGGTTATCAAAGTGTATTCTGGAATATTTCAATTTTCGATCAACATTACTTCCAGTCGATGTTTGAAGATTTTGTCTTTCCTGATTTTTCCAAGCCTAACTGGTCGACGGTTGATAAACTGCAAAACTTCTTTTTAAGGTGGATAAACGCCGAACGCGATAAAGCGATCCTCACTTTTCCGGTAATAACCGCTGCCATGCTTACTGAAAACGGCGAATGTAAAGATAAAGACTTTGCTTACAATTTAGCGAAAGAAAAAGCCATGGGTAATTCATTTTTCATTTATCTATCCGATAGTGCCGATTCATTAGCCTCTTGCTGTCGTTTGCGCAATGAAATTACCGATAATACTTTCTCATTCACCTTAGGTGCTGGTGGCGTTGCAACTGGCTCGATAAACGTTATCACCATGAATATGAATCGTCTGCAACAAGATGGTCGCGATTTAAAAACCGAAGTTGAAAAGGTTCAAAAATATCAGGTTGCTTATCGAAAACTGATGGAAGATTATTTAGCCCAAGGGGCGCTGAGTGTCTATGACGCCGGCTTTATTACCCTGGACAAACAATTTTTAACCATAGGTATTAACGGTATGGCCGAAGCTGCCGAGTATGCGGGGCTAGAGGTAAGTAATAACCAAGCCTATAAAGACTTCGTCAGTAGCAAACTGCAAGTTATTTTTAAAGCCAATCAAGATGCGAAAAAAGAATTTGGTTACATGTTTAACACTGAATTTGTACCGGCAGAGAACCTTGGGGTGAAAAACTCAAAATGGGATGCCAAAGATGGTTACCTAACCAAACGCGACTGCTACAACTCGTATTTCTATTTAGTCGAAGATGAAAGCAGTAATCATCTGGATAAATTTGTCTTGCACGGTAGAGAAATAAACCAATATCTCGATGGCGGCTCAGCGCTGCATTTGAATTTAGATGAAAGTTTAACTGCCGACGCTTACGTAAAACTGTTTAACGTGGCGGCGAAAACTGGCTGTAATTATTTTTGTGTAAACGTAAAAATCACCATTTGTAACGAATGTGAGCACATAGATAAACGCACCCTACATAATTGCAGTTCGTGTGGCAGTGAAGACGTTGATTATGGTACCCGGGTAATTGGTTATTTAAAGCGAGTTTCCGCGTTTTCCAATGACCGACAAAAAGAGCACGGCCTGCGCCACTATCAACGTTTGCAGAGTGAAAGGGTATATCATCAAAGAATGAAAAATGTTCAGGTGCAAACCCAGTCTGATCTAGAGCTGATATAGCTCTTAGATGTAAACAAGTAAAGCAACATTTTAACCGACTAAGGCAGTGTAATATCGATAATTTGATGTTACTCTGCTTTTACTATTTATCTGCTTAGAGCAATATTTTTTCATTATGCTTGCCAATTTATTTAAACAATCGCCATTACTCGATGACGCCACGAAAAACTGGATTTTAGATACGTTTGCCTGGGCGCTAACGGAATTTGATTTATCCGTATTTAAAAATGATGCGCAGCTAATATTACCCATTTATGAGTTTTACCCAGGCAAAGTAAACAGTATTGAAGAAATGGCGCAATCGGTATTTGAAAATACCATAAAATATGCGGGCATGGCTCATTGGCCAATTAAATTAGTGGCTCCTAATGAGTATCGCTCCACTGAAATGGCGAAACTAAGCTTTAAAGATGGTATGCGTGGCAATAACAGCCAAGTGTTTAGCAATGATTTTAGTGAGAACAACCACACTGAAATATTGGTCAGCTATAATCCTTCGCAAATTAACCAGCCACAAGATTTAGTTGCCTCATTTGCGCAAGCATTTGCCTCTATTTTGGTGGCGCAGCGTGGGGAGTTGCCACCAGGTGGCGAAGAGTTTGTACCACAAGCGGTAGATTTGCTCGCCTGTTTTATGGGCTTTGGCGTTATGTTTGCCAATACCGCCTACCAGTTTAAAGGTGGCTGCGGCAGCTGTTATAACAAGTATGCCAACCGACAAGTGGCTTTGCCTGAGCAAGAAATGCTGTATTGTTTAGCGTTGTTCGCCACTTTAAAAAACATCCCGGTAAAGCATGTCACCTATCATTTAAAATCACACCTTAGAAGTGATTACAAAAAAGCGGCAAAAGAGCTGAAAAACGAATTAAAACAAAGTGATAATCAAGCGCTGTTAACGGCGCAGGTTTAATACGATTAAAAAACAGTGTCCCGAGATTAAAAGTCTGGCTGTATTATTTTAATCGCACATTCAGGTTGTAGTTTGTCCTAACATCACCTAGTTTAATAGATCACCTTTATCTTATTCAGAGTAAGCCGCGATGCAATATAAAAACGTTACTGCAGCCAAGTTTAAAAATATCGCTTTGGTTGCCCACGATAATATGAAACCAGCATTAATGAACTGGTGCATGACTCACAAAGATAAATTAAACCGCCATACGTTATACGCCACGGGCACTACCGGTGCGTTATTGAAAAATAAGGCCGAATTAAAGGTTACTCCACTGATCAGTGGTCCATTAGGTGGTGACCAGCAAATAGGCGCACTAATCACTGAACAAAAAATTGATATGCTGATTTTCTTCTGGGACCCGCTAGAAGCACAACCGCACGATCCGGATGTTAAAGCATTATTAAGGTTAGCAGCAGTGTGGAACATTCCGGTAGCCTGTAATCAATCGACTGCCGATTTGTTAATTACCTCGATATTATTCGATCAAGAGTACCCAAAATCGATCCCTGATTATTCCAGCTATCTGGAAAAGCGCACATAGCACAAATTTAAGAACTAGCATTGAAGTAAACTTTTGGGTTCTGTTTCATTATTTGAGTATGCTACGGGCTTCTAGCAGCGAGCAGGATATTTTATGTCAAGAGAATGCTATCTTCCCAGACTTCGCGTAGATAAAGACAGTCCCAAATTCTATTGCTGATGCGAACTGCCCGTAGCCCGTAGCTCGTAGCCAGTTGCCAGTTGCCAGTTGCCGGAAACAAAAAGGGCGTTGAATTCACATTCAAAGCCCTTTTATTTAAACTTGCTTACCGCTGCAACGTTTAGCGCAAACTCTTAATCTTCTTTGGCGTACTGTAAATCCCATACACCGTGTCCCAGATTTTGGCCGCGATTTTCAAATTTAGTTAACGGGCGAGATTCTGGGCGTGGTACGTAATCATTACTCTCTGATACGTTTTTAAAGCCCGGCGCACCTTGCATGTCTTCTAGCATACATTCGGCGTAATTTTCCCAGTCGGTGGCCATATGAAATACGCCGCCTACTTTTAACACACCGCGAATGCTTTCAATAAACTCTGGTTTTACGATGCGGCGTTTGTGATGCTTGGCTTTATGCCAGGGATCAGGGAAGAACAATTGCACCGTATCTACCGAGTTTGCTTCGATACAATCGGCTAATATTTCAATCGCATCGTGCTCGTATACTTTTAAATTTTCTACGCCTTCGGTTTCGGCCAATGCCAAACAGGCGCCAACACCAGGGCGGTGAACTTCAATACCAATAAAGTTACGTTCCGGGGCATTTTTTGCCATTTCGACCAATGACTTACCCATACCAAAACCAATTTCTAAAGTAATAGGGTTTTCATTGGCAAATAAACTGCGAGTGTCAATCTTACCATCGCTATGATTTAAGCCCATGGTATCCCATAACGTTTCAAGAGCACGTGCCTGACCTTTGGTTAAACGACCTTCACGTTTTACAAAACTTCGAACTTTGCGAATGTATTTGCCTTCGGCTTGTGCTTGTTCAACAGTTTTGTGTTTGTTCTCGTTACTCATAGGGGATCTCGTTACAGTTAATACTTAGGTTGCGAATATAAATAAGGCGCGTATTATCCTGTTTTGTAAAACAGAATTCAACTGCGCCTTAACACTAAAACCTAAACATCAACTATGTCTGGTTTATTAAGTGTGGTTTATGCCCACCAAACGTCGTAAAGCTCAGAAACAGCAACTGACTGAGCGCCAGCTTTAGTTAACCAGTCTTCAACCAATTTACGATTTTCGTCAGTACACTTGCCTAATTTCTGTGTGCAAATAAGGCCGTGCCAAATTAAATCGCCTTCACCACCAAAACCTAAACCGTTTGGCTCTATGGCTTCGCTGAAAAAGTTATTAAGAAACTCATCAATAGCATCGTTGCTAGTGCCTTCGGCAAATTTCCAGGCAACGTCAAACCCTAACTCTTGAAACTCATCTACGCGCATTTTTTTACGTAGGCGACGGCTACGGTTTTTTGATTCAGTCATGCTATTCTCAACTATTTATCTCATTTGCCGCGAAGAATAGTGTTATTTGACCAAAATGCCAAGTTTTATTCTGTTAAATATCGTACTCGTTTGATTCATACCTATCTGCGGAAGGAACTTGCCATAGATCAACTCGGTTAAAACCGCTACACTCGCACTCATTAAAATAAAAAATGTATTGTAGTTGTGAATAATGAAATTTAGTGAACAGGTTTTACATTGGTTTAATGAGCAAGGGCGAAAGCATTTCCCCTGGCAACAAAATAAAACACCATACCGGGTATGGATTTCAGAGATAATGCTACAACAAACGCAAGTAACCACGGTAATACCGTATTACCTGCGTTTTATGGAAAGCTTCCCCACCATTACCGACTTGGCCAATGCCGATGAAGATTTGGTGCTTCATCACTGGACCGGTTTAGGCTATTACGCCAGGGCGCGTAACTTGCACAAAGCGGCGAAACTCATTCGTGATGACTATCAAGGTAACTTTCCCGAAGATATTGAGCAGGTGATCGCCCTGCCCGGCATCGGCCGCAGCACTGCCGGTGCGATATTGTCGTTGTCGCTGAATCAACACCACCCTATTTTAGATGGCAATGTAAAACGGGTATTGGCACGCCACTTTATGGTATCCGGATACCCAGGACAAAGTGCCTTTGACAAACAATTGTGGCAACTGTCTGAAAGGCTGACGCCGGAGCTTGGCGTTGCCAACTTCAATCAGGCGATGATGGATTTAGGCGCTACGGTTTGTACAAGAGGGAAACCGAGTTGCACGGTTTGCCCGTTAAAAACCGACTGTCAGGCGTTCTACCATGAAAAACAAAGTGACTTTCCGGGTAAAAAACCGAAAAAGCAAAAGCCAGAGCAGAAAACCATCATGGTAATGTTTCACCAAGGTGATTCGGTATATATGTATAAGCGGCCACCATCTGGCATATGGGGTGGCTTGTGGAGCTTTTATGAAATAGCGCAACTTGATGAACTGCAAGCTTTGGCTGATAAATTAAGCTTTAAAATAACGGCAAGCGAAACACTGACCGAGTTTCGTCATACCTTTTCGCATTTTCATCTCGACATCACCCCTTTGATAGTGGATGTCATTGCAGACACTAATAATGCCGCTAATATTAATGAAAATAGCCCGCATCTTTGGTACCATCTTCAGCGCGGTGAAAATGTAGGGTTAGCCGCATCGAGTAAAACCCTACTAGCATTAATTAATAATACCAAGCAAAAAGAGAAACAATTATGAGTCGTAAAGTATTTTGCCAACATTTCAAAAAAGATGATGACGGTTTAGATTTTCAATTTTACCCTGGCGATATCGGTAAAAATATTTTCGATAATATAGGCAAAGAAGCCTGGGGCATCTGGCAGAAAAAACAAACCATGTTAATTAATGAAAATAAACTGTCGATGATGAACCCTGAAGACAGAAAATTTTTAGAAACCGCGATGGTGGCATTTTTATTTGAAGGTAAAGAGCCTGAAATTGAAGGTTACACCCCAGAAAACAAATAAAGTTTTCCAAAAAAATAATTTATACATAAAGGCTGTTTTTAAACGGCCTTTTTTATTTTTTGAACAAGGCAAATAAGTAACAAACAAAAACTTTTGCGAAGACAAATGGCGATAAATGTTAATGAATCGCTCGGAAAACCGTATTATTTGCTCAATAAACGCCTGGATTGGATTAAAAACCAACAAACAAACATTTTTTTAAAAAAAGTAGTTGACTGAATAACAGAAAAACAGTCTAATAGCGCCCGTCTTCAAGGCAAAGCCGAAAAGACATAAGAATAGACACTGCCTCGATAGCTCAGTCGGTAGAGCAGGGGATTGAAAATCCCCGTGTCCCTGGTTCGATTCCGGGTCGAGGCACCATCTATTCCTAACCTATTTAGAATAAGTGTTCACCTAAACATTTATTCGGTGCCAAGATAATTGATTGAATAAATTGAATTATCGCACACAGTTTTGTGTGCCGACTTAGCTCAGTTGGTAGAGCAACTGACTTGTAATCAGTAGGTCGCCAGTTCGACTCCGGCAGTCGGCACCATTCCTTCGTAGGAAGCAAAAAGCCCTAACTTCGGTTAGGGCTTTTTTGTATCTATCGCTTGGTCGAATTCTTAAGCTATTTTCACTTACACCAATATTTTCCATACCTTGCACTATTCGCGGTGTATCCGTCGATTAACTCAATTTGGTAGCGCTACTGATGGGCACAAAATACACCCTACTTTGAATAAACCCAATTAGGGAAAATTGGGTATTAGGGTAAATCTATTTGTATTTATCGATTTATTAAGTGCTTTATACGGGGTAAAAAGGATTTAATCAGCTGCTTAGGGTATATGGGTTGAAGTACAGCCCACTAAAACTGCGGGTGAATTTTATTAGGGTAAGTTAGTTGATGGTGTAAATATCCGAACTGGGTATTAGCACCAGTGATAGCCATTGTTATAATTAGTTTAACTTTATCTGAAAATACCAGATTACACAGAGGGATGTTTATCAGAACAGTTTGGTTCATTCATAATTAGGTCTATAGAATTTCAGACTTGTTATTCTGATCTATAAAAATTATCTCTATTTATTTCGCTAGCACATCTATTGTTAATGTAAGCTTAGAACCTGTTTATCGCGAGCTGCCGAAAAAATGCAATAGAAGTACCTACCTGTAATTAGTAAAATTTAAAAATGGTAAAGCTGATATGGCACTAAGCTATTTCCAGAAACTCTATGCAATAGAAACCAAACTCAAAACGAAAACGAACGATGAGAAGTACCAGGCTAGACAAACGCAGGCCAAACCGATTTTAGAAAAGTTATATCATTGGCTGACAAAAAAAATATAGTGCCCAAAAGTGCTTTGGGTAAAGCAATCAAATACAGTGTTAACCAATGGCCAAAGCTCATTCGTTATCTTGAAAATGGGTAGTTAAATATAGATAATAATCGTGCTGAACGCGCGGTAAAACCCTTCGTGATCGTCCGAAAAAACGGGTTGTTTAGTCAAACAGGGAATGGTACAAATGCCAGTGCAATACTTTATAGTATTATCGAAACAGCCAAAGCCAATGGTCTCATTCTATTTGATTACCTGGTCAAATGTTTAGAAGAACTCAGTCAACCCGAGCCTGACATAGAATCATTGCTACCTTGGGATCTAAAAAGCTAGGTGCCAATCCGAAGACGGACACAAAAAGCCCCGTAAAAACGGAGCTTTCTCTTTTTGAATATTTGAAAGGATCAGTCTATTAAATCCAGAAGTTCAAGTCTTTCTTTTGCTAGAATATATCTTGCGCGGACATCATCAATTTGCTGTTGAGTTAATTTCTTACCAAAGGTACGAAGCCCTCCATCGGCATCATTATGATGAATTCCCATAGCAAGCTTAAGATATTCCATAAGCAGCGGCTGAGCATCAAGATATGATATGGAATTCATAGCCTGAGAGATTTTGTTTGCCTCAGCCCATTCTCCTTTTAAAACATACTCCTGCATAGTAACACTAGCTTTTGGGAAGATAGTACCTACACCTGTAATCCCACCGCATGCTCCAGCAAGTCCTGCATGTACAGTTACAGTGTCAACACCCGCCAAAATTTTTAAATCTTTGTTCTCTAACATCAGCGTTTCAATAGTTGAAACATCTGTAGTCGATATTTTAAGAGCCGTTACTTCAGGTAGAGCAGCAAGTCTTCTAAGAAGATCTGTTGAAAGTGCATGATATCCGGCTGCATCAGGGTTGTTATAAGGCATAATTGTTACGCCTGTCTCTTTTGCAGTTGCTTCAGCAAGCTCATAGTACGCATACATTTCTTCATCAGAAGGAACCGCATTAGTTTTTGGCGGCATGACCATGACTGTATCCACTCCAACCGTTGCGAGTCCTTCAATGATTTTGGCAAGCTCTTCCTTAGTTTCTGCTGCAGCTCCACTGATCAACGGGACATTGTATTCTTTAGCAACCTCAGAAAGGGATTTAAGTAAAGAAAGACGCTGTTCGGTGCTCAGGTAGCTATTCTCACCCAGAGTACCAGAAGCGACAAGTCCGCCCATTCTGCTTCCGCCCTTTCCCTGAGCTTTTAAAACACCTGCGGCCTGTTTTTGTGTTGCATCAAAGTCAATTTCAAGGGCACCGGATTCTGACTCTTTTAGCCATGTAAACACGGCCGGCATAACCGTATATCGCCAATCTGTACTATTTGTTTCCATCATATTTCCTCTTGTTTAAAAATTATATTGGATACATTATATCATTTAAATTACCTAAGGCAAAGCCGGAGGCTTATTGGGTTCGCCCTCAAAGGGCTTAAATTAACGCTCAAAGCGTATTACATGCCAAACTTCTAGTAATTCAGACACCCATCAATATTAATTCAAACACCCATCGCAAATATCTAGAACTTAATACTTTTTGTATGGCTGTCATAATTATTTAGGATTAAAGGCTAGATTTGCTTAATCCAGCACACAAAATTTATCTTCCAACAACATATGTTAGAGATAATATTGAACAGTTAGATTAAATAATGAAACCTTATGGCTAATATTGTATTTCAAAATATTGTTCATACAGTTGAGCTGCATTACTAGTGGACTCACCCAAACCAAGCCGATGACTTGTAATCAGTAGGTCGCCAGTTCGACTCCGGCAGTCGGCACCATTCATAACGAAGCCTCAGCTGAAATGTTGAGGCTTTTTTATTTGCCTAAAGAAAATAGAACTCAAACCAATATCCCCCTGGCTTAACAACAATATTAATGTTTAACACTCTACACTCATCCCATGCGACATGAGTCGCATTTCTTTCTTGAATGTGTGCGACCTTTGTCGCATAATGTTTTTAGTCTATAGGAGAATGTGATGCGACCAACGTCAACAGAATTAGAATTTTTAAAGTTATTGTGGAAAGAATCACCTCGAACTGCACGTGAATTGCATCAGGAGCTTGAAGGAATTCTTCAGTGGGGATATTCATCAACCAGAAAGACGTTAGACAGGATGGCTGAAAAAGCTTTAGTTACGGTGACAAAAGAGGGAAATGTTAACTTATTTGCACCTCAGGTAGATAAAGTAAAAACTCTGGCATCGTTCGCGGCTGATTTTGCTAAACGGGTATTTGAATTGGACGGCCCTTTGCCAACCGCAATGTTTACCGGCAGTAAGCTAATTGATGATGATGAAATTGATCAGTTAGAACATTTACTTGAACAATTACGTAAAGAGCAAGAGCAGTAACATGGATTACCAATTCCTGTTCAATACGATTTCGTTGCAATTATTAGTATTTACCATTTGTTCAGGCCTTGTTGTCCTTTTTTCAACGCTAGCGATTAGGTTGAATCCGTTACTCGGAGAATGGTCCAGCTACTGGTTTTTTGCCTATTTGTTATGCTTTTTATCTTTGTTCCCGATTGCCCTTATTTCATTTGATAGTGATCATCTTTATGTCTTGAAGGATTTAATAACGCTTAATCAACAGCATCTGGTTATTCATGCCAGCACTGAAAATTATATCCCTAATGACAATTTTGAAGCTTCTGTTTTTATTCAACTTATTTTGGCTTTGATAGTGATTAGTACATTGCGGGCGTTGAGTATATTTACCCTAAGATCCTATCGAGTAATAGCACTGATAAAAGATGCTGAGCAAGTATCCTATATTCAAGGGATGTCAGATAGTCAGCGGCAAGAGCTCGAAAGTCGTCGCATTAAGGTAATGATATCAGCAGATGCACCTCCACTGGCTTATGGGTTTTTCTCAAAATATATTTTGCTGCCGCACACTATTGAAGGTATGACCCCAGAGCATAAGCAAATGCTGATAGAGCATGAACTTCAACACCATAGAAAACATGACACAAAAAAGGTCATATTACTGAGATTTTTAACTGGGCTGTTCTGGTTTAACCCTTTTATCCACCATTTAGAAAAACGCTTTATGTTATCCATGGAAACTAACTGCGATAAAGAAGTGGTAAAGTCTCTTGCTGTTGACTCTGCTGAATACGCTAAGTCACTTATTCGTTGTTTACGGATTTGTCAGCACTCAAATAGTAGCCGTTTAACGGCATATTTCTCCAGTCCCAATTCATTGCAAGAAGAGTTGGAAATGAGAGTAAGAAAAGTGATGGTGAAAATTCAACAGGTTAACTGCTTCACTCATTTACAAGTTTTTGCATTTTTCCTTGTTAATATGTCACTCGCTATTTTGATAAAATCAGGCTTTTTTATTTTAGATTTTTCAGCGGCTGACGAAGGCCAGATGCCTATTTCTGCTGGCTACATATCGTTTGACTATAGTGAATCAAAGCATGACCCACACTTTGGCATAGACATACAAGCACCCAGCGGCGTAGAGGTGAAAGCAAGTTTTACTGGCCGAGTGATTATTGCTGATAATTCCAGTCTCGATAAAGGCTTTGGCGTTACTGTGCTGATTGAGCATAAAGATAATACCACCAGTTTATACGCAAATTTAAATCAACTGGTTGTCGATGTCGGACAAATCGTAAGAGCAGGAGATGTTATCGGCACTTTGGGCGATACCTTAGGGCAAGATACGAGCAATAATGTTACTCCACATTTGCACTTCGAAATTTCGATATCGGGAAAGCACGTAAATCCTAATCAATATTTGCATGGCTATGGTCACTAAGTATTGATCTAAGCGCATAATTTAAAACGAACATCTACGGAATTGAAAATGAATTGGAAATTTTTACTGCCAGCTATATTGCTGACAATATATTGTACTTCGGCTGATGCAGCGGCAGAGCCGTTATCTGCGAAAACACTGGCTAAACTTGATCGACAGCTGATTGAAAATAGCAGCCGTTATGGCAGTGTTTCGCAATCAATACTGGTGAAAAAACAAGACCAGGTCATTTACCGTAAAACCCATGGACTTAGCAGCCTGGAGTTATCCACTGCGGTAAGAGAAAATAACATCTATCCGGTATACTCACTGGCAAAGCTATTTGCCAGTGTCACGTTAATGGGGTTAGTAGAGCAAGGTGAAATAGATTTGGAAAAGAGGATTACCTTCTACTTACCTGAGTTACCTGAGAGTTGGTCACAGGTATCGGTACGCCACTGTTTAAATCATACTTCCGGCATTCCCGAATACTTCTCGATGGAATATACCAAAACGGGTTTTCCAAACTCGGTTGAAGATGTCTTTGTTAACATAGCCGACCAGCCTTTTCAGTTCAAAACGGGTAACACCAACAACTATAACAACACCAATTTCTTAGTGATTGGGGCGATCATCGAAAAAGTCAGCAAACGCAGTTATGTTGAAATCGTAGAAGAAAACATTCTGACTCCTCTGGCGTTAAATCATACGTTTTATTCCCAGGCGAAAGAGGTTATCCCTAACCTGGTAAGTAGCTACTGGGGCAATAAGGGAAACCATACCGTAGATAAAGGGGTGAACTGGCCAACCTATGCTTTTACTCATAGTGGTTTATATTCAAACAAAGCAGACTTGCAACGATTTATTGAGGGTGTGGTTGCTGGCAAAATAATCTCTAAAGACACCTTGGATGAAATGTGGCAACCGATGAAGCTGAATAATGGCGAAGCAGGACGTTTTGCTTCTGGCTGGGAGTATTTTAACGAAGGCGAATTTGTTCGAGTCGGCCATGAAGGTGGAAACAGAGTTAGGATGGATTATCACTTTAAGCCAAACGATAAACGTGATAACTATACCAGCATATACTTAACCAATGGTAATGGCTTTTTTAGTGGTATCACCACGCACTTAGTTGACTCTTTGATGTCAATCATTGCACCCAGTGATTTCCCTACTTTGGTATTGCAAGAGCAATTATTGGATGCCGCCTTTAATAAAACCTTAGCTAAGAATTCAGCAGAGATATTCAAACAAATAGCCAGTAACCCATATATAAAACAGAGTGGCGTTGCTGACTTTATAACAGAGCGAGGTTACACCATTTATTTTTCATCTCGGCCAAAGGATTCGATTGCCCTGTTTGAATTTCATACTGAAAATTTACCTGATGATGCCATGGGTTGGGAGCGCTTAGGTGAAGCATGGTTGGCAGCAAATGATAAAAAACAGGCGATTAAATACTTCGAAAAAGCGTTAGCCATTGACGGCCAGTTAACTCATGTTAAACGCAAGTTAGAGCGCCTTCGTAAACAAAATTAACCATTGTTGAAAAGCATTTTTTATTGCTCTGATAGGTGTAGTATCTTGCAGAATAATAGTGTCGCCAGCAAACTCAAAGACCGCCCGCCAGATCCAAGAAATTTCCGGTTGAGAATGAGGATTTTTCAGAAGCTAACCAGTAGATAGCTTCTGCCACTTCCTCTGCTTGTCCACCTCGACCTAACGGGATGATCCCCTCTAATCTTTTAATCCGATCCGGTTCGCCCCCATCAGCATGCATGTCTGTATAGATTAAGCCCGGTCTTACACAATTCACTCTAATACCTTCCTTTGCCACTTCCAGTGATAAGCCTTTAGTTAGTGTATCGATTGCTCCTTTAGAAGCGGCGTAATCAATATACTCATTAGGTGAACCTGACTTTGCGGCCCCCGATGAAACATTGACAATTACCCCACCGTCTCCTCCATGGGCCGTTGACATTCGTTTTATCGCTTCACGACTGCATAAAAAATAGCTGGTTACGTTGTTAATCAAGATTTCATTGATGCGCGCTGCGCTCATGTCGATTAACCGCGATTGTTGTTTTAAAATACCGGCATTATTTATCAATACGCTAACGGTTCCTAACTCCTTATCAACCATTGAAAATAATCGTATTATGTCCTGTTCATCCGACACGTCCGCTTGCACCGTTATGCATTTAACACCTAGCGCAGAGATTTCCTTGGCTAGTTTTTGCGCAGGTGCGGCTTGTGATTTGTAATTGATACAAACCGCATAGCCTTTTTCGGCAAAGAGTTTTGCGGTTGCTGCACCGATCCCTCTACCGGCGCCAGTGATGATCACCACTTTATTATTTTTCATTATCTATTCCTTCAATACTTTCTATTTCTTTCATAATCCAGATTAACGACATAGTAACGATTCTCTGTTTATATTCACACCCGAATAAACTTTTTCCGTTGAGGAGTTTGTCTGGGCATTCATCCACTTGCGGATAGTAGAATGTTTACTGGCATTGTTAGCTAATTTATTTGCCAGCCCAACAATATCGCCCTTCGCCCTAGTGAATTAAAAAGCTTAATGTTAAATTGCCTATTCATTTGCTAAAACCATATTATCAACTTTTATGTATTTATCTTTCGTCGACATTTTTGATTTATTTTTTCGATTTGCGGTCATTGGCCAATTGGTTTTATTGGCTGCCTTTATTTTGTATAAATCTTGTCACTTTAAATCACTCTTGCTCACCACATTAATTATTTGTGTCTGTTCATATTTATTATTAACGCCACAAATCCCGGATCATCATTACGGCGCATTTCGCGGCGTATTATTATTTTTTACCGATATTATTCCCTATGTTTGTTGGCTTTATGTTTTTGCCTTATTAGATGATGATTTTCATCCGAAAAACTGGCCGATAGCGATTAATGCATTATTGCTGGGCGCTACCTTATGGTTAGTGTATTTCTTTATCTATTTACAAGGAAACGGGGTATTTCATCAAATAAATCATGGCATAGAAGCGGTAGTGATCTTGCATATTTTGTATGTTGCATTAAAAGATCTGCAAGATGATTTAGTGGATTCGAGAAGAAAAAAACGCATGTTAATGGTGTTTTTCCTAGCCAGTTATGGGTTTGTATTGACGGTGTTTGAATTAACAAAAGCGAGCATGATACATACTTCAATATTTAGCCTGCTTAATTCAAACTTGATTTTCATCATCGTCAATATATTTTTCTTTGCTGCACTGAAAAAGCATCAACAACAAAGACACAGCGCCGATGCTAATAGTGAAAAAAGTAACATTGATAGTAACAAGGACAATGTTAACAATCACACGCAACGTTCCAAGCAGCCATTGACAACAAATATACCGCTAATTTTTCAAGAAAACTTTGCCAAGTTAACATCGTTTATTGAGGCCGGAAATTTCAAACAAACGGAATTAACCATAAAGCAATTGGCAATGACACTGCAAACTCCTGAACACCAGTTACGCGAGTTGATTAATCAATGTTTGGGTTTTAAAAACTTCTCCTCGTTTTTAAATAGCTATCGTATCCCCGCCGCCTGTTTAGAATTTGAAAATGTAGATAACATCCGCAAACCCATTTTAACCATCGCCCTAGAACTAGGCTACGGCTCGATAGGACCATTTAATCGAGCATTTAAAGACATCACCGGAAAAACACCAACACAGTACCGACAACGGGCAATCGGCAATCGGCAATCGGCAAATAAAATAGTCAAACTCACCTGCAACAACCGATAAACCGCTGCTCGAATATAAAAAACGCTTGCCCATTTTGAAATTGCTAAGCGTTTTTTGAAATCAGCAAGACCTTCATGCGAGTAAAAGGTGAAGATAGCCCCATAAGTTTACGATGAGTACAGAGTAAATATCACTTTAAGCACAACGGCTGGTATCTGTACTTACTCTTTTACATTTACTTCGATGGAATAACTGAATAACGATTTTCGAGTTTTGTATTTGGTGTCATAGCATTTTTTTAAAAGTGAGATCAACCGTCTCCCTTCTTGCCTGGCGTTTTCTTTTTTAAACAACCCGCTGTAACTTAATAAAACGCTTGTCGTATTTTTGTTGAGTTTTATTTTCTCGACTTCCAAAAACTTTAATTTAGCATTACTGATTACGGTTTCTGGTGGTCCACACTTGCCATGGCTAGCGATAGGGAAAATAAACAATACTGAAAAAAGTACACTTAAAATTGTATTTCTTTTCATAGGGTACCTCTTATAAATATAAAGCCTATATGGAACATACAGGCTTTATATTAAGTGAAATAATTAATGTAAAGTTATTTTACTTTGTGTTGATTCTCTAATGAATTTATCTGTCATTGACATCGCGTTAATCGTGCCATCTTCCAACACATTACTTGAGACTGTCGGAGAAGCACCAACACAATCTATTTGACACGGTATCAGAACACCATTTTCAATCGAAAATACACGCCAGTAGTACCCTGCACCTGATGGCGGGTTGTAAGTACGAGTCGTACCATCGTAGTACAGTTTAACTTGGGCATTTGATTCTACAAATGTACCATTACGGCTGAAGTTATAGATGTAGTAGCTATAAGTGGTGTTTGTATCTACTTGTTCGACAGTAATAGTTTCAGGACCAAAAGCACTAGTATCATCAACATCTAACGTTACGTTTTCGGCTTGTTGACGAGCAAAGTAAACGTGGTTTGAACCAAAAGTAATATGAGAGTCGAGATCGCTTGGTGATCTCCCCCAAGTTAACACGATTCGAGCTTCACCATCGTCTACGTTTTCTGCATTAGCCGATAAGTTGATGGCTTTGTTTATGGTATCGCCACCTTGGATACTAATTGACTCGTATATGGTGTCATAACCTGTTTTAGATACTTCAAGAGTGTAGTATCCAGCTTCTAATTCAAGGCTAACAGCGCTTGTTGAACTATAAAATAACGATACAAATTCACCGGCAGGGTTGTTTAATCCCTTGCGCACTAAAACTTGTGCATCTTCGATAAATATTGAAGGATCTTGGGCATTAACCACGCTCGTACTTAATGTACCGATGTTACTTTCTTGCTCTTCAATGAATAACACTTGAGGCAATGTTGCATCGTAGTTTTTAAGCACTTCAATACTTGCCGTAGCATCAATAAAGCCCTCTTTACTAAACGTTACGTGATAAGTACCTACACTGATATCTGTAATATTGTATAAACCGTTGGCATCAGATGTGGTTGATGCAATGTGTTGACCACTAATTGTTGCAATAGTGATGTTAACACCTGTGATAGCTGAGCCCTGGTTATCGGCAACAGTACCAGAAATACTACCTAGTGCTGCTGTAAATGGACACTCAGTACTCGACCACAATTCATAACCATTTTCGAACAGTAAAATATTTTCCGGAGAATCAATATTTAATTGTCGACCTAATGAGCCATAATCAATGGCCAAATGGCTGTCAACACCCGCTGTAAGGTCAAGTAAACAATTCAATGCCGGTTCAACTTCGGGGTTGTATGAAGAGCTAGCCTCAAATTTGGCATACGGCCCCATATCAACACCAATGCTTGGACCGTCTAAATGGAATCGCCCGACAACGGGGATATTAAAGTCAATTTCATACAAAGAAACAACAATAGCGACTTTGGCATTTGCATCAACATGAATGCCACCTTCCAGTGAGTAAACAGGTTCAATCGTAGTCAAATTTGGCGTGAACTCTTTGACTTTTGATAAGATAGAGTTTGTGTATTCGATACCGGTACTAATATCACCTCGGTTTTGGAAACCATAGTGTAAGGAGCCCGCGGCACTCATCCCAATCCCCGCACCAACGGCAGGTACGGCTTGCACATTAATCAATAACGGGATAGCACCAACCGTAATAATGCGATTAACATTGAAGATTGGGTTAAATTCCTTATTAAATTGACGGCTGTACTCATAAGGAATGTCGATATCTAAAAAGGTTGCCGTTGAGTAGTTTGTGTCGGCAATAAATTTAAGATCTGTAATCGTGCTTTCAAAAACTTTAAGATCAAAATCGATATCCAGAGCCGAATTCATCGACAAGTCTGTTACGGTTTTTATACCCGGAGCAAACTGATGTTGGATACGGCGCTCAAAACTTAGTACATTTAAACTATTTTGTACTCGTGCTTGTACTCGTTGACCGGAATGAACAGTTGCAGTAACAGAATCCGCAGAATTGTAAACACTGATTTGTAAGTTAAGCTCTGCACTGGGGAATGTTTGTGAAAATGTTGCGATTTCAGTACTAAGAATGTTCCCGTTGATGGCCGTTATCTTACGCATAAAACCGTGAGTTTGATCTTCGCCAATACCAACAACAATATCGCCGACGGCAAAGTCTGGAGCGTTATCACCTGTAACTTCCAAAACATTGTCATTTATTATAAAGTTGAATTCACTTTCATTATCAATAACATGTGTTGAATATCCGTGTTCAGCATTATTCGCTGGCGTGAGTTGTGAAGACTCTAATCCCGCGATTTCAACATTAACGTCGACCAATGGTTGTGGATCAGAATCTAGTTCATAATCAATGAAAGTTAGAGTAGGCAATACTTCAATTGTGATGATGTCTTTTACCACAGCACCTTCGTTATCGATAACTTCCACTTCGAACGAAATAAAGGAATCAAGATAGTCTTGCGGGATGATAAAACTAGGCTGCAGAGAGTTTTCGTCAACTAGTGAGAGCAGTTCACCAGCAATTTGGATCCAGTTGATAGCAACTATTTCACCATCAACATCAAACGCACTAGCGGTTAGTTTTACTAAAGAACTTTGGTTAATAGCAAAATCTTCACCTGCATTTAATTGTGGTAATTCATTAACCGGCAATACTGTTATGTTGATTGAGTCACTCGCACTTTCTTGTTCATTGTCTGTCACCGTGACTTCGAATGTATACTCTAGTATTTGAGTAGTAACTGGACCTTCAAATGTAATGGAACCATCGCTATGTTTGATAATTTCGATTTCGGCGCCTGAAATTTGCGTCCACTCAATTATCTCGACAGAACCATCTGCATCTACTGCAACAGGTGTAATATTGATACTGTCTTGTTCGTTGATCGTTATGTCATCAGTAAATGAAATACTAGGAGCTAAGTTAACCGGATTGATAGTAATTGAAGTAGTATCGGTTGTCGTGGCACCTTCGTTATCAGTAGCGCTAACTTCAAACGATAACTCTAAAAATTCTGTGGTTACTGGCGCTGTAAATGTTAATGTATCGCTTGAGGTATTCGCTAAGTCGACATCAACACCACCAACTTGACGCCAAGAAATATTGGTGATTTCGCCATCGATATCGGAAGCATTCGCTTCAATAAGCACATTAGTTTGCTCGTCTTTTAAATTACCATCTACAACGACCAAATCGAGTTTTGGGGATTCATTTACTGGGTTAACTATCACTGATAATGTACGCTGCGCAGTTGCACCGTCATTATCGGAAACACTGATAGTAAAACCATAGGTCATTACTTCTGTTGTCAATGGGGTAGTAAATGATAAGTTCTGGCTGTCTTGTCCTTCGAGTTCAATACTATCACCTGAAGTTTGTTGCCAGTTATAACTAGTAATGGTGCCGTCTTCATCAGATGCTGTTGCACTAATGCTTGCTAATGTTTGTTCGTCAAAAGTGTAGCTATCTGACAAAGCCAACTGAGGCGCTTTATTTATATCTGGCTTAGAATCTGAACCTGAATCAGAACCGCCACAAGCAGTAAGCATTAAAGAGGTTGCCACCAACAAACTATACTTATGTACTATTTTTGCTATATTCATTTTTTCATTCCTTGATTTTAAAGAAAAAACATAATTGGGAAAATTTCTTTACTTATATGAATAATAGAGGTCTAGAAAAGCTATAGAGTTATAGCTATATGTGCTGCAAGACGTCCATGTATTGCTGTTAATGCCTTGATAATAAAATGCCATTCAAACATTAACACTGTAAAGTGAGTTTATCTTATCATAAATTAAAAGCTTGTAAATCCAATAAGTTATTGGGAACGAATTATGCGCCGAAATACGTTTGAAGCATTTTAGTATTATCATAAAAATTTCTTCAAATTTGATAATCACTTGGCCTACCACCTCAATGATAATGCTGTCAGTGATAGTAACAAGGATAATGTTAACAACGACACCCAACATTCCAAGCCAACATCAGCAACAAATATCCAGCTAATTTTTCAAGAAAACTTTGCTAAGTTAACATCGTTTATTGAGGCCGGAAATTTCAAACAAACGGAATTAACCATAAAGCAATTGGCAATGACACTGCAGACTCCCGAACACCAGTTACGCGAGTTGATTAATCAATATTTGGGCTTTAAAAACTTCTCCTCGTTTTTAAATAGCTATCGTATCCCCGCCGCATGTTTAGAGTTTGAAAATGTAGATAACATCCGCAAACCCATTTTAACCATCGCCCTAGAACTAGGCTACGGCTCGATAGGACCATTTAATCGAGCATTTAAAGACATCACCGGAAAAACACCGACACAGTACCGGCAATCGGCAATAAAATAGTCAAACTCAACTGCAACAACCGATAAACCGCTGTTCGAATATAAAAAACGCTTACCAATTTCAAAATTGCTAAGCGTTTTTTGGAATCGGCAAGACCTTCAAGCAAGTAAAAGGGGAAGATAGCCCCATCGATGCGCACTGGTAATAACACTCCAGTACCGCTCATCAGTTTACTATTTATTAAATTTTAAAGGGGAATATAGTGAAGGTGTTATGCAAAGTTTTGATTTTGGTTTTTGTCGTGTTTGTCTCTGCTTGTACAAATAAAATAATTGATGGTTATAACGTTAAGGAAAATCAGGACAATCCAGAAAGCCTGGCAGATAATGTTTTAGTCGATATTCAAGCGGGCTCAGGCAGTTTTTCAATGAAAGGTGGTAAACAACATGAAAATTATACCATCAATGTTTTCTACCACAAACCCAAAGGCTTTAATGAAAGCTCGCCTATTTTGATGGTGATCCCCGGTGCCGGCAGAAATGCAGATGACTATCGAGATTCATGGGTTGCTTCATCTGAGAAATATAACGCACTTATTCTTTCTCCGTCATATAAAGAAGAAGATTATAATTTTGCCGCCTATCACCTTGGTGGTATCGTCAAAAACATGAAGTTTCTAAAAGAACCCAGGATGGAAAAGTATAATAAGCGTATGGTTTTCAAAATAGAAGACGAAGACATTAGCTTTGATAGAAATTACCACTCAGACAGCTTCATCTTCAAAGACATGGATAGAATTTTCGATCATGCGGTAATGGCATTAGCCACGCCGCAAAAACAGTATGACATTTTTGGCCATTCTGCCGGCGGACAAATCGCACATCGATTAGCGGTGTTTAACCCTAACTCTAAAGTAAACCGTATCCTTGCCGCCAATTCTGGCTCATACACAGTGCCGAGCTTTGCTCAGAAACTTCCCTTTGGCACCCAAGATGCGTTGTTATCAAAAAGTCATTTTGAAAAAGCCTTTGCCGAAAAATTAGTACTGTTTATCGGTGAAAAAGACAATGAAAACGAAACCGGAGGTATGCTATTACATAGCCCGGCCGTTAATAAGCAAGGGTTGCACCGACTCGCCAGAGCTCAATATTTTTATAAGAATTCTAAAATAATGGCATCGACCTTAGAACTCAAATTCAATTGGCAATTAAAAATCATCCCTAATATCGGCCATAACTACAGATTGATGGGTCAAGCTGCGGCGACTTACCTATACGAGTGAAATAACTGATATAGCTGATATAAATCATCCATTGGCCGTCATTTTTTCACTTGGCGGCAAATTGGCGACGTATTTACGTCACCGACAGGCTATCATAATCGATATTATTTAACTCCAGATTATGAGAGTCCCCGATGTTGATAAAAGTACTTAGGCAAAAACACCTTCTTTCACAAGAACTACTTTCCGAAAAATGCGGTTTGAGTTTACGTACGATTCAACGCGTCGAAAAAGGACACCGGGTGAGCTATGCCTCATTACGGGCTCTCGCTTCTGCTTTTGATATTAATGTAGATAAACTTGAACAGGAGTTATATTCGATGAATACCGTGATTAATGACTATAAAGAGTATCCGTTCTGGGTAAGGTTCGCTTGTGGCAGAGGCTGGTTTTCGGCAAACCGGCGAGAGCTCCATAAAATAGAAATGTTTGCTTTATTCTTTAGTGTCTTTGCCGGGGGTGTTTGGGCGGGCAGTTTTTTATGGGAATTCCCATCAGGCCAGTTTCCACTTTTTAACATCAGCATGGCTAACTTCTTTGGGGTTTGTGCGGTAGCTTGTTTATTTTGCGCTTATAAATTCTCTATTGCCATTCGCGTAGGTGATAAGTACGATTTATGGTCGAAATTAGAAGCGACCCAACCCAGTGGTTTGTTTGGTGTTTTCAAAAAAAAATCATAACTTTATATTGGATCGAATTCTATAAGGAATGGCAATTTTGCATATAGCTCACCCATGATCAATCCCCCTCTAAAGCCCCCCTGTCTGTCGGGTATAAATACGTCCAGTTTACAAACCTAAAACCATCCATGGTGGTTTGCATTCCATCATCCCTGAAGTAAAAAACTCTCTCAACGGTTAATTGAGAGAGTTTTATTAGTCACGAATATATTGATTAAAGAATATATTTTCGCTTAAATGCTATCATCGATAAAAATCCGAGCATTAACCAACCAAGTGAACCACCCGAAGA
Organism: Thalassotalea sp. ND16A; assembly: GCF_000764205.1. GTDB lineage: Bacteria > Pseudomonadota > Gammaproteobacteria > Enterobacterales > Alteromonadaceae > Thalassotalea_A. The sequence goes on from NZ_JQDZ01000103.1 coordinate 63,794, forward strand.
TTTCTTAGCTTCATTATCCTGAGGAGGCTCAGGAAAAGTACAGCTACCATCATCCGTAGTTGCGTTGGCATCATGGTTAGTGGCACTCGAATCGGTACAACCTAATTCAATACCGTCTGAATTAACGGTCAGCATAAAGCTTGTACTCGCTTTATCATCAGGATTGGCAACATCGTATACCGAGACGGTTATTTCACTTTCTCCGTGCCAGTTAGCATCTGGAGTAAGTGAGAATGTCATACCATCAATGGATGCAGAAACACTGTCACCAGAAACCTCTAAGCCAACAGCGCGATTATTTTTATGAGAATAATTAACGTTCATCGCTTCAAGTATAGCGTTTTCATCAATAGATTGGTCGGCAATATCCAATACCGTAATGTTGCCTGCAATGTTAACACTCAACGTTTGCTCAACAGTATTACCGTTCGTTACTGTCGCTACCATAGTTATATCACTGGTATTCGCTGCTGCCATAGTATTAACCACGGCAGAGAAACGTGCTACTACATGAGTGCTCTCAGGACCTTGATAGTTTGCACAAACAATAGTGCCTTCAGTTAGCTTTTCAGGTTCGTTAACTGCATAGTCATCCCAGTTGTAACCATTTACTGGGTAGAAGAAACCACGAACACCGTTATAACCCTTCAAACCAACCGTATGCTCACCTTTATCACCGGTCATTTGTTGATATGAAAAAATCATTTCATAAACGCCAGGGGTAAAGTCAATGGTTGATGACATTAAGGTTTGAAAGTTAAAGAATGTTGATTCATCAAGCGCTTGAACTCCTTTGTCAGTATTTGTGCTCCAGGGACCAATTACACCGCCAGCTTGCTTAGCTTTCATGCCTTGCCATTGCACAGCAAGATATTTATCTTGATTTAACCCTGCAATGTAAACACCAGTATGCCACTCTTTAAAGGTAGAAAAATCAATACCTGAAGCATTCAGTGTTGCTGAATCGCCGCGCCAGAAAGGTGCTACCACAAGGTCTCTAATCCCATCGAAGCCAAGGGTATAGCCCGGTAATGAAAAGATCGCGTGACCATCAAATTGTAGGTAACCGTTACCGCGCAACGTTAACATATTATCAGTATCTTTTTTATCTACACCGTATAATGGAATATGTGGGAAATATTTATCATAACCAATATAGTCAGGTATAGCCCATAGTTGAGTGTATTCATTAGTGAATGTTCCTTCTATTTTCGGCACCCCAATTCCTGGTAAGTCGACAAACTCAGGGTAGTCACTAAACGGCATACGACACATTTCATCGTCGGCATTAGTGGTATACTCATAACGGCGAGGTGAATTTTTTGAAGACATTTGCTGACCAGCAATAGTTAAACTATTACCTTCAGAACTTAATAGTGTTTCGGTGAATTCATTTCCACGTACTGAAGCAGGGTCTAGTGATAAACTTTCTGGTAACGTAACTTCGATTGCAATATCTCGGTCATGACCTAATAAATTAGCTTGTTGAGTTACTTCAAACTCAATTACATCACCTACTTTGGCACCTTGATGACTACTTGTCAGTAAAACATCAGCAGAACCTGCTGTTAAACGTACAGGAATAATACCAATATCGGCATTAGCGCTGTCAGTACCTAACTCAATTACTGCATGAATAATATCATTTTCAGCTAATTCAGGTAAATCCCAATTAACCGCTAAGGTCATCGGAGTTACGCCATCACTGCTTGTAGATTCAATATTAATACTTGAAGTGATCTCGTCATTAATAATAGCCAGTGATGAAACTATTTTATGCGCTTCATCATAAGGATCATTCCAACTATTACCATTATTAGACAATGGTTTCATATTAGTAATGGTATACCAATATTGACCAGGCTCTGGATTGTTAATCGCACAATAATCACGCTTACGCCAATCAGAAATACAAATAGCTTCTTTATACCAATCAATCAAGCCATCATTATTAACATCACGACCTAAGTCGATTCGGCTAGTATGGCGTGCAATAGAAGGTTCATCCGTAATTTCAACAACTAAGCGTTTAGTGCCTGTTGGTACATTAAACATACGGTAAGCAATTTGTGAATCAGTATCTGGTAGCGCCTCAACTATTTCCCAAGGGTATAAAGTATTTCTTTTCAAAAAATGCACGGTATTTTCAGCGTTAATTGCACCGTAAACATTGGCAGAAATAGCAGAAACCGCAGGTAAGACCATTGTAGGTGAAGTCAACTCACCTTGTGCACGCCCGATGGTTGCATCAAGGCTCATCGGTAAGTTAGCGCGCTTTGCTTTAATAATAACCGGTAGTGATTGCACTGGTTTTTTAGCATTGTCAGAGGTTAATAAAAGCTTAGCTTTGAATACTTGACCATCAGTATTACCTGCACCAATAGGATCATCTTGTTGGAAATCTACTTCAGGCACTGTAGCTGTAACCATTACCTGCTGACTCTCTCCAGCCATTAATGAAAAATTACTAGGGCTAATGTCAAGTTTAAGTAATGAAGCACCTTCATAGTCAATTTCTTCACCAGAAACGGCCCAAGTACCTGAATCAACAGCGGTAAAAGTTCTAAACCAGGTACAAGTTGTTCTACATTCACGGTTGACTAGATAAGGTGTATTTAGCTCTGTAACATCGCCACCCATCTCTGGATTCGCATTTTGGTAGTTCTCAATACTTTCATCCATAATTAGTGTTGCTTGTACCGCATTGGCAACATTAATAACGCCAGCACCGACATCATCATAGCCAGCAACCGACTTATAGGTATTAGTAATAATACCTTGCCAGTCTCTATCTTCTGAAGAATTATAAGCAGTAGTTGTTGTGCTCACTAATGCCGATTGAATTTGCGCAGGAGTCCAAGAAGGGTGAGCATTTTTAATTAATGCCATAGCACCAGCAACATGTGGTGATGCCATTGAAGTACCACTGATCATCGCCCAATTTTGACCACTTCCTCCTTGAGAAAAAATACGGTCGTTAGCATAAGCAGCAAATACATTCACACCTGGAGCAGACACTGTTGGTGCAAGTATATTTGGGTTAGTTGTACTTGGCCCTCTAGATGAGAAGCCAGCAATAGCATCTACACTGTCTTCGCCTTCACCTTTAATATGAGTCGTATAACTTCCATCGGTAATAGTCGCGCGATGCCCTGAGCCTGTTTCTAACCAACTGAGAACTTTACCACCGTCATATTCTCTTATATGAGCACTTGGTAAAGAGTAAAAGTCTTCTACTAATTGTGCTGCTGCTGGGCCATATAAATACTCTGGCTGGGTATTATAAAGAATAAAGCCACCAGCGCCACCCGATTTGACATTATCAGCTTTAGCGACACGAGCTTGGTCACTTCGTCCACAAACTACAATAGGTGCTTCCAATAAAGGATCGCCATTTGGCATTAAATCAAATGTACCTGCCGGGAATTCTGTATCACAGCTGCCATTATCACCAAGACCATAATCTGCAGCAGATACCACTGGCCCAGTGTAAGCACCAGTAACAGACGCAGCTTTATAGAAAGAAGTTGTTGGCAAGCTATCGCCTCCTTCAAAAGCCTCTAATTTTTTCTCGGTAGCTTCTAATGTACGACCATGACTTGTCGCAGCAACACTGGTTAACCAAGGAGAAACATGATCCATCCAAGCATATCCGGCGTTACCAGCTGAAGCTGCAACCGAAGCACCTGATTCACGAGCTGCTAAAAAAGCCAGCTCAATTGGGTCAGTCCATGGAAAACTTTCTGCTCCACCGATTGAGAAGTTAATAACATCAACACCATCAGCAATCGCATCATCAATTGCTTTTAGCATAACATCGCCAGGACAACCAGAATATGCTGCACCACCACCACCGGCCCAACAAACTTGATAAGAAATAATATTGGCATGGGGAGCTACACCTGAAACTTGTGGAAATACAAGGTTAGTATCTCGACCGGTGATATCTTCTCCGTAGCCTAGTTCTGAAAACTGAAAAGGAACATCATAAAGAATGTTACCTGCTACCGTTGAAGCAGTATGAGAACCATGACCGTTATAGTCTTCACCATTCGCTGGACGTTGGTGTTCCCAAGGAGCAGCCCATCCTGCACCACGAAATACCGGATCACCATAAGTGTCGGTAATTTCAGGATATGAGTAAATGCCAATTAACTTGTCATTACACATGCTAGCAAATTCTTCTAGCATACAATCGCCAAGGTAGTTTCCAGTACCTAATGGGTTTGTTGCTGTATGACCGTCTCCACCTGTTGCGGCAAACGATGGGTGATTGGAATTAATACCAGTATCTAAAATACCAACAACAATTCCTTCACCGGTAAAACCTGTAGAAGTCGCAGTTGCACTACCATCCCACACTTGATTGGCACCAATATGCTCTGGTCCTACATCGGTCATTAATTCTCGAACGATAGAGCGTGTAACAGCACGAACGCCTTGCAGCTTTGATACCGCTTGCGCTTGGGCTTGGGTTAATTTCATACTCATACCATTAAAGGCATATTTGTATGAGTGTAAAGCTGGATTTTGTGTGCCAGCGACACGGGTAATATCTGCTTTAACTTGTTGTTGTTGGTTATCTAAATGCTGAACATAACTAATGCTTGCATGACTGGTTATATTAATTTTAGCATTAGAAGACAGTGCATTAACACTAGGTGCTGTTGCCGCTAAACCGTTAATATCACCTTGATATGTCGCAACAGGTTGCTCTGCTAATTGAATGATGTAAACTTGCTCGCCGACAATACCATCTTCAAAATGAAAAGGCACTTTTGTTTCACCTGCACCCTTGCTTTTAACTAGGCTATTCGGTCCTGTAGTCTGGCCTTCACGGTTAATTATTTGTTGTTGGTATTCTTGAATTTTTTGATATTCATCTGCAGTCATAGTAAATGGATCTGCAACCGCTTTTTCATATGTTGGACTGACCGATATACCTGAGGTGCTTGCTGCAACCCCAGAAGCGTACAGTGCCGCTATGGTCATCAAACTTAATTTTTTTAACTTCATAATATGTTCCCATTGTTTTTAACTCATAACCAACATAAAACCCATAACTTCAGGAGTAATAGTTGATTACAGCTTGTCGTTAGGTGACATGCTTTCCAATTGATTTGGTACAAACACCCAAGTACTTAACCATGAATGAAAAAAACAAAACGTACGAAAATGTGCAAATTTTCAGCAAAACTGAGTGGAAAGCGGTTAAAACCTGGGCTACAAGGCAGGTGTACGAATTTGTGCAAAATTCGCTAAGCAGGTTAAATATTAAAGTGTACGAAATTGTACAAAATACAAAACCAGAAACCCCAAAAAAAACATTTAAACATGTTATTTATCAGCAAGTTAAAAACACTTCCGTCTCTTCCCCCTGGATTAACAAGCAAAAATGGTACATTTCGAAAATGGCCTTAATTGTACCGCCAACCTATGTTTGCTAAGCTCAAACAACTCAACAGTGACTAATTGTTCAACGAACAACATTCGAAGAAGTAAAAAGCTAATGCCGTACTTGCGCCACCTTTTATTGATAACATTGACGTTTGCCAGCGGATCGAGTCTTGCCGAGGAGCAAACTCTGGTCAATGATAGCCATTACCGGCCGGTGAGTGAGTGGTTGTTCGGCGTTTCAGTGGGCTATGGCAAATTAATCAACCCGTTGAATGAGCAAGATGATATTCCATTATATTTTATTCCGGATATACGCTATTACGATGAGCGTTTCTCTATTGAAAACCTCGATATATCCTACAATTTATACCAACGTAAAAACTTAATTGTCGACCTTGTCGGTAAACAAAACCTAGACGGCTTGTATTTTCCGGGTAAAAATCGCAACGTTGTTGGTTCCCTTTCGGGCATTCCCGGGATTGGCCAGGTGGAAGATGGTGATGAAATAGAGATACCTGTCCCTACCCCAGAGCAGCGTTCACTGTCATACCTGGCTGGGGTTGAATTACGTTACTACGGATATCTTGATTATCAGCTATTAGCAACCACAGATATTTCAAATGTCCATCATGGCGAGGAGTTAAGAGCCGCCGTCCATAAACTCTTGCTGTTTGATGCTTTCATCGTTGAACTCGAAGCGGGCCTGAGTTTTAAAAGCGAGCAACTCACCCAATACTACTATGGTTTCGAGGCGCCAATTGGAGTGTTTGAACAAAATCTATATCGGCCTGAAAGTGCGCTAAACTACCATATTAAACTCGATTTAAGCTATGCTTATAGTCAGGATTGGTACCTGGTGAGTACGATAAGAAATGAATGGTTAGACTCTTCCATCGCGAACAGCCCTATCGTTGCCAAAGATGAGATACTGTCCTTTTTCATCGGTATAAAGCATATATTCTAGAGGCCTTTCGATGACTAAACCAATACAGCTATTAATTACATTCGTCATCGTCATTGGCACCGCAACGGCTGCGCCCAGCCATTCCAGCCATTGGGTAAAACGTTTTGATGTGATACCCGGGACCTGTATTGTTGATGAATCTGAGCACCGCTGTATTAGACAATTCACCTTTTACTGGCAATTGTTTGAAGCCCAGCTTGTTTGTATCTACCAAAAGTCACACCAAGAGCCCCTGTATTGTAGTGAGTCCCGTATTGAAGGCAGTGAACGTATTAAATTAAACATTGACCGTGATAACGAATTTATTTTGGTTTCTCAGTTGAATAATAGCCATCGGGTACATCGTCAGGTGCTGGTCCAGCAACTGGGCATAGATGTGCGCAAAGCGAAACGTCATTTATGGAGTGTTTTTTAACGATGCAAAATAATCAATTACTCTTGATTGAAGATGATCAAGGCTTAGCCCGTTCAATTTGTAAATTCTTAACGGCAAAGGGCTTCATCGTCAGGCATTTTGTAAATGGCGATAATCTCGAACTATTAATTGCCAGTAATAATTTCGCGCTGATATTGTGTGATGTGATGCTACCCGGTACCGATGGTTTTGAAATAGCGAAAGCTATTCGCCATAAATTCAATGGCCGCTATATTTTTTTAACGGCCTTGAGTGATGTTGAGCACCAATTAAAAGGCTTTGAATTGGGTGCCGATGACTATATTTGCAAACCGGTTGACCCGGAGATTTTACTTGCCCGTATTAACGCCTGTTTACGAAAGAATACTAAGCAAGAGCCTAAATCGTCGATTGAAATCACCAATTTGACCATTGATAACGATAGCCGCATTGTCACCATTGAAAATCAGCCGATTGCTTTGTCCAGATATGAATTTGACTTGTTGTGGTTGTTAGCGCTGCAAAAAGGGCAACAGGTGAGTCGGGAATTTTTATTTGTGAATACCGTTGGCCGAGAATATGATGGCCTGGATCGGACCGTCGATGGCCGGGTTAGCCGGTTAAGAAAAAAACTGGAAAGTTATCCTAACCTTAAATGCCAAATTAATACTTCTTGGGGCCAAGGCTATATGCTTGCGGCTAAGGACTAGTCTTGTTTAAGCGGTTCCTGCGTTATTATCTGCTGATCATTACCGGCATTTTCCTCTTGATGCTGGCGGTGGACTATGCCTTTCACCGTTACCAACAACATAATGCCCCGATAGAAGTCAATATAGATAGCATAGTAACCATTGCCAAAGAATATTGTGCCATGCACCCCTGTACTGTTGAGCAAGGTAGCCCCTTCTCGCACATTACATTAATTGCCCGTGACAATTTAGGTTTATCGAACCATAGTTTGTCAATGCTCGAGCAAGACAAAATACTCAGTGTCGTTGGTCAACAGCAGCAAGCATTTTATTACGCCAAGCTGGATCAGGGAATGGTCATGCGCATTGACTCACCTCCCTCCTCTGCCGTGCCATTTTTTGCCTGGTACACCACCAGTTTTTATTTGCTACTTGGCGGGACTATCTTTGCCGTGCTCTATCCTTTATTCAGGGATATGTTTAATTTAAAGACTGCGGCCGCAAATTTTGCCGAAAGCCGACAATTTGATCAATTGGAACTTCCCAAATCCAAATATTTTCAACCTGTTAACGATGCATTTCGGTGGATGATAGCTAAAATAGCGAAACTACTGGCCTTGCAAAAGGAACTGTCCGACACCCTCTCTCATGAACTGAGAACCAGTATCTCAAGACTCAATTTTTCTCTGGCAACTCTGGACAATGACAACATAGAAGAAACTAAAGATTTATTACAGCAGGACATCAATGAACTCAAAGTACTGGTAGAGGAATACCTGAGTTTTTCTCAGCAAGAACATTTCACTCCGACCCTGGATTTACAAGTTCAAAGTTTAGTTCCTGTCATAGAACACTATATCAACTTGTTAGGGCAATATTCGAAGAAACGGATTTCTTTTATCGACCAGGCGAATACTGCGGTCTCTGTCGATCAACGCGCTATCGCCCGTGCGATTAAAAATTTGATTGATAATGCGATAAAGTACTCTGACAGTGAAGTCAAAATAACCCTGCTTTTACAAGATGAGTGGTTGGTTGTGCAAATCGAAGACGATGGCAAAGGCATAAACACCACAGAAATTGACGAATTGTTTTTGCCTTATACCCGCTCGTCACAAACCAAGCAAATATCAGGCTATGGCTTGGGGTTGGCGATCACCCATAAGATAATCGATTGGCATCAAGGTGAATTATTCGCCAAACAAAGTGCTTCATTAAAAGGCGCATGCTTCCAATTGAGGTTGCCAACTTCTGTTGAGTAAGCACATCTCCCCGTCTTTATACTACTTTATAGTTTTCCAGTTATCATCATAGCGACGCCAAATTAGATTAACTTTTATCGAAATAGGCTTTAACATCCTGATATTTAGTACGACCAATGAGGACTTGTAAATGGGGGCCAATTTGCAAGCCAAGCAAATAAGCTGCAAGCAAATAAGCCACCCACTGTAACTAATAAAAAAACCAGTTAATAAAATTAACTGGTTTTTTAAAATTTCACAAATTAGAAATAAATTATCTAACACTACTTCATGGTTAAATTAATTTTCCCTTTCTTATTTGCAAGCAAATAAGCCACCCACTGTAACTAATAAAAAAACCAGTTAATAAAATTAACTGGTTTTTTAAAATTTCACAAATTAGAAATAAATTATCTAACACTACTTCATGGTTAAATTAATTTTCCCTTTCTTATTTGCGTTGAAATACAAACTTTATTGTTGAGCTTTTCTACGAATACCGGCAATAAGCATTAATAGCATAGCAAACCCACCAAAACTACCGCCTGATGATTTCTTAGCCTCTGGCTCTGGTGCTGGGTAAGTACAAGTACCGTCATCTTCAGTCGCCGTTGCATCATAGTTAGTTGCAGATGAATCCATACAGCCTTGGATGTGTTCAACATAAACCATTACTGATGCCGTTGACTCTAACGCACCATCGGAAACAGTTACTTCAAATTCATGTTCACCAACAGTAAGGTCTGATACAGTCATTACCGAAGTTGATGGACCTTCTATCGTACCACTACCACTCCAGCTGAATGTCAGGCTATCATCGTCCATATCGTATGACGCGGAAGCGTCTAATACTGCAGAATTACCAATAGAGATAGTGACACTTTCTGGAACCATGGCTACAGGAGCATCTTCCATTGGGTTAACTGTCAAGGTAAACTTCGATGATACATTATCACCTTCATTGCCAGCGTCAGCTACAGTAATAGTGACTTCGGTTGAACCGTTCCAGTCAGCGTTTGGCGTAATGTCTACAGTTGAACCAGAAACATTACCACTTGCTGTTCCTGAAACGTTTTCACCAGATACTGAGATCACTTTTTCAGTTGAATCGTTTGCCGTGAATAGAACTTCTAAACCAGAAACCATTTCGTCTTCGTTAATAGTGATGTCATTGTACTGACCCATAGTGAGGTTACCGTTAACGGCAACGCTGGTAGAAACACTGGCTTGCTCTGCATGTTCATAGTCGCTAGTAACAACCACTTCATGCGTTGAACCTGATGCCATGTTGTTAACTAATGCGCTGAACTTAACGCGAATGGCTGATTGCTCAGGACCACGGTAGTCACCACAAACCAGCATACCAACGGCAGTTTTGTCTAATACATCGTTAATAGCGAATGTATCAGCATTCCAGCCTTCGTTTGGACCCCAAGGGTTACGGAAGCCGTGGAAGCCACGAGTACCGATTGCGCCTTGACCATTAAGAGATTCATCTAGACGATCATAGCCAAACAATACTTCATAAGCACCTTCGTTGTAATCAGGCTTAGTTTTGAAGATGGTTTGCGCGCTGTAAGAACCAGTCGTTCCAGACCACCAATCGTTGACTTCCATGCCATTCCACTGAAGGACTAATTCATTGTTGACTGTGGTGGCTACGTATAAGCCTTTCATACTCTGGGTATCCCAATCAAACATACCAGGTTCGGTAATGAAGGCTTGAGCGTGCCATAAAGCGGCAATCATAGTATCAGGGAACGTGACCCACTCCATGGCGCTATGCGAGAAGCTCATGTACCCCATAGGATCAAGTGAGAAGAATCCGGCAGGGTTTAGACCAACTGGACCAGACCACTCTTTACCATAGTGAGTAATGCTGTCGTAACCTAGATCCCCTGGGTCCACCCAGAACATATCCCAGGCGCCGCCTTGGATAATAGTCGGCATCATGAACGCGCCCATATCCCACCAGTTGTCTTTAAAGTCTCCGTCAGTGTATGGCATACGACATAGTTCGTCGGTTTCGCTGGTGGTCCACACATATTCACGAGGCGTGAACGCAGATGTTGGCTGGTTACCAGAGATGGTAATGGTATTACCTTCAACTGTGGTCATCGCGCCGTAAATACCTTCAACATCAACACTATCGTGAGAAAGGTTTAACCCTTCAGGTAACGTCGCAGTTAGGGTAAAGTCACGATCACTTGGCATCATATTGGCAGCAGCTTCAATATAAAAGTCGACAACATCACCGGTTTTCGCAGTCTCTTGGCTAGCTGCAATCATTACATCAGAGCCTATGTGTTCAAAACGAACCCCCATAGTTCCCACGTCACCAGCATTAGCCGCATCACGACCAAACTCAACAGCGGCAAAATAAACATCGCCTGCCATCGCATCTTCCGCGTTCCAGGTCATATTAACGTTGTAACCGTCGATACCATTGGCGTCACCAACGATTTCAGTCGTTAATGAATCGTCAGCACCTGCTGGAATGATTGCCAGGTTAGTGGTCATTTCAAGCGGTAATATTCTGTCACCTGGGTGGTTATGATCGTAAATTGTGTAGTTACCAACTAATGCCCAGTATTCACCCGGTGTTGGATTGTCGATGGCACACCAGTCACGGGCATAACTGAACGAGTAACAAATGGTTTCTTCATTCCAGTTCGCAACACCGTCACCATTGACATCAAAACCAACATCGATAGCACTGTCGTGCCATGTTTTACGGTCTTTTTCACGGGTCAATTCAAACACAAAACGTTTGGTGCCTTCTGGAATGGTGAAGTTTATTTGAGCGATAGCGCCCATTTCAATATCCGCGGCCAAACCTTCATCCGTTTGAACACCATTTTGATAAGGGATCAGGCTATGAACCTGAGTTTGACCTTTAACCAAGCCATTGACTCTGATATCACCCGCTTCTTTAGTGTAAAGGCGTGGTGAAAGAGCGCTACCCATTTTGCGATTAATTTCAACGGTTAAATCATTCGGCAGACCGTCAGATTTAAATTGAACACGCATTGGTAAACGTTGAGATGGCATCATCGTGTCTTCAGGTGTGATGATGACATCGCCTTCAAACGGGAAATCAGTAATTTCATTAATAAAGTTACTGACGTCTTTTGCAGCAGCGGTAAACTGCACACTCTGAACTTCACCGGCTTTCAAGCTGAACGTTGTAGGTGAGGCTTTCAAGTCAAGTAATGGCATACCTTCTGCGGTGTGCTCGTTCATGGTGACATTAAAAGTACCATCTTGCGTTGCACGGAAGGTTCTGATCCAGCTACAGTTGAACTCACAACTTGTGTTATACAAATAGGCTTCATTCAATGAAGGTAAATTACCACCATTGCCAGGATCCGCGGCGCGATAGTTGTCGCCGGTTTCATCTAATACCAGGCCAACACGTGAAGCCGCTTCTACATTGATAACACCAGAACCATAGTCGTCAAGACCAGCTTGACCTACGTTCCAAGGACCAACTGCAGCAGTACCATTGTTGTTGGCAGTCGACATTAATGCTGACTGAATTTCAGCAGGCGTCCAATCAGGATGCAACTGAGTTAACAATGCCATAGCACCAGCAACATGAGGCGCTGCCATAGACGTGCCCGAAATTGCAGAATAGTCAGTAGGAAATGGGAATTTTGTAAACGGCATATCATCAGCATATGCTGCATATACATTTACACCCGGCGCACCGACGTTTGGTACCATAGAATCAGGTGTTGTTCTGCTTGGCCCACGTGAAGAGAAGTCAGCTACATAATCTGCTTCGCCCATAGTTGAACTGATGGTAGAAGCATTAATAGTAGCCATATGACCAGTACCAGACTCTAACCAAGGGATCAGGCTGTACATCACATTACTTTTTAGTAATATTCCAGGGATGACATAAGCATCGTTTGGACCTGATTGTCCCCATGGTGGATCTTGTGAATAGTCGGTGTTGTAAAGGATAAAACCACCTGCACCACCGGCCTGTGCATTGACCGCTTTTTCAACGCGAGCAATTTCACCTCGTTTACAAACAACGATTTGGCTTGATGTAAAGGTTCCAGCAGGGAAAGGTACATTACACATACCATCACTATTGGCATCATTGCTATCAATAATACCGTCCCAGTTAGTATCAGAGTCTGGGTAATTAGTCGCAAGAACTAGCTCGCCAGTGATACCGTCTGTGTAACCAGCGCCTACATAAGGCAGGTTCCAGGAATCAGGCATCATAGCCGGATCGCCACCCGATAACTCGCTTAGGGTTTTTTCGCTATAACTGATAGTACGACCGTGCGTGGTTGCGGCAACTGAGGTTACCCAAGGAGAAACATGATCAACCCAACTTTGACCTGCATTACCAGCCGATAACGATGCTGAAATACCCGCTTCACGCGCGGCCAGAAAAGCCATTTCCATTGGACTTTCCCAGGGAGAAGACTCGCTACCACCTATTGAGAAGTTGATGACATCGACCCCATCGGTAATAGCATCTTCAATACCAGCAATTAGGGCTTCACCCGGACAAGCTGTGTACTGATCGCTTGGCTGCCACTCATCACCAAATGAACCATCGCCAGGAAAACATACCTGATAAGCAATAATGTTAGCACGCGGCGCTACACCAGACATATGTGGAAAAACTAAATCAGTCGCTAGACCGTCACCAGTTTCTTCAAGCAATGCTATAGTATAAGGTACGTCAAAAAGTTCATTACCCGCTGTGGTTGACGCAGTGTGCGAACCATGGCCTTGATAATCTTCACCGTTTTGTGGACGTACAGGGTTCTCTGGTGTTATCCAAGATCCCATGCCTTGGAATACCGGATCCATATAAGAATCAGTAATAACCGGATAAGAGCGCACACCAATCAGCTTGTCATTACACATGCTGGAAAATTCGGCTTTTTCACAATCACCGTAGTATTGGCCGCGCGGGTTAGTATGAACATAACCGTCACCGGCTACTTCAGCAAATGAAGGGTGATCTGAGTTGATACCGGTATCGATAATACCCACCACAATACCTTCACCTTTATTGGCAAGTTCTAACGTATTCGGCGTCCAGATTTTGTCTGCACCAATGTGCTTAGGACCAACATCGGTGTGTAACTGGTAGTTTGTAGAACGCTTTACATTGCGCACGCCTGGTAATTTAGAAATGGCCAGGGCTTTATCTTGGGTCAGTTTGATAGTCGCGCCGTTAAGGGCATATTGAAACGTCCGCTTGATATCAACGTTAACACCGGCAACTGACTTAATTTGTTGGATATGCTGGTTTTGCTTGCTAATCAAATGCTGGCGATAGCGAGCAACATCAGTATCTTTCGGATTCAACTTGAAACTATCCAGTGATGCTACGCCAAGCGGAGCAGCGGTTCGGCTTTTGCTGTTAGTTGCTTTTAAGCCGTTGATCCGGCCGTCATATAAGGCGACGGCTTGCTCGTTGAATTCGACGATATAAGTGTTTATACCACTTACATCATCTTCCCAGGTAAAATCAACTTTGGCCGCAATCGCTCTATGGGTATTGGTTGTTGGAAAGCTATTGCTGCTTGCTTCGCCAGCTTTCAAGCGATTGGCTCTTTTCTTACGAGCATCGCTGTTTTTTTGCATTGCCTGAGTGATTTTTACTTCTTTTAAAAAGTCAGGCATCGGCTGCAAAGTCGGTGGCGTCGTCACCCCGGCGCTTGCGGCGCTTAGCCCAGCAACATACAGTGCCGTAGCGATAGATGTTGCGATTTTATTTTGTTTACTCACTAGATTTTACTCCTAATTATTATCTGCGAAGTTAAAACTTCTGCACCAGCATTTAGCCATAACCGCAAGAAGGAATTTGTACAGGTTTGTACAAATTTTGCACTGGCGAGGCAAGATTAGCTATATGGGCAGGGAGTTGCAGACAAATTGTACAACTTTGTACAAGATCTTCGTTACATTTTGAAAAAAGTGTGGCAAAAACAACGCTAACTTCGGGGATTAATCAACAATAAGCACAGTTCGTTTAACCCAGCCCATTAAAGTTAACACCTGCTCAAAAAACATGCGTTGCTATACAAATACGCTTAGCTTATTATCCTGATAATGATATTTATCTTACTTTAAGTGCTGAGGTCGCTTGGTGTTGTTTTAACACAAGACAACTGGCGAGCCTTAGTGAAGAGACTTTAACAAATGAAGAAGTGCATATATTGGTTTATCTGGTTGGCGATGTTATCGCCGTTTGCTGTTATCGCGGCAGAACAATCAATACCAGAAACTACCGAGGTTAATTCCTGGCATTTAGGGGTGAGCCTGGGCTATGGTGAAATGATCTCGCCGCTTACCGATGGTGATGACATTGCACTCTACGTTATGCCTGATATCCGCTATTTTGGCGAATACTTTTACCTTGAAAATACTACCCTTGGCTACAGTTTGAAAGAAACCCCCAACTATTCTATTGATTTGGTTGGCCTGCTTAATCAGGACGGGTTATATTTTCCCAATGATCAACGCGACTTGATCGCTGCAGCATCTCCACCTCTGCAAATAACTATTGCTCCGTTTCCGATAGAGGAAGAAGAAGTAGAACAACCAGACATTGCCATCTATCCTAAAAAAAAATCTCTTTCCTATATGGCGGGTGTGGCCTGGCGCTACCGCGGAGAAATGGATATAAACGTCGTTCTGGCGTCTGATATCACCGCCGGGCACCATGGCAAAGAATTGCATGCCAACATCAAAAAACAATTTAATATCGGTCGGCTGGAGTTTGAGTCTAAAGTTGGCATGTCCTACAAAGATGCCGCTTTAGTTAATTATTATTATGGCGTGAGTGAAGATGAACTGCCGTTTGGATTTGAGTATCTGGATTATCGCCCTGGTGCAGCAATCAACTGGCATGTACAACTTCAGCTTGGTTATCCTATCTCTGATCATTTCTGGCTGGTTTCATCTTACCGATATGACAACAATGATAGTGAGATTGCAAACAGTCCAATCGTGGCAAAAGACGATTTCCAGTCTTATTTTTTCGGCTTTAAGTGGGTGTTATGATGAAATCAGATAAAAAACTAGTGCCCGCAATTGTTATATTAAGCCTTTGCTTACCCTTGTTGTTTGAGTTGCAAGCCAGTGAATATCGTCCGATCAAACGCTTTGATATACGCCCCGCGGTTTGTGTTATTGAAGAAGATGCCGACTGCCACTCCAGGTTTATTTTCAGCTGGGATTTAGCCTATGCAACCCGAGTCTGTTTAAAACCTAACCAGCACAAAGAATTTCTCGTTTGTGATGATAACCCCAGTGTTGAAATCGAACTGGTGATCGATATCAGCGATAACAGTTATTATGATTTGATCCCACAAAATAATGCCCAGTTGCGGGTCAGTCGAATGATAGAAGTACAACGCCTGAATCAGGATGTACGCATTCTCAACCGACGTATTTGGAGTGTATTTTAATGAGTAGCCCCATTGCTCATATTTTATTGATTGAAGACGATCTTCGACTTGCCGGTTTTATTGCAAATTTTTTAGTTAACAATGGCTACCAGGTCACCCACTGTGCCTGTGCGAGCGAATTAGATTTAAAAGTTCAAAGCAGTCAAGTCGATTTGATCCTTTGTGACATTATGTTGCCAGGCACTAGCGGTTTTCAGCTGCTCAAAGAGGCCAGAAAAGACTATTTCGGACCATTTATTTTTATGTCGGCGCTCAGTGATGTGGAAAATCAACTGCACGGATTTAAATTAGGCGCCGATGATTACATCACCAAGCCGGTAAAGCCGGAGTTATTACTGGCACGGATAAAAGCCGTTTTATATAGACAGCAAGGCCGAGACAATAAACCCGAAGACAAATCACTAAGCATAGGTAACCTTACGGTGAACCAGGAATCTCGAACCGTGGTAATTAACTCCGAGCGGTTAAAACTTTCCCGGCACGAATTTGATGTACTTTGGCTATTGGCTTTAAATAAAAATAAAGCCCTTACCAGAGAGTACTTGTTTTTAAATATCACCGGTAAAGAATATGATGGTTTAGACCGAACCATGGACGGGCGGGTTAGCCGGCTTCGTAAAAAAGTTAATGCCTACGAAAATGCCGGTTGTAAAATCAGGACCATGTGGGGAAAAGGTTATATGCTGTCGACAGGTGCCGAATTTTGATTTCCCACTTTACCCGATACGCATTAATATTCGTTTTCATCCTGTTTTCCGCCGTATTTTTTGCCGATTTTTGGTATCAGAAAAATCAAGATAACTCACCACAGGTCTCTTTAACTGAAGAAATAGAAACGGTACAACAAATATGCCATCAGTACAGCTGTGCTGACGGTAGCCAGTTCGGTAGAGTGACTATTTTGGCAATAGACTTGCTGCATTTTCCTATAGCACAACAACAGCGTTTAGATAATAACCAGATAGTTATGGTTAGCAATGACCAAGACGAGCAGTTTGCTTATGCAAAAGCAAAAAACAGCCAGTTTATCATTAGATACGGTCCCTTCTTAATTGGAAACTCCAATGCGATGTTTTGGTATACTAGCTTATTTTACCTAATTTTAGCTGTCGCCATATTTGCCGGCTTGTTTCCGTTATTTAGAGAGATGGCTAAACTGAAAAAATCGGCGGAAAATTTTTCCCAATCGGGTGAATTGTCGGTGTTGCCAACAGGTAAATCGGCCTTTTTTAATCCGGTGAATACAGCATTCGCGGCGATGACAACAAAAATTGCGCAATTATTAGCGTTGCAAAAAGAATTGTCGGATACTCTTTCTCATGAAATAAGAACCCCGTTATCAAGAATCCGTTTCGCCAAGGAGGCCCTCAACAACAATAATATTGACGACTTTAAAAATGAAATGGAGTTGGATTTAGATGAAATGGAGTCACTGGTAGAAGAGTATTTATCATATTCTCGCCTGGAACACGAAAAGCCAGAGCTTGAAACCGAGTTGCAATCACCCGTTGCCATTGTTGAAAAGCATGTTGTTTTGTTTAATAAGTACACCAAAAGGCAGGTCGGCTTAGTGCTAGATTGTAGCACCAACATAGCGATTGAATTTAATGAAAAGAACTTCTCCAGGGCAGTGAAAAATCTCATTGATAATGCCTGTAAGTATTCAAACTCTGAAGTTTTAGTGACCATTAAAGACAATGCAGACAACAATACAGACAACAATAAATTACTCATCCTTATTGAAGATGATGGCCCCGGCATAAAGGCACAACATATCGATGATTTATTTTTGCCTTATACTCGAATTAAAGGAGAAAATGTTTCCGGATTCGGTTTGGGTTTAGCGATTACCAGAAAAATAATTATCTGGCATAAAGGCACTATATCGGTAAGTCCAAGTAAAAGTCTGGGAGGCGCCTGTTTCTGTATAGAAATTCCCCATACTGAATAATCTTATGCTGAGAAAGCACTTCATTTGTTGTATGCTACGCCATTCAAACTTAACCACTGAATAACTGATTTAACATTAATGAAAGATCTGACGCAAGGCTCAATTCCCAGGCATTTAATTAGCATGGCCATCCCTATGATGGTAGGTATGTTTGTGCAAACACTGTATTTTTTAGTCGATCTGTATTTCGTTGGCAAACTCGGTGGTACGGCATTAGCCGGGTTAAGTCTGGCGGGAAATGCGATGTTTCTAATTTTTGCCTTAACCCAGATATTAAACGTTGGCACCGCAACCTTAATTTCTCACGCCGTCGGCAGAAAAGATCAAGATGATGCGAATTTAACCTTTAATCAGTCAATGATGATCTCCACCATTGTTGGCGTAATAGTCTGTGTCATTGGCTATTTAAACGCCGAGCGTTACCTAAGTGTCGTATCACAAGACTCCGCTACCATTGCCGCGGGCTTAGAATACCTGCAGTGGTTTATTCCCTGTATGGCGTTACAATTTTTGATGGTTGCGATCAGTGCGGCCCTGCGCGGCACCGGTATCGTCAAACCAACGATGATAATTTCGACTGTGTCTATCATTATCAACATCATATTGTCCCCGATATTAATTTCCGGTTGGGGCACAGGGTACGCGATGGGTATCGCTGGTGCAGGATTTGCCAGCTCAATATCGGTAGTCTTCGCCGTTATCCTTCTTTGCTATTACTTTATCAAAGCCGAAAAATATATCAGTGTAGATTTTTCACTGTGGCGGCCAAACAGCCAATGTTTGAAAAAGATCCTCGGCATCGGTTTTCCCGCTGGTGGTGAGTTCTTTTTAATGTTTGCCTATATGGCTACCATCTATTGGCTTATTCAACACTTTGGCGCCAACGCGCAAGCTGGCTTTGGTTTAGGTTCCCGGGTTATGCAGTCACTATTTTTACCGGCAATGGCCTTAGCCTTTGCCGCGCCGGCGATAGCCGGACAAAACTTTGGCGCGCAAAAATATGACCGAGTCAGAGAAACATTTAAATGGTCGGCCATATTAACCTGCTCTCTGATGGCAATATTAACCCTGGTGTGTTTAAGCCAATCACAATGGCTTATTCAAGGTTTCTCAACGGATGCCGAAGTTCTGCTGATCAGCAGCGTATTTTTACAAATCATCTGCTGGAACTTTGTTCCTTCGGGTTTGGTGTTTACTTGCTCGGGCTTATTCCAGTCACTGGGTAATACCTGGCCGGCGTTAATCAGCACAGCAACCCGGGTGTTAGTTTTTGTTGTGCCAGCGCTTTGGTTATCGAGAAGCGATGATTTTCAAATTGAACAAATTTGGTACTTATCGGTAACTACCGTGTGTATACAAGCCGTTGTGAGCTTTTATTTGTTAAGACGAGAGTTTAAGAAACGCTTGCCGAAAATAGACAATGCTGATATCGAAAAAGTAGAAGCCGTCGCTTAGATGATGCGGTTTATTTGTAATAATATTATCCCTAGAGCAAACTTATGAATGAATTTTACCCAGAAATATCTCCTTTTAACGACTTCTTACTAGCCGTGGATGAGCAGCACAAAATTTACGTTGAACAATGTGGCAACCCCGATGGCCAACCTATTCTCTTTATTCATGGCGGCCCAGGAGCCGGTTGTAGTACCAACGACAGACGTTTTTTTGATCCCGAAAAATATCGAATTATTTTATTTGATCAACGCGGCTGTGGCCGTTCTCACCCGCATGGCTGTTTAGATAACAATGATACTTCGCACCTGGTGAGCGACATTGAACAAATCAGACAACATTTGAACATCGAACAATGGCATGTTTTTGGCGGTTCCTGGGGCTCTACCCTGGCATTAGTTTATGCCCAGACACATGCTAATAGTGTTATCAGCCTAGTGTTACGAGGTATATTTTTGGCCCGTGACATTGATACTAACTGGACATTTTCGGGTGGTGGTGCAACCCGTATTTTTCCCGATTACTGGCAAGAATATTTATCCGCTCTACCTGCAGGAGAGTCGCAACCAGGTGTACATACGGCCTATAACCTGATGACGGGTGATGATAAAGCTCTGGCAATGAAAGTGGCAAAAGCCTGGAGCATCTGGGAGATTCGCTGCTGCACCTTAATTCCAGATCAAGCATTTGTTGATGCCGCCACCGGAGATAAATCGGCATGGACATTGGCCCGACATGAGGCACACTTCATGGTGAATGATTGCTTTTTAAAGCCCAATGAAATTTTAGCCAATTGCGACAAAATTGAAAACATTCCAACCGTGATCGTTCATGGCCGCTATGACATAGTTTGCCCGTTTGATAATGCCTGGTTACTGCATCAGCAATTACCCAATTCCACCCTCATTGCCAGCGAAGCTTCTGGACATGCTTCTATAGAGCCTAACACTAAGCATCATTTAATAGCCGCAACACAACAAATGCTCGAAATATAAACTAAATAACAGTTAACCATGTTACTTCGTTAACTGACTATCCAGCCAGTTAACGATGCTGCTGGCTAAGTGAGCATCTTTATCGAGTAAAGGGTAGCCATGGTCCCCGCCTTTATAGCCAATAAACTTACTGTTCGCATTGGTGGTTGTGGCAAATAATTTCTTCGCACTTTGGTATGTGCGGGTATCTTCTTCAGCGGCAATAATCAGTGTTGGCTTATTCGCCAGCGCGGTTTTATAGCGATCGATATTTTCATCACTTTGCCCGGATGAAAAAAAGCTAATGGCATTTATCGGGTTATTTTCCGCCAGGGTGATCGCCTGTGAGCCACCACAACTTGCACCGATAACACCTATAACGCCATTTGCGGCCATGTTACTTTTCAAATAATCGTAGGCCAGTTGTACATCATCTGGCCATTGGGCCGACATCGCTTGCCATGCTTCTCTTCGCTGTTCTCTGGGTAATGCCTGAACTTTTTTTACATCAAACTGTGCATTTACACTCTCACCAAAACCACGAAAATCTAAACTTAAAGCATGTATACCCTGCTCAGCCAGTTGCTGACCAATGTCGTTGTACATGGTTCGGTTGTAATTGCATTGGTGCAACATCAACACCGCACGGTTACTATTTTGTACACTCTGATAATAATCGGCTTTTAACTCAACATCTTTATCTGCCGCCAGGGTTAGCTCAGTGGCATGCGCACTCAGTGAAATGGTGAGTAGCATGGCCGATATTGATTTAAATAGTCTTTCCATAAATTGCTCCCTAAATTGTTCTTTTAAATGATTTATACCAATCAAAACTAACGTATTGCTGGTTTGCTGAGAAGAACTAATCGATGAATGGTATAAAAATCAAGCTAAAGCAATTGTTTACACGGATTGATAACACTTATATTTATCCAAACAACCCGTAATTTTCTTGGGATTATCTCGATATCGAGATTTGCCTTACTCTGTCCTATCTCGATATCGAGATTATTTTTCTATGCCAAATCATATAAATACTTAACCACTTGATATTAAATGAATATTTTCAATTGGCATGGACATTGCTGCATTAGATTTACAAATGTTTAATGGTAAAATTTATTTATGGATATAGTCAGAGAAAAAAAGAACACTAAATGGAGCAAAAAAACACTGGGTATTCTTACCCTGATCATGATGCTCTGCTTGGTACTGACTTTTATATCGAAGCAAAGCAATGGCGCTTTCCTTGTTGCTAAAGATTCTTTACTTATTGGCGCGGTACAACGCGGTGAACTCAACATCTCGGTACGTGGTACCGGGGTGTTAGCGCCTAAAGATATCCGCTGGGTGGCAACGAATGTTGAGGGCCGAGTTGAGCGTATTTTTACCAAAGCTGGCGCCCAGGTCAAAACAGGCGATTTGTTATTAGAATTAACCAATCCTTTGTTAGTGCAGCAATTAGAAGAAACCAAATGGCAGTTGGAAGAAATGATTGCCGAAACCCAGGCGCAAGAAGTCGCTCTGGAGTCACAGTTATTAGATCAAGAAGCTGCAGTCATTAATGAAAGGCTAAACCATGAAAGAGCATCATTAACCTTTAATGCACAAAAAAAGCTGCTAGATCAAGGCGTTGTCGCAGTATCAAAAATTGATCATGCGGAAGTTGAAATTGAAGTCGCCCAGTTTGAACAAAGGTGGCAATTGGAAATTAAACGATTGGCCAAAAAGCAGGAAACCCTGGTGGCACAACGTCAAGCCTATCAAGCCAAAGTCCACAGAATGCGCCGAATTTTGCAACGCTTTCAGGAACAGGTAGATGGCCTAAAGGTGCGGGCGACTATGGATAGTATAGTCCAGGTGATGCCAATGGAGTTAGGTCAGCAAGTTAGCCCGGGCACAAATTTGGCGCGACTGGCACGAAACGGCGAATTTTTTGCCGAGTTACGCATACCGGAAAAGCAAATTAAGGATGTTGTGCTTGGCCAAACTGTCATCGTGGATACCCGTACCAGTAAAATACAAGGCGTGGTAACGCGTATTGATCCTGCCGTAACCAACGGCTCAGTACAAGTTGATGTTGATTTAATCGGCAATACACCAAAGGAAGCACGGCCAGATTTGACCGTGGATGGGGTCATAGAAATCGCCCGCATTAGTGATACTTTATTTGTCAAACGACCGATGTTTGCTAACGGTTTTAGCGAAGCCACGGTGTATTTGTTAGATAAAGATGGCGAAGTAGCCAACAAGAAAATCGTCAAGTTTGGGCAAACGTCGACAAAATATATTCAAATACAAGCCGGACTTAATGCCGGTGAAAACATTATTGTGTCAGATATATCCGCTTGGGAACAACACTCAATAATAAGACTAAATTAGGAGAAAGTTATGAACAACAATATAGTGGCTGATCAGCAACCACTGGTCGAACTTGGTGATATTAAAAAGGTGTTTTTCACTGATGACGTGGAAACACATGCTCTGAATAATATTAATTTGACCATAAATAAGGGAGAGTATCTGTCAATTACCGGACCATCAGGTTGTGGCAAGTCTACCCTATTGTCATTGCTAGGCCTGCTTGATACTGCAAACAGCGGTAGCTACCAATTAGCAGGACATGATGTCTCAAGTTTAAATCGCGATGATAGGTCAAAAATTCGTAATAAAGAAATAGGTTTTATCTTTCAGTCATTTAATTTAATTAGCGATTTGAGTGTCGCGGAAAATGTTGAGCTGCCGTTAACTTATCGAACCGACCTTACGGCTCAACAACGCGGAGCAATGGTAGGTGATTCATTAGAAAAAGTTGATATGTTACACCGAGCCAATCATTTTCCGTCACAACTTTCCGGTGGCCAGCAACAACGCGTTGCCGTTGCTCGCGCCATATCGGGTAAACCCTCGATTATTCTGGCCGATGAACCAACCGGAAATTTAGATTCAAAAAATGCTCAAATTGTCATGGCCTTACTCGATGAGCTCCACCGTGAAGGCGCAACGATTTGCATGGTAACTCATGACCCTCGCTCGGCTGCTCGCGCACAGCGCATGATTGAGGTTTTTGACGGCAAAATCGTCGCCGATCAAAGTACTGAAATAACAGCGGCGATAGCCGTATGATATCTGTTAGTGCAAACAATTAGATTTGATAAGAGGATTTTTTGGTGTCTATTTCTCTAGATATAAAATATGCCGCAAGGCTGCTACATAAAAAACCGGTTTTTACCGTACTAACCGTGCTGATTGTCGCAATCGGCTTAGGGTTAACGTTATATACCTATTCGTTGCTGAGTAGCTTAGTGTTTAAGCCTTTAGTGCTTAACAACGATAAACCGGTTATTTCGATAGAAGGTGAGTTTAATGAAAGCCACTTATACCGTATTGGGGTCGATCCCTTTGATTTACTGCGGGTAAGAAACGAAATGGACGATTTACAAGATTTTGGCATTTACATTGAAGGCACGGCTTTAATTGGCAAGCCAGATAATAATACCGGGACTCGAAAGTTCAACGCCGCGTTTATTGAGTGGAATGTATTTGAATTTGCCGGTGTACAGCCCATATTAGGTCGAGGCTTTACCCCTGAAGACCATTTTGAGGGGGCAGAGCCGGTTATGGTCTTAAGCCATCAAGTATGGCAAGACTATTTCTTGGCAAAAGAAGATGTCGTTGGCTCTGTGATAATGGCGGATGCGATTGCCACTCGAATTATTGGCGTAATGCCAGAGGGTTTTGCCTTTCCGGCCACGGCACAAACCTGGCATCCTATTGAGCAAAACTATCTGACGCCAACCGTTCGCACTCGTGAGCGTTTTTATGCTTACGCGCATTTAAAAGACAATGCCGATTTTTCCACTTTTGAGCACAAGTTGTCGGTATTAAATAAAAGTATTGTTGAAAGTCTGCCTGAAAATATGTTGTGGCGACGTTCGGTCGATGGCGGGTATTTAGTAACCCTACCGTTTAAGAAGGCCAGCATACCCCAGTTTTATTCTATTTTTATCACTATGTTTGTCGTTGTTTTTCTTATTCTTTTGCTCGCTTGTATCAATGTGGGAAATTTATTGCTCGCTCGAGTAAACGAACGCTTTAAAGAGATTGCCATTCGAGTCGCCTTAGGTGTGCCACGTAAACGTTTAATATTACAAATGTTATGGGAAAGTATTTTCATTTGCACTGTTGGTGGTTTTATCGCCATTTTACTGGCCGGATGGGGACTGGAGCTGAGTAACTCGGTATTTGAACAGATGTATGCGGTGAATCAGCAAAAACCTTTCTGGTGGCATGTAACATTAGATAGCGATGCAATTCTGGTGCTTATTATTGCGGTGATCATGATGATAGCCATTACCGGTTTGATCCCGGCGTGGCGCGCATTATCCGGCGATTTCAATGCGGTATTAAGAGATGGTACCCGTGGTGCACAAGGGAAAAAAGCGGCAAACGCCAGTAAGGCATTGGTGATCAGTGAGATTTTCCTTTCTTGTGTGGTGTTGGTTATTGCGACCATATTATTAGCCTCCAGTTATTCCGCCGGTCGGGCCGATTATGGGGTGGAAACTCAAAACAGGATCACCGCCACTATAGAGCTTCCTAGCGAAAATTATAAAATTAGATATGGCACCGAACACCAAGACAGCGATACCTTAAATCGCACCGCAGTTTACTACAAGTTAAAAACTGAATTGGAGCAGATGCCAAACATTGAAGCTGTTAGCTTTATGAGCAGTTTACCCGGCACCGGTGAAGGGGCCAGTTATTTTGAAATAGAAGGCAGAGCGGCGTTAGTGTATAACGAAAATCCCGCGAGTAATAGTGAGGTGGTTGCTCGAGATTCCTGGCGTGCAATTGGCATGAAAGTGATCCAGGGCCGAGATTTTGACCATAGAGATATTAGCGCAACAGAGGCAACGATCATTATTAATGAGTCGATAGCGAAAGAATTTTTTCCTGACGGTGACGCGGTTGGTCATAGAGTTCGACGTATTGGTGAAAACAGACAGGGCGACTGGCTAACCATAATCGGTGTGGTTTCTGATACATTCCATGGCTCAGCAATGAAAACCTCGAGTGAAACCTACACTTCATATTATCTGTTGGATACCATAGGTCGTAGCCGAATTGATATCGCCATACACTATGTAGGCCAGCAAGCGTTGGCACAAAAATCGCTGCAACAAGCAATTAATAACGTTGATGATAATGTGACGTCCTATCACCTGCAAAGTTATGACGATTTAATTGCCCAACCGATGATCTTGGTGTCGGCGATCAGTAAAGTATTCTTATTGTGTGGCGTGATAGCGGTATTTTTGGCTGCCAGCGGAATTTATGCGGTTGCTGCCAATGGCATAACGCAACGTACACAAGAAATAGGTGTGCGTAGAGCATTAGGCGCCAGCGATAACAATATCATGCGGTTATTTTTAACCCAGGCGGTCAGTCAATTACTCATTGGCCTTTCTATTGGCGTGGCAATATCACTTTGGGTGGTGAACAGTATGACCGATACTTTGGTGATCAATGACGCGAGTTATGTTATTGGCTTGTTCGGCATTCCGCTGTTAATTATTATTATGGTGTTGTTTGCGACTTATGTACCGACCCGGAAAGTGGTATTGATGGAGCCGAGTTTCGCCCTGCACCACGATTAACCTAGAACTTTAACTGAATATTCTTTAATATTATCTAGTATCAACGTTGCGTTACTTAGTTACTGAAGTTAAGTAAGTAACGCACCGTTATCTAGTGGAGTTTGCTTACCTTAATGAACAAAATAAAACCCTCTGTGCTTATTGCCGATGATGATACCCGGGTTATTACCGCGTTAAAGTTATTATTAAAGGCGGAAAATTATCTGGTAACTGCGGTCACTTCGCCAGCGGCATTACTGCAAGAGTTAAAGCTAAATGATTTTTCCGTTATTTTAATGGATTTAAATTATCAAAAAGATACCACCTCAGGCCGGGAGGGGCTGCAACTTATCCGCGAAATACGGACGCTTGACGAATCTTTGCCTATTGTGGTGATGACAGGCTATGGCAGTGTCGATATCGCCGTCGAGGCGATGAAACTAGGAGCGTCTGACTTTGTCCAAAAACCTTGGGGCAACGATAGATTATTAACCATTTTACAAGCCCAAATTCATATTCAACAAATTGAAAAGAAAGGATTTAAACTCGCGCAAGAAAATGCCTTATTAAAAGCCCAAGCGACAACGCCGAGCACAAATATTATTGCTCAATCGTTAGTGATGCAGCAGTTGTTGGCTCAACTGGAAAAACTGGCTCACAGCGACATGAATATATTATTTACCGGTGAAAATGGCACCGGCAAAAGCATGTTCGCCGACTATTTGCACCATTGCTCGATGCGTACCAGTAACAGCTTCATTTCGGTGAACATGGGTGCGATCAGTGAAAGTTTGTTTGAAAGTGAAATGTTTGGTCACGTAAAAGGGGCATTCACCGATGCCAAAGAAAACCGTATCGGACGTTTTGAACTGGCTGAAGGCGGGACGATATTTTTGGATGAAATAGCCAACATTCCGCTTTCTCAACAAGCCAAGTTATTAAGAGTATTAGAAGAACGTCGCTTTGAAAAAGTAGGCAGTTCTAAAACTCAACAAATTGATGTTCGCCTGGTGTCAGCAACCAATGCCGCATTAGAGCAGTTAATTAGCCAGGGCAAGTTTCGTCAAGACCTGCTGTATCGGTTAAATACCATTGAAATCAACATTCCAGCATTAAGGGAACGGGTTGACGATATTATGCCGCTGGCGCAGCACTTTTTATCATTGTACGCCAAGAAATACCGCCTGCCTGAACAAACGCTTTCAGAGGAGGCGGTGTTTGCTTTAAACAATTATGCCTGGCCGGGAAATATTCGCGAACTGAGTCATATGATGGAGCGCGCTATTTTTCTCAGCCAAGATCAGCGGATAAATCTTAGCGATCTTGGTTGGCAACAACCGAGTAATAACGATAAAACTGCGAATTTTGACATCAGTAACGCCAGCCTGGATGCCATTGAAAAGCATATTATAATTGAGCGTTTATCACGTTTTCAGCATGACTGTCATAAAACCGCAGATTCACTGGGCTTGAGTAGAAGCTCTTATTATCGACGTTTAGAGAAGCACAACCTTTAATACCATGATGAAAAATAATAAAGCTAACCGGGACATAAGTTTTGAAAACAAATTGTTGCGGCTGGCGTTGTTTACCGGTTTATTGCCAACGGTATTTTTATTTTATGCCTTATATGCCCATGAATTATCACTGTATTTAAAAATCATGTTGCTGTTTTTTGTGTTAGTCAGCGTGTTTTATTGTGCATTTACTATTCGTCAAAAAGTCATTTTTCAGTTGAGAACATCAGCCAACCTAATCACCGCCATGCAAGCTGGTGATCATTCTCTGCGTGCCCATCAGGAGGCTGCAACAGGCGCTTTAAATGAATATAATCAGGTATTTAATCAGCTCTCAAGCGCCCTGGCTGAACAACAATTAATCAGCAAAGAAAAACAGGTACTACTATACAAGGTGATTGCCCAAATCGATGTCGCCATTATTGCCGTCGATAATAAAGGCAGTATCAGCTTAATGAATCCAAGCGCGGAAAAGCTGTTTAGCTGTCGATTTGAGCAAATGCAAGGCTGGCCGATTAACACCTTAGGACTGCAAGATATTTTATCTGGTGAACATCGAAAAGTAATTGAATTTGAAATCAAAGAACATAAGAAAAAAGTCTTTATTCATACCGATGAGTATTTTGAAAAGGGTATTAAACAACAACTTATTTTTATTACCGATATACAAAACCTGTTGCGTGAGGAAGAACGACAAGCATGGCAAAAGTTATTACGCGTATTAAGTCATGAAATCAACAATTCTCTGGCACCAATAGCTTCTATTAGTGAAACCCTAACTCGCTTACTGGCAAACGATAGCGCTTTGGCTGATAGCACTTTGGCAGACCGCACTTTGACAGGCCGCACTTTGACAGACCGCACTTTGACAGAGAGTAATGCTGAATTGGTTGCCGACTTGCAAGAAGGCTTGTTGGTTATCACTGAACGTGCCAATTCGCTGAATATTTTTCTGCAGCGCTATCAACAACTCAGTCGATTACCGGTACCCGATAAAAGCCTATTTGCGCTGCAACCTTTGCTGAGCTCCATGGCGTTGCTGTTCGAGCAAGACAATATTCAGTTTAATGGTGAGCCGTTTGATATTTATGCGGACGAAAGTCAACTGCAACAAGTATTGGTTAATTTAATTAAAAATGCTCAGCAAGCGATGGTAGATGTTCCCGACGGGATCATTGCGGTTTCATGGCAACACAAAGCTGACGCCATCGAAATCAAAATAACCGATGAAGGCAGCGGCATTAATAATGTGGATAACTTGTTTGTGCCCTTTTATACCACCAAAACCGATGGCAGCGGCATTGGCCTGGTGCTAAGTCGACAAATCATTAGCAACCACGGCGGCGATTTAACCATTAGCAATCGAGTAGACAAAATTGGCGCTATTGCGACCATATATTTACCTTTCAGTCATTCACAATGACGGCTGTTCAGCTGGTGAGGTTAACACATTATTCCAGTCGCCCCTTTTGCGGTTGGATTGCTTGCGGCAACTCGGTCTCGCCCAGAACTTCTAACAAGTTGATCTCAGTGGTACGGGTCATCGCACTCAAAGCTAAGTCGTTGGTTGATAAGCCAAATGGTTCTTCTAACTCTTCACTCAAAGCATCGAGGCCAAAAAAGGTGTAGGCAACGATGGCGCAAAATAACGGAGTGACCAGGCCCTGAGAAGCGACGATGCCAAAGGGTAAGATAAAACAGTAAAGGTATGCCGTGCGCTGCACCAGTAACATATATGCAAACGGCAATGGCGTGTTCTGAATGCGCTCGCATGCTGCCTGAACCGAGCCCATTGAGGTAATGTGATCGTCGAGGCTCTGCAGTAAAAAATCTGACAGCAGCTTTTTGTGTCGGCAGGTTCCCAGCTTTCGCCCCATCAGGCGCAATAAACAATCTGCCAGATTCTGAGATTGACGCAGCGGTTCAATGTCTTCTGCTTCGACATATTTTCCTATATCGTCCCAGGGATCTGATTTTCTCAACTGATGCCTTAGTGCATGATTAAAGGCAATGGTCAGATATACCATGCGTCTTTGAACTTCAGCGCCCCCCTCCGCCTTACCGTCAATGTAAGAGGTTACCTGACGAGATAAGCTGCGGGAGTCTACAATTAGCTGTCCCCATTGCTTACGAGCTTCCCACCAACGGTCATAACAGGCATTGTTTCTAAAGCCAAGAAATAGCGATAATGCAAGCCCCAATAAAGCCAAAGGCGCCAGGGTAAAATCGGGAAATATCGAAGGGTAATAATATTGAGCAGCGGCAACTGCCACGCCAAGCAAGGTGACAAAAATTATCTGCGGCAGAATAAGCGGCACCACGGAGCCACGAATAACAAAAAACAGCTGTAATGCATTGGGTTTATCACGAACAATCATAAGTATCTCCTACTTGAATATAGCAACTGTACCGACAAACAAGGTATAAAGGCAACCGTCTACTGACCATTCAGTTCGTTATTAGCGATGTATCACCCCGCCGCAAAAATTCATCGAATGAGCTAATTGTAGTCGCTAGTTGTTCGCATAATATCCGAAGCAGACTGAGTTAACTGAGTGAAGATCACGCCGTTATTATTGCTGTCAAAATCACTGTTTACCGGGCTTTGTGTCCATCCATCTACGGCTTTTGATTGAAAAGAATATTCTCGTAAGCCCGGGGCTTTTTCATTTGATAAACACACTAAGCCTTTATCGGTGAGCTTTAAATTTAGCTTCCTGTCGATAAAGCTTGGCTGGCAAGATAAGGCAATTGGTTGCGGCTCAGTATTTAAGGATGAAAATTGCAGCACTTGGCCACTGTCATTGGCAATAAAATAGTAATTTTGATCTATCGCCGAGTACAGTCCGCCTTGGTAACCTGATGGCAGAGATGCCAGTTTATTATTGCTAATGTTATAACGCATCAGCTGCCAATCATTATTTTTGATGGTGGAAAAAATCAGATTATCTTCATCTTGCCAACTCGCGCCGGCAATGGCGATATTATCCAGCGGCAGCAGCCTGATGTTTGCTGAACTCAATTCAGCGATAAAGATTTGATTATCGGCTAAAATCATTAACTGGCTGTCATTGGCTGAAAACGCGAGTTGATAGAGCTTTACCGGATCATTAAAAAAGGTCAGCTGTGAGCTGTTATTGCTCGATAAATTTGATAAATAAACTTCCGCCGTGGTTGAACGCTTTGACACGAAGGCGTATTGCGAAGAATTATTTGCCAATGCGGGTAAATAATCCATCACCGTTGAGTTGTCTAACACGATTTGTTGTGGTTGCGATTGAGGTTCCAAGTTAGCTGATATTAGCTCACGATAATGAATATCTCGATTCAATAAGTAAGAGACAAACGCATAATCTTCGCCATTATTAATTCGTGAAACCTGCTTAATCCGTGAAGTATTACTCGCCAGCACCGCAAGCTTTTGCCCGGCAAGACTGCTTTGCCATATCTCAAAGGCAGGATGGGGTGAGGGGTGAATGATGCTGTTGTTATCATGGTGCCAAATGACTGAGCGCATCAGATAAGGCAATTGTATCGTTTGCGTTAAGGTGCTGCTGGCAATGTCTAACGTGTAAATGCGAGTTTGCGGGGCAAATTCGCTATTGAGCAGCACTAAGCTTTCGCCATTAGGGGATATGTCAAAACTGTAATTGCCCCTGCCACGGGTGATCGGCTGGTTAATGATATCTTTTTCATTATTAGACAAATTCACTCGAAAAACTTGATAACCGTGAGTCTTAGACTGGCGATCATTAAAATAAAGGTACTTACCGTCAGGTGAAAAGACAAAATACGGATTACTATTGCGACTGCATTCGCTGATCGGCTGCCAATTGTCACTATTGGCTAACTTACCAGTCTCGCCCCAATAAATCATACAAACGTTATTATGTTGATACAAAAATGCCAGTTTGTCTGTGGTCGGGGACCAAATTGGTCTACTGATATTGGCCTGTGCATGGCTGATCGATTGGTGAGAGTGATTGCTTAAATTTTCAATGTTGATATGCCGCTTTTTACTCAACGATTCTTTCGTGTAAGCAACCATAGCCGCATTGGGAGAAACGGCAGGATAAAGTTCAATCCCCACTTGCCGAGTCAACGGTTTGAAGGCTTTGGTTTGTACTACTGTGGTAGAGTCAAATTTCAATGCATAGAAAATGATCGAGAGCGTTAACACCATAAAGATAATCAAGAGATGTGTCTTATGCTTATTAGTTACGCTTGGCGCTGGTGTATTTTTCTCGAGATTAGTCGACTGAGTTACCCGTTCTTGGGGTTTATTACTGATATTATTGCTGATGTTGTTGGCTTGTGGCAATGACTCATTATTGAAAGTGTTTAACATTTCATCAGTGGCGCTAAACTCGGCAACCATACGATAGCCCTTGCGCGGTACGGTAATAATAAACTGTGGGTTTTTCGGCTCATCTGCTAATACTTTTCTGACTTTCACCAGGGTGCGGCTAATAGCATTTTCGGTCACTATGGTCCCGGTCCAGACGCATTCCATTAATTCATCTTTGCTGATCAATCGTTGACTATTTTGACAAAAAAACACTAATAGCTCATACACTTTAGGTGCTAAATCAATGGTTTCTTCACCGCGATAGAGCTGTTGATTATGAGTATCGATACAAATGTCGTTGAACTGCAAATAGCGCAAAGTATGTTCCAGGCTTGTTATTAATATTGTTGATCAGCTTGCTAACTATAGTACTGCACTTTAATTTAGTTATTAAGCTATATATATGCCAAATAACGGATTCATTTGTAACAAAATCAACGCCCTACTTGGCTGCAACGATGCCAGTCACAACTTGGTCACAACTTAATCCTAACTACAGCTTAATAATCACCTCACTTTCATTACTTTTTTGCCGTGTTTATTTACTCTGCTCTAAGCAACACCTAAACAATAAATTATGGAGTAACTGATGAAGGCATTTTTACACACCGCTATTGGTAAAGATTATCGACAATTTCAACACTATATTTGGCCGCTACTACTGTATTTTTTTAGCACTTTTACTTTTGCCAACAGTGCCTTAAGCAATAATGTACAAGCGCAAACCCAAGTACTAGCAAAGCAGGGAAAAATATTAATCATCATTTCCAGCGATCAACACGGGTTTTGGCTACCTGAAGTATTAGAGCCATATCGGTTGTTAGCCGATGCCGGCTATGCCATAGATATTGCCAGCCCACTCGGTGGTGACGGTTATGCCAGAGGTGTATCCAGGTTATCAAAAGAGCAGCAGAACTGGTTTAACAATGCAGATTTAAAGCAGCAATTGCAACAAACAAAACCCTTATCAGCAGTGGTCGCAACAGCATATTTAGCCGTATATTTTGCCGGGGGTTCCGGGCCTATGTTTGATTTAGTAAACAATAAGCAAGCGATGGCAATTACCCGAGATATTTATGAAGCAGGCGGTATCGTATCGGCCGATTGCCATGGGCCGGCAGCATTAATCAATGTCACGCTTGCCAATGGTCAACGGTTAATCGCTGGTAAAAAGCTTACCGCAAAAGCCAATATTGAAGAAGGCAGCTGGGCAAGAAACAACTATCCGTTCTTACTCGAAGATAAAATTGCTGATGTAGGCGGTTTATATAGCGCTAAAGGCAAGAATCAGGTTCATGTTGTGGTTGACAGACGATTAATCACTGGACAAAACCCTGCCTCGGCATTACCTATGGCAAAACGTTTACTTGCGCAACTGGCAAAGCGAAACTAGGTGTCTGATTCGAGTCGACAGCATAAGTAAAAAGTCCCCAGTAAGTGGATGTCCAACTATTGGGGTTCACTTCAGATTACTGAGGTATTTTTTAATGGTTGGTTTAACGAATTACTTCAGTCCGTGCACCGACCGCAACAGGGTTTCCTTCGCCGTATTTAAGTGCGTTTCCATAGCGGCAATCACACCAGAAGTATTGTGTGCCAGCAACTGCGTGATTATCTCTATATGTTCTTCTAGGGCAACAACATTACGCTCTAACTCATCACCTTTGTCCCATTGATAATGGTAGTGACAAATTAAAGATACCACATCAAAAAATTGCATAAAAAAACGATTTTCAGAAGCTCGTTGAATGATGAAATGAAACTCTCGGTCTAACTCACTAAGCTCGGTATAACGGTTCTCCACATCGGCAAGAACCTCATTATGCTTGTCCAGTAATAGTGACAACTCTTGCCAAACCTCATCACGTTGAGCAGTCGACAGCAATTTGGTAATTGAGCTCATTTCCAGAATGCGACGGAACTCAATCAGTTCTAGCGCAAATTTTTCATCAAATTCAACCATTTGCCATTTTGCTCTGGGACTCTTATCGATCAGACCAAATCGCGAGAACTTGATCAAAAACTCTCTTACGGTAATGGTGTTGCAACCTGATGACTTGGCCAGTTCGAGCTCAGAGAATTTGTCTCCAGGTAAAAGTTTACCGTGATGAATTAGGTTGAGGAAGTACTTTTCGATGATTTCTTCTTTCGACGAGACACTATTGCTGGTATCAAAATAATCACTTGCTTGTGGCGCTCTAACTACCTGTTTTTGCGAACCTTCAATGGTAATAATACCTTTCTTTTCCAATTCAGCTAATGCAGTTCGAATCGTAGTTCGGCTAACATTGAGTTTTTTTGCCAGGGTATTATCTTTCAAATAAACGGTACTATCATCAGAAAAGTCGACCAACGACGCTAATATACCATTTACTGTTTCCTGAATAAGATGACTATGAACACTCACGCTGACTTACCTTTTTAGTATCAATTTTAATTTATCGGAAATCAGCATACCTTAAGGTGCTGTTTATTTATAGTAACAAAGAATAAATTTTGATTTCACTAAAAAATCTGTTTTTTTCACATAAAGACAGGTCACCAAAAACAGGCGAAACAGATAGGTTTGTGTTACTTAAAAGTTAACCTAAAAAGATTTCATGATTGCCAGCAACCTTCAGCTCAGGGTGTTTCACCACTACTTTTTTTAATTCTCTAACTTGCCGAGAGCCCAGTTCCACCAGTAATACATATTTGCCGGATTCAATTTCTTCTTTGATCAATTCAGGATTGACATTGCTGCGGGTGTTAATGATCAAACTGCTATCCGGTTTCATGATAAAAACAAAAAATAATACGATGGTAGAAACTGCGCACCAAACCATTAAAAATAACGTAAAAGCCAATAAATAACTCAATATTGCAATACCTACAATGACTGATAACGCAATCAATAAGCCGTATTCGCCACGTAACAAAGAGCTAAAAATTTCATCTTTTACCGGCATAAAGGTCTCTAGGTGATGAGTACCCTGATCTTTTGAAATAAGGTGAATTTGAGGTTTGGTGAAGCCGTGGTTTTCAAGCTCAGCCGTGACTAGCTTCAATTCATCGATGTCATCACAAATGTAGAAGTGTCTTTGCATAAATTCCATCTCTAATTGCAAACAAATTCCCTAGTTAAAAATTATGGTGCATATCTAGGAAAGATCAAATATATCGAGAAGTGCTGTTAGAATTTCGCGAGGTTAAAACCTCGCCAACGGGGAATACGATAAAGTATTTGGTACGGCCGGATATAATGCGAGGATAAAACCCCGCCAACAAAAAAAATAGGACACTATATAGTGTCCTATTCATCATTTGCTTAAGCTTCCTGCCTGAATTAGAGCTCTATTTAGTCCGTTAATCACTGCCCCCAGCGATAATAAGTCCATCTATCCTTCTACTTCCTGCGTTCTTCCCTAAATGCCTCATCCTGATGGCATTAAGCTATATGATAAAAATCCAATTTTAAACAATAGACAAATCCGTTGCGTATAGCGAGCTTCCCTTTAATTATCGCCGTCACTGGCAATAAACTAAAATGTTGCTTCCTTGCCGGTTCATCCTGAACCCAATGTCTCCTGACAAGACAAATATTAACAAAATATTCACTTTTACCAAGTCGGTTTTCAGCAAAAAAATACAGCAAACTTATGCTATTTTAAAGTGATCGCTGTACAGGCCTTTAGTTATAGGGCCTGCTGCTTTTATGTAAGCGATAGAAACAACGAATATCAGGTTTTTCTCACACCTTTGTAAGACATATCTCACAAAGTTTATAGCAAAACAGCCTATCATTAAAAATTTGTGAAAATCGTCATTCGAAACGAGATTGTCTTTCACCAAAATATTCTTGAGATTTAACTTAATCTCAAAATCAATCTCCTGTATGCCTGGCTATTTATACTCCGTTAATAGTGAAGTTACCAGTTTCATTACCACGTTCAGGGTCGTGCTGAAGCATAATTACCCTAATGTTCTCTACTATCTTGCTGTATCAAACGTGTTTAATTATTTCATAATGTGAAATCGTAGAAAGCTATATTCCAACACCAGTTAATTGACACAAGAGTCAAGTTTATGCAAGTATCGAGTGAACGATTTATTAACAAAATTGTAACAACATTATTTTGACACGCCGCTAAAACAGATAAAAAATAGGAATGTATTTTGGAAATTTTATATAAAGTTGAAGATAAGCCCCCGGTAGGTACATCGATATTGCTCGCCGCTCAGCATTTACTTGCCGCTCTGGGCGCAATAATAACTGTGCCATTAGTCGTGGGTGGCGTTTTGGGTCTGCCGGTAGAAGATATTGTTGTATTAGTTAACGCGGCGATGCTTGTTTCGGGTGTGGTGACTATGATCCAGTGTAAAGGGGTTGGTCCCGTTGGCATTCGACTGCCTTGTGTTATGGGGACCAGCTTTACCTTTGTCGGCGTTTCCATCGCTATTGGCTTTGAACACGGAGTTGCGGGAATTTTAGGCTCTGCTTTAGTGGCATCCCTGGTGATGATTATTGGTAGCTTTTTTATGCCGATGATTCGGAAGTTTTTTCCACCGATAGTTACCGGCACGGTTGTTACTTTGATTGGTCTGTCCTTAATTCCTGTTGCAGTTGATTGGTTTGCCGGAGGTCAAGTAGGACAAGAGGGTTATGCATCACTGCCTAATTTAGCAATAGGTATGCTTGTGTTAGCAACGGTTATTGCACTCTCTATGTTCGGTAAAGGTATTTTATCGGCTGCTGCCGTTGTAATCGGTATGGCAGTGGGGTTTGTGGTCTGTGTAGCCTTAGGTTTGGTCGATTTTAAACCCGTACAAGATTCTCCATTACTTGCTTTGCCGAGCCCTTTTCATTTTGGTTTAAGTTTTCCAATTAGTGGCATTATCGGTATGTCTATTGCCTATTTAGTGACAATAGTCGAATCTACCGGTGATTTCTTAGCGCTATCGAATGTGACAAAAACTAAATTAACCGGAAAGAAATTATCTAGCGGCATATTATGTGATGGGTTAGGTTCAGCTTTAGCATCATTATTCTCTACGACGCCTTTCTCTTCTTTCTCACAAAATGTTGGTATTGTTGGCATGACTGGCGTAGCAAGTCGTTATGTGGTTGCCATTACTGGCGCAATGTTGGTTCTTGCCGGGTTATTTCCAATCATCGGAGCATTGGTGGTCGCGATTCCACTGCCTGTTCTTGGTGGTGCAGGCTTAGTTATGTTTGCCATGATAATCACCGCCGGGGTAAATATTTTATCTCACACTCAGCATACCAAAAGAAACGGTATTATTATCGCGGTAAGTATTGGCGCTGGCATGGCGGTAACGGTTCGTCCTGAACTATTAAGTCACTTACCCGAGTTTCTAAAAATCATTCTTGCCTCTGGCATTACTACCGGTTCGGTAATTGCGTTGTTTTTAAATGCGGTTCTTCCTGGTGCTGATACCATTGTAGAGACGAAAGAGCAAAGTTCTATTGAAGACGAGCCCACCAGCAACGCAGTGTAACCAAGATGTTAGCTTATCGATGAAACAAGGGTCTGATTTATCAGACCCTTTACAGTTTAGTTGCCAGTGACAACGTTAAAACATCGTACTCAAGATAATCAACGATGGAAAAAAGAAGAAATAGGTGCGCATCATCATGCGCAAATAGCGATTCGCTTCCTTTAATTCCATAAAGTGATCAATAACCACCAGGCCTTTATACATTACCGTTAACGCCACAAAGATAGTGATAAAAGCGGTCGAATCAAAACCCTCACCCAAGATGGTGTTACTGAACGTAATCGTGATTAATGCGGCAAAGTAATATTCAAGCTTTCCAAAACGTTTCATGCTCTTGTTCCTATCGTAAAACGTACAGTAATGGGAATATTAAAATCCACATTAAATCGATCATATGCCAATAAACGGCCAAGGCTTCAAGGCCTGAGTGCTCTTTGGCAGAATAAGCGCCACTGCGCAATCTGAAAATCACCCACAAAATGGCACAAGCGGCCCAACCTACGTGTAAAAAGTGGTTGAACGTCATGTAATAATAAACGGTAAAAAACTCATTGGTTTTGGTACTGAAGCCTTGCAAATCGTTCCAATAAAACTCATAGCTTTTAAAGGATAAATACATACAGGCACAGATAAAGGTATACCAAAGGTAGCGTTCACATTTTTTATAGTCGTCGCGGCGCACGTTGCTCATGGCTTTCGCCATAAAAAAACTACTGGCCAACAAAATAACGGTGTTACTAACCCCGATGGTCGTGTTTAAGCTCAGCGGTCCCGAAGCAAAGACCTCAGGGTAGTTAAATTTTGCAATAAAATAGGCGGTAAAAAAAATACCAAACTCGGTTAATTCTGACAGGATACCCACCCAAATAGGAATGTTGCCAGGTACCCGGCCCGCATTTTGTTGACTCCAACTGCGGGGAAATATCGCCAGGGTGTTGCTTGATTCGATAGAACTCATATTCAGCACTAAACCTTATGTGATACAACTTCGATTAAACATCGGCTCATTTTTAATCAACTTGGTATAAAAAAACAACGCAACAGCAAGCTAACTAATTAGCCGGCCTTGGGTTGCGTGAGTATTGGTAAATAAATAACCACGAAACTGCCATAAGCAATAGTCCACAACACAACAGCAGCGTTAATTACCTGACTATAATCGGCAACAACATAGTTGCCAAACACTCGGACAACGGCGGCCAAGATTATCGCCACAAAAGCAAAGGTCATGACTTTACTGGCCACTATCGCCCTGCCGCTATGGCCTAATGAGACACGTGATACCATGGATAAAATCATCGTCGCCATGGCGCCTACCGTCAATAAGTGAATGGCCTGTGATTGACTTACCCAGGTGGTTATCTCAGCCAGAGCGAATAAAAACAACCCCAGGGCGATGCACCAATAACTCAAATGTAATGACCAAACCAATGGGGTTTTTAACGTAACCCATATGCGCCAGCGCAGTGCTCTAGCAGCATGTGCTATTGCGGCAACAAAAAAGATAACCGCACTAAGCATTGCCGGTAATTCAATAATGTTGAAGCTACTGATTAACGCCAGCAGAGTGGAAATGATGACCAGCTTTTCCAACCAGGCAATGGCATTAACCCGCCGGGTTTGAGTGCCATTGGCGGTAAACATCGGAAACACTCTGCCGCCCATAAGGGTCATGATCAAAGTGATAAGCAGAACCATAGTGATACTGGCAGTACTCATAAATTGCATTGATTGCGAAATTATGGAGTAATGCATACTAATGTTTATTAACGTCATGATCAGCAATATCGGAATAAACATTAAGTTGCGCCAAAGTTTCACTTTGATAATAGGATAAGCAAGTGCCACGGCAGCGAGTGGCAAAAACATGATGTCGGCCACAGTAATTAACCATTGCGGCATAATATCAGGCAAGAGAAAGGCCACCCTGGCAAACAACCAGAGGGCAAATAAGGCAAACAAAGCACGGCCGTTTAAACTGCGCACGCCAGTCCAGTTTTGCACTGCGGTTAATAAAAAGCCGACGATAATTGCGCTGACAAAACCAAATAACATTTCATGCTTATGCCACCATAGCGCGCCACCATAGACATTGATTGCAACGCTACCATTTAACAGTGCGCTCCAAATTATCAAACTAATAATGCTAAAAAATGAAGCGCATAAAAAGAATGGGCGAAACGCGAGTTCGAAAAATGCCATCGGTTTGTCGGCTTTTTCAGCGTCTGAGTTGTTAGCATTTGCTATGTTTATCATGTTGATAGTCCTGTTAAAGGAGAGTTATTTAGGCAACATTGATTGCCAGTATGTCGCCTATTTCTGTTTTCTGGTCCGAGTCAATGAGATCGGCGAGAGTGTATCGGTCTAAGGTTTGATAAAAGCTTTGTTGAGCTTGGGCAAACACTTGTTTTAGCTGGCAACTGGCGGTAATTACACACTGATTGTTATCGCCAAAACATTCCACCAGCTTATTAGAATCTTCTAACTCGCGAACCAAAGTGCCAATGTTTATTTGCGCAGCTAAACGGTTAAGTTTAATGCCACCATTTTTACCACGAGTCGCTAATAAGTAGCCTTTGATATTGAGTTGCTGAACAATTTTCATCAGGTGGTTTTTCGAGATATTGTAACTTTTAGCGATGTCATTGATGGTCGCTAACTGCGACGAATTTATGGCTAAATAAATTAACACCCGCAACGAATAATCTGTGTATCGAGTAATATGCATTTACTGTATTCATCATTAACAACCAAAAGATGCATGTATTTTACATCTTTAAAGTGAAAATACAAATTTTTATCAAAACAGATAAAACAAAGTTAATTTAGATCAAGAAATTTAGTGGATAAGATGTGATTTGTAGTGCATCGGCTTAATGGTGCTTTTTGCCGGTTAAAAAATCGAACAGCATGACCCAGTCGCCAATAACAGCTAAGATCCACAATAACAGGTATTGTTGGCTATAAGTGGCGTACGCCAACATCATTAACACCAAAACACTGCCAAGATAATGCAATGCTCGACAAACAGCATTTCGATGTTGGCTTAAATAAAAAGGGTAAAATTGTTTAAAGCTTTGATATTGTTTATCGCTCATAACTTTACCTTGAATGAATGCTCAAGACTTTCAATTAAGTTTATCCGTTACTTTTGTCGGTTATTGGACACGCCTAATTATCACGGCTAATTCTCACGGCTAATTCTCACGATAGTGCACCATTAACGGCCCGGTTACATTACCAACGGAAATTTCGGTTAATACCTCATAGTCACATTCTTTGAAGAATTCTTTGTATTTGTCAGAGGTCACATAAATTGCCAAGCCTTCACTTTCAGGTTCATCGTCTAGCACGGTATTTACCGCAGCCAACAAGTAATGGCCAAAGCCATGGTGTTGATGTAAAGGATGAATGGCTATAAACGATAAGATATGAAAACGTTGCATCGGCACCGCAGCAATGATCTGTTCTTCTTTTAGGATCATTTGTTTGGTACTTACAAAGCCAGCACTTAACATCATTTTTAAGCGCCAGTGCCAAAACCTGTCGGAGCCAAAGCCCGATGCGGGCATGTGCAAACAAGCAACACCGACTAAGGCTTCGCCCAGGTAAATTCCTAGTATAGGCTGTTTAGCCTGCCAAAATGCGGCGAGCTCTTCACGAATAGAGGCTCTGAGTTTTTGTTCATAATCACCAGTGCCAGTATTAAATATATCGATAAATACCGGGTCATCATGATACGCCTGATAAATAAGTGAAGCCGCAAGCTTCAACTCTGGTGCAGTTAAATACGCTGCCCTGATGTCGACATCAGCAGCAATTTTTACATCATTCATAACTCGCCCTTTATAACTTTTATTGCAATTTTCAACTGTTCGCAGCACTACTATTTTAGTAATTTATTATTGTTATGATTGCAATTAGCCCGTTTTATTATTTTTTTAGGTACTGTTTTTAGGCACTGATTGCTACGCTGGAAAACCACAATAGCAATTAAATTGATTTTAAGTCAAACAATGTTGCTCATTTTTTATGCTGCTAGCGCAATTGCCTCAATTTACTGAGTTTGAGTAATTTAATTCCATAGCTAGGCAATTTTCAGATCACAACTATACTAAAATTAGATCAGACACATTAAGAGGTTTACCGTGGATTTATCAGCACACAATTTGGCCGGGTTATTTGCTCAACTTGGCCTGGATAATAATAAACACACCATTGAAATGTTTATCACAGAGCATAAAGGCTTATCAGACTGTACCAAATTGGCCGATGCCAGTTTTTGGAACCAATCGCAGGCTAATTTTTTAACCGAGGCAATTACTCAAGATTCAGATTGGAGTGAAGTAGTCGATGTATTGGACAGTATGTTGCGGTAGCAGTGTTGGCTGTTTAAAAAATTAATGCTGGTTCAGGGAGAAACCAGCATTAGATAAAATTATAAGTTTGACATTATAGCAAGTTGATTAAAGCTGTTTGTATGCGCTTTCGCCCCAGCTTACTAACTTGCTGTCTTTAAATACTAAAGGCGTACATTCGTCTTTGGTCGTCATGCCATCACCGTGTTTACGATTGGTGCGGTAATACAACACTTGAATGGTTTCACCGCCTTTTT
This sequence comes from Thalassotalea sp. ND16A, assembly GCF_000764205.1. GTDB lineage: Bacteria > Pseudomonadota > Gammaproteobacteria > Enterobacterales > Alteromonadaceae > Thalassotalea_A. The sequence continues at coordinate 105,925 of NZ_JQDZ01000103.1, forward strand.
CATAACTTTCGTTAAAATCTGGCACTCCAAAATGATCTTGCGCGTCGTTAAAAGACATACCAGTTACCAGACGCGCCATTTTTTTACGGTTTTCATATTCTCTGTCTTCATGATCGCTAACATAGCGGTCAAAATCACCATCGCCATCAGCAACCACAATACAGCCAGTTAACCCTAAAGTTAATGGTGCGATAAGCATTAAAGCAGCTAAAGATTTTTTCATTATTTTTTCTCTCTTATGAATGTTCAAAATATTGATTGAATGAGTATTATTCGTTAAGTTTGTAACCTGCCATTAACAAAGCAATCGGCGGGCCAATTTTGTAACTAGCTGTATTTATTAGGTTTTATTATTTTCTCATGTTTTTACTGATGACATGATTAGTTATTTTCGCTATTATTTATGCAATTTAACAACTATTGACTAAAAATGAATCAGAATCACGAAATTTACCAAATAGCCGCCGCACTGGCAGCAGAGCACAAAACCCCATCGGTTGCGTTAATAAAGGCAAGGTTGAGCCAGTCTCTGCCATTGGCGCAAATTATTAAAGGCTTACAAATCTGGCAAAGCAATCCCGCTATCGCCGATACCAGCACCGCACCGGACATCAAACCAAAGACGGATAAAACCACAGGTGATGTACTAACGAAAGCCGAAGTTGAGCAATTAATTTCTCAGGCTATCGCACCATTAGTTGCAGAAATTCACTTATTGAAAGCCCGTTTAAAGTAGTCTTGTAAGCAACTTACAGTAAATTTAAAACTCAAGGCTTTCGATAAATTCGATCAAATTGTTGGCAATAAACTTACTTGGCTCACAGCCCACCGGTTCAACCCAGACTTCACCGCTGTCATTCTTGACAACCAAATTGATGTCTTCTTCATCGGTTACCGCAAAAAATATCGTCTCTTTTTGCTTGAGTTTTTGTTTCATCAGCAAATGGCCGATAATGTTTTGTTGCAACCGCTCATAATCGGCTTTGTTCCAGGCAAACAGCAATTCTAAATTGCCCTCGCTGCACGTTGCCGGAATGGCTTCCGAATAGATGTGACTGAAATATTGATGCACGTCTGGGTGAATTGTTAATGACAATGCTTGCTCAACGTTTTTAAAATCAAAGGTCTCATCCATTTTCACCGGCTGCCAACTGATAAAGCCATCGCCATCAATAGCACCGGTTTCGCATGGCGACGGCCAGTCATCATCATGTTCAACGCTAGGTAATTTTCCCGTTTGCTGTAGCTGTTGGGCAATAAATTTGTCACTAAACTGGCGAATTATTTCGCCAAGACTTTGTTCTTTATTCTTCATCGGGTAAAATACGCCTATATTTTTTTAAGTATGCTAATTAGTATACCAATCGTTTAAATCAAAGTAAGCAAAACCTTATATGACACATTACCAAAATGCCGATGAATTAAAATCTTTATTGTTAGGGAAACGCACTGACTACACCAGTGAATACGCCCCACAATTGTTGCAAGGCGTGCCGCGCTCGTTAAATAGAGATGATTTGCAACTTGCTGATAATTTGCCATTTTTTGGCGAAGATGTGTGGTATGGCTATGAATTATCCTGGTTAGAGCCTAATGGCAAACCCGTTGTCGCCGTTGCCGAATTTAGAGTGCCCTGCACCAGCACCAATTTAATCGAGTCAAAATCATTTAAATTGTATTTAAACAGTTATAATCAAACTCGCTTTGCCAGTTGGCAAGAGGTTCAGGCTAGCTTGATAAAAGATCTCAGTAACACTGCTGAGGCCGCAGTAAAGGTTAGCCTTTATCCGGTGGATGACTGCCCTGCACTTGCTATTGCTAACTCAGCAGCGGTCAAAATCGATGATCTAGAGCTCAACGTTGATAATTATCAATTTAACCGTGATATTTTAAGCGCTGCAATCGCCAAAGATTCCAAAGATAGCAAAGACATCGTGAGTGAACACTTGGTGAGTCATTTATTGAAGTCGAACTGTTTAATCACCAACCAGCCTGACTGGGGCAGTGTTTATATTAGCTACACGGGCAAGCAAATCGATCATAAAACGCTGTTGGCTTACATCATTTCGTTTCGCATGCACAATGAATTTCACGAACAGTGTGTTGAACGTATATTTACCGACATCATCGAATTTTGCCAACCCCAAACGCTTACCGTCTTCGCCCGTTATACCCGCCGTGGCGGCTTAGATATCAATCCGTTTAGGAGCAGTGAAAATATATCGGCGCCACAGAGTAGAACGATAAGGCAGTAGAACGAGAGACAAAGAGCCATTGTTTCTATGCACGTTGTGAATTTAGGAGGTCCCGTTCAAAAGCATAACGGGATGCCTGTTATTAGCTTTTGTCAAATTTCTAAGCTGGAAAAGCTATGTTTGGATCATATTTTTTGTGATTCACCATTATCTGGTACGCTATCCTCAATATCTTTTTCGCAAGAATGCAAAGTG